>JANNXQ010000168.1:0-2954 GCA_031409655.1 Chthoniobacteraceae bacterium | reverse complement strand
GCACGAGGACACCCTCGAGTCTTTTGCGAAGGTTCCTCGGGAGACCGTCATCGACTTTGGCGCGTTGCCGGAGGGTCGTGCGTTCAAATTCCATGGGGTCAGCTACGCGCTGCCCGAGTGATGCTTGGCAACAGCGGGCAGACCTGTCGCTGCCGAGTGAATGGGGTATCCCCCATGACGCAGGGGTTAATGGTGCAGACGCCGGTGCTCGCCACGTCGTCATCAGCGACGCTGATTTCCCCGGCCCGGGGCGATCATCGACGGCCACTTCAGGCTCGTCATCCACGAGTGGAAGAACGAAGAAACTCCCCTCGAGCGTTTCGAGATGCAGTTCGATCCCGCCGAGAAACCAACCCCATCAAGCAGCGCAACCCGCCGCCCCATCGCGAAGTAAATCATTCTCCATCCTCTATCATGAAAAACCGCCTCGCTCCGTGTCCCCGATACTCCATGCTCAACTTGGGATGGGTGATCTTCGCTCTCCTCCTTTCCCTGCCCGCGGCGCTGCGTGCAGTCGAAGCAGCAGTGCAGAAACCCAACATCGTCCTGATCTTCGTGGATGACCTTGGCTACGGCGATGTCAGCCCTTTTGGCAATAAGACCGTGAAGACGCCGCACCTTGAGAAGATGGCGGCGGAGGGCATGAAGTTCACCAGCTTCTATGCGACGCCGGTCTGCTCGATGTCGCGGGCGTGTTTGCTGACCGGCAGTTACAACACGCGGGTGTCCATCCCGGGAGTCCTTTTTCCGGCGGCGAA
This sequence comes from Chthoniobacteraceae bacterium, assembly GCA_031409655.1. Lineage (GTDB taxonomy): Bacteria > Verrucomicrobiota > Verrucomicrobiia > Chthoniobacterales > Chthoniobacteraceae > JANNXQ01. The sequence goes on along the minus strand of JANNXQ010000168.1, from coordinate 2,196 downwards.
AATCGGGCTGCATCGGAATGAAATCACGCTCGCGGAAATCGTGAAGCCGCAGGGCTACGCGACGATCTGCATCGGCAAATGGCACCTCGGGCATCGCGAGCCGTTCCTGCCGACGAAGCAGGGATTCGATGCGTATTTCGGCATCCCCTACAGCAACGACATGACCCTCGATCCGGTGAACGCGGTCTTTGCGAAGGACTGCGTCTTCCGCGATGGCATGACTGAGAAGAAGGCCCGCGAAGGAGCTCTCAAGAACGTGGTGCCGCTGCTGCGCGGCACGGAGGTCGTGGAGTATCCGGCCGATCAGGACACGCTCACGAAACGCTACACGGAGGAGGCCGTGAAGTTCATCCGCGCGAATCAGGCAAAGCCCTTCTTTGTCTATCTGCCGCACTCGATGGTGCATGTGCCGCTCGCCGCTTCGTCGGCATTTCGGGGCAAGAGCGCGGGTGGCTTGTTCGGGGACGCGGTGGAGGAAGTGGACTGGTCGGTGGGCCAGATCCTGGCGACGCTCCAGGAACTGAAACTCGACGAGAAGACGCTAGTGATTTTCACCTCGGACAATGGAGCGGCGAGCGGCACATCCGCTCCGTGGCGCGGGAAGAAAGGCACCATCTTTGAGGGCGGGATGCGCGAGCCGTGCATGATGCGCTGGCCGGGCCGCATCCCCGCAGGGACCACCTGCAACCAGATCGCAGGGAACATCGACCTGCTGCCCACTTTCGCAAAAATCACCGGCACGACGCCGCCGCAGGATCGGGTGCTCGACGGGCGCGACATCTCCTCGCTCATGTTCAAGGCCGACGCGCCGCCGGTGCGCGATACCCATCTGTATTTCACCGGTCAGGGAAAATTCGGCGCGATCCGGCAGGGCGACTGGAAGCTCTTCCTCACGAACCCGACGAAGGGAGCCCAGCCCAAGAAGGGCGCAAAACCGGCCGACGGTGATGAGGTGGGCGAAGGGGCGTTGATCGACCTCGCCAAGGATCCCGCCGAGACCACCGACGTCGCCGCCGCTCACGCCGACATCGTCGCCCGACTCCGGGCCGAGGCGCAACGGCGCGAGCAGGAGATCGAGGAGCAACGCCGACCCGCCGGCGAGCTTCCGGCAGAAGCCGAATGACCCGGAATCGCCGGGCCGATAACGGCCCGAAGTCTTTGCCGGAAAACACTAATCCCGCCACCTTCTCCGGCATTAAGTAAAATGCCGATTCCCTCACCATGAAACACTTCCTCCTCACCTTCCTCTCGTTCGCGACATTCGCGAATGCCACGCCGCTCGTTTTCCAAGGCAGCGATGGTCCCGGCAAGGGCCAGCACATCGTCTTCCTGGCGGGTGATCATGAGTATCGCTCAGAGGAGTCGCTCCCGGCGCTGGCGCGGATTCTCGCGAAGCATCAGGGGTTCAAATGCACGGTGCTTTTCAACATCGACAAAGACGGGAACATCGGCGCGGGCGAGCCGCAGAATATGCCGGGGATGGAGGCGCTGGATTCGGCGGACCTCGCGGTGATTTTCCTGCGCTTTCAGAATTTGCCGAAGGAGCAGATGCAGCATTTCGACGACTATCTGAAACGCGGCGGGCCGGTGATCGGGATGCGCACGGCGACGCATGGATTCAAGATGGCCGAGAGCGATCCGTTCGCGCAGTATTCGTTCAACAGCAAGGTCGCGGGCTATGAGTTGGGCTTCGGGCATCAGGTGCTCGGGCAGACTTGGGTGGGGCACTACGGGAAAAATCACGCGCAGAGCACGCGCATCAGCATCGTGCCGGAGAAGGCGGCGCATCCGATCCTGCGCGGCGTGAAGGCTGTATGGGTGCAGGCGGGCGGCTACGTGGGCAAGCCGGTGGATAGTGAGATTCTCACGATGGCGCAGCCGCTCAATGGCATGACGCCGGATTCGCCCGCGGATGCGACGAAGCCGCCGCAGCCTTCGGAGTGGACGCGCACTTACAAGTCGGCGTCGGGAAAAACGGGACGTGTGTTCACTTCGCTCTACGGGACCTCGGAGGACATCACCAACGACGGCTATCGTCGCATGCTCGTGAACGCGTGCCTCTGGACGCTCGGCATGGAGGACGCGATCAAGCCGGACCTGAACATCGCATTCCTCGGCGCGGCGAAGCCGAACACCTTCGCCGGCGGAGCGTTTGCGCGGGGCATCAAGCCGGAGATGTATGCGGGATTCGAGAGC
>JANNXQ010000167.1:0-15689 GCA_031409655.1 Chthoniobacteraceae bacterium | reverse complement strand
CCCGCCCCCCAACCCCCCCCCGCCGCCCCCCCCCCCCAACAAAACGGCGCCCGGCCCGCCCTCAACCGCTTGGCCGCCGGGCAGGGCGGCGCTCCCAGCGGCGGAAATTGCGCTTGTCGCCTGCGCCGTTTCGGCAGTTCTTCCCGTCATGCCGCGCCTCGCGAGTTGGATCCGTGAAAGTGATGAGCCGCACTTTGCGCGCTTCTTCGCTCCGCACCCCGATCTCCACGTCATCAATGCCCGCCGTGACGCCGTCGATCCCGACGCCATCGATGGCCTCCTGCTCACCGGCGGCCCCGATGTGGCCGCCGAATTTCACCCCGACCCGCCCACCGATCTCCTCCAGATCCGCGACGCCCAGCCGAATCGCGACGCCTGGGAATTTGAGGCCCTCCGCCACGCCCTTCAGCGCCGCCGGCCCGTCTTCTGCATCTGCAAAGGCGTGCAAGTGCTGAACCTCGCGCTCGGCGGCTCGCTCCACCTCGATATTCCCGGCCACGACGCGCCCGAGATGAAGAGCGCAAACGTCCAGCCCCTGCGCTTCGACGCTAGCGCGCGGCACCGCTTTGCCCTGGTGAACAGCTCGCACCACCAGGCGCTCGATCGCGTCGCCGACGCTCTCATCGTGGAAGCCTGGCACGCCGGCGATGGCATCATCGAGCAGGTGCGTCTCGCGGATTATCCGTGGGGCGTGGGCGTCCAATATCACCCCGAACGCGATTCGCTCTACACGCCCCTCTTCGAGGACTTCTTCGCCCAACTCCACTCATGATCGCCGCCGAACCGCTCCACCTCGATCTCACCATCCGCGTCGGACTCGAGTTCGTCTATCAGGCCGCGCAGCCCACGCCCATCACGCTCCTCATCCGGCCGCGGCTCGATGCCAACCAGCACATCGCCAAGGAACTCCTCACCTTCCAGCCGCAGGTGCCCATGGAGGAACGCGAAGACACGCACGGCAATCTCGTGCAACGCTTCGTCCTGCCCGCGGGCGAAATGCGCGTCCGCCACGACGCCTTCATCGCCGTCCCGTCCGTGCCGGAAAATACCGGTGCCCTCGACGCGCCGACCCCCATCGCCGAGCTGCCTTTTCCCCTGCTCCGCTACACCCTTCCCAGCCGCTACTGCGATTCGGACAAGCTCCGCGACTTCGCCTTTGAAAAATTTGGCCAGGTGCCGCACGGACTCCAGCGGGTCCAGGCCATCTGCACTTGGGTCCATCGGAACATCGAATACCGCTGGGGCTCCGGCAGCCCCACCACTGCCGCCAGCGACGTCATCGCCCAAGGCTACGGCGTCTGCCGCGACTTCGCCCACCTCGCCATCGCCCTCTGCCGCACCTTCAATCTCCCCGCCCGCTACGTCACCGGCCACGTCCCCGATGTTGGCTGCCTGGATTCCGGGGTACCCATGGATTTTCACGCCTACTTCCAGGCTTACATCGGCGGCCACTGGCTGAATTTTGACGCGCGTTTTAATGTCTCGCGCATCGGCCGCATCCGCATCTCCAGCGGCCTCGACGCCGTCGATGGTGCCTTCTCCACGCTCTACGGGGCCGCGGATCTGACGTGGTTCGCGGTCTGGAACTATCAGGTCGATCCCACCGAGGTGGACCTCGGCGACCCCATCGACCTCAGCAAGCGCCTCTGCGGCACCCGCGAGCTGCGCTTCCCACCGCGTCGTTAGCCTTTGCCGCGCAGCAGCGCTGATTTTGCTTTCGACCGCGCGGCGGAATCGCGCATCTTCCCCGCCCACCATGCGCGCCATTTTAGCACTCGAAGACGGACGAACCTTTACCGGCGAAGCCTTTGGCGCGCCGACTTCTTCGGTCGGCGAGGTCTGCTTCAATACTTCGATGACCGGCTATCAGGAGGTGCTCACGGATCCCTCCTATCGCGGCCAGATCGTCGCCATGACCTGCCCGCAGATCGGGAACTACGGCGTGAATGCGCTCGATGACGAAAGCAGCGCGGTCCACGTGCGCGGGTTTGTCATTGAGGAATTGAGCGCGATCGCGAGCAACTGGCGCTCGCATGGCGATCTCGATGGGTATTTGAAAAAGTGGCAGATCCCCGGCATCCAGGGGATCGACACCCGCGCGCTGACGAAGCACCTTCGCTCGCGCGGCGCCATGCAGGGCTGCCTGACCAGCGATCCCATCACGCCGGAGGAGGCCGTGGCCCGTGCCCAGGCGGCACCGCCGATGGCCGGTTCGGATTTCGTCCGCGAGGTCACGCCGGCCGCGGCTTTCGCCTGGGATCCAGAGGATAAACTCTCGCGAAAATGGACGATCGTGAAGGGCGACGGAGCGCAGGTCGCGACGCTGGAAAACGGTGAGATGTTCGAGAAGCTGCCGGCGGTACGGTACCGGATCGTCGCGTACGATTTCGGGATGAAGCTGAACATTCTCCGGCGGCTCCGGCAGCAGGGCTTCCAGGTTCAGGTCGTCCCCGCAGACACCAGCGCCGCGGACGTGCTCGCACTGAAGCCGGACGGGGTCTTCCTCTCAAACGGGCCCGGCGATCCCGGAGCCCTCACCTACGTCCACGAAAATATCCGCGGGCTCATGGGCCGCACCCCCATCTTCGGCATCTGCCTCGGGCACCAGATGCTCGGCTACGCGTTCGGCGGAAAGACCTTCAAGCTGAAGTTCGGACACCGTGGGGGAAATCAGCCAGTGAAGGATCTGCGCTCCGGCAAGGTCGAGATTACTTCGCAAAATCACGGCTTCGCGGTCGATCCGGATTCGCTCCCGTCCGACGTGGAGGTCACGCATCTCAATCTCAACGATCAGACCGTCGAGGGTCTCGCGCACAAGTCGCTGCCGATCTTCAGCGTGCAGTATCATCCCGAAGCCGCACCGGGCCCGAACGACGCGACGCATTTCTTCGAGGGCTTTGCCAAGCTCATTGACGAAGCGCGCTAGCCTCTGCCAATTTCCCCCGACCATGCCCAAGCTTCAGGTATCCCTCCCCGACGGCCCCGAGACGACCCACGAACTCGGCGAAAACGAAATCACAGTCGGGCGCGTCGAGGAGAACATGCTGCAAATCGAAGACGCCTCCGTCTCGAGCCGCCACGCGGTGCTGACGCTCCGCGGCCACGATTACGTGCTCGTGGACATCGGCTCCACGAATGGCACCCGAGTGAATGGCGAGGATCTCGCGCCGGATACCGAACGTCCGCTGCAGGACGGTGACCTGATCCGCTTTGGCCACGTCGAGACCGTCTATGTCTCCGAGAACGCCGCCGCCGCCCAACCGCTGCCGGCGGAGGAAGTGGTGACGGCACGCCCCGCGGCCTCGAGCGCCCGCCCGTCGAACTTTGCCAATGCCTCGCCCTTCCAATCGCGGAAGAAGAAGTCGAATCCGGTCGGCATGGCGATCATTGCGTTTTCCGTCGTCGCGCTGCTCGCCTTTGGCTTCGCTTTGTCGCAGGTCCTGGCGATGAAGTCGCCGCTGTAAGGCGCCGCTGGCTTTCGGATTTGAAGCCGCTCCCAACGCTGCTTTGCGCGCCAGCGAGACTGCGCGACCTCACGGCGGACGCGGAGGATGACTTCTGGAGCGGGATTTCGCCCGTGCTTTTCTGCGACGTCGCCACGGGCGCGGCACCCGAGCAGGCCACTGCGGCGCGGCTGGCATGGGACGGGCAAGAACTCCGCGTCCTGCTTCAGGCCTGCGATCCCAATCCCTGGGCGACGATCACCGAGCGCGATGGGCCGCTCTGGGAGGAGGAGGTCGTGGAGGTGTTTCTCGACCCGGTCGGCGATGCGGAGAGTTACTTTGAGATCGAGGTGAATCCACTCGGGACGGTGGTCGATCTCGCGTGTCGGAAAAACCGGAGCGGTTATGCGAAAGACTTTGCGTGGGATTGCGAAGGTCTGCGCACCGTGGTCCGGCGGACGGCGGACGGCTGGACCGCCGAGTTCTCGATCCCCTTCGCCAGCCTCATCGCCGAAGCGCCGCGCGCGGGCACGAAGTGGCGGGTCAATTTCTGCCGCATCGACCGCCCCGAAAACCGGGAGCGCGAACTCACCGCGTGGTCGCCCACCGGCCTGCGCCAGTTCCATGTCCCGCAGCGCTTCGGGGTGCTCGAGTTTACGCGGTGACGCTGCCCTAGGCTTCCAGCTCCGTGTGGATGTCGATGAATCCCGCGATGTCCCGCCGCGTGACCATGCCGATGACCTTGCCGTCTTCCACCACCGCCAGCCGACTGGTGCCGGCGGCGAGTAGGAGTCGCATGGCGCGGGCGGCGGACGCGCTGGCTTCGATGGAAAGGGAATCCGTCCCGGCCTCCGCGACGGCATCGCCAGTCGTCGTGTAGGGCCACTTTTCGCGCGGCACACTCTTCAGTCGATCCACGCGCAGCAGGCCGCGAAATTCTCCGTCGGACGAACACACCGGATACGCCTTGTGATGGTGCGCGAGGAAGTAGTCGTCCACCGCGAGGTTCAGCGGAAGCGTATCGGGAAGCGTCGCGGGATTCGCGGTCATGAAGTCGCGCACCCGCACCCCGGCGAGCACCTCGCGCTGGACGGCCGCATTGTAGCCACTTTCGGCGGCGCCTTTCAGGAAGATCGCGATGATCACGAGGACGAAGGCGTTCCACTGTTTCTCGATGATCAGCAGATAGAGCCCGAGCGTGAGCAGCCCCCAACTGAACCCGATCCCAATCCGCGAGGTCACGAAGGTCGCCCAGCGCAGCCGCTTCGTGCGCGCCCAGAGCAGCGCCCGCAGGACGCGACCGCCATCCAGCGGGTAGCCAGGGAACATGTTGAAGATGACCAGCGCGAGATTGGTCTTCGAAAGCCAGTCCGCCACGACATGGGCACCGAGCCAGCCGCGGGCCTCGCAGAGCCGGGCGAGCAGACCGAAGACGACGACCAGAATGAGACTCACCGCCGGGCCACCGAGCGCGATCTTCAACTCACTCTTCGCGTCGTCCGGCTCGCGCGAAATCTCCGCGACGCCACCGATGAAGAGCAGCGTGATCCGCGGCACCGGGATGCCGCAACGCTGGCTCACGATGCTGTGCCCGAGTTCATGGAGCAGGATGCTCAGGAAAAAAAGCGCCGCCGCGACCGCACCCATTTCGAAATAGACGCGCCGATCGAACCCGCCGATTTCCAGCGGAAAAAATCCCGTCGCCAACTCGTAGGTGACGAGCGTCGCGAGCAGGAACCAACTGTAGTGCAGGTAAAATTCGATCCCGAACCAGCGCCCGATATAGAGGCCGGTGATCGCCCGGCGAGGGCCGCTCCGCTCGCTCACTGGAGAGCTCCGCCGGGAGCGGGCGCTTCATCCACGATGGCCGGCCAATTGAAAACCTCGGCGCCGCCCGTGAGAATCGGCGGCACCTGGAGCGAGAAGCGCGCGCCGTCCGCATGGGCCGCTCCGGCCCCCTTGAGAAAGTCGCGGATCGCGGCGTCATCGAGCGGCGGCGCGCAAACCGTGTCGCGCACGAGCAGCGAGAGCGGCCCGTGGAAGTGCGCGGTGAAAGGTTCGCCATAGACCGCGCCGTCGGCGGTGAGCGCGAGGGTCGGATTCCGCAACTGCCCCGGCCGAAACTGGAGCGTCGCTTCCGGAACCAGCAGCGGAAGGCGACCGACGGTCGCGGTGGTCTCGAAGAAAGAAACGTCGCCGATCCAATCAGGCGAATTGACGCTGCCGCCGATGTGACCCGTGAGGACCACGCGCCCGGGATTTTTTTGCAACGCGAGCGGGTCCGCAGTCGCGCAGATGAGGTCGAGCTTCCATCCTGGCAACGGCGCAGTGATCGGCGGATGCAGCGGTGGCAGCAAGCTCGCGTCATTCCACAAAGAACCGAGATCCGGCACCTCGCCGACGGAGAGCGCCAGCGGTTGCGCCGTGCCCTGCACCACCGCCGCACTCGTCGGACCTCCGATCGCGCAACGCAGCGCGAGGGCGAGTTCCGCCCCGGCAAAGAGGCGGAAGTTCAGTCGATCCGCCGCCAGCGTGAGCTTGAGCACGGGATCGCGCACGTCGGCAAAGCTGATCATGCCCGACGCCTGGAAGTCGCCCGCCGGATGCCGTCCAGTGAGCTTTTCCAGCGTCATGCTCTGCTCCTGGAAAGTGACCGCACCTTCCACCGCCGAGAGCGCCGTGCCACCCCAGCCGAGCGGGATGCGACCGGCCGTGAGCGTCAGGTTGCCGGTGGTTTTCAGCGCGCCGAGTTTGCCCTCGGCGCTGAACTTGCCGGCGACCACGCCATCGATCGGAAAATTCCAACCTGTCAGCGCGGAGGCTTCGCGGAGGCCGAGATTGTAGGCGGTGAGCTGGACGGAGACAGGTGTCGTGTCATCGAGCAGGCCGGCCAGCGAAGTATTTGGCCACGCCCGCCAGAGGTCGAAGGGCAGCACGGCGTCGCCTTTCAGCCAGAGGTTCTGTTTATGCCGAAGCTTGATCGCGCGCAGGCTCAGCGCCTTGTCGCCGACCGCCACATTCGCGGAGAAGGACGACTCGTCGTCGGAGAGCGCGAACTGACTGAAGAGCATTCGTCCTGGGGAGTAGGTGCCCTCGAGGTTCGCATTGATCGGGTGAAGCAGGGCCGCGCTCGCGCCGAGGGAACGCAGCTTGTTCAGCCGCGCGAGGAAGGAACCCGTGTGCCCCTTCGCGGAGCCCTCGCCATTCCACTCGAGCGTCGCGCCACCGGCCATCGGCTCGGGCATGATCGGCGGCTGGAGGATCGCGGCATACTTGGCGAGATCCTGCACCGCCGCGTGGAGTTCGCCCCAGTATTGGGTGGGCCCGAGGATGTTCACCACGCCGTGGCCGCGGACAAAATCGCCCGCGTTGAAAACCGAGAGATTCGAGACGTGCAGCTCGTTGCCATTGAGCTGGAGCGCGGCGTGCAGTTCCTCGATCGGCGCGCTCCGCCAACGGAGCTGTGCGCCCGTGACGATGAGCTGGCCGTCAAATTTTTCAGCCCGCCCGCGCACCGAACCGTCAATCGTCACCTGCCCCGCGGCGTAGCGAAATTCCGGCAGGATGAGCGCGGAGAGATCCGTGAGGTTGTCGATCTTCGCCTTGATGCGCGCATCGAAAGTGGACTGCCACCACTGCTGCCCGGATTCCGGGAGCGCGAATTCGCCGTTGAGATCGAGCCGGTTGCGCCCTTGCAAGAGCGAGAGCTGCGGCACTTCGATCCGCGAATTCATCAGCGTCGCCCCGAGGACCAGTGAGTCCCACTGGCGGGCGTCCCATTGAAAATGGGTGGCATTGATCCGCAGCGAAGCGGTGGCGGAGGAGAGCCGATGCGGCGAGCCGCGGAAAGTGAATTTCCCCTCCTTGATCGTGCCGCCGGCGGCATTTGGCAGCGCGAGGAAAGCGGCGAGCTTGGCCACATTCACCTGGACCAGCGGCACCGTGATCTCCGCGGCGAGGGGGCGGGCCCCGGAGAGCGCCTGGGCTTCGAAACGCACCGTGCCATCGAAGGCGGCGAGCTGACCGACCGCGTTCAAATTGCCCCGCGCGAGGTCGTCGATTTTCGCCGCGACGCGCTCCACTCGGACTCCCGGCTCGAGTTCGACATCCGCGATTTCCACCTCCACTCCGCCGATCTTGGTGGTGCCGTGCAGATCGCGGAAAGTGCGATGGAGCCACGGCTGCTTGATCACCAGTTGGCCGGCGGCAAAGACGCCCGGCTCCGTTTCGCTGAGGGTGATCCGGCCATGCTGCAGGCGCACGTAGTCGCCATTCGTCTCGAGCACAAAATCCACCTCCCGCGCCTCGATCCGTCCCGGTGCGGGACCGAGCGGCGTCTGCGGAAACAGGCGCTGGAATTGCCAGCCACCAGCGTCCGGTTGCGCCACCAGCGGGACCGTCATCTTACCCGTCACCCCGTCAAAAGTGAGCCGCTCGAGCCAGCGCGCCGAGCCGCGTTTCAGAAGACTGCGCCAGGCAAACTCCGCCGTCGTCTCCTTCACCTCGATCCGAGTGATGGCGCCATCGTGATTCGCGCTTTGCCAGTGCAGGCCGACCAAAGTCACCGGCTGGAGGATGTTCCCTTCGATCCTCTGGATCTGGATCTTTCCGCCCCGCCGCCACGTCTCCAGCCGCAGCGCCTGGCCGAGGAGAAAGCGGTACGTATGTGGCTCAAAGAGCGCGATGCCGGCGACGATCGGCAGCAAGACCAGCAGCCGAAAACGACGGAACGGACGACTCCCACGAGGAGCATCGGCGGCTGGCGCGGCTCCTCTTTTCGACGTGGAGACTGAGGTGGATGTGCTCAAGGCGGAAGGGCAGCGTAGCCACGCTGCACGAAAAAGGAAGCGCCGTGGAATTACACTCCGCGCGAAAACTTCTGGCTACAAGAGTCGCATCTGCCCGCGCGCCGGCTGCGGACGGCGGAAGAGCGTAAGATCGTAGTCGGGCATCGCGCCATCGAGCCCGCTCCGGCGGCGGCAAACGCGGAAGAGTTGCGCGATCTGATCCGCGAGGACGCCAGTGCCGCGCATCCGCTCGCGCCAGGCGGTGGAGTTGAGTTCACCGCCGCGCACGTCGCGGATGAGGTGCTCCACTTTCTCCCGAGCCAGCGGGCGCACGCGACTCAGCCAGTCGAGGAAAACGGGGCGCACCGACCAGGGCAGGCGGAGCATGGTGTAACCCGCGGTGGTGGCGCCTGCGGCGGCGGCGGCGGCGAGGAGCGCGGGGACCTCGCTGTCGTTCAGTCCGGGGATGATCGGCGCGGTCATCACGCGGACCGGTACTCCAGCGTCCGCGAGCGCGCGGACGGCGCGGAGCCTCCCTTGCGGCGAACTGGTACGCGGTTCGAGTTCGCGGGCGAGGCCAGCGTCGAGCGTGGTGATCGACACGGCCGCATGCACGAGCCGCAAAGCCGCCAGCTCGCGCAGCAGATCGAGGTCGCGGACGATCAACGCATTTTTCGTGATGAGCCCCACGGGCTGCCGCGCTTCCAGCATCACCTCCAGACATCCGCGCGTGATCCGATATTCACGCTCCGCTGGCTGATAGGGATCGGTGACGCCCGACATCACGATGGGCTCCGGCGTCCACTGCGGACGCGCCAGGAAATCGCGCAGCAGCGCGGGGGCGTCCTCCTTCACGAAGATCTTCGTTTCAAAATCCAGCCCGCCGCTCAGCCCGAGATACTCGTGCGTGGGCCGCGCGTAGCAGTAGCCGCAACCGTGGGCGCAACCGCGATACGGATTGATGCTGAAACGGAACGGAATATCCGGGCTGTCGTTGGAGGTGACGATGGATTGCGCCGCGTCGCGCAGATACTCGGTCTTCGGATGCGCGACGGCTTCGAGGAAATCCTCGTCATATTCGACCTGCTCAAAGTCGGGCTCCGTGTGCGTCGCGGTAAAGCGATTCGGCGGATTGATCGCCGCGCCGCGTCCGCGGGGGACTGGCGAATCGGAAGGAGCGCTCATGTGGCGGCTATTCAACAGCATCCTCGGGCTCGTCGCTAGTGGGAGCCCTGGGAGCGCCGCCGTCCCGTGCGGCATCGTGCCCCGCCGCGCGCCGCGCCATTCCGCTCGATCCACATCGGGAAGTGGCGCTGCGCGTGAGTCAGGATGCCGCACGGGACGGCGGCGCTCCCAGCGACTTGCCGCTCGCCCGCGCGAGCCCTACGGTCGCGCCGCAATTTTTTTCCGAGATGAAAGACCTCCCAAACCCGCCCGCTCACGCGTGAGCCTGCGTCTCCAGATGCTCCAGGTGGCGCGCGTCGCGCCAACGCAGCTCGGGGAATCGGCCGGTCTGGTCCGGGAGTTTTTCGCGCAGCAATTCACGACCGCCGGTGCAGGGTGCGACCGCGAAGGCAAGGCCGACCTGTACTACACCATCTTCGCCCTCGCGGGTCTGCAGGCGCTGTCCGCCGATCTCTCAACTCTCAACGCTCAACTCTCAACTTCCCACCGGTGGCTGCGCGGCTTCGGCGACGGCGCGGGTCTCGACTTCGTGCATCTCGGCGCGCTGGCGCGGTGCTGGGCCGCGGTGGGCCTCGAGAAAATGCCCGCCGGTCTTGCCGACGCACTCCTGGCGCGGATCGAAGCGCACCGCTCTCGCGACGGCGGCTACGATGCCGACCTCGGCGCAGAGCACGGGAATGCCTACGGCTGCTTCGTCGCCCTCGGTGCCTATCAGGATTTGCAGCGCGCCATGCCCGAGCCGCTGCGCATGGTGCAATGCCTGAAGTTTCTCGAAACCCCCGACGGTGCCTGGGCCAACGCCCGCGCCCTCCGGATCGGCTCGACCAATGCCACCGCCGCCGCCGTCACCCTGCTCCACCAACTCGGCGTCCCTGTGAATGCCATCGTCGGCGACTGGCTCCTCGCGCAGTCGCACCCCGACGGCGGCTTCCGCGCGATGCCCAGCGCCCCGCTGCCCGACCTCCTCTCCACCGCCACCACCCTGCACGCCCTCGCCTGCCTCGAACGCGAAGTCCCCGCGCCCATCCGCGAGCGCTGCCTGGATTTCATCGACACGCTCTGGAGCGCCGAAGGCGGCTTCCACGGCCACTGGGCGGACGATCACCTCGACGCCGAGTACACCTTCTACGGCCTGCTGGCGCTCGGACATCTCAGCATCTAGCTTCCGCCTGTGACGAAACACACCGTCCTCTACGACGACGAATGTCCGCTCTGCACTTTTCAGATGAAGGTGCTGAGCTGGCTGGATTGGCTGCACGCACTCGCGCTCGTGCCCCTCTCCGATCCCCATGCAAAAGAGATCGCGCCGCAGCTCACGCGGGAGGATTTGCTCGAGGCGATCCATTGCGTGACGCCGGAGCGGAAGGTGCATCGCGGAGCGCGGGCGATTCGCTTTGTCGGGATGCGGCTCCCGCTGCTCGTGCCGGTGGCGCTTTTCCTGTGGATTCCGGGGGTCATTCAGATTGCGGAGGTCGTCTATGCGTTCGTGAGCCGGCATCGGCTTTATTTCAGCCGCATCTTTGGGTGCAAAGAGGCTTGCGCGATCCTGCCGAAGCGCACGCGCGAGCAGGACAAGCTGGCGTGAGCGGTGCGCGGATCGAGCGCGCGCTGGGCGTCGCCACGGAGGTGCTGTTCGCGGAGCTGAATCCGCACGGGCACTGGAGCGGCCAGCTCTCGGCCAGTGCGCTCTCGACGGCGACCGCGGTGGTGGCGCTGGCCCAGGTGGCGCGACAAGGGGATCAGCACTTGATCGCCGGCGGACTGCGCTGGCTCGCGGAGAATGCGAATGCCGATGGTGGCTGGGGCGACACGGTGAAGAGCCGATCAAACATCAGCACCACCGCGCTATGCTGGGCGGCCTTCGGTGCGGCACATGCGGATGCGGAATATCGCGTGGTGGTTGCGCGTGCGGAGAGCTGGCTCGCGGTGGCGAGTGCGGGGAGCGCGCCCGTCCCGGGCGCTGGTGCCGGCGTCCCGCCGGCACGGACTTTCGATGCGCGTACGAGTTCAGGGGACGCGATTCGGACGATGAGCGTTCCGGAAAGTCCGTCGCGGCGGGACGCCGCGACCAGCGCCCGGGACGGGCGCGCTCCCCGGAACCTCCCCGCCGCGATCGCCGCGCGTTACGGGCAGGACCGCACCTTTTCCGTCCCCATCCTCATGACGCTGGCGCTGAGTGGACGCACCGGCTGGGAGCACGTGATGCCGCTGCCTTTCGAGTTGGCCGCATTGCCGCACCAGCTTTTCGGCGCCCTGCAATTGCCGGTGGTCAGCTACGCGCTGCCGGCGCTCATCGCGATCGGACAGACGATTCACCATCACCGGCCATCGCGGAATCCGATCGCGCGAGTGGTTCGCGTCATGACCAAAGCGCGGACCTTGCGCGTGCTCGAATCCATCCAGCCCCCGAATGGCGGCTTCCTCGAAGCCACCCCGCTCACGAGCTTCGTCACCATGGGCCTCGCTTCGATGGGCCTCGCGGAGCATCCCGTGGCGCGAAAGGGCGCGGAGTTTTTGCGCGCCTCGGTGCAGCCGGATGGGAGCTGGGCCATCGACACCAATCTCGCGACCTGGGTGACGACGCTCGCGATCAAGGCCCTCCCGCGCCATGCCCTCACGCCGGAGCAGCGGCTCACGCTCCGCGAGTGGCTGCTCGGCCAGCAGTATCGCGAGGAGCATCCGTACACTCACGCCGCGCCGGGCGGCTGGGCGTGGACGGATCTCCCCGGCGGTGTCCCTGATGCCGATGACACGCCGGGCGCATTGCTCGCGTTGCTCGATCTCGGCGCGGTGAATCCCGAGACCCTCGCCGCCGGGATCGCCGGAGTGCAGTGGCTGCTCGGCCTGCAAAATCGCGACGGTGGCATCCCGACTTTCTGCCGCGGTTGGGGCGCGCTCCCTTTCGATCGCAGCAGCCCCGATCTCACCGCGCACACGCTCCGGGCGTGGAGCGCGTGGCACGTTCATCTCCCGAAAGATTTGCAGCCGCGCGTGGGGCGCGCCCTCACTCGCGGCCTTGCCTTCCTGGAGAAATGTCAGCGCGCGGATGGCACCTGGCTCCCGCTCTGGTTCGGAAACGAGCATTCGCCCGACGACGAAAATTTCACCTACGGCACCGCGCTCGTGCTCACCGCGCTGCGCGAACTCATCGGGCGCGGTTACGCCGTCGCGGAAGCGATGCGCAGCCGCGCGGAAGAGCGGCTCGCGGCGATGCAGAATGCCGACGGCGGCTGGAGCGGCGGAGCGGGCGGCCCATCGTCCGTCGAGGAGACGGCGCTCGTGCTCGAAGCGCTCGCGGGCACTGCGCAGTTGCGCGCCGTCGAGCGCGGCGTGGCGTGGCTCGTGGCGCGCGTCGAGTCCGGCGCGTGGCGCGATCCGGCGCCGATCGGCTTCTACTTTGCGAAGCTCTGGTACTACGAGCGGATGTATCCCCTCGTCTTCACCGTCGGCGCGCTGCGCAAAGTCGTGGCGCTCGGGGCGGGGGATGGAATGAGGGAGTGATTCCGGCCTTCGATCCGTCATGCTCGCGCCATGAGTTCCCTCCCGCGCATCCTCCGCATCCGGCAGCACTTCCCCGAGACGCCGCCGCTCGACATCCGCGCCACGCTTGACACTGCGTTTAGAAAATTGCGCGCGCGCGTGCCTTCCGGCGCGCGCATCGCGGTCGGAGTGGGCAGTCGTGGGATCAGCCATCTCCCCGAGATCGTCGGCGCGGTGCTCGCGCAACTCCGCGCGGCGGGCGCGCAGCCGTTCCTCATCCCCGCGATGGGCAGCCACGGCGGCGCGACACCCGAAGGCCAGCGCGCAGTGCTCGCCAGCTACGGCATCACCGAGGAGGCGATGGGCGTGCCCATCCGCGACTCGCTCGAGGTCCGGGAAGTTGGACGTTCGGCGGATGGCGTGCCCGTCTTTTGCAGCACTGAAGCGCTCGCCGCCGATGGCATCGTGCTCGTCAATCGCATCAAGCCGCACACCGATTTCGCCGGCACGCTCGGCAGCGGCCTTTTGAAGATGTGCGTCATCGGCCTCGGTAAGCGCGCGGGCGCGACCGCGATGCACCTCGCCGCGACGCAACTCGGCTACGAGCGCGTGATCCGCGGCATGGCCGCCGTGCTCCTGCAAAATGCGCCCGTGCTCGGCGGCCTCGCCATCCTCGAAAATCAATTCCACGACACCGCCCGGCTCGTCGCCATCCCGCGCGAGGAAATGGAGACCGCCGAGGACGCCCTGCTCGTCGAAGCCCGCGCGCTCATGCCGCTCCTGCCCTTTGACGAGATCGACCTGCTCATCGTCGATCGCATCGGCAAAAACATCAGCGGTGCCGGCCTCGATCCGAACGTCATCAACCGCAGCATCCACGGCTACGACAGCCTGCCCATGCGCGGCGATCGGCCTGCGCCTTTCATCCGCCGCATCTTCATCCGCGGCCTCACCCCGGAGACGCACGGGAATGCCATCGGCATCGGCCTGGCCGACGCCACCACCACGCGGCTCGTCCGCGAGATGGACCCGCGCGTCACGAGCATCAACTGCCTGACCGCCCTCACCCCGCAGGGCGCAAAAATCCCCATCGCCTTCGACACCGACCGCGAAGCCCTCGAGCGCATGCTCGCCTCGCTCCCGCTGCCCGATCCGCGCGCCGCGAGAATCGTCCGCATCGCCGACACCCTCTCGCTTTCGGAAATGGAAATCTCCGAGCCGCTCTGGATGGAAGTGCGCACCCGCCCCGAACTCAGCGCGCTCAGCGACCCGTCCGACATGTCCTTCGATGCCGATGGCAACCTGGCCTGACTCCAAAGAATTTCCCCAACCCTCACCCCGTGAAAATCCCCCCCCGCTTCCTCATCCTCGCCGCGTTCCTTTGCTTCCATGCGTGCGCCCTCGCCGTCGAGCCGTCCATTCCACCCGTGCCGGACAAACAACCGGAGCCGCCGTTTCCACCCTCCAAGGCCGCAGCCCCGCAGATGCTCCGGCCCGGCTTCACCGTGCGCGAGCTGCCGGTGAAACTCACGAGCCTCAACAACGTCGAGTATGCGCCCGATGGACGATTGTTCGCCGGCGGCTACGACGGGCGGTTCCATTTGCTGCGCGATACGGATGGCGATGGTTTGGAGGACAAGGTGGACACGTTCTGGTCGGAGACGAGCGCGAACTATGTGCTCGGCATGGTGGTGAAGGATGGCGATCCGCACGCGTTGCTCGGCGGCGAGATCGTTCGCTTTCGTGACACCAACGGCGACGGTGTGCCCGACAAGCGCGAGACGGTGGTGAAGGGTTTCGTGGATCCCGCCATCGAGGCCGATCCGCTGCTGCATCATCGCCGCGTGGATACGTCGCTCGCGCTGGCCTACGGTCCCGACCGCGCTTGGTATGTGACGATGGGCAACGCCGCGCACGACAATGGCTACGTCCACGACAAGCAAGGCGTGGCGCATTACACGACTGCGCGCCGGCACGGCTGTCTGCTGCGGCTCACGCCCGATGGCAAGGTTGAGCAGCTCGCCTCCGGTCTGCGCTACATCATGTCGCTGCAATGGAACCGGCACGGTGATCTGTTCGGAACCGATCAAGAGGGAGCAACGTGGTCGCCTAATGGAAATCCGTTCGACGAGTTGCTGCACATCCAAGCGGGCCGCCACTACGGCTTCCCGCCGCGTCATCCGAAATGGCTGCCCAACGTGGTGGATGAACCGAGCGTGTTTGATTACGGCCCGCAGCATCAGAGCACATGCGGTTTCCGCTTCAACACGCCCACGACCGGACGCGGACGTTTCGGGCCGGCGTTCTGGGAGGACGACGCGATCGTCACCGGCGAATCGCGCGGCAAGCTTTGGCGCACAGCGCTCGCGAAGACCGCCGCTGGTTACGTGGCGCGCAGCGAACTCTTCGCGACGATGAACCTGCTCGTGGTGGATTGCGCGATCTCGCCGCAGGGCGATCTCGTCATCTGCTGCCACACGGGCCGGCCCGATTGGGGCAACGGTCCGAACGGCGCGGGTCGCGTGTTCAAGATCAGCTACCGTGACACCGCCGCGCCGCAGCCGCTGCTCGCGTGGCCGGTGAGCGCTACGGAAACGGTCGTTTCGTTCGACCGTCCGGTGGAGGCGTCGATGGCGAAGGGTCTCGCGGCGCGGACGAAGATCGAGTTTGGGCGCTACGCGTCGGCGGCGGATCACCTGGAGGCGATGCGTCCCGGCTACGCCGTCGTGCAAAACCAACTGCGCCAGGCGCGCCAGACACTCGCCGTGAAGTCCGCCCGCGTCGGTACCGATGG
>JANNXQ010000166.1:0-34898 GCA_031409655.1 Chthoniobacteraceae bacterium | reverse complement strand
GGTGAGGGTTCTTTTGCGCCGAGCGGCGCACGAGACAAAGTCGCCGGGGCGCCCTCGCCCCTTGTCTGATACTGGGGGGGTGGGCGCCTCTGCTCCTTGTGCGGAACCGCGCCGACGATCACCGCACATAGATGAACTCCTTCAAATTGAAGAGCGCCTGCGCGAAGTCCTGCCACACGGGCGCGGACGTGAGGAGCATGTCGGTCTTTTCCCTGCGCTCGGCAGCCAGCGTGGCGAGGAAGTTTTTCGCCGCGGCGAGTTCGTGGTCGGAAGGCGGGCGTGCGAAGGCCGTGGTGAACATGCGGCCCACCCGCGCTTCGACGGTGGCGCAGTCGTCTTTCACCAGCGCCTCCGCCCACTGCTTCGCCTGTTCGATGACGAAGGGTGAATTGAGCATCGTGAGCGATTGCGCGGGGACGTTGGTGAGGTCGCGGCGGCCCAGCGTGGTGAAGGGTTTCGGGGCGTCGAAGACTTGCAGGAAAGGGTTCAAGACGGTGCGCTTCACGCGGAGGTAAAGGCTGCGGCGCGGGGCGTCGGCGTCGGCGCTCTGGCCAGACATCTTGGGGTCGAGCTGGCCGGAGACGGCGAGGAGAGAGTCGCGCACGGACTCCGCATCGATCCGGCGGACGCGGGCGTGCGAGAGCCAGGCATTCGCCGGATCGGTGGCGGTGGCGTGCGCGGAAGGCGTGCTGCTCATCGCGAAGGCGCGCGTTGAGACGAGGGTGCGGATCAGCTCTTTGGTGGACCAGCCGCGCTCGACAAATTCCGCGGCAAGAAAATCGAGCAGCTCGGGGTGCGTGGGCCTTTCGCCGAGGCGTCCGAAGTTATCGACCGTCGGCACCAGACCCTGCCCGAAGAGCCAGTGCCAGATGCGATTGACCATCACGCGTGCGGTCAGCGGATTCTGCGCGCTCGCGATTTCCTCCGCGAGTTCCAGGCGTCCGCTGAGGGTGGTGCGATAGGGCTGGCCGCCGAGCACGCCGAGGTAGCCGCGCGGCACGAGGGCGCCGGGCTTGGTGTGTTCGCCGCGTTCGAAGAGTGGGGCGTCGGTGGCCACTGATTCGAGCACGCCGGGGGCACGCTGCAGCTTCGGCACTTCGCCTTCGAGGCGGCGATACTCGGCAACGAGCGGGCGCACTTTCTCCAGCTCGCGCAAAGTGGTGGGCAGCACTCCACGACGCACGAGGGAGTCGAGCAACGCGCGCTGTGGCTCGGTGACGCGGCCATCGCGCCACGCGGCGACGGCAGTGGTGAACACGCGAGTGTAGTGCGCGGCGAGATCGGCGGACGACTCAGGCGCCGGGCCTTCGAGCAAGGGGACCAGCGCGAGGTTCTCCTCGCGCGGCAGTTCCTTGCCGTCGCCGGTGACGATGCGCTCGACAGCGAAGAAGGAGCGGCCCTCGCCGGAGCGCGGCGATTTCGGCGAGCCCTTCTTTTCCGGGAGCGGACGGGTGACGTCGTCGCGCGTGCCAAACTCGAGATAGGCCATGCTGCCCTTGCGATAGGCAGTATCGATGCGCACCCAGCCAGGCTCCTCTTTTTCGAGCAGCGCCTTGGGAAAGATCGGGTTACTCGGCAGCGGATAATGGTCCACGATCACGCGCACCGAAGAACCGCCGCCACCCGCCGCGCGCACGTTGATGCAATCGGAGTCGATCTTGAAGCTGGGTGAAGTAAGCAGGCCGTTGTGCCGGTCGCTCAGGCGATGGGTGAAGACGCCGGCAGGCAGCAGGCCATCGAGGATGCGGTCGCCGCTCGGAGTAATCGAAAACTCCCCGGCCTTCGCTGGCTGCGCCGGAAGACCCGAGCCATACGGGAACCACTTCGCATATTCACCGCCCGTGAGATCCCACATCAGGCGGAAGTTCTCGCGATTGAAACTGCGGGCGTCTTCGAGCTTCGCGGCGGCTTGCGTGGCGAGTGCGCGCCATGCGGCAGGGAAATCCGCAGTGGGTTCCGCGGTCAACTTCACCCACGGATGAAAAGGATTCGCTTCGTTCGTGGCCGCATCGCGGAGCACGTCGGCCCACGCCTGCGCCGGGGCGGTCGCGGCGGTGGTGCGCTGCCGCGCGCCGATCTCCGCGGCACTGGCGAGCCACGCTTCGGCCAGCCCGGCCTTGATCTTCCCGTGCAGCGTCTCCAGTTCGGCGCGATTTCGATTCTGCACTTCCGCCGAGTCGATGGTGATCTGCGCGGGACGGCAGCTCGCAAAGATGCCGTAGAGCGCGGTGAAGTCGCGCTGACTGACCGCATCGAACTTATGATCGTGGCATCGCGCGCATGAGACCGTCGTGGCCTGGAAAGCCTTCGTCACCCCTTCGATCTGGTTGTCCACCGCATTCACCTGATCGTCGAGCGTGTCCACCGGTTGGAAGCCGTGCTCGACGAAACGGAACTGCGCCGTGCCGAGGATGGATTCATTGAAGCCGTCCGGATTCATCCGCGGCTGCGGAAGAAGATCGCCCGCCAAGTGCTCGCGGATGAGCCGATCCCCGGGCACGCCCGCATTGAAAGCGCGGATGAGATAGTCGCGATAGCGCCACGCTTGCGGAATCTCCGGATCGCCCTCGCTCCCGTGCGTCTCGGCGTATCGCATGAGGTCCATCCAGTGCCGCGCCCAGTGCTCGCCGAAGCGCGGCGCGGCGAGCAGGCGGCTGATCGCATCGCCGATCGCCGATGGCTGATTGCTGATGGAAGCCGCGACGAATGCCTCCACTTCCTCCGATGTCGGCGGCAGGCCGGTGAGGGCGAAAGTGAGACGGCGGATGAAAGTGCGCGGGTCCGCGGCGGCCGCGGGCGCGAGTCCTTTTGCTTCCATCTTCGCGAGGAGAAAGCGATCGACCGGATGCCCGGACCACCCGGCGTCTTGCACCACGGGAAGCGCGGGCTTCTGCACGGGCTGGAGCGACCACCAGCTCTTCCGCACTGCGAGCAATTGCGTCCAGGTCGGCTTGCCCGCATGCGCGGCAGGTGGCTCGTCGCGCGGATCGGGCGCGCCCATCGCGATCCATTGCTCGAAATCCGCGATCACCGCGTCTTCCAGTTTTGGCGCCTTGTCCGGCATCTTCAGGTCCGGGTCGAGGTGGCGGATGGACTCCATGAGCAGGCTCTTTTCCGGCGCGCCCGGCACGATCGCATCGCCAGTGTCGCCCCCCTTCTTCCACCCGTCGCGATAGTCGAGCCGCAGTCCGCCCTTCGTCTTCTCCGCTCCGTGGCACTCGTAGCATTCCGCCACGAGCACGGGCCGGATCTTTTTCTCGAAAAACTCGACCTGGGCCGCCAGCAGCGGCGCTGCTCCCGCACTCGAGAGCGCGGCGACGAGCCACCCCACGATGGCGGCCACCGGACCTTGCGCTCGCGCTTTCAGTGAAAATGGGTGCGACATGGGGGCTCCGGGAGTATTTCCACGCGACGCTTTCCTTAGTCGCCGGAATATTTCAAGTCCTGCCCCATCGAACCCCTGTCACCTTTGCCATGAAATCTACCTCCGCTCTCCGCCCGCTGCTTCCTTGCCTGTCCGCACTCTTCCTCGCGCTCGGTTGTACGGAACGCCCGACCCCGTCTGCCGATCGTCCTCCACCCACGACCCGGAGCGGTCCCACGGCCAAGGCCGTGGTCGGCGCGGGCTGCTTCTGGTGCGTGGAGGCCATGTTTGAGCAAGTACCCGGGGTGGTCAGTGTCGTCTCCGGGTATGCCGGGGGCCCCGAAAAAGATCCCACCTACGAAGCCGTGGGCGGTGGCCGCACGGGCCACGCGGAGGTCGTGCAGATCGAGTACGACCCCGCGGTCGTGACCTACGAGGCGCTGCTCACCTTCTTTTGGAAAACCCACGACCCCACGGATGGCCGCGGCGTCGCGCCGGACTTCGGCCCGCAATATCGCTCGATCATCCTCCCGGCGAATGACACCGAGCGCGGCCTCGCGCAGTCCGCCAAGGAGGCCGAAGCGCAGCGCCGCGGGAAACCCATCGCCACGGAGATCGCGGCGTTGGAAAAATTCTACCCGGCGGAGGATTACCATCAGGATTACGTGTGGAGAAATCCGGACCAGGGCTACGTGCGCGGCGTCGCCATCCCGAAGCTGAAGAAGCTCGGCCTGAAGACGCCGTAACGCCTCCGCCCACCGCGCCGCGGTAGCCATTTCCTTTCGTCATCGCGGGCTCTGCCCGAACAGGCGGGACAGACTCGCAGCTACCGCGAGATCGCGGGGATTGATCCAAAGCGCGCGCTCAAAGCAGGCCCGCGCCGCGGCCGTTTCCGCCAGCTCGGCGTGAATGACCCCGAGTTGATGGAGCGCCACCGGATCCCACCGATCCAGTCCCACGGCGGCGCGGCAGGCGTCGCGGGCTTCGGTTTTCCGACCTTGGCGGAGGAGATTCGCCCCGAGCAAACGGTGTACGCGAGCCGCTCCCGGGTCGAGAGTGAGCGAGCGCCGATAGTGCGTCTCGGCCTCGGTAAGGTGGCCTTCCATCTCCGCAACGCTGCCGAGCGTGGCGGAGGACGCGCCCTGCTCCGGTCGCAGCGTCTGCACGCGCTCGAGGAGCTTGCGGGCTTCCGCAAAATTCCCCCGGCGCGCTTCGTGGACCGCAAGTTCGTGCGGAAAAAATGGGCTCTCCGGCGCAGCCACGAGTCCTCCCCGGTAAAGTGCCGCCACCTCCTTTTCCGGACGTCCCGCAAAGGCCAGCGCGCGGCCCTGGAGCCGACGCACGAAAGGATCATCTCCGACCACCGCGTGCAGATGCTCGACGAGGCTGAGCGGCGTCCTCCACACCGCCACCTGCTGCGCCGTGCGCACCGCGCAGCCCACGAGGACGAGTGCCGCCGCGACCGCCAGCGGCACCCGCCACCCAGTCCGCTGCCGCGCGAGCTCGGCCCCGCTCCAGACCAGCGCGATGAAAATGCCGAGCAGCGGCATGTAGGTGTAGCGGTCGGCCATGGATTGCGCGCCGACCTGCAGGAGACCGATGGTGGGCAGCAGCGTGCCGAGAAACCAGCACCATCCGAAGAGCAGCCAGGGTCGGCGCACCCGCTCCCGCCAGGCGAGCGCACTCACCGCGAGGAGCAGCACTGCCGAGCCCAGTACCGTCCACCAAGGCCACGATCCGGGATGCGGATAAAAGGGCGCGAGCGTCTCCGGCCAGACGGTCTTCCCGAGGTAGCGGACGTAGGAGACGAGCGCATTCGCGCAGCGCTCGGTGATGGAGAAACGCGCGCCGTATTCCGCCGCTCCGGACTCGTGCTGAAACCAGACGGTCATCACGCTACCGAAGATCGCGAGGACGAAGAGCGGGATCTTTTCTCGCAAAAGCGCGCCCCAGCTCCGCGTCGGCCAGCGGCGCAGCGGCCAGAAATCGAGCAGCAGCAGCGTGGCGGGCAGGGTCACGGCCATCGGCTTGGCCATGAGCGCGAGGGTGAAGCCGAGCGCCAAGACCCCGGACCTCCGCCGCGAAGGCCGCCCGACCCAGCGCACGTAGGCGAGCAGCGTGGCGAGCCAGAGCGCGGTGCTCAGCACATCCTTCCGCTCCGAGATCCAGGCCACCGATTCCACGCGCAGGAGATGCAGCGCAAAGAGGCCCGCGACCACCGCCGCCGGCCACTGCTCCGCCGGAAAGAGCCGCCGCAGCAGCGCCAGGACGAGCGTCACATTGAGCAGGTGCCAGCCGAGGTTTTCCCAATGCATCGGCGCGGGAGCGCGATCGAAAAGCGTGCAATCGAGCATGTGGCTCAGCGACGCGAGCGGGTGCCAGTTCCCCGCGTGCGGCGCGGTGAAGGCCCAGCAGATCGCCGCCGGGCGCAGTCCTTGGTTCACCATCATATTGTCCCGCACGTAGCCCGGATCATCGAAGGCCACGAAGCCACATTCCCCCACCTGCCAAAACGCCGCGAGCGTCGCCGCGAGGAGCGCCAGGAGGATGAGGGGACTGCGATGCTTCGCCACAGCGCCGGAGAGAGTGTCGGGCACCTTCGCGGGTGGAAAGCGCGGAGATTTGTGAAACACTTCGGTTGCGGTTCTGTCTCTCAACACCCACTTGCCATGCGCCTCTCGTCATTGCTCACCTCGCTCGTCCTGTCCCTCGGTTTCGCCACTGCGGCGCTCGCTGCGGGAAAATCCGTCGAACTCATCCTCAACACCAAACAGCTCGAACCGACCACGACCTTCGAGTTCCGCTTTCCGGAGCCGATGATCGACGGCGCGGATGTCGGCCAGGACGCGGAGCCGCCGCCGATCGTCGCGACGCCCGCGGTCAAAGGGCGCTTTGTGTGGCTCAGTCCGCGCAGTGGCGTCTTCACGCCAGAGGAGGCGTTTCCTTTGGAAGCGACGTGCAAGTTCGCCCTGCGCGACGGGTTGAGGAATGCGGGCGGACAGGATTTCGCGGGGACGCTTGATGCCGTGGTGACGACTCCCAAATTTGGGATCAAAGGTTGGGCCTCGCCGGGCTATCGCAATATGGACGATGCGTCGGCGCGACCTTCCTTTAATCTGCTCTTCAATGCCGACGTGCGCGCGGCGGACGTGGCCGCGGCTTTCACTTTCGTGAACAAAGCCGGCCAGACGATTCCAGCGCGAGTGACGCAAGCGCTCGCCCTTTTTCATCCCGAGCACCGCTTTCCGGTGCAACAGAGCAATGATCGCTCGCTGCTCACCTGGGCGGCGCGATTCGAGGCGGCCCGACCGACGCCGACTCCAGGGATCACGCTGCCGGAGGATGTCTCTCGCGACAATCAGCTTTTCGTCGAACCGCGGACACCGCTGCCCGTGGGCGAAGGCTGGCGGCTCGTCGTGGCCGTCGGGCTGAAGGCGACGGACCCGACGCTGGCGCTCGCGGAGACTTTCACCGTGGAGGTAGGCACGGTGCGGCCTTTCGCAGTGGCCGGGACGGAAGCGCTGAATGATCTCGATGAAGGCCGGCGTCTCCAAATCCGCTTTAGCAAGCCGCTCAGCGACGAGGTGAAGCCGGAGACCGTCGCGCGCTGGATTCGCGTGAAGCCGGAGCCGAAAAATCTCACCGTCACGGTGGTCGCCGCGACGGTGACGCTGAAGGGCGACTTTGCGCTCGGGCGCGACTACGAGGTGTCCGTGGCCAGCGGGCTGCGCGCGGCGGAGCCCTTTGCGCTCGCGAAGCCATTCAAAGAGAAGTTTGTCTTCGAGCAAGTGGAGCCGCGGCTGACCTTCGAGGGCTTCGCTCCGCAGCAGCTCAGCACCGGCACGCGGAAGTTTCATCTCCAGGCGGTGAATGTCCCGCGCCTCCGCGTGACGGCGAAACTCTTCCAGGCCGACGCGCTCCCGCAGGCGCTGGCGGCTTACGACCGCTACCTCAATCCGCCCGATGCGAAGGACGACGAGATCCAGCGGAAGATCGACCCGGCGAAGATCGCCGGGCGTGAGATTTTCAAGAAGGACCTCGTCGGCACCGCCAAGGTGGATGACCTGCAGACGATCGCGCTCGACTGGGATGAAATCCTCGGGCCCGGCCAGACCGGCGTGGTGCTCGTGACCGCCGAGCAACTCGGCAAACCCGCCACCCCCGGCGAACGACCCGGGGTGCAGGCGATCGTGCAGGTCACCGACCTCGGCGTGGTTTGGAAAATGTCGCGCAAGGAGACCTTCGTTCACGCCTTCTCACTGGCCAGCGGCGGGCATCTCGGCGGCGTGAAACTCACCCTGCTCGACGAGAAACACGCGACCCTCGGCGAGGCCGCGACGGACGACACCGGGCTCGCGAAACTCCCCGTCTCCACCAACGCGCGCTGGCTGCTCGCGCAACGCGGCGCGGATCTGAATCTCATCCCGCTCCACGACGATGATGGGCGCATCTCGCTCTGGCGCTTCCGCATTCCGCGCCACGAAATGGACGACGAGGAGGGGGACGAGGGCACGGTCTCCGGCCATGGTCGGCAGATTTTCCTCTTCACCGAGCGCGCGGTGTACAAGCCCGGCGAGACGGTCTATTTCAAGGGCATCGTCCGCGATGTGCGCGACGGGCATCCGCGCATTCCGGCGGCGACGAAGGTGGAAGTCCGCGGCATCGATGCGCGGGAGCGGGAGTTTTTCAAAAAGGAAGTCGCGCTCTCCGCATTCGGTTCGCTGAGCGACGAAATCCAGCTCCCCGTCGGCACGCTCGGCGGCTACCGCATCACCTTGAAGCTACTCGGCGAAGGCGACGCCGCTCCGCTCGCGGAGCACTTCTTCCAGGTGCAGGAGTACGTACCAAATGCCTTTGAGATCAGCATCGGCGGGCCGAAGAGCTTCACCGGCGCGCAGCCCCTCTCGATCCCGATCACCGCGCAGTACTTCATGGGCAAGAAGCTCTCGAAGGCGCAGCTCACCTGGTCGATCGAGGCGACGGACGAAGGCTTTTCGCCCGAGGGCTTCGACGACTTCGAGTTCTGTCACGCGGTCGAAGACTACCGGCTGAATCGCGAACTCGATCGCCTCGCGCATTTCTCCAAACAGGGCAAAGCGGACCTCGCGGCGGACGGCACGGTGCCGGTGGAATTCGAGTTGCCGGTGAATGCCAAGGCGCCGCAGCCGCGCGCAGGCCGGCTGCTTTGCGAGATCACGGACATCAATCAGCAGACCGTCTCGAACTCCACGACGCTCACCGTCCACGCTTCGGATTTCTACCTCGGGATCGGGGAAATGCAGGAGGTCTTGCGCGTCGGCCAGCCGGTGCCAGTGGCGCTCGTCGCCGTGCGCAGCGACGGCACCCCAGAGGCAGAGCCAAAAGCCGCGCAGCTCCGCGTGACGCACATCGAGTGGCAGAACAACCGCGTCGAGACCGCCGGCCACGCCAGCGAATATCGCAGCGAGCCGCGTTTCACCGTCGTCTCCGAGACGGAGGTGACGACGCAGGCCCTCGCGCATCGCGAACACAAGTGGATGGTCGCCGATGAAGGCGCGCGCATCCCGCTCACCGCCGGTGCCCCCGGGCTCTACCTGCTCGAAGCACTCGCCAAGGACAGCGCCGGTCGCGACGTGATCACCTCGACGACCTTCTACGTGAGCGGCGACGCCGTCGCGGAGTGGGATTACCGCAATCAATTTCAGATCGACCTCGTGCCGGACAAACTCGCTTACGACGCGGGAGAGACCGCGCGCATCCTGATCAAAACGCCGATCGCCGGTGAAGCGCTCGTGACCATCGAACGCGAGGGCGTGCTGCGTTCCTTCACCACGAAGCTCACCGGCAATGCGCCGACCATCGACGTGCCATTGCAGGGCCTGGATGCGCCGAATGTTTTCCTCTCCGTGATGCTCCTGCGGGGCGCGGCGGACAGCCCGCGCAAATTCAAATCGCCCGAGTATCGCGTGGGCTACTGCAACCTGAAGGTCACGCGTCCCGAGTCGAAACTCAGCGTGAGCGTGAAGCCCGCCGCCGCGAAAGTGCAGCCCGGCGAGCAGGTGACGCTCAACGCCGAAGTGCTCGATTGGAAAGGCCAGCCCCGCGCCGGTGCCGAGGTCACGCTCTACGCCGTGGATGAAGGCGTGCTCAGTCTCGCCGGTTACGAGACGCCGGACCCGCTCGCCTTTTTCAATAAGACACAGCCGCTCGGCGTCACCACCGCGCTGACCATCCCGACGCTGCTCAATGAAGATCCCGCGCATCGCGACTTCGCGAACAAGGGCTACCTCATCGGCGGCGGCGGCGAGGACGGCGGTGATCGGATGCGGAAGAATTTCATCACCTGCGCCTTTTGGAATGCGAACCTGCGCACCGACGCCGCGGGCCGGGTGTCTGCCACTTTCCCTGCGCCGGACAGCCTCACGCGCTATCGCATCGTGGCCGTGGTGCAGACGGAGACGGATGAATTCGGCAGCGCCGAATCCGCCTTCGAGATCGCGAAACCGGTGATGCTCGAACCGGCGCTCCCGCGCTTCGCGAACATCGGCGACCAACTCGCGCTGCGCGGCGTGCTGCACAATCAGACGGAGTTCAGCGGCGAGGTCGAAGTGCGGCTCGAACTCGATGACACCGCGACGGCCGAGACCACCACGCGCCGTCTCCCACTCGCCGCGCGCGCGAGTGCCGCGGTGGATTTCCCGGTCGAGTTTAAGAACGCCGGAACTGCGAAGTGGAAGTGGACCGCGCGCTTCCTCGCCGACGACGGGAAGACGGCCTTCCGCGACACCGTGCAGACGACGCTGAAGGTCGGCCATCCCGTGCCGCTGCTCCGCGAGGTGCATCTCAGCCACACCGATGCCGCCGAAGCCGAGCTACTCGCGAGCGTGAATCCCGTGCTGCTCGACGGCTCCGGCGTGGTCCGCGTGAGCGTGAGTAATTCGCGCATCCTCGAGATGGCGGAGAGCATCGAGCAGCTCCTGCACTATCCCTATGGCTGCGTGGAGCAGACGACTTCGAGCTTGCTGCCGTGGCTGACGCTGCGCGATTTCCGCGACGCGCTGCCGGAGTTAAAAAAGACCGACGCCGAAATCCGCAACGTGGTGAATCGCGGCCTCGACCGGCTCTTCACCATGCAGACCGCGGCCGGCGGCCTCACGTACTGGCCCGGGGGACGCGAGCCGATGCTCTGGGGCAGCGCCTACGGCGGCCTCGGCCTCGCGCTGGCAAAGCGCGCCGGCTACGAGGTGCCGGCCGCGAGCTTCGACAACCTCTGCAAATACGTGAGCGCAGAACTTCGCGGTCTCGGCGAAGGCGCGGACAAGCTCGATCATTACGCCTTCAACGAGCGCTGCCTCGCCCTCTACATGCTCGCCGTCGCGGGCCGCGCGGAGCCCGCGTATCACGAGTTGCTCTTCACCCGCCGCGCCGCGCTCACTTCGGAAAATCGCGCCATCCTCGCGCTGGCCATCCTCGAGAGTGGCGGCGCACCGGCGATGGTGAATGAACTGCTCGATCCGAAGCTTGGCGAGAAGACACACGACGACGGCATGTTTTGGAATGCCTCGCGCGGCCTCGCGCTGCGCCTGCTCGCGTGGTCGAAACATCAGCCCGGCGCGCCGCAGATCGACGCGCTCGTGGCCGATCTCTTCGGCGGGCGCACCAGCGGCCACTGGCGCACCACGCAAGGCAACGCTTGGTCGCTGCTCGCACTCACCGAGTACTTCAAGCGCGTCGAGACGGGCGACAAAGCCATCGCCGGCACGGTGGCGTGGGCCGGCCAGTCGAGCGCCTTTCAGCTCGCGAAGGATGCGCCGCTCCACCTCGCCAGCTTCCCGCTCAATGCGAAGAACGGCCTGGAGCCGATGAAGATCGCGAACCCGGAGAAGAAGCGTGTCTTCACCGAAGTGGAGATCGAGGCGCGCCCGCGTCTGATCCAGCAGCCGCGCCAGGATCGCGGCTACAGCCTCGAACGCAGCTACGCGAAGATCGAGGACGACGACACCCTGTCCGAACTCAAGGACGCGAAAGTCGGTGACCGTGTGCTCGTCACGCTGCGGCTCACCGCGCGCGAAACCGCCCGCTACGTCGCCGTCGAAGACCCGTTCCCGTCCGTCTTCGAGGCCGTGAATCCCGTCTTCAAATCGCAGGAGATGAAGGCTGGCGCAGCGCTCAGTCGCGACTGGGTCAGCGACCATCAGGAGCTGCGCGACGACCGCGCGCTCTTCTTCTGCGATCAGCTTTTCCCCGGCACCTACACCATCCGCTACCTTGCCCGAGTCCGCGCCGCCGGCGCCGCCACTGCGCCGAGTGCGAAGGTCGAGGAGATGTACCATCCCGAGCGCTTCGGCATGACGGAGACGCAGCGCGTGAGCACCACTGCACTGAAGTGAAGGAGGGCGCACCAAGGAGGAGGGGCGCCCTCGCCCCGTGGTTGAGACTCGGGACGAGGGCGTCCCTACTCCTTGTGCCCGCCGCCCTCGCCGGGTGGCTCGCACTCAAGCTCGTGCCGATCCCGCTCGCGCTGCTCCGTCCGCCGATCCAGAGCCTCGAATTCACCGACCGTCACGGCGCGCCGCTCCGCGAGACCCGCATTGCCGAGCGCTTCTCTCGCGAAGTCCCGCTCGCACAAATCCCGCAGAACCTCGTCCGCGCGATGCTGGCTGCGGAGGACAAGCGTTTCTTCGACCATCCCGGCGTGGACGTGCGGGCGCTGTCGCGGGCGGTGGTGGAGAATGTGCGGCGGCGGCGGGTGACTTCGGGAGCATCCACCATCACACAGCAGCTCGTGAAGATCGCGGAACCGCGGCCGCGCACGCTTAAGACCAAGGCCATCGAAGCGGTGACAGCGCTGCGCCTGGAGCAACTCTGGACGAAGGAGCAAATCCTCGCCGCGTATCTCAACCGGCTCGACTTCGGAAATCTGAACATCGGCGTCGCGGCGGCGGCGAACTACTACTTCGCCAAACCCCTCGCCGATCTCAGCGACGCGGAGGCCGCCTTCATCGCGGGACTTCCGAAGAACCCGACGCGGCTCAATCCGCACAAGTCCTTCAAAGCCGCCAAACGCCGGCAGGAAACCGTGCTCCACCGAATGCACCAAGCGGGCTGGCTCACTGCGGAGCAAAGCGGGCGCGCCATTGCGGAGGCGTTGCATCTTCAGCCGCCACGCCGGCTTTTCCACGCGCCGCACTTCGTCGATCTCGTGCTGGGCGAAATAATGTGGGATGGGCTTCCAGCCCATCGCGGCAGGTCTGCGGGTGGCCCACGAGAAGACGGGCTGGAAGCCCGTCCTACGTTGCGCACCACGCTGGACCTCGCACTGAATCGCACGGTCGAAGACTCGGTGCGCACGCGGCTCGCTGCATTGCGCCGGAAGAATGTGCGCAACGACGCCGCCGTCGTCCTCGACAACGCGACCGGCGACGTCCTCGCGCTCGTGGGCTCGGAGAATTATTTCGCGCCCGGCACCGGCCAGGTGAATGGCGCGCTCGCCCCGCGCTCCGCGGGTTCGACGCTCAAGCCTTTCACCTACCTGCTCGCGCTCGAACGCGACGGCACGCCCGCCACGGTCGTCGTCGATGTCCCCGTCACTTTTCCGACGCCGACGGGCATCTTCTGTCCGGAGAATTACGACCGCCACTGCTCCGGTCCCGTGAGCTACCGGGATGCGCTCGCGAATTCGCTGAACATCCCGGCGGTGCGCGTGCTCGCGGCCAATGGCGGGCCGGCGGCGCTGCGGGATCGGCTGCGCGCGTGGGGCCTCACGACGCTCGAAAAGCCCGCGCACGAATACGGGCTCGGGCTCACCATCGGGAATGCGGAGGTGCGCCTGCTCGAACTCACCAATGCCTATGCAACGCTGGCGCGGATGGGGGAGTGGAGGCCTTGGCGGGTGAGGGCGGAGAACGTCGAACGTCGAACATCGAACATCGAACATCGAATGGACGGAGCGCGCACGCCGGACGCGGCTTGGCTCATCGCGGACATCCTCTGCGATCCGGCGGCGCGGGCGCGCACCTTTGGGCTGCACTCGGCGCTGCGCTTCGATTTTCCGGTGGCGTGCAAGACGGGGACGAGCTCGGACTACCGGGACAATTGGGCCATCGGCTACACGCCCGAGTTCACCGTCGGAGTGTGGGTGGGAAATTTCGACGGCACGACGATGCGCGAGGTCTCCGGGGTCACCGGAGCCGCGCCGATCCTCCACGATGTCTTCGAGCATCTGCACGTGAAGTTCGGCACGACGTGGTTTTCGACTCCGCCGCAGATCGTCGAGCGACAGGTGCAACCACTCAGCGGCCATCTCGTCGCGGAGCCGCGCCCCGATACGGTGAGCGAAAAATTTCTCCGCGACCAACTGCCGCCGCTCGAATCCCCCGACGACTACGACGCCGATGGTCGCGTGAAGCTCGGCCCGGAATATCTCGCCTGGAGCCAAAGCAACGAAGCCGCGCTCACCGCGAAAGCTTCCGTGGAACGAAACGCGCCCGAACTCCGCCTCGTCTCCCCGCTCCCGGGCACGACCTACCTGCTCGACCCCGATCTTCCGTCGAGCGGGCGCGTGCCTCTGACCGCGCAAGGCATTGGCCCACTCACCTGGCGGAGCGATTCCGTGGAGTGTCGCATCATCGACGGCAAGCCGATGGCCCTTCTGCGCGAAGGCGAACATCGTCTCACCGTCCGCGACGCCGCCACCGGTCGCACCGCGGAGACGTGGATCCTCGTGAAGGCGCTGTGAGCCTGGGAGCGCCGCCGTCCCCGTGCGGCAATCCACGATCAACCGCGCAGCGGCACTCTCTCGCCGCGCTCGGATGGCGTGGCGCTACGCGCGCGACTTTGAATTGCCGCACGGGGACGGCGGCGCTCCCAGGAAGAGCAGCCGCAGACTGTTCAGCACGACGAGCAGCGTGCTGCCTTCGTGGCCGGAGACGCCGACGGTGAGTGGGATGCGCTGGAATAAGGCGAGGGTCACGAGCACGGCGATAACGCCGAGGGAGATGGCGAGGTTCTGGCGGATGATCGTGCGCGCGCGGCGGCTGAGTTCGTAGGCGGCGAGGAAATTTTCGAGGCGGTCGTGCATCTGGACGACTTCGGCCTGCTCGAGCGCGGCGTCGCTGCCGCGCGCGCCCATGGCCACGCCGACGTGCGCGGCGGCGATGCTCGGGGCGTCGTTCACGCCGTCGCCGATCATGGCGACGTTCTGGCCGGATTTGGCGAGGTCCTGGATGACGGTAAGTTTTTCCTCGGGCTTCAATCCGCCGCGCACATCGTCGAGGCCCAGCTCGGTGCGGAGGCGGTCGGCGGCGGTTTGTTTGTCGCCGGTGAGCACGACCGTGCGCAGGCCGCGCTGGCGGAGTTGCTCGATGAGGGCGCGGGATTCGGGGCGCACGTCGTCTTTGAGCAAGACGCGACCGCACGCGCCGGTGCCGGAGACCCACACTTCGGAGACGCCGATGGTCTCCGGCAGCGCCAGCGCCGCACACGACTCGTGCGCCGGGTCTTGGGCCCAAGTCCGCCGTCCGAGCCGCACCGCTTTCCCGCCGATCCGCCCCTGGCTGCCCTGCCCGGAGACTTGCTCGAAGTCCGTGACCTCCTCCAGCGTGACGCCCCGCTTCTTCGCATGGCGGACGATGGCGCGGGCAAGCGGATGATTCGATTGCCGATCGAGCGAATAGGCGGTGCGCAGAATCTCCTCCTCATGTCCGGGCGGGTAACTCTCGACCTTCTCCACGCGCAGATCGCCGGTGGTGAGCGTGCCCGTTTTGTCCATCGCGACGATATTGATTTCGGCGAGTTCTTCGACGGCCGCGCCGCCGCGGAAAAGGATGCCGCGCTTTGCACCCCACGCGATGGCGGCGAGGATCGCCGAAGGAATGGAGAGCACCAGCGCGCACGGCGACGCGACGACGAGCAGCGTCATCGCGTGATAGAAAGCGCTCGGCTCGCCGTGCGTGGAAGCGAAGGGCGCGTGCCCGAGCCCGAGCCACCAGACGAAGAACATCACGACGGCCAGCGCGAGGATGGCGTAGGTGTAGCGCGTGCCGAATTTATCCGTGAAGCGCTGGGACGGGGCCTTGTTGCGCTGCGCGGTCTGGATGAGGTGGATGATCTTTTGCAGCGCACTCTGCTGCGCGGGCCGCAGCACCGCGGCCTCGACCGCGCCCCACTGATTCAGCGTCCCGGCGAGCACAGTGTCGCCGACGAATTTATCCACCGGCACGGCCTCGCCGGTGAGGTTCGATTCATCTGCCGCGGTCTCGCCTTTCACCACCTCGGCATCGACGGGGAAAAGCTCGCCGGGCTTGATCAAGAGCCGCAGGCCGACGGTGAGCGCATCGACCGGCAGCGTGCTTTCCGCGCCCCCGGAGCCGAGCACCGTCGCGGTCTTCGGCGCGGAGTTGAAGAGCGAGCGGATCTCCTTCTGCGTGCGCTCCATCGCGTAGTGCTCGAGCGCGCCGGAGAAGGAGAAGAGGAAGAGCAGCACCGTGCCTTCGCCCCAGGCACCAATGGCCGCCGCGCCGGCCGCGACAGCGAGCATGAGGAAGTGCACATCGACCTCGCGCTCGCGGAGCTTTTCCCAAGTCTCCTGCGCGGTGAACCAACTGCCCGCGAGATAGGCGAGCAGGAAGAGCGGCAGATTCCCGCCAGCGAGCCAGCCCGCGATGCCGAAGGCCGCGCACAGGCCGCTGGCGAGGAGCTGTCCTTTCCACTCTCCTTCATCGTGGTCGTGGTCGTGGTCGTCGTGATCGTGATCTTCGCGGGCTCCGCCACAGGCCGCCACGCGCGGGAGCCCGGCAAGCGGAGCGGCGGTGGTTTCGTCGGGCAGGTGCATGGATGTCTGTTTTGTTCGCATCGGGGCGGCGGCTTGTCATCCAGCGAATGCCCGGAAGCCAAGATCGGCATGACCTTGCACAAGAGCAGGATGGTCGCGCCGCGGACTGTGGCTATGCTCGCCCGCTGTGATCATCTACTTCACCGAGACCGAGACGCCTGGGCAGCAATTCTTCGCCGAACAATTTCCCGAACACGAGGTGCGCTTCGTCCCGAAGCTCGACGACGTGGAAGCGGATGCGGAGATCGTCTCCGGCTTTATCGAGTCGGCGATCACGAAGTCCTTCCTCGAAAGTCACCCGGCGTTGCGCCTTTTCACCACCCGCTCCACGGCCACCGACCATCTCGACGTCGCGGCGTGTCGCGCCCGCGGCGTGACCGTCTGCCACGTGCCGGCCTACGGCGACACTACGGTGGCCGAGCACACCTTTGCCCTCCTGCTCGCCCTCTCCCGTCGACTCCGCGAGACGATGCTCACGCCCACGCGCGGCAAGTTTTCTTACGAGGCCGTCCGCGGTTTCGATCTCAGCGGGAAAACGCTCGGCATCATCGGCGCCGGCCACATCGGGCGCAGGGTCGCGGCACTGGCGGTGGCCTTCCGGATGGAAGTGCTCGCCTCCGACGTGGCGACCTCGGAGCCCGAGCCCGGGATGAAATTTGTCGCCTTGGATGAACTTTTCGCCCGCTCTCAGATCGTCTCGCTGCACACCCCGCTGACAGACGCGACACGGCACCTCATCAACCGCGAATCGCTCGCCAAATGCCCCCACGGCGTGCTCATCCTCAACACAGCGCGCGGCGGACTCGTCGATACCGCCGCACTGCGGGAGGCGCTCGATTCCGGCCAGGTCGGCGGCGCCGGACTCGATGTGCTGGAAGACGAGCGCATCATGCGCGCTCCCGCCTCCGCGATCATCGCCGGGGAGATCGTGGCGAAGTTGCAAGCCGACGGGAACAAGCGGGAAGCGCCCGACGCCGAACGCCTCGCGGCCTTGCAGGAAGTGATGCTCGGAGACGCGATCCTCTCGCAGCCAAACGTCGTTTTCACCCCGCATGTCGCCTTCAACAGCGTCGAGGCCTTTCAGCGCCTGCTGGAGACAACGGCGGAAAACATCCGCGCCTTCATCGCGGGAAAGCCCGTAAATACTGTGGTTTAGCGCCGGTCTGGTTGGCAGCCCGGCACCGCAGGTGCTATAAGGAAGCATCATGTTTGGCTGGCTAAAATTAAGAACGCCTCAGCCGGCGATGATTGGCTCTGCGGAGTCGGGAAAAGAAAGAGGGCTTGCTCCGAAGGGGAAATCTCCCGCCGGAGCCACTGCTTTGGACATCGACAGCGCGGCGCTCCAGCCGCACCCGCTCCTCGCGTTGCTGCCGAAAAGCACCCTCGCGCGGCTCCTCTCGGGGCCGGATCTGGCGGAGTATCCGAAGGGCACGGTGATTTTCCGCGAGGGCGATCCGTGCGACGACATCTACCTGATCGTGAGCGGGCGCTGTGAATCGCAACACCACACCCGCGACGGCGACACCGTCGAGGAGGTCTTCAATCCCGGCGACACCCTCGGCGAGCGCGCGTTCCTCAATCGCGAGCCACATCGCTCGACGGCACTGGTGGTCACGCATTGTGTGCTCTTGCGGATTCCCGGCGCGGAGTTGCAGGGGCTCTTTGCGAAAGACGCGAGGCTGGCGGGACGCTTTGCCCATGCGGTCACCGCAAGGCCAGGCGCCCATAGTCATCGCGTCGCGGGACGGACCTCACGGGTGCGTCGCGTCGTGTCCTTCCTGCCCATCGCGCAGCGCCTGGATTCGGAGACGGTGATCCGGCAACTGGCCACTGCGCTGCATCGCATCGCGGGGCAACGCGTTCTCCTCGTGCATCTCGGCTCGCGGGAAGAGCCGGACCTCGTGCATGACTGGGTGCAAACGACGGCCAATTTCAACGGCGAGTTTTTCTTCACCCGACAACTCCGCCAGAGCGAAGCCTTCGACACCCTGCGGCTGGCCGTCGGGGCGGAAGGGCGCGACGTCGCGGCCATGGCCCGTCTGCTCAGCCACTGCGGGCGGCACTACGATTTCGTGCTGCTCGAAATCACCCACGAGGTGCCAGTGCCCGCCGCCCTCGCCTGCACCATCGAGAGCGATCTCGCCTTCGTGCTCATGGATGCGAGTGCGCAGAATCTTTACGACTTCCAGCTCCTGACGAAGCAGCTCTGCGATCAGGCGCACGGGGTCTGCGCGCATGTGAAGCCGATCCTTTTTGTCGAGGAATCGGTCGCGCCACCAGAGACGCACATCGCGCTCAAGCAGCTCGGGCATCCGGTGCATTCCATCGTGCGCGGCTTCCCCGTCGTGGATGCGCCGTCGTGGCCGGATCAGCGGGCGCTCTTGCACATCCATCGGCTCGCCCGTGAGATCGCCCGCTGCCGGGTGGGGCTGGCACTTTCCTCCGGCGGGGCGAAGGGGCTCGCGCACATCGGCGTGATCCAGATGCTCGAGGAAAATGGCATTGAGGTGGATTGCATCACCGGCACCAGCATGGGCGCGTATGTCGGCGCGATCTGGGCCTGCGGCTTCGATGGCGCGGTGCTGGAGAAAGTCGCGCGAGCGCACGAAGGCCGCTGGGGTCTGCTCTCGCTCATCGACCCATCGTTCCCGCCGCGTCGCGGATTCTTTCGCACGCATCGGACCATCGGGCGGCTCCGGCACACGATTGGGCACATGCATTTCTCCGAGACGGTGCGCCCGCTCCGCGTCCTCGCCACGCATCTCGATACGCTCGAGCGGGTGGTCTTTTCCACCGGGGAAATCGCCACCGCCGTCCAGGCCAGCATCGCCATCCCAGGCGTGGTCGTGCCGGTCACCATCGACGGTGAGACGTATGTGGACGGCGGCATCGCCGATCCGCTCCCGGTCGATGTGCTGCAGGAGATGGGCATCGAGCGCATCATCGCCGTAAACGTCATCCCGCCGCCGGAGCGCATCCGCCAGTGGTTCGACGCGCGGCGCGAGAAGGAGGCACACCGGCCCCGGCGCCGGTCGATCGCGAGCATCGTGAATCAGCACGTGAACTACCTCGCGAACGGCAACGTCATCGACATCATGATGAAGGCGGTGAGCGGTGCGCAGACTCGCGTGGCGGAAGCTTCCGCGCGCGAAGCGGACGTCGTCCTGCGCCCGATCACGGGCGACGCCACCTGGCACGACTTCACGCATCCGAAAAAGTACATCGAACTCGGCCGCCGCTCGGCCGAGGCCCAACTCCGCGAGCTGAAAGCGCTCGCTCATCCCTCCACCCATGACTCCACGTCATCTTCGCACTCCGTGGCCGACCGAGCCGCGGTCCCTGCGTAACTGGCAGCTCAGCCGCCTCCGCACTTATCTGAGCGAGGTCGTCGGGCCTTTCTCGGCGCACTACCGGCGCGTCTTTGCGGAGGAAAATTTCGACCCCGCGTCGCTGCGCACCGCTGACGATCTCCGCCGGATTCCGTTTGCGACCAAAGCGAGTTTCACGACGGGGCCGGAAGCGGTCCGCGAATTCGTGCTCATCCCCAATAAAGCCGTGCTCGCGCGCCGACCCTCGACCATTGCGCAGGCGCTCCTCCGCGGTCGCGCGGCCGTGGCCGAGAGCTTCGAGCGCGAGTTTCGTCCGCTCCTGCTCACCAGCACCACGGGCCGCTCTGCCGAGCCAGTGCCCTTTCTCTACACGGAGCACGACATCGAGAATCTCAAGATCGGCGGCGCGCGCGTGATGAGCGTCTGCGCCACGAATCGTGAGATGAAGATGCTGAACATGTTTCCCTTTGCGCCGCATCTCGCCTTCTGGCTCACGCACTATGCGGGGAAGGAATTCGGCGTCTTCGTGCTCGATACCGGCGGCGGAAAATCCATGGGGACCGATGGCAATCTGCGGCTCATCCGGAAGATCAAACCCGATGTGCTCATCGGCGTGCCAACCTTCATGTATCACGTCCTGCAGGGCGCGATCGCCGAGGGGCTCAAGCTGCCGAACCTGCGCAAGATCGTGCTCGGTGGGGAGAAGGCCTCGCTCGGGATGCGGCAGAAACTCCGCGGGCTCGCCGCGCAACTCGGCGCGGAGAAGGTGGACGTGCTGCGGACTTACGGCTTCACCGAGTCGAAGCTCGCGTGGGTCGAGTGTCCCTTTGACGAGGACGCCGGTTCGGCGGGCTACCACATTCATCCGGACCTCGCGCTCATCGAGATCGTCGATCCGAAGACCGGCGAGCCGCGCGGGGAAGGCGAGCCGGGCGAGATCGTTTTCACGCCGCTCGATGCGCGCGGCAGTGTGGTCCTGCGCTATCGCACCGGAGACTGCATCGATGGCGGCCTTTTCCATGAACCTTGTCCTTACTGCGGCGCCATCGTCCCGCGCCTCGTCGGCGACATTTCCCGCAACTCCGAAGTCCGCGAGATGTGCCTCGATAAACTCAAGGGCACGCTCATCGACTTCAACCAACTCGAGCATGTCCTCGATAACGTGGAACACGTCGGCACCTGGCAGCTCGAGCTGCGCAAGGCGAACGACGATCCGCTCGAACTCGACGAACTCATCCTGCATGTGGCCAAGTCCGACGCGTGTGACGACGCCGTGCTGCGCCAGGATCTGAGCAAACACTTCGCGCGGGAGACCGAGATTCATCCGAACCGCATCGAATTCCACACCGCCGAGGAAATGCGCACGAAGCAAGGCGTCGGCACGCAGCTCAAGGAACAGCGCGTCCTCGATCGCCGGCCCAAAACCGTGGAGCCCGCCAAACCCGTTTCCCACTCATGAAACTCGCCATCATCGACGGTCTCCGCACCCCGTTTTGCAAAATCGGCACCGACCTCGCCACGCTCGGTGCGGACGAACTCGGCCGCATCG
This sequence comes from Chthoniobacteraceae bacterium, assembly GCA_031409655.1. Classification (GTDB taxonomy): domain Bacteria; phylum Verrucomicrobiota; class Verrucomicrobiia; order Chthoniobacterales; family Chthoniobacteraceae; genus JANNXQ01. The sequence continues at coordinate 13,845 of JANNXQ010000166.1, read as the reverse complement.
CCGTGAATGCGCTGCTCACGCGCACCGGCTTCGATCCCGCACTGATCGACGAAACGATCTTCGGCTGCGTCGGGCAGCCGATGGATTCCGCGAATGTCGCGCGCGTCATCGCCCTGCGCGCCGGCATCCCGGAGCACGTCCCCGCCGCCACCGTGCATCGCAATTGCGCCTCCGGCTTCGAGGCCGTGACCACCGCCTACGAGCGCGCGTGCGCCGGACGCGGCTCCGTTTTCATGGTCGGCGGCGCGGAGAGCATGTCGCGCGTGCCGATGCTCTTCAAAGAGGACACGGCGGCAAAGTTCGCCGATCTCGCGAAGGCCAAGAGCCCGACCGCGAAGCTCGGCGCACTCTCCGAATTTCGCCCCACGGATTTCGAGCCGCGCATCGGATTGAAGATGGGCCTCACCGATCCGGTCTGCGGCCTGGGCATGGGCGATACCGGAGAATTGCTCGCCCGCGAATATGGCATCGCGCGCGAGCAGCAGGACGCCTTCGCATTGCAGTCGCATCAAAAGGCCGTCGCCGCCGAGTCGCGGCTCGCCGAGGAGATTTGGCCGGTTTTCATCGGTGACAAAGCCGTGACCAAAGACAACGGCCCGCGCGCCGACACCAGCCTGGAAGCGCTCGCCGGTCTGCGCACGATATTCGACAAATACGGCACCGTCACCGCCGGCAATTCCTCGCAGATCACCGACGGCGCCGTCGCTTTGCTCGTAATGACCGAAGACCGCGCCGCCGCCCTCGGGCTAAAGCCGCTCGGCTTCCTCACCCACTACGCCTACGCCGGCTGCGATCCGCGTCGCATGGGCCTCGGCCCAGTCTTCGCGATTCAGAAAGCCGAGAAGGAATGCGGCCTCAAACTCGCCGACGCCGATCTCGTCGAGGTCAACGAAGCCTTCGCCGCGCAAGTGCTCGCCTGCGACAAACTGCTCCCGCTCCCGCACGACCGGCTCAACGTGAACGGCGGCTCGATCGCCCTCGGTCATCCCGTCGGCGCGACCGGCGCGCGACTCGTCCTCACCGCGCTGAAAGAACTCGCCCGCCGCAACGCCAAGCGCGCGCTGGTGAGCCTGTGCATCGGCGGCGGCCAGGGCGGCGCGCTCTGGCTGGAAAGGAATTCCCTATGAGTAACATCCAACGACAACTCCGCGCCGATGGCGTGTGCGTGCTCACCTTTGACCGCACTGAATCCTCCGCGAACATCTTCGACCGCGCGACGCTCGCGGAACTCGCCGAGCATCTCACCGCCATCGAGAAGCCCGACTCCGGCGTGAAGGGTCTCGTGCTCATCAGCGCCAAGGACGCGATTTTCGTCGCCGGTGCCGACCTGTATTCGGTGCGCAAGATGAACGCGGAGGATTTGAAGGAATTCATCACCGCAGGCCAGGACGCTTTCACCCGCATCGCCGCACTCCCGATCCCGAGTGTCGCGGCGATCCACGGCGTCGCGGTCGGCGGCGGTTACGAAGTGTGTCTCGCCTGCGACTGGCGCGTCGCTTCGCCGGATCCTGCCACGAAGATCGGACTGCCGGAGACGCAGCTCGGCATCCTGCCCGCGTGGGGCGGTTGCACACGGTTGCCGCGGCTGATCGGCGTGCCAAAGGCGCTCGACATCATCCTCGGCGGCAAAACTCTCGTCGCAAAACACGCGCTCAAGCTCGGCGTCATCGACGAACTCGCCTCCCGCGAATACCTGCTCCGCGCCGCTCTGGAGTTGCTCAAGCGCGGCAAGCGTTCCCACGACTTGATGCATTCCGCGCCGGTGAATGCCGTCGTCGATGCCATGATCGCGCCCAAGGTGCGCAAGGCCACCGCCGCGAAAACGCACGGGCACTATCCCGCCGTGGAGAAGGCGATGGAAGTGGTGATGAAAGGCGCGAGCGACTGGAACGTGGCGGATTCGCTGACGCGCGAACGCGAAGCGATCGGCGAACTCATCGCGTCGGATTCAACGCGGCAGTTGCTCAATCTTTTCTTCCTCCAGGAACGCGCGAAGAAGCTGAGCGCGCCGGGAGTGGATGCCGGCGCGCAGAAATTCTCCGTCAAAAGTGCCGCCGTCATCGGTGCGGGCATCATGGGCTCCGGCATCGCGCAGTGGCTGACGACGCGCGGGGTGAAAGTGCTCCTCCGCGATGTCGATGCAGCGCGGGTCGCGGCTGGCATGAGCCATGTCGCGAAGCTCTATGCCGCAGGCGTGAAGCGGCGGGTCTTCAATGAACGCGAGGCGCGGCGAGGAATGGAACTCATCTCGCCCGCGCCCACCGAAGTGCCGATGAAGGGCGTGGACATCGTGATCGAGGCGGCGGTCGAAAAGATGGAGATCAAGAAGACGATCTTCCGCCGGCTCGATGAACTCGTGCGTGAAGACTGCGTGCTCGCGACGAACACCTCCGCGCTTTCGATCAGCGAACTGGCGGACGCGACAAAGCATCCTTCCCGCGTCGTCGGCATTCACTTCTTCAATCCGGTGCATCGCATGCAGCTCGTGGAAGTGGTCACCGGGAAGGCGACCGCAGCCGAGACCGCGCAGCGCGCCGTGCGCTTCATCCAGAAGATCGGCAAGCTGCCCGTGCTCGTGAAGAACAGCCCCGGCTTCCTCGTGAACCGCATCCTGCTGCCCTACATGATCGAGGCCGGAGCGCTTTTCTCCCAAGGCGCGAGCGTGGCCGCGATCGACGGCGCGATGATCGATTTCGGCATGCCGATGGGACCGCTCGCGCTCTGTGACGAGGTCGGAATCGACATCGCCGCCGATGTCGCGGGGACGCTCAGCGCGGCCTTCCCAGGCTGGATGCGCGTGCCGGAAATTTTGCCGAAAATGATTGCCGCCGGATTGCTCGGAAAGAAGGCAGGCAAAGGATTCTACGTGCATGGCTACGACGACGCCCCGGTGGAAAACACGGAGGTCGTCGCAATGCAGAGCAGCGCGACTGCGGCGCAATTGCCGCCGGAAGAACTGCGAAACCGCATGGTGCTCCTGATGATCAATGAAGCCGCGCGCTGTCTCGAAGAAGGCGTCGCGGCGGAGCCCGCGGATGTCGATTTCGCGATGGTCATGGGTACCGGCTGGGCGCCGTTCCGTGGTGGCCCGCTGCGCTACGCGGATCGGCTCGGCGGCGCACACGTCGCCACGCAACTCACGCGGCTTGCCGAGACCGTCGGCCCGCACTTCGCGCCCTGCGCCCGGCTCGCCGATGTCGTGAAACACCCCAGGAGATTTTATGAAGACTGAAACTGAACCCACATCCGTCATCGACACCTCGAAGATGTCCGCCGAGCAGCGGGCCGCGCTCGAGCTCACCGAGGCCGCGCGCGACGTCACTCGCGAAGGCTTCGTCAGCGGGCTCTTCATGGGCCGCTTCGATTTCGAGGCGCTGCATCCGTATCCGCTCCAGCGTACCGAGGATCGCGACCAGGGCGACGCCTTTCTCGAAAGGCTCAGCACCTTCCTGAAAGAAAAGGTGGATCCGGATGAGATCGACCGCACCGGCGAGATCCCGCCGGAAGTCTTCGAGGGTCTCGCGAAGCTCGGCGCCTTCGGCATCAAGATTGGCCACGACTACGGCGGGCTCGGGCTCTCGCAGACGAACTACTGCCGCGCCGCAGTGATGCTCGGGAGCTATTGCGGCAATCTCGCCGCGCTCGTCTCCGCGCATCAATCCATCGGCGTGCCGCAGCCGCTCATCCTCTTCGGCACCGACGAGCAGAAGCGCAAATATCTGCCGCGCATCGCCGCGGGCGAAGTGTCCGCCTTTGCGCTCACCGAGCAGCGCGTGGGCTCCGACCCGGCGAAGATGGAGACCGTCGCCGAGCCGACGCCGGACGGACAGCACTTCATTATTGACGGCGAGAAGGTCTGGTGCACGAACAGCATCAAAGCCGGCGTGATCGTCGTAATGGCGAAAACGCCATCGAAGAACGGGCGCAACCAGATCACCGCCTTCATCGTCGAGATGAACACGCCCGGCGTGGAGATCGTGCATCGCTGCCGCTTCATGGGACTGAAGGCGCTCTACAATGCCGTGCTGCATTTCAAGGACGTGAAGGTCCCGCGCGAAAACATCATCCTCGCCGAAGGCAAAGGCCTGCGCGTCGCGCTGACCACGTTGAACACCGGCCGGCTCACGCTTCCTGCCGCGTGCCTCGGCCTCTCGAAACGCTGCCTGGAAATCGTCCGCAAGTGGGCCGCCGAGCGCGTGCAGTGGGGCGCGGCCATCGGTAAACACGCCGCCATCGCTGAGAAGATTTCGCGCATCGCCGCGGAGACCTTCGCCATCGAAGCGATGACCTTCTACTCCGCCTCGCTCGTGGATCGCGACAAGCATGCCGACGTCCGCCTCGAGGCCGCGATGTGCAAACTCTGGGGCACCGAGCGCTGCTGGGAGCATGTGAATGAAGCCATGCAAATCCGCGGCGGACGTGGCTACGAAACCGCACAGTCCCTCAAGGCTCGCGGCGAAGAGCCCATCGCCGTCGAGCGTCTGCTCCGCGACTGCCGGATCAACACCATCTTCGAAGGTTCGAGCGAAATCATGCGCCTCTTCATCGCCCGCGAAATGCTCGATACGCATCTGAAGATCGGTGGCCCGATGATGAACACGCAGCTCCCGAACGGAATCCGCGCGCAAGCCTTCGGCAAAGCCACGCTCTTCTACGCCGGGTGGTACCCCAAGCTCTGGCTGCCAAATCTCGGCCTGCCGATTTCCGACTTCGACGGACGCCTCAAGTCGCACGTGAAGTGGACCGCCGCTGCCGCTCGAAAACTTGCCAAACGCCTCTTCCACTCCATGGCCCTGCACGGCCCGAAACTGGAGCGCGAGCAAGTCCTGCTCGGCCGCTTCGTCGATCTCGGCACCGAGCTTTTCGCCATCGCCGCGACGTGCTCCCGCGCTCAAGCGATGGGCACCGCCGAAGCCATCGAGTTGGCCGATTTCTTCGCCAAATCCGCGCGACTCAAGGTGGCGAAACTCTTCACCAGCATCGGCCAAAACACCGACCGCTCTGGCTACAAGATCGGACAGCAAGTCACCGCCGGGACTCACGACTGGCTGCTCGAAGGAATCCTGCGCTAAACGCCGGTCAGCGACGCCAGGAAGCGTTCAGCCCGGAAGGCCGAAGACGCGCACGAGCTGCTTTTTCCCCTTCAGCGCGCGCTCGCCGAAATCCTCCATCGGCGTGCCTTCGGGCAGGTGCTCGGCGAAGGGGTGCGAGAGCACGATGCTGCGCTGGAGTTCCTTCGACATGGCCTCGAGGCGGAAGACGGTGTTCACGGCGTCGCCGATGATCGTCGCGTCGCGCGCGGCGGCGAGGCCCACATTGCTGCACGTCACGCGCCCATAGTGCAGGGCGATGGCTACGTGGAAAGGATCGCCATTCGGCCACCGACGCTCCTCGGCCAGCGCGTGCAAGCGTTTCGCCGTCTCAAAGGCCGCGCCGCAATCCGCGGGGCCGGCTTGCGCGCCTGCCCAGTAGGCGAGCATCGCGTCGCCGATGAACTTGTCGATCGTACCCGCGCTGCCATGCACCAGATTCCCCGCCTCGCGGAACCACGCGCCGACTAACTGCGCCAGATCGTTGCACGCCACTTTCTCGGACATCGTGCTGAAGCCGCGAATGTCGCAGACGAGCAACGCCACGGGCCGCGCATCGGCGATTGAGGCATTCGTCGAGCCGACCATCGTCGCCTCATTGTGCTCGTCGCCCTGGCCGCCGCACTCGGCATCTTCGGCGAAGACGATGACGTTGTCCGCGATTCGGATGCGCGCGGCATTTTGGAGCGTCACCGGCATGACGACACGCTGGTCATTCACATAGGTGCCATTGCGGCTGCCGAGGTCGATGAGCTGAAATTGCCAGCCATTGTGGCAGCGGATGACGGCGTGCTGGCGGGAGACTTGCGGGCTGAAATGGAGGCAGACGGTGTTCTCACGGGTGCGCCCGATGGTCGCCGTGTTGCCGATCGGCACCTCGAAGGGCGCGGCGCTGGCAGGCTGGACTTGGAGTTTGGCACCCATACGGCTACAAGTTGCAGAAAGCGCACCACCGGGGAAAGCTCGAAGCCCGATTTACTGAAAGCTCGAAATCCGAAACTCGAAACTCGAAACAAATTCCAAATGCTTGAAATTTTGAAGCCGACTCGGACCCGACTCTTGCCGTTTCCCTCTCTTTTCCAGCATTTGAAAACTGCTTCGAGTTTCGAGCTTCGAGTTTCGGATTTTCCTCCAGATGCCTGAGACCATCACTTTTGAGCACTACGAGGTGCAGACCCGCGACGATGGCTCGCTCCACGAGCTCGGCCGCGGCGCGATGGGCATCACCTACAAGGCCTTCGATACGAACCTGCGCGTGCCCGTCGCGCTGAAGGTGATCAACGGCACCTTCCTCGACAGCGAGGTCGCCCGGCAACGCTTTGTCCGCGAGGCGCGGTCGGCGGCGAAGCTGCGGCATCGCAATGTGGCCACCGTGTATCATCTCGGCACGGGGACGGAGAATTGGTTCTACGCGATGGAGTACATCGACGGCGAAACGCTCGACGCGCTGATCAAACGCCAGGGCCCGCTGAATCCACTGCTGGCGCTGCAAATCACTGACCAAGTGGCGCGCGCGCTGAATGCCGCGCAACGGCACGAACTCGTCCACCGCGACATCAAACCGGCGAATCTGATGCTCGTGCGCGAGGATGACGAGCTGGTGGTGAAGGTGATCGATTTCGGCCTCGCAAAGAGCAGCACGGCGGGCTCGGGCGCGGAGGATGCGGCCACGATCTCGATGGGTGGCTTCGTTGGCACGCCGCACTTTGCGAGTCCCGAGCAGCTCGAGGAAAAGGACATCGATGTGCGCAGCGACATCTACAGTCTCGGGGTCACGCTCTGGTACATGCTCACGGGACAGACGCCCTTCGCCGGCTCGATGGCGCAGGTGATGAGCCAGCATCTTTCCAAGCCGCCACCATTTGAGCAATTCGGCGATCTCCCCGCGCCGCTCGCCGCGCTGCTGGGGCGCATGCTGGAGAAAGATCCGGCGGGCCGCCCGCAATCGCCGGTCGATCTGCGGCAGGAGATCGAGGCCTGCTCCAGCCAGCTCGCGGACAACCCGGGCGCAGTCGCGCAGGCGGTAGGCGATGAGGAGAATTTTGCCACGCTGCTCGAGGACGTGGCGGGGCGGGCTGCGGAGTCGGCCTGGGAGACGGGTGCCACGATCGCCGCGCGCTACCGAATCATCGAGACGCGTGGGGAGACCAATGCGGGGAAACTTTTCCGCGCCCACGACGCCAGCCTGCAGCGGGATGTGCGGCTGCTCCGGCTAAAGGCGGAGATCTTGCAGGGGCCTTCCGCCGCGGCGCAGATCGAGAGCGAAATCGCGCGCATCGCGCCCCTCAAGCACCCGAATCTCCTGCGCATCTACGACCTCGAAGCGATCGAAGGCGCGTGCTACCTGGCGATGGAGTGGACGGAGGGTTTCACGCTGCTCGAACTGCTCCGCGCGAGGCGTGAACTCAGTGCGCGGGAGGTGCTCCCGATCCTTGCCCAAGCGGCCTCTGGCGCGGATGCCGCCGTCGGCGCAGGGCTGCGTCGGGTCGATTTTGCGCTGCATGAGGTGCGGTTTCATTTCACCGCGCCTTTTGAGAAAGACACCCTTTTGCGCACGCCCGTCGGTGCCTGGCCGGCCTTCACGGTGAAGCTGAATCCGCTCGGCATCACCCAGGAGCTTTCACTTTCGCAGACCTGGGCAGGTGGCGAGACAATGGTCGGGAGCCCGGCGCACGCCACCGTCGAGGAGCAAGGGCCGCAGGCGGCGTGGGTGCAGGCGCTCGCGTCGATCGTCTATGAAATGCTCGGCGGCACTCTGCCTCCGGGCAGCCACGTCGCGGCGAAGGGTTACACGCCACTGACCACCTTGTCCGAAGCGGGCAATGCGGCGCTGAAGCGGGCGCTCGATCCGGCGACCTCATTCCCCACGGCGGAGGCTTTCTATCGTGCGCTCGCGGCCATTCCTGGGCTGGAAGCGAAACGCGTGGAGCCGAAGCTGGCGCACTCAGCTGCGATTCGCCCGCCGGGGCCGCCCCCGCTCCCGCCGCCGCGCCTGGCGGCTTCGAGCAAGAAGGTTCCGGTCGCCTTCTTCGGGGGCGTGGCCACGGTCATCGCCATCGGGGCTGCGGTGTGGTTTTTCGCGCGCCAGGATCCTGCGGAGCCGGACCACGCGCCATCGACCCGCCCCGGCGGCCGGATTGCCGATGCGACCCCCACACCGATCAGCCCCGAGCCACCGCCGCCTGGCGAAACAGTCGTCACCACGATTCCGCGGCCGCCCGCGGTCCCGATGCTGCCCGAGCCGCCGACCCCGAGTCGCGGTGAACTGCTCAAGGCGTCGCTCGCGGAAGGCGACCTGCTCGAAGCGGACAAAAGGTGGCCCGAGGCGCTCACTTCGTATCTCACCACGATGAGGGAGTATCCCGAGAACGAAGCCGGGCGCGTGCGGATCGAAATGATGCTCGGCAAGCTGATCAAGATGCCGAAAGGACTCCCGCTCGAGGCCTACGCGGCGATGAAAGACGGGCTCACCGAAGCCGCCGGCCGCGACATCGTGCAGGCGATGGCGCTCCTGGCGGACAGCTTGCGCGACCGCGACCGGGTGGCCTCCTTTAATTGGATGTCCGCTGCCGCCGCGCGCGGCCACGTGGACGCGATCACCCAGCTTGGCCTGATGCTCTCGAACGGGGACGGCTGCGCGATCGATCTGCCCAAGGCGGTGGCCTGCTTCCAGGACGCCTCGGAAAAAGGCGACCCGGCCGCGAAAGCTGCGCTCGGGGAGTGCTATCTCGGCGGCAAGGGCGTGGCCAAGGATGAGAAACACGCGGTGGAACTGCTGCGCGAGGCCGCGGGTATGGGGAACGTCCGCGGGACGAATCGCCTGGGCTTTTGCTACCACAATGGGATCGGCGTCGAACGTGACGCTAAGCAGGCCTTCCAACTTTTCACGGAGGCTGCGAAGAGCGAACTGCCGGAGGCCTACTCCAACCTCGGAGTGCTCTATATCTTGGGCGAAGGGGTGCGGAAGGATGAAGCGAAAGGCGTCGAGTTCTTTCAGAAGGCCGCAAATGCCGGCGACGCCCACGGCATGTATTTGCTCGCCCAGTGTCTGGGTGAAGGCACCGGCCTCGCGAAGAACCGGTTGCAGGCTGGAAATTGGTATAAGAAGGCCGCGGAAGCCGGCCACAAGCGCGCGCAGGAGTGGTGCTCCGCGAACGGTGTGCCCTTCGCTGAAACCGTCAAACGCTGACGAACGCCGATCGCTCGCTCGGTTTCTGGAACCGGGCGCCTCAACCCGGGATTGCGCAGAAGAGATCAACCACAGATGACACGGATGGGTTGGAACACCGCGAATGCGTCCTCTTTCTCCATCTGTGTGATCGGTGTCATCTGTGGTAAAAAATCCGCGTCATCCCAGCAGACCGGGCGTGCGGTCCTGCAGTGAGCCTGTCCAAAAAAACAACAACGCCGTTCGGCAGGGACTGCACGAACGGCGTTGAAAATATTGGTGGAGTGGCCTGACGCCCCGATCCCGCTAGGGCATATCGAGCAACACTTGCGGCATTGGATCCCAGACCGCGGGAGGCTGCATCCAAGGACCTTCAGGGGCCACGAATTCCGGCGATGGCCATTCCGTGGTGAACCACTTCTTGAGCGCGGGATCCTCGGCGAGCTTGCGGAATGTCCCGATCTGCAAGTCCACATCGGCGATTTCAGGCGCAGTCACACTCGCGACGGTCGTGTTTAAGGCCTCAGAGACCACCTTGGTGATGTCGATTGACGCTTGGCGGACGGCATCCGCAGTCGGACCTTTGAGGTCCCAGAGGCCCGGATGCGTGATGGCAAACGTGGCGCAAGCGGCTGCGGCGAGCGCGGCCGCCGTCTGCGGAATCCAACGCGGAGCGACGCGCACATTCATCAGCGTTTCCCGCTGTTCAGCAGTGAGGGTATAGGCCGAGGTCTGCTCTTCCTGCGCCTCAAAGCCCTCTTCGAGGATCTGCGAGAGCTCGATCATTTCATAAACGTCATTCCGGCACTCCTCGCGCACGGCGAGCATGGATTCGACGTAGAAACGCTCCTCCGGTTGCAGCTCATTAAGAGCGTAGTTAGTGAGATCTTGATCGCTGATTTGTCCGCGCATGGCTAGGCCGCTCCTTTAGTGAGGTAGATGATCTTCTCGTCTTTCTCGTCACGGTCGAGTTTCCCGCGGAGATTGCGCATTGCGGCATTGAGGAGGAACCCTACGTTCCCGACGCTCAGTCCGGTGATTTCGCTGATCTCTTGATACGAGTGGTGGTGGTAGAACCGCAGGCGCACGACCTCGTGCTGGTTCTTGGGGAGCTCTTTCACGAGCTCCATCATGCGTTGGATGCGTTCCTTGCGCTCCAACTCCATCAGGGGGGTGAGTGATTCGCACTTCTTCTGCTCAAATTCCTGAGCCTCCACGTAGATGTAGCGGTCCTCTTTCTTCAACGACTTGAGGGCGCAATTCCGGCACACCGTGAAGAGCCACTGCGAAAGATGGCCTTCGATCGCCTCCTGCTCCTGATTGTGCAGGCGCATGAAAGTTTCCTGCGCAATGTCCCGGGCGCGTTCGACTTCACCGACGATGCTCATCGCGTACTGGATGAGTGGGCGCTCGTAGCGTTCGAGTGCAGACTGGACCCAAGCGGCTTTCTTTTTCGATTTATTGCCAAACATGTGATTTGAAGTTCTGGAGGTTCGCTTGCAGTCATAACCCACGAGTCGGCGCTTTGCTGGGAAAAATTTAGGCCTCTTTGCACACTGCGACGGGGTCAGCAAGGACGCCGATAAAGTCCCGGCTTTCCCCGCGCCACGTCTGCCCGCTTGCGGGGCGCGTAGGAATCTGCGCTCATCTTTCAACCATGAAATCCGTGTCTGCCCTCGTCGCTGCCCTCGCTCTCATCGCGAGCCTGCCTGCTTTGGCGGAGCCCTCGCGAGTCTGGAAGCTCTGGGAGACGAAGCCGCCGGGGGACTTCGTGACGCCGGGGCCGGAGATCGTGACGGAGCCGAAGCCGACGGACAAATTGCCCATCCAGCGGCTGACCAATATCGCGGAGCCGCGCCTCGAATTTTACGAGCCTGCGACGGGCAAAAACGGGACCGCCGTGGTCATCGTTCCCGGCGGAGGATTCGGCATCCTCGCTTCGGAGCACGAGGGCTCGGAGCTGGCGGTTTGGTTCCGCGAGCGGGGCTTCGTCGCCGCCGTGCTCCAGCATCGCTGCCCGACGAACAAGCTCCCAAAGCCGTGGGACTTCCCGGCCCAGGACACCCAACGCGCCATCAGCCTGGTGCGCGCCCGCGCGCCGGAACTCGGCGTGCAGCCGGAGCGCGTCGGGCTCTTCGGCTTCTCCGCCGGAGGACAGGTGGCGCTGATCGCCGCGACGAACGACGACGCGCGCCTTTACCCCGCTGCCGACGCCGTGGATGCGACGAGCTGCCGCCCGGATTTCCTGATGCTCTGCTATCCGTGGAAGATCCTCGCCGACGGCTCCACCACCGAGCTGAAGCCCGAGATCCGCATCGGCGCCAGCACCCCGGCGACCTTCATCGCGCAGGCCAATGACGATCCTGGCTCGCTCGCCGAGGGCAGCACCCTCGCCTTCCTGGCGCTGCGCCAGGCGAAGGTCTCCGCCGAACTGCACATCTACAGCACCGGCGGGCACGGCTTCGGCCTGCGGCCAAACACTACCCAGGCACCTGGCGACTGGCCCGGCCGGGCGGAACTCTGGCTACGCGCTCGAGGGCTCTTCGGAAAATGAGCTACTTCTGGGTCGCCCTCGGGAGCGCACTTGGCGGCGTCTTGCGCTTCTGGCTCTCGGCAGTCGTTGCGACGCGGCTTGGGCACGCCCATCTCGGCACGGTCTTTGTGAATGTGAGCGGCTCGTTTGTGATCGGTTTTCTGGCCGCGCTCGGGCCGATGCCTTTCACCCGCCAGCTCTTCATGATCGGCGTTCTCGGCGGTTACACGACCTTCTCCACCTTCAGCCTCCAGACCCTCGAACTGGCCCACGAAGGCCGCTGGACCACCGCCGGCAACAACGTCGCCCTTTCCGTCATCCTCTCCCTCGCCGCCGTCTGGCTCGGCCACCTGTGCGGCGCACTCCTCCGCAAATCTTAAATCTGAAATCCCCATGCTCCTGACCCTCGGCCACTCTCCAGATCCCGACGACGCCTTCATGTTTTACGCGCTCGCGGAACACAAAATCGCCACTGGCTCGTGGACCTTCGAGCACATCCTCCAAGACATCCAGACGCTCAACGAACGCGCCACCCGCGGTGAGCTGCACATCTCCGCGATCTCCATTCACGCCTACGCCTCGGTGCTGGATCAGTACGCCCTGCTGCCCTGCGGCGCGAGCATGGGCGATGGCTACGGCCCGATGCTCATCGCGCGCCAGGACACCGCCGTCCCCGACCTCAAGGACGAAGCCGCCACGCGCGCCTGGCTGCGGTCGAAAAAGATCGCCGTCCCCGGACTGATGACCAGCGCCTTCCTCGCCCTCGGGATCTACTTTGAGGCGCGGCCGGAAAACTTCGTCGTCGTGCCTTTCGATGAAATTTTCGCGCACGTCGAATCTGGCCAGAGCGACGTGGGACTGATCATCCACGAAGGCCAGCTCACCTATGCCCGCGACGGCTTCCGGAAGATCGTGGATCTCGGCGAGTGGTGGAAAGCGGGCACTGGCCTGCCGCTCCCACTCGGCGGCAATGTCATCCGCAAAGACCTCGCCCCTGCCGCGCGGAGTGAGATCAATGCGATCCTCGCCGAGAGCATCCGCTACGGCCTCCAGCATCGCGCGGCAGGCGTCGCCCACGCCATGCCGCTGGCGCGCGGCATGGACACTTCGCTGGCCGACCAGTTCATCGGGATGTACGTGAATGACTTCACGCTCGACTACGGCGACATCGGCCGGCGCGCGATCCGCGAATTCCTCGCCCGCGGCCACGCGCTCGGGCTCATCCCGGCGCCGGTGGAGTTGGAGTTCGTGAGTTAAACTTCCAACAGCGGCGGCTCCCACGCGACGCGCAGCACTCGATTGCCGAGTTCCGCGCGGAAGAGGATGGTCCCTTGCGGCGACGCGGCGATCTGACATTGCAAGGTGTGCGCACCTCCGGTGACCGGAGGCAGGCCGCGCACGATGAAGGAACCCAGATCGCGCGGCTCGAGCGCCGAGCCTGCCTGCCCCTGCTGCAGCGGAATGCGCGTCTCCGCACGCCCGTCCGGCGGCACGCGCCAGGGAAATTTTCCCTCCAGCGGCAGAGGCCGTCCGGCATGCAGCACCACGGCGCCGTCACCGTCGGCGATCCGGAGGAGGATCGGACGGGCAATCACGCCGGCTTTGAGGAGTTCGATCTTCGCGCCGCTTTCCACGAGGTGACCTTCCCAAAAGTCGATCGTCGAAGCCGCCGCCTGCTTGAGTTCATCCGGCGCCCCTTCCGCCGAAGCCGCCATGACGAGAGTGGCGATCGCCTCGCGCTGTTTTCCCGCGCTTTTCAGAGCCTGCGCGTAGTTCCAGTTGAGGCGCGGGGAATATTTTCCCGACGAGACGAGCGGATCGATCTCCTCAACCAGCCGCACCGCGTCCTTCTTCTGCCCGAGGAGCGCGCAGAAATGCAGGATCGCTTCCTCCGCCTCGGGCGCGATCTCCCGCGCCCGCTCGGCATGGTGCAGCGCCGCCGGAAGGTCACCCCGATCGCGCGCAATGGCACTCGCGATAAGCATCGGCATCCACGCCTTTCGCTGCTCGCCGAATTCCGCCACCTTCAACTCGATATCCAGACTTTTGGGATC
>JANNXQ010000165.1:0-11451 GCA_031409655.1 Chthoniobacteraceae bacterium | reverse complement strand
GAGCCGGTTCTTGATGAGGGTGATGGCGAGGTGGGTGATGTCGATGCCGATCCATGCGCGCCCGAGCTTTTGCGCGGCGTCGATGGTCGTGCCGCAACCGCAGAAGGGATCGAGCACCACGTCGCCGGGATTGCTGCTCGCAGCGATGATGCGTTCAAGCAGGGCGACGGGCTTTTGTGTGGGGTAACCGAGACGCTCCTTGGCTTGGGAGTTGATCGGCGGAATGTCGGTCCACAAATCTTGCGGCGGAACGCCCGGCATCTCGTCTAGGTATCGCTTCAACTCAGGCATCCCAGTTCGCGTGTAGATAAGTCGTCCTTGGCTATCGAATTCTTCCATCCTCTTGCGGCTATATGCCCAATACCGCCCTTGATACGGCTTCACGCCTTTCCATTCGTATGACGTGTCACCGCCTGGCTTCGCAGCGGTCAGATTGTCTTTCCGATACCGCCGCCCAGTGCCCTCTTCGATGTGCCGGTAGTGACTTTCGATGTATTCCTGATCGTAAGGCGTGAAGCTGGCGGTCCATGTCCACTCGTCGTCGCTCTTCGTGTAGAAGTAGATGAGATCGTGAATGCGTCCGGGCTGTTTGCTGCCTTGCTTCGTGTCGCTGTGCGCGCCGCTTCGTTTCCAAACAATCTCGGCGCGACAGTTCACGATTCCGAAGATCGAATCGAGCAGGAGCTTCAAATAATGCGAAGCGGTGGGGTCGCAGTGGAGGTAGAGGGAGCCGGTGGGCTTGAGGGCGCGGCGCAGTTCGACGAGGCGCGGGGCCATCATCGCGAGGTAGGCCATCATGTCGTTCGGCCCGAGGAATTCCATGAAGGCGCGCATGACGCTGCCGAGCTTGTCGCTGCGCAGGGAGAGGGCTTCGTAGGCGTGCTGGCTCTCGGTGTTCCACTCCCAGGTGTCCGCAAAGGCCTGAATCTGCGCCGCCGCCGCGGTGCCGTCCTTTTCCTGGAAGAAGGCGTTGTAGTTCTGCGCGCTATTGAAGGGCGGATCGAGATAGACGAGGTCCACACTCGCATCCGCCACATAGCGGTGGAGGATGTCCAGATTGTCGCCGTAGTAGAGCGTGCCCATCGGCGCGGCTTCTCGCACGGCACCGGCTCACCGGTCAAGCGCGGGACGAGGGCTCCTCGGAAACCGGCGGCATTTTCCGCAACGCCACGCCAAGCCCAGGATCGCGGATGGTGGGGGTTTCGTGAAGGGTGGGCGGCTCCCGATGACAGATTCAGGCGAACGCGCCGACCGCCTGCGGCGATATTCGGTACACCCCGGTGCGGGCGTGTGCGAATTCCATATTTGGTCTGTCGCCTCTCCGCACATGGTGGTTGGCATAGCGCCGCAAGTGGGGCGCTATGGCTCTTTTCTTTGCCGGATCGGTGCGAAGTGGAACCGCAGGGGCCGGACTAGCCCGTGCTGGCGCACCGCCTCAAAAAGAAAACGCCGGGATCGAAACGATCCCGGCGTTTTTTTGAGACCAACCAAGAGTTAGAACGCGAACCGGAAACCGGCGCGAATCGTCGCGCAGTTGTTATCGGCCTCGTCCACGACGGTGTAGCGGCCATCGACGAAGATGCCGAAGTTTGGCTTGAAGCGATACTCGACGCCGATGCCAGCGTGTGCTTCCAGAAGGCCGTCATCGCTCTCGCCTTTCAGATCGGCCGCATCCACGTCCTCGGCATTGAAGAAGGCGCCGCCGCCGAGGAAGACGTAAGGCGCGAGGCAGAGGTGGTCGATCGGGAAGCGCACGAAGATATTCAGCGCGGCTTGGCCGAGGATGTCGCCGCCGTTTTGCGGATCGAAGGCGGAGACTTCCAGGCCCACGCCCAGGTTGCGGGTGAAGAAGTAGTTCACGCCCAAGCCGCCGCCCCACGCGTGATCGCCGAAGAGGCGATCCTGCGAGGAACTGGAGAAGGCGTAGGCGGCAAAGAGATCAAATTGCCATTCCCGATCGCCGAAGCACTGCACCATCGGCGTCTGGGTTTGTTTCATCGACTTGTGTTCACTGTGATAAGTCTCGCCCGCGAAGGCGGAACTCATGGCAGCTACGGCTGCGAGCGCAGCCAGGGAGGTTGTTTTCAGGTATTTCATTTTTGGGTTTGGTTGTTGGGTTGTTGGGTTGGCTGAAGGAGGGCGAATGAGGCAACAGGAACCAATGCGCGTTCACACGGGTGGCCTGCGTCCCATAGAGAAGGCGATGACCGCCAATAACAGGAAGACGGCGAAGAGATCTTGGCGATGCCGACGGCGGTGCCCGCGATGCCGCCGAAACCGAGCACGGCGGCGATGATGGCGATGACGAGGAAGGTGATGGCCCAGTTCAGCATAGTTTTTGGGAGAGTTTAAGGTTCGATGAGAATCGCGCCCGTGCGCGTGGCTGCGCGTATTTTATTCAGCTCGGTGAGTAAAAATTTCGGCCTTACTGGGGCTTCCCCGCGCAGCCCATTCTCACTGTGGTCACTGCGCTGAGAACTCGCACGGCCGCCCCGGGAGGCGGCCGTGCGATTGGCATGAAGACAACCTTGCCATTCGGGCTACGCCGCCGTGGGGACTTTCGTCTGGTCCACGGTGGAGATGTCCTCAGCTTTCTCCTCTTTGAAGATATTCTCCGCGCGATCTTCGGCCTCATCAGTGGCAGCATGCACGGAGATGAGGTAGTTGCCCTTGAGAAGCTTCTCCTCATAAACTTTGGCTTCGATCTCAGAAATGCCGAGGCCGATCAACCCGCCCGCGAGCCCGCCCGCGGCAGCCCCGACAACGGCGCCACTGAGCGTAGCCATGATGGGGCCGGCGGCGATGAGCGGACCGACGCCAGGAATGGCCAGCGCGCCGATGCCGGCGAGCAATCCGAGCACTCCGCCGGTCACGCCGCCCGCAGCGGCTCCGGTGGCGGTGCCTTCAGGAGCTTTGGTGGCTTTCACATGGCCGATGTCCTGGCCCGGACCCTGGGGATAGACGACGGAAATATCGGGCGCAGTGAAACCGGACGCGAGGAGACGATCCACGATCCGCTCCGCTTGCGGGCGGGAAGTGGCGATACAAAAGACTGAGTTCTGTGACATGGTACTAATGAGTTAGTGGTTTGGTGTTCTATGGAAGCTTGGTTACTTGGTTGCTTTGATTTCAAGTTCGTCGGTCACGGCGGTCTTGCCCGCGACCATCTTCGCGTGATTGCAGATGGCTTCCTTTTCCGCCGCGCTGTTCACCGGCCCCCGCAGCGTGACCTTGCCGGCGATGGTGATGATTTTCACATTCTTGGCCGTCATGGTCAGAGACTTGTCGTCCATGACCATGCGCCGGATGTCCTGCGTTATTTTCAAATCCGCTGGGGCATTGGATTGGTCGCCCGGCGTCACCGCCGCTCCGCTCTTGTCACGTTCGTTTTTGCCGCTGTTATCGGGTTCCTTCGCTTTCTCCTGGGCGGTTGAAAAAGTGAGGAGGGCCGCCATGGCGGCCAGGATTGAGAGAGTTCTTTTCATGCCCCGCTAAACGCACCCGCTCGTTGCGCCGCGCTGCTCCATTTCCCTAAGCGTGGCGTCAGGAGACGATCCATTCAAAGTTGCGACTCGAGCGGAGTCTGGAGGGTTTGCGCGGGGAGTTCCAATATCCGGCCAGTGCCCGGCTCGCCGAAGACTGGCTGCGATCTTTGTAAATCCTTCGCGAAAATGGCCGCCTGCTGCCGGGCAAACGTGCGGTCGAGCACGTTCATATTCGCCTCGTCGTTGAGCCGCAGCGAGCGTGGATCGAGATTGGTCGAGCCGAGGGAGACGAAATAGTCGTCCACGATGAGCAACTTCGTGTGGATCATGGTCGGCGCGTATTCATTAATCTCGATGCCTGCGGCGAGCAGGGCTGGCCACCGTTTGCGCGAACCGCGCCGCACCGCCTTCTGATCGATATGTTCTCCCGGCAGGAGGATTTGCACTTTCACTCCCCGCTGAGCAGCGGCACAGAAGGCGTCCGTCAATTCACGGCCAGGGAGAAAGTAGGGGTTGGTAATGCGGATCGTGCGCTGGGCGGAGGCCAGAGCCAGGTGGTACATCAGTTCCGAACCATAGCGCTGCCGGCGCGGGGAACTGTAAAACACGCTGGCCGCCACCGTGCCTGCAGCCGCCTGGGTGGGAAAGTGTGCCGGGCCTTGCACGATCTCGCCGTGGGCCTGCACCCAGTTGTCCTGAAAAGCGCCCTGCAATTGGGTGACCACTGGACCTTCGACGCGGTAATGAATCTCCCGCCACTCCTCGGGCGAAGCGGCCGCGCCGTTCCAATGATCCGCGATGCCGACGCCGCCGATGAAGCCCATCCGCCCATCCACGATCAGGAGCTTGCGATGGGTGCGATGATTGTAGCGCCGCGGGTCGGGCCACCAGACGCGGTGATGCAGCTCCAGGAGTACGCCCGCCGCCTGCAGATCCGCGTGATACCGGCGCGATTTGGCCGCGCCGACTGCATCCAGCAACACCCGCACCTGCACCCCCGCGCGAGCTCTGGCCGCAAGGGCATCGGCAAAGCGTTGCGGGATGACGCCTTTCTCGAAGACGAACATCTCCATATTGATCGTGGCCCGGGCCGACTCGATCGCCGCCAGCATGGCCGGGAAAATTTCGTTGCCGTTGTTGAGGGTGGTGAGGCGATTGCCATTCACAAACGAACCCCCGACCACTGCTCCCATTCCCTCGCGGAAAGCCGGCGAATGCACATTCGCAACGGCAGGGAGAGGCCGGACAAATTCGGGAGAGCCAGAGCAGCCGGCGAAGGCCAGCAGGCCCAACAACCCGGCCAATGCAGGAGCCACTCTCACGGAGGATAAGGTGGGGCGGCCGGCCACCGAGGCCCACCGCCGCGCAGGAGCGCGAGGGTTCCGCTCTCAAGATGCGCGACGGCAGGCACGGTGTGGGGACAGCCGTTCAGTAACTGCGAATGGTGCGCGTCTCCGAGACTGCTGGAGTGCGCATGGTGGTCTCTTCCGTGGTGACGGTCGTCTCGGAAGTGGACGGCTTTTCTTTGACGGCGACACAACCGGACAACGGCACAAGGGCGAGGCCGATCAAGAGAAGGGCGAGAGCTTTCATGGCGAAGGTATGGGGAGGGCTGAGTTATTCCTTCTTCTTCGTGGTCGTGGTCGTCGTGGTCTTTTTCTCGACCGCCGCCGCCGGTGCCGCGACAACTTTGCGCACGATGACTTTCGAGGCCACCATCTGGTCGCCCACCTTGGTGTAATACACGGTCACGGGCAGGCCGGACTTCACGGTCTCGATCGAGACTGGCTGGCCGGCTTCGTCCACGTAGGTGGTGGTCTTGGTGTAACGGTAGCGGATGGGCTCCGGCGCCGTCTCCGAGCGGATGACGATGGTCTCAGGACTGAATTCACTGATCGTGCCGAGCGAGGTCGTCGTGGTGGTCTCCTTGACGACGGTCTGCGCCGAGGCGAGACCGGAGGCGGCGAGCGCGACGGCGGACATAAGGGACAGGATGCGGGTATTGCGTGTTTTCATTGGTGTTAGTTTGGGTTTCGGTTTGTGGTTTCTATTGCGGATTGCACGTTGTTATCGGGGCATGAGGGGAGGCTGGTTGTAGGAAGATGTTGCCGGTCCTTGGGGCGGGAGCAGCGCGCTCCGCTGATCATGCTGTCGAGCGCGGCGTCGGCGGGAAGGGCGACGCCGGTGAGCGCGGCGAAAGGCAACTACAGCGTCCGGAGAAACGCGACGAGACTCGCTTTCTCAGCCGCGGTGAGTTTCGTCTCCAGCACGAGATTGAAGAACTCCACGGTGTCTTCCAGCGTGAGCAGGCGGTCGTCGTGGAGATAGGGCGGCGAGTCTTTGATGCCGTGCAAGGGGGAAGGTCTTGATCGGGCCGTCGGCGCTGGCTTTGCGGCCGTTGATCATCCGCTCGGTGAAGAAGCGCTCGACGCGCAGGTTATGCATCGTGAGGTCGGTGTAATAGGGCGGCGTGTGGCAGGTGGCGCACTGCGCCTTGCCGAAGAAGAGCGTCTGGCCGCGCAGTTCGGCCTCGCTGGCTTTGCGCGGATCGAGCTTCCCGTCGATCCCGAGTTTCGGCGCCGGCGGGAAGTCGAGCACGGCCTGGAATTCAGCCATCGCATGGACCTGGCTGCCGCGCTCCCATGGACCTGGCTGCCGCGCTCCAGCGGGTTGATGCCCTTCTTCGCGGCGATCACCGGATCGCCGTCGAAGTAAGCGGCGCGCTGCTCAAACTCGGTGAAATCTTCCACCGACTTGAGCGCGCGCTGCGAACCGAAGAGCCGCTGGATATTCACCCCGCGCAGGCTCGGCGTATCGAGCCGATGCCGGTGTTCCTGCGGGCGGATGTTGCCCACCAGATGCGTTGCCGCGTTGGTGTGTCCATTGGAATGGCAGTCAAACACGCCACCCCGCGATGCGGTTTCTCCGAACGCCGGTCGCCCGTCATATTGAACTGCTGCTGCGGAAACGGCGTGAGCAGGAGGCGCAACCCATCGAGTTGCTTGGGATTCAACACTCCATCGAAGAGCTCCATGAAGTTGTCGATCGTCACGCGCTTCCCTTTCGCCACGTCCCCGAGGTCTGGCCGGGTAGTGAGGAAGATCGGAGCGGGGAACTCGGGCAGCAGATGATCGGGCAGATCGAAATCGAGATCGAAGCGGGTGAGATCGCGTTGCTCCTGCTTCTTCAACTCCTCGATCTCAAACTTCGGGAATAACATCCCGCCTTCGGGATGATTCGGATGCGGCAACGGGAAAAATCCCGCGGGCCACGCGTCCTTTTCGCGAACCTGCTCCGGCGTCATCGCGGCGAGCGCGTCCCGCGTCACGCCAAGCCAGCAGGCGCGCGCGAAGGCCCTGCTGCACGGCTTTGCCGCGCGCCATCTGCACCGCGGGCGCAGCGTCATCGTGCAAGTCGTAGCGCGCGGCGAGGAGTTCCTGGTGCTTCTTTTCGATGGCGGCTTTCTCCGCCTTCATGCGTGCCATCGTGGCCTGGAAATCTTTCTTCGGAACCACCGGCGCGAAGCTCGTCGGGACGGGAGTTTTCTTTTTCGCATCCTCCGCCGCAGTGGCGAGTGGACCGGCGAGCAGGAGCAGTGCAAGCGTGGCGGAGTGATTCATGGCGAAGATTGAATCGCGCGCCCGTGTGCGAACGGATGAAACAATCGACGCCGAACGCCCCCGCCATCCTGCGAGCGAGAGTCTCCGCGAATTCCCGCGAAACCCGTGATACGCTCAGCGCCGCAGCGCCAACTCGTTGAATCTTCCCCGAGGCACGGGGGCCACCCGGAGGGTGAGGATGAGGGCAACTTTAGGGGAAGCTGAGCGCGCGGCTGGGTGGCTGGCGGCTCAGGATGTAGAGGCAGTTCTGTTCCGCGCTCAAGCGGAACGTGCCGCCTCACGCCGATCTGCGGAACAAATCAGAGGCGGCACGTCCGGCTTGAACGCCGGACAGAGCCGCCTCACCATCCGAAAAGCGCAACGACCGCCCCTCGCGGGACGGTCGTGCGGATTCGTGATGGAGACTGAAGTGATTCTTTCGCGCAGTTACGCCGCCGCCGGGACTTTCGCTTCGTCCACGGTCGAGATGTCTTCGGCCTTCTCCTGCTTGAAGATATTCTCCGCGCGATCCTCCAGTTCGCCGGAAGCGGCGCGCACAGAGATGAGGTAGTTGCCTTTGAGCAGCTTGTCCTCATAGACCTTGGCTTCGATCTCGGGGATGCCGAGGCCGATCAAGCCGCCCGCAAGTCCGCCCGCGGCCGCACCGACTGCCGCGCCGCTGAGCGCAGCCATGATGGGTCCGGCAGCGATGAGCGGCCCGACCCCCGGAATGGCCAGCGCGCCGATGCCGGCGAGCAGACCGAGGACGCCGCCGGTCACGCCGCCCGCGGCAACTCCGGTGGCCGTGCCTTCGGGAGCTTTGGTGGCTTTGACGTGGCCGACGTCCTGGCCCGGTCCCTGGGGATAGACGACGGAAATGTCCGGCGTGGTGAAGCCGGAGGCGGTGAGACGGTCCACGATTCGCTCGGCTTGCGGGCGGGAGGTGGCGATACAGAAGACAGCGTTTTGTGACATAATGATGATGGTTAGTGAGTTGGGTGTTACTTGGTTATTTGGTTACTTGGTTATTTGGTTACTTGGCTGATTTGACTTCGATTTCGTCGGTCACGGCAGTCTTGCCGGCGACCATCTTGGCGTGGTTGCACACAGATTCTTTTTCCGCGGCGGTATTCACCGGTCCGCGCAGCGTGACCTTTCCGTCGATGGTGATGATCTTCACGTTCTTGGCCGTCATGGTCAGCGATTTGTCGTCCATGACCATGCGCCGGATGTCCTGCGTGATCTTCACATCTGCGGGAGCGTTGGATTGATCGCCCGGGGTGACGGTCGCACCGCTCTTATCGCGTTTGTTTTTGCCGCTGTTGTCGGGTTCCTTGGCATTCTCCTGAGCGATGGAGAGGCTGAGCATGGCGGCGGTAGCAGTGAGGGTGAGGAGAGTTCTTTTCATGTCCGGTAGATCGCAACTCCGACGCATGCTGCGCGTGCTCCATTGGCCTGAGCGTGGCATCAGGCGCGCAGCGAGCCGTTTCGACATCAGTGTGGGCGGCGGGCGGATCGGCGATCGGTGAGGACGACGCGGCGCGATTGCAGGAGGTCGGCGACGGCGAGTGCGGCTTCGCGACTGTTGCGGCTCACGGAAGAGACGGCGGCGATCAAATCGCCAAAAGTGAGCTTGGAGCGATGGGAGGATTTCAGGGGCTTGTTCATGCCCGGGGGAAAGGCGCCTAAACCGTGCCAGCGCCTCGTTACTCTGGGACCGCTGGTGAACCAACCCGCGCAGCGTCGCGCAAACAGACACTACCGTTCACTTTTCCGACAACCTCTACGTCCCACCGCTCGCGCGCTGCAGCACGAACACGGGCAGCGATGGAGCGAGGTGGACGGCGGATGCCTCGGCGCACGGATCAGTCAGCTCCACTGTGCGCGCGGCACCTGGCTGTTGGCTGCTCGCACTCCGCCGGAAAAAGGAAAGGCCGCAGGCACTCTTGACTGCGACCTTTCGTGTTTGTCCACCCTTGGACAGGTAGAAGTTACGCCTTCCCTTTCCTGCTCTTCACCTCCCGCGCTGCGTCGGCCTTCTCGGCAATCTCGTGGCGACTGAAGATCCCGACGATGCGCATCTCGCGATCGACCACCGGCAGATAGTGCAGCCCGCGCTCGTCCATGAGCAGTCGCGCCGTGGTGCAATCCTCGTCCTCATAACAGAAGACCAGCTCGCGCTTCATGATCTCGCCGACTTTGCTTGTCTTCGGGTCGTGCCCATGGCCGCCGAGTTTCCAGTCGGGATTCTTTTCGTCGATGGTGCCGACGAGCTTGCGATCCTCCGCCACCGGCCACGCACTCGCATCGTGCTCCCGCATCCGCGCGCCGGCCGTGGCCACGGTATCTTGCGGATTCAGTGCGCCTTCCTTTTCGGAGGCGAGGCTTTTCAAGGGGACGGACTTCGCGGCGGCGGCCTTCTTTTTTGATTCAGGTTTTGCAGGCATCTTTGGGTAACTTGGATCTTGATCTTCGCAATCGGCACCACGCGTCGGCGTGGATGTACCTGGATAAATATTCTGAAGTCAGGAACGACGTTTACGCTGCGGATTACGTGCAGCCGCGGAGGAGAAAGAGGACGAGTAAAATCGGAATCGGAACGCCGATCAGCCAGAGCACGCCCCAGCCGAGTGCGCCGGAGTTGGAATGAGTCTTCGAGGTTTTCATATGTCTGTTCTTCGCGATCCGGCATCGCGCTGCGCGTATCAAAATTGCCCTCGCGAGACAGCCATCATCGCGTCTCCCCGCGATTTCTCCGGCATGAGTACACCCGCGCTGAATTCGTCAACGTTCCGCGACCGCTTCCATCACTTCTCGCGCAAGACTTCCGAAGCGGTCGGCTCCGTCTGGGCCTTTCTGATCGCGCTCGGCGTCGTGGCCCTGTGGGGCCTCACCGGTCCGCTCTTCGGCTTCTCGGATACCTGGCAACTCGTCATCAACACCAGCACGACCATCGTCACCTTCCTCATGGTCTTCCTCATCCAGAGCACCCAAAACCGCGATGCCAAAGCCGTGCATCTGAAGCTGGACGAACTCATCCGTGGAATCGCCGAAGCGCGCAACGATCTCATCGACCTCGAGGACCTGCCCGAAGCGGAACTCGACAAACTCGCCGCCGATTTCGCCAAGCTCCACGCCAGGGCCAGCGCCGAAGCCAGGCGCAAAAGCCAGGCAAAGTAGTCCGCGACTCTAGTCCTCCAAACCGTCGGCCACGGGCGCCCCGTCAAACCTCCATTCGATAAGACCGGGAGGACGCCGCGCCGCGAACTGGAGGCATGCACGAATCGCCATCCCCCGCCGAGCAGCGCGAGCATTTCCATAAGCTGCTCATGCAATTTCACACCGCCATGCTCGTCACCCATGCGGATGCGGGCCAGATGCGCGCCCGACCGATGGCGTTGGCGCGGGTCGAGGAGGATGGGCGCGTGTGGTTCATCACCGGCGCGGAATCGGCGAAGATCCACGAGATTGAGGCCGACACCCACGTTCACATCATCTGCCAGAACGACCACAGCGCCTACCTTTCGATGAGCGGACGCGCCGAACTGGTGCAGGACCGCGCCCGGATCGCCGAGCTTTGGCAGGAGCCCTTCCGCGTGTGGTTCCCTGGCGGGAAAGACGACCTGCAAATCGCTCTCATCCTCGTTCGCCCGGAGCGGGGCGAATTCTGGGACAGTAGCGGTTTCCTGAAGATCAAATACCTCTTCGAAGCCGCGAGAGCCTACGCCTCCGGCCAGACTCCCGGGGTCGAGGAAGGCGAGCAACACGGGCGCGTCCGGTGGTAAATGGCCTCCCATGAGCGCGCCCCGGCAGCTCGGGAAATGGAGACTCTGGGGCGCCGTCGCGAGCGCGGTGGTGGCGACGCTTTTCCTCACCGTCCTCTTCCTGAACCTGCGCGCGGGGGAGAAACAAATCCGCTACCAACTCGAACATCGTTTCGCGGTCAGCGATCCGCAGTTTCTCCGCGCGATGAGCCATCTCCTCGGCCCCAGCATCCTCGCGGGGAATCGGATCACGGCCTTGCAAAATGGCGACGAAATCTTTCCGGCGATGCTCACAGCGATCCGCGGCGCGCGCTCGACCATTACCTTCGAGACTTACATCTACTGGTCCGGCGAGATCGGCCGAAAATTCTCCGAGGCTCTGTGCGAGCGCGCCAGGGCGGGGGTCAAGGTGCATGTGCTCCTGGATGCGGTCGGCACGGGGAAGATCGACGCGAAGTATCTGGACGATCTGCAAGCCGCCGGCGTCGAGGTCGAGCGATACCATCCGCTGCATTGGTATAGCGTGGCGCGGATCAATAATCGGACCCATCGCAAGCTGCTCATCGTCGATGGCCGGATCGGTTTCACCGGCGGCGTGGGCAT
>JANNXQ010000164.1:0-11804 GCA_031409655.1 Chthoniobacteraceae bacterium | reverse complement strand
ACGCGAACAGGCAACCAGTCAGTCGCGGTACACGAACAACCAATTACCATGAGCCTCTTCGCCATTCTCCTCTTTGTCGGCACCATGCTGATTTCACTCTGGGCCGCGGCCCGCGTGAAAAGCGTCTATCACCGCTACAGCCAGGTGCCGGCCACTTCGCGCGCCACCGGGGCGGAAGTCGCTGCCGCCATCCTCCAGCGCGCAGGCATCCGCGACGTGGAGATCGTGGCGCACGATGAAATGCTCGGCGATCACTACGACCCCACCAACAAGCGCCTGGTGCTCTCGACGCACAACTTCCAGACCAATTCCGTGGCGGCCTACGGTGTCGCCGCGCACGAGTGCGGGCACGCCATCCAGCACGCGCAGGCCTATGCGCCGCTGCACTGGCGCATGGCCGCCGTCGGCGCAACGAATTTCGCCAGCCAGATCGTGATGTGGCTGCCGCTCATCGGCATGTTCACGGGCATCCTCTCGATGCACACCGCGATGTGGGTCATGGCCGCCGCGTGGGGCGTCATTATGGTCTTTAACTTGATCACCCTCCCGGTGGAATTCGACGCCTCGCGCCGCGCCAAGGAAATCCTCGCGGGCATGGGCTTCATCGGCTCCGAGGCGGAGATGAGCGGCGTGCGCAAGACCCTCGATGCCGCCGCCTGGACTTACGTCGCCGCCTTCATCACCTCGCTCGGCTACTTCCTCTATCACCTGCTCCCGCTGATCCTCGGCGGGCGGCGGGAGTAGCGGATAACGCCCCAAAAAATGAATCCCTCGACCTCCATGCCAGACGGTGGCGACTTCGCCGAATTCATCCAGAGCAACGCCGCCAAAGTCACCCCCGCAACGGTGCATGAGCTCTTTTCGAAGCTGCCGGAGTTGCGGGAGAAATTCGGCGATCTCGAAGCACCCGGCTTCCCGCAAGCCGCCGAGCAATTCGCCTTCCTCGCGGATGTGATCGAAAACTTTGCCACCGACCGCGCGCGTGACCTGACCTTTGCCGCGGCGAGCGAAGCGGCTTTTGCCCTGCTTTATCTCGATCGCGAAGTCGATCTCATCCCGGACTCCGTGGGACGGCTCGGGTTCACCGACGATGCTGCCGTGGCCGCCGCGGTGCTCCTTCGGCACGCGCCGGAGTTCGCCGCCGCCGCTCGTGATCAGGGCGCGGACTGGGCGAGGATTGCGCCGCCCGCTTGACTCGCTCTGGGGTGAATCGGGCTGCGGAAAACGCAGCGTGTCCGGCGAATTCCCTTAACAAAAGGATCCACGCGAGGATTCTGCCCACCGCTTTCCAATGATCCCACGCTTTCTCTCGATCCTCTGCGTCCTGGCTTGCGGCGCTCTTCACGCGCAGACGCCGGCGGCGAAATCCGCAGCCCAACCGAAGAAGGCCAAGCCTGCGAAGATCGAGATCGCGGTGATACCGGGCGCGCTGCGCTACGCCACGACGCGTTTCGATGTCGCTGCCAGCACCAGCTTCACGCTGACGCTCAAGAACACCTGCATCATGCCGCACAACCTCCTCCTGGTGCGGCCCGGGAAGGCGGATGAAATCGTGATTGCGGCAATGGGGCTCGCGGACGGCGGGTTTGCGAAGAACTTTGTGCCAGACTCCACGGACGTACTGGCCGCGACGAAGATCATCAATCCCGGGCAGGTGGAAACGCTGAACCTGAAGGCGCCAGCCGAGCCCGGGGAGTATCCGTATCTCTGCTCCTTTCCCGGTCACGGCACGGTGATGCGCGGGATCATGCGCGTGCGCCCGGCGGGCGAAAAGCTGGAGAGTCCGATCGTCGAGAAGCTCAGCGGCGCGGTGCTGGTCGATGCGCTCAAGGCCAGCGACGTGTCGCCGAAGCCGCTGGGCACAAGGCTGCGGCCCTATGTGCTGCGATCCTTCGTGCCGAACCCGGGACTCGGCGATGCCGTGCTTGCGCAGCACGACCGCGGACTTCCCGCGCGGCCTTACAATCCGACCATCGGTCAGGACGTGGAGGGCAAAGACGTGGCGCCAATCCCCGGCGTGCCCGGAGGGATCGCGGTGAGCTTCGGGCCGGACTTTGCCTACGTGTGGGATGCGACGGAGTGCCGACTGCTCTATGCCTGGACTGGCGGTTTCCTCGACATGTCGCCCTACTGGGGCGCGGGGACCGGCGGCGGGCGCAAGGGCAGCGACTATGTGCCATGGCTCGAGGGCACGCTTGTTTACAAAGCTGCCGGCGCGCAGCCGATCCGGCTCGGAGAAGGGAAGCCGAAGTTCCGCGGCTATCGCGTGCTCAGCGGGAATCCGGAGTTCACCTACGAACTCGGCGGGCAGATCATCCACGAGCACATCACGCCCACCGACCCAGGCACCTTCATGATCCACTACCGCATCGAGCGTCCGCCCGACGTGGTGCGCCTCGTCTTCGATCCCGCGATCCGCGCGCAGATTTCCTGCGATCAGGGGAGTTGGAAAGAGAACACACTCGAGATTCCTGCGGACCATGCCGACCACTTCATGCTGCTGGTGAAGTTCCAGCCCGGCGAAACATTCAAACCCGATCCCTCGGTGCTGAAGAAAGGGATGTCCTCGGGAGAACCCTAGTAATGAAACGCCTCCTCTTCGCTTTTCCACTGCTTCTCGCGACGCTGGCTTTCGCCGGACCCGACGATCCCTACGTCGTCGAAGAGATCAAACTCCCGCCCGGCATCGCGCCTGAGATTGGTGGCGTGGCCTTCAATTCGAAAGGTGAACTGGTCGTCGTCACGCGCCGCTCCGGCATCCTCATCGGCAAGCCGAACAAGGACCCCGGCGCCTTCGAGTGGCGCGTGTTTTCCGATCAATCGCTGCACGAAGCCCTCGGCGTCCTCGTCGAGAAGGACAACCAACTGCTCGTCCCGCAATTCCCCGAACTCACGCGCATCACCGACACCGACGGCGACGGCGCGGCCGATCAATACGATACCGTCTGCGACGCGTGGGGCCTGAGCGGCGCGTATCACGAACACGCCAGCGGCCCGGTGCCCGACGGTGAGGGCAATTGGTTCATCAACATCGGCACCGCCTCGCACAACGGCATCACCTTCGACCGCACCCGCGGCCGCTACTCGCCCGTCGGCCGGCGCGGGCGCAACTTCTCCGCCGCCGAGTATCGCGGCTGGGTCGTGAAGGTGAAACCCGACGGCACGATGATTCCATGGGCCAGCGGCTTTCGCGCGAATAACGGCATCTGTCTCGGCCCCGACGGCAGCCTCTGGGTCACCGACAATCAGGGCGACTTCATCCCCACGAGTCCGCTGCATCGCGTGGAGAAAGGCAAATTCTACGGCCACCCATCGTCGCTCGTGTGGGACGAGGAATTCGTGCGCGGCAATCCGCAGCGCGACCCGATCAAGGAAGGCAACGAGAAGCTCGACGGCATGCGGACCAAGCCGGTCGTGCAGTTTCCGCACGGCATCATGATGAACTCGCCCGGCGATCCGATCTTCATCGCGCCGGGGGAAAAGTTCGGCCCCTTTGGCGGACAGATGCTCGTGCCCGACGAGAGCGGTCAGCGCATCCTGCGGGTGATGCTCGAGAAAGTCGGCGGCGAATATCAGGGAGCATGCACGTACCTCATCCACGACAACGGCCTGCGCGCGGGCAACAATCGCGTGTGCTTTTCACCCGACGGCACCGCGCTCTACGTCGGCCAGACGATGCGCGGCTGGGGCGGCCCGGTCGAAGGGCTGCAACGCATCGTCTCCACGGGCAAGCCGGTCTTTGAAGTGCGCGAGATCCATCTAAAACCCGACGGCTTCGAGCTCACCTTCACCGAGCCTGCCGAACCCACCTTTGCCAGCGAAGCCGCCCGCTACCGCGTGCAGCACTACCGCTACAAGTACTCCTCGCAATACGGCGCGCCGCAGAGTGACATCACGGCGGTTGGGCCGAAGAAGGTGACATTGAGCGCAGATGGCCGCACCGCCCGCCTGGTGCTCGGCGAAATGAAAGCTGGCGTGATCTATCAGCTCGATCTCGTGGGCCTGATCTCGAATGGCAGCCGCCTCCTCGCGCATCCGACCGTCTGTTACACGGTGAATCGACTCGCGCAGTAGGCGGCCAGGGAGCGCGCGCTCTCCGCAAGAAACTCCCAAGACGCCAAGCCCGCGCGGGGTAGTCTGCCCGCCATGCGCCGCCCGCATTTCCTCCCTGCCATCCTGCTCGCGCTCGCCGCTCCGGCTCACGCCGCCGAGCCCGACGTGCAGCGCATTTTCGCTGAGCATTGCCTGGGATGCCACGGACCCGATGACAAAAAGGGCGGCCTCGCGCTAACGTCGCGGGAGAATCTCTTCAAGGAACTCGAGAGCGGCGCGACCGCGGTGGTGCCTGGCGATCTCGCGAAAAGCGAACTGATCACGCGCATCCTCTCGAAAGATCCCGACGAGCAGATGCCGCCGAAGAAAAAGAAGCCGCTCGCTCCGTCCGAGATCGAGGCGCTGAAGCGGTGGGTCGCGGCGGGCGCGGAATGGACGGTGCATTGGGCTTACGCGCCGGTCCGCAAACCGACGGTCCCGGCGGGCGAGAACGCGATCGACTATTTCGTCCGCGCGAAGCTGGCGGAGAAGAAGATCAAACCTGCGGCCGAGGCGGATCGCTACACGCTCATCCGGCGCGTGTATTACGATCTGCTCGGGCTGCCACCGTCTCCGCTCGAAGCCGACGCCTTTGCGAAAGATCCCGCGCCCGACGCCTACGAGCGGCTCGTGGAGCGCACGCTGGCCTCCCCGCATTTCGGCGAACGCTGGGGCCGCCACTGGCTGGATCGCGCGCGCTACGCGGACTCGGATGGCTACGAAAAGGACCGGCCGCGGCCCGATGCGTGGCGCTTTCGCGACTGGGTCCTCGACGCCGTGAATCGCGATCTGCCGTTCGATCAATTCACCATCGAACAACTCGCCGGCGATCTGCTGCCCGTCGCCACCGCAGAGCAAAAACTCGCGACCGCCTTTCACCGCCAGACGCTCACGAACACGGAAGGCGGCACGGATCAGGAGCAGTTCCGCGTCGAGGCCACCTTCGATCGCACCGAGACCACCGGCAGCGTCTGGCTCGCGCACACCGTCGGCTGCGCGCGCTGCCACACGCACAAGTACGACGCCATCACGCATCGCGAGTACTACCAGCTCTTCGCCTTCTTCAATAACGCCGACGAGACGAAGGCCACCATGCCCACGAGTGCGACCGCGATTGCCGACTACGAACGCGCGAACGCGCCGCACGTGGCCCGGCTCAAACCGCTGGAGGCAAAGCTCGACAAGCTGCGCGACGGACTCGGGGCGAGCTTGCTCGATTGGGAGAAAGACATGACTGCGCGGCTCAGCGCGGCAGAGGGGAAAAAGACGCGCGAGCAAGCGCTGGAGGTGAAGAGCGTCGCCAGCGAGGCTGGAGCGGAGTTTCAGCGGCTCGACGATGGATCGTGGCTCGCGAGCGGCGCGCAGTCGCTGAAGGAGAATTATGCGATCGTCGCCGATCTGCCGCCCGGGCTCATCAGCGGCGTGAAACTCGAAGTGTTGCCCGATCCGTCTCTGCCGAAAGGTGGCTGCGGTCGCTCGCCGGACGGCAAATTCTTCCTTTCAAAGATCACCGTGCGCACCGGCGCCGATGCCGCGAAAGGCGAACTCGTCGGCCTGCATTCACCCGTGGCCGATTTCACGCAGAAGGGCGCATCGATCGAGGGCGCGCTCGATGAGAAGCCGGAGACGGGCTGGGGCATCGCGACGCAGACGGACAAGCCGCATCACGCGAGGTTCTACTTCACCCGCCCGCTCGACACCGCGGCGACGCCGCAGATCGCGATCTCGCTCGCGCAGCATTTTGGAAAGGGGCAGCACACCATCGGTCGCTTCCGGCTCGTCGCGCTCGTCGGCGAATCGACCACCAGCATCGCGCCGCCGGCCGTGCGGGGACTCGTCGGCACCGGCTCGGAAAAGTGGACGAACGAAAACAAGGAGACGCTCGTGGATTGGCTGGTGAAGGTCGATCCCACGGCCGGCGCCGCTGCGGCGGAAGTGGCCGCCGCCAAAGCCGGAGCGCCGCCCGCGCCCGTGCTCGACGTCCGCACCTTCACCCAACGCACACAGCCCCGCGACACGAAGGTGCTGCATCGCGGAGAGTTCCTGCAACCCGGTGATCCAGTCTCGCCCGGCACGCTCGCGGTGCTTCCGCCCATTGCGGCGCGCTACGGAAAGACGCCCGATCGCCTCGACCTTGCGCGCTGGCTCGTGAGTCCAGAGAATCCGCTGACGCCGCGCGTGATCGTGAATCAGTTCTGGGCGCAGCTCTTCGGCGAGGGGCTCGTGCGCACGCTCGGAGATTTCGGAGTGCGCGGGGACAAACCGACGCATCCCGAATTGCTCGACTGGCTCGCCAGCGAATTCATCGCCCGCGGCTGGAGCCGCAAAGAGATAATCCGCCTCATCATGACCTCAGCCACTTACCGCCAGCGTTCGGAAGTGCGGCCGGAACTCGAAGAGATCGATCCGCTCAATCAACTGCTCGCGCGCCAGAACCGCATCCGCGTCGAAGGCGAGATCGTCCGCGACCTGCACCTCGCCGCGAGCGGACTGCTCTCGCCAAAGATCGGCGGCGCCAGCGTCTTCCCGCCGATGCCACCGGAGATCGCCGCGCTCAGCTACGCGAACAACTTCAAATGGACCGACGCCACCGGCGAGGACCGCTACCGCCGCGGCATGTACACCTTCTTCAAACGCACCGCGCCGCATCCCGACCTGACCACTTTCGACTGCCCCGACGCGAACCTCGCCGCCATCAAACGCGGCGTCTCCAACACGCCGCTTCAAGCGCTCACCACGCTTAACGCACAGACCTTCGCCGAAGCCGCGCAAGCGATGGCCAAACGCCTCCTCGACGAACCGCTCGCCGACGACGAAGCCCGCCTTACCCGCGCCTTCCGCCTCGCGGTCGCCCGCCCCCCACAGCCGCGCGAGCTCGCCGCATTGAAAAAGCTCCTCGGCCAGGCCCGCACCCACTACGCACAAGCTTCGGACAAAGAAGCCGAGCCCGCCGCCTGGACCGCCACCGTGCGGATCATCCTGAACACCGACGAATTCATCACCCGCGAGTGACGCCATGCACCCCATCGACCAAGCCATCCAACAAACGCGGCGAGATTTTTTTACCACCGCGGCGAGCGGGCTCGGGATGCTCGGGCTGGCGTCAATGCTGCAATCGGAGGGGCTGCTTGCGGCGCCAGGAGCTTCCGCCGATCCGCTGTTCCCGAAGCCGCCGCACTTCGCGCCGAGGGCGAAGAATTGCATCTTCATCTTCATGGAGGGCGCACCGAGTCAGCTCGATCTCTTCGATCCGAAGCCGAAGCTGAACGAACTGAACGGCCAGCCACTGCCGGATTCGCTACTGAAGAATGTGCGCTTCGCATTCATCAAAAAGGAGACCGCGCGCATCCTCGGCTCGCAGCGCACCTTCAAGAAGTATGGGCAGTGCGGAATGGATTTCAGTGACCTCCTGCCGAACATCGCGAGCTGCGCGGATGACTTGCTGATGGTGCGGTCGATGCACACCGATCAGTTCAATCATCACCCCGGCCAGCTCCTCATGCAGTGCGGGCGCGCGACCTTCGGGCTACCGACGATTGGCTCGTGGCTGACCTACGGGCTCGGCAGCGAATCCCGCGATTTGCCCGGCTACGTGGTGCTGGCGAATGGCCGCGGGACCAGCGGTGGCGCGTCGCTGTGTCAATCGGGATTTCTGCCGTCGGTGTATGCCGGCGTTTCCTTCCGCAGTCAGGGCGATGCGGTTTTGAATCTGAAGAATCCCGCGGGACTTCCGGCGGAGCTTCAGCGCGCGGGGCTCGACACGCTCGCGGAGTTGAATCGCGCGCGCTTTGAGCAGGCGCGCGATCCGGAGATCGCGAGTCGCATCGCCGCTTACGAACTCGCCTTCCGAATGCAATCCGCCGCGCCCGAACTCATCGACTTGAAAGGCGAGAAGCCCGAGACGCTCGCGGCTTACGGCGTGGAGCGCGAAGACCCGCCGATCAAAGCGGCGCGGGCGGGCGGGCCGAATCAGTATCGCTCGTTCGGCACGAACTGCCTGCTCGCCCGGCGGCTCGTCGAACGCGGCGTGCGCTTCGTGAACGTGATCCACGCGTCATGGGATCATCACTCGAATCTCGACAAGGAGCTCCCTTTCAACGCCGGCATGGCCGACCAGCCCATCGCCGCGCTGATCAAGGATCTCAAGGAGCGCGGCCTGCTCGACGAAACGCTCGTCGTGTGGGGCAGCGAATTTGGCCGGACGCCGCTCGGCGAGAATCGCGCGGGGAATACGAAGAACGTTAGCGGTCGCGATCATCACCCGAATGCCTTCACCATCTTCATGGCCGGGGGCGGCATCAAAGGTGGCCAGGTCTATGGCGAGACCGACGAGCTCGGCTGGGGCATCGTCCGCGATCCGGTGCATATCAATGATTTCCACGCCACGCTGCTGCACCTCTTCGGCATCGATCACCTGAAGCTCACACACCGTTTCCAAGGGCGCGATTTCCGGCTCACCGATTTGGCGGGGAAAGTCGTGAAGCCCTGGCTGGCGTAGCCGGAGTGATCCGCAGATTGCGCAGATTTTCGCAGAGGAAAAAGTCACGCGCTTCCCGATCTGCGCCAGTCTGCGAAATCTGCGGATCTATTCCCGCTTCCCAGTGAGCCACTCGAGATTGAAGCGCGCGAGCGTGAGCCAGTCGCCCGCAAAGCCGCCCTTCTCCGCGCGCCCGTAGAAGCAGAGGATGATGCCGTTCGGCGTCACCGCGAGATCGCTGTAGGCGCTCCAGCCGGGCTCCACGGTTTTGCTCACGGCCCACGTTGCGCCTTCGTCGTAACTCAGCTTCACGGAGACATTCTTCCGGTCGCGATTTTTGCCCGGCTCGGCATTGCCGTCGGCGCGCTCGAGGGTGTCTGGATTGGAGAAAAGAATGCGATTCGCGCCGCCGCCGTTTCCGAGCGAGTAGCGCACGAGTCCACCCATGCAGATCGGCTCGAGCAGCGCGTCATCAAAGCGTGGCGTGCTCCAGCCCGTCGCGCCGTCTTTGCTCACAGTCACGAGCCGCCGATGCGTCTTCGACTCATTGCGCACGTTCAGCATCACGCGCCCGTCGGCGAGTTCCACCGCCACTGTTTCGTTCGGATTGATCCATTCATCCGTGCAGGGCACCGCGATCTCGCCCGCCTGCCAGGTCTTCCCCTGATCGTCGCTGAAGATGGTCGCGGTGACCGAAGGCCGATGCGCGTTTCCGCCCGTGCCCGTCGAGAGCCACACCGGCACCACGAGCCGCCCGGTGCGGAGCTGGATGCTGTGATTTGGCCCCGTCGCGAGCACCTTCCACTCATACGCCGACCGGAACGTTTCAAAGGTCTGTGTGATCTCCAGCGGCGTGCTCCACGTCACCCCATCGTCGGTGCTGCGCTGGTAAAAGCAGCGCAGGTATTCGAGGCAGAAGACCATATGCACCGTGCCGTCGCGATCCGCGATGAGCACCGGGTTGTTGTAGGTCACGTCATTGGGATCGACGTTTTTCATCCGCAGCGAGAAGGGGTTCTTCGTCTTCGGCCCAGGCACCTCCGCGATGCTCTGCGGCTCGCTCCACGTCTTGCCGTCGTCCGACGAACGGCGCAGCAGGATGTGAATGTCATCCCAATCGCCACCCTTCTTCCGTGCTTCACACCAGGCGAGCACCGTGCCCTTCGCCGTCACTACGATGCCGGGGATGTGATAGACCTTGTGCCCACCGTCGCCGGCTTTGAAAAGATCGAGTTTTTCAATGAATGGCTCAGCCGCAAGGGCGCCGGGGATCGCGGCGAAAACTGCGATGCAAGCGGCGAGGCGACTGGGCGTGAGAATGGCGGATGGTTTCATGTTTAGGAGTGGTTCGGCGGGGTCACGGGGAGGCCCATTCATCGGTGCGGAAAGGCGAGGCGGGGAGTCCGGCGGCGTTGATCAGATTACACGTAGGATTCGCGGCCCAGCCGTAGCGCACCGCGGCGGGCACGGTCACGGCATCGCTTGAGACGATCACCTTGTCGCCGACGATCGTTGCCCGCGCCCAGACGAACTTCCGATCCTCGCCTGCGATGGCAAAGCCTTTGAGCTCCCCCTCCTGCGCGCGGAGTCCGGCGGCTTGCTCGAAAGTGAGCGTCATCTTCTCTCCAGCGCGCTGCGCGGAGCGAAGGAGCGGGCCGGACCAAATCGCGATCGGCTGCGCATAGACATCGTGCAGCAAGAGCCGCGAGAGTCGCGCGGCGTAGTCGGCTTTGTTCGTCGGGTGGCCGGCCTTTTCACCGCCGAGATCGATCGTCACCGCCATGCCCGTGCGCGGCACGTCGAGCGCCCTGCGCATTTCATCGCGGACGGTGACACCCCAACCCGTCGGCTCGCTCGGGAGTTTTTGCGGGCGCTGAAAGCCGGGCAACTGCACCCACGCAAAGTAAAACTCGTCGCCCCACCGCGCCCGCCAGTCGGCGATCAACGTCCGCAGTTGCCGGCCGTAGAGCTGCGTGAAGGGACCCGCCGCGTTGCGTTCACCTTGATACCAGAGCACGCCGCGAATCGTGTAAGGCACGAGCGGAGCGATCACTCCATTGAGGAGCGCGCCAGGGGTCATCACGCGGAGATTCTTGAAAGCCGCGGGCGCTTTCGGCGCGGGCTGTTGCTGTTTGAGCGCCGCGGCGCGTTCTTTCAGCCAGCGCTGTTTTGCCTCCAGGAAAGTCTGCTGCTCTCGCTCGGGCACGAAGTCCCCCACGCGCTTTTGCCAGTCTCCCAGCAGCGGCTGGAGCGCCGGCTGCGCTCCCTGCGCCGCGAGGCTGGTCCACGCCTCGATGGGCGTCCCGCCGACCGACGCGCTGAGGATTCCGACGGGCGTGCCCAGGGTCTGATGCAATTCCCGCGCAACGAAATAACCGATCGCCGAAAAGCCCGCGACGGTCTCCGGCGAGCAGACCAGCCACCTGCCTGGACGATCCTCAGACGGCTGCAATGGCGGGACCGGCAGTTCGTAGATGGCATACGGCTCGTCATGCACGAAGAGCCGGATCGCCGGAAATCTGGCCGCGGCGATTTCTTCCTCCGCCCGGTCCACCGCCCCGTGCAGCTTCCCCTTGATCTGCATCTCCATGTTCGACTGCCCCGAGGCCAGCCACACTTCACCCACGAGGACGTCGTGGACCGTGAGAGTATTGGTGCCGCGGACGGTCAGCGTCTGAGGCTCGCTCGCGGACTTTAGTTTCCCGAGCATCACCTTCCAACGCCCGGCTCCGTCCGCTTTAGTCGAGCGCGCCTGATCACCGAGCGAGACCGTCACCGCTTCACCCACATCCGCCCAACCCCAGACGGCCACCGACGCCTCCCCTTGCAGGACCATGTGATCCGAGATCACCGCGGGCAGCCGCACCGCAGCGGACGAAAAGACACCGGAGGCGACGAGCGCCAGCGCGGCGCAGAAAACCGCTTTCATGAAATGAGGAACGACATGTCGTCCAGACCACCGCCGCGCCCGCGGCAGCTTGGGACTTTCGTCACATCGCTCGCGATTCCCGTGGGCTCTGCGGCCCCAGCGCGCAAGGGCGTCCTATTGGATTATACGATTTGCACAGTTACGCGGCGAGAACGCCAACGGCGTTTGGAGTGTCTTCGATTTTGCGGACAGGGCTTTCAAAGACGAAAAGCAAAGCCATGTCAGATCACAGCATCAAATCCGGTCGGCGTTACGACCGGCAGTTCAAGGAAAACGCCGTCGCCCTGGTCACGGGCGGACGCAGCC
>JANNXQ010000163.1:0-5468 GCA_031409655.1 Chthoniobacteraceae bacterium | reverse complement strand
CCATCAGGTGCTGATGCGCAATCTGCTGCGCTTCGTGGATATGCTGCCGGGCTTTTATGCGGTCGGCGGTGCGGCCTGCCTGCTGAATCGGCGCGCCCAGCGGCTCGGGGATCTGGCGGCGAACACGGTGGTCGTCCACCTGCCCCAGCACGCGGAGCCCGATCTCGATCAGTTGCTCGCGGGGAAATTCAACTCGCTCCGCCAGCACCCGCACCTCGAAGCGCGGCTGCGGCAGCGGGTCTCGCCCGACGAAGCCCGTCTCGCGCTGCAATCCCTCGTGCGCCGCGATGAACTCGAACCGGCCGCCCGGATCCGGCTTTTTGCGGGACTCGCGGAACATTTCAAGGGGCTGGTCACATTCCCGGCTGAGGCCGTCGAGGCGATGCCGGATGAGCAGTATGTGCGGAATGTGGTGGACTGCCTCTTTCGACGACGGGGTGAAGAAACTCGAAATCCGAAATCCGAAATCCGAAACAAATCCGAAGAGTCGGAAATGGCGGGAAAGAACTAGGCGCGCGACTCCTCCTTTTCCGCGCTTTCACGCCTTTCGGATTTCGAGCTGCGGACTTTCCCTCACGCTGTTCCGAAATACCGATCTCCCGCATCACCCAGCCCCGGCACGATGTAAGCGCGCTCGTTGAGTTCCGGGTCGATGGCGGCGGTGAAAATATGGACGTCGGGGTGCGCGGCGCGCATTTGCTCGAGGCCTTGGCGGCAGCTCACGAGGCAGACGAACCGCACGCGGGTCGCGCGCGCTTCCTTCAGTCGGGCGACGGCGGCGGTGGCGCTCCAGCCGGTGGCGAGCATCGGATCGACGAGGATGACCTCGGCCTCCGCCAGATGCGGCGGCGCTTTGAAATAGTAGCTCTCCGGGCGATGGGTCTGCTCATTTCGAAACATGCCGATGTGCGCCACGCTGACATCGGCGAGCAGGTCGAGCATGCCCGTCACCAGGCCGAGGCCCGCGCGGAGGATGGGGGCGATGACGATGGGGCGTGCGAGCACGGAGCCTTCGTGCGGAGCGAGGGGCGTGCGGATGGGAAAGGGCCGGGTGGCGAGATCCCGCGTCGCCTCGAAGACCATGAGCGTGGCGAGTTCATTGAGGCGCGTGCGAAAGTCTTCTGAGCCAGTGGTCACATCGCGGAGCTGGGTGAGCTTCACGCGGATGAGCGGGTGGTCGATGACGGTGACGCCGGGAAGGTCGAGGCTCATGGGGGGAAGGTATTTCAGGTTTGGGGGCGGGCGGAAAGGCGCTATTCGGCGATGGCGATTTTCGGTGCTCGCCGCTGGGTTGATCTTTCGCCGACCCTCCGCCAAACATTCAACTCGTGAGACTTTTCCCTGCTTTCATCGCTGCCCTCGTCGTTCTCGCGATCTGCTCCGCGCCCAGTCCGGCCGCGGAGAAAAAGCGGTTCGTGCTCTACGCCACCTTTCTCGAAGATACGCCCGTGGATCTCTCCGATGGCGCCCGCTGGATGATGGACAAGGGCGACAGCTTCCCCGTCCTCATGTTTAAGGAACAGCAGACGCGCATCGTCCTGCAGCTCGCGGGAGCGCAATTCATCACCGAGGCCAGCCGGGTGAAGGTGACGCCTGGTGACGACGTGACTGCGGAGATGATCGCGAACTACCGGAAGAATGTGGCGGGCTACATCGACGGGAAGTCGGAGAAGATCCGGAAGGATCTGAAGGGGCCGACGGAGAGCAAGTAGCTGGCTGGGAGCGCCGCCGTCCCGTGCGGCATCGTTCCCGAATGCGCGCAGCGCTGAACTCCCAGCGGCTTTCCGGCGCTCCTGGGG
Organism: Chthoniobacteraceae bacterium; assembly: GCA_031409655.1. Taxonomy (GTDB): domain Bacteria; phylum Verrucomicrobiota; class Verrucomicrobiia; order Chthoniobacterales; family Chthoniobacteraceae; genus JANNXQ01. The sequence goes on along the minus strand of JANNXQ010000163.1, from coordinate 3,669 downwards.
CGGTTGACGCAGGCACTGGATTCGCTTAGCGACTGCCCACGATGAGCGAACCGCTGCAACTTTATGTGAAAACGTGGTGTCCGTGGTGTGTGGCGGCCCACGAGTGGCTCGATGAACACGGCTACCAATATGAGACCCTCGATGTGGAGAGCGACCCCGCGATCATGGACGAACTCGTGGAACTCACCGGCCGCCGGAAGTGTCCCACGCTCACCGTCGGCGATCTCGTGCTGCCCGACTTCGGCCCCGAGGAGCTTGAAGTTTTCCTCAAAAAGCACAGGATCGTTCCCTGACGGCTGGCGAGCGTCCAAGGTATTCCGCGAAACGTGAGGGGCGGTCCTTGGGTGAACGTGCGGCGACCTCGGCTTAAAATAGATGCTTCCCAATCTCCTGCTGATCTTCGGTGTGGCGCTACTCAGCGTGGGTTTGCGCACCTTCCAATCGGTGCTTCTGCAAAAGCTCGGCGTGCTGGGCATCCTCTGCACCTCGTTCCTCATCGGCTGGCTTTTCAGCGGCTACGTTGTGGTCGGGATTTTCTGCGCCAGCAGTTGGCTGCTCCTGCCGTGGCTGGAGATCCTCACCCGCGTCCGCCGTCTCACGCTGCCGCTGGAGAAAAATCTCCGCCACAAGACTCCGCCGAACAGCGAAGTCTTCCCCGCGCTCGGCGAGATCACCGAGGAGGTCGAAGGGCGCAACTTCGAGCATATCGAAGATGCCGGCTGGGACTGGGAGGATTACTCGCAATTCTTCCGCCTCTTCTACAACGCGAACGACCGCACCCAATGTGCGATCTGCCTCATCGATCAGCAAAACGTCGCCTTCTACTACCTGAGCGTTTCGTCGCGGGCGAAAGACGGCACGATCTGGACGACGTGGAATTACCCCTTCAGCTACAGCCTGAAGCTCGTGCCCGAATGGCGCGTGAATCGACTCCGCGGCGATCGCACCTTTATCGATCTCTACGACAGTCATCGCGATTTCCTGCGGACCAATGGCGTCATCGAGCCGGATCTCGAGGAGCTCGATTCCGAAAGGATTCAGGAGGAAATCCAGAAGGATCTCCGCTCGCAGATCGCGCACAATATCGCCACGGGCGTGCTGAAGAAGAATGGCGAGGGCCAGATTCGCTACTCCTGGCGTGGGATGTTTTTCATCTGGTGCCAGTTCCTGCGCGATCTCGTGCGGCTCGGGTGAGTGGAAAGTGAAAGTGGAGGGTGGAATCTTGTGGTGGGATTGGGCAGTCTCCCGCCGGTTCCATCTTCACCACCCCCATGAAGGCTCCAGCACTCATCCACTCCGTCCTTTCACCCATCGTCACGATCGACCAGGTCATGGTCGAGGAACGCGCGGCTTCTTTCACCAAACGAAGCATCAAGGCCGGCGCGAAACTCGCGGGGCTAAAAACCATCGTCTCGATGATGGACCTCACGACGCTCGAGGGCAAAGACACGCCGGGGAAAGTCGCCTATCTCTGCCGCAAGGCGATCCAGCCCGCCGATCCGCGCTATGGTGTGCCGAGCTGCGCCGCCGTATGCGTTTATCCCAATCTGGTGCGCGCGGCGAAGACCTTCGTCGGTGACTCCGGCGTGAAGGTGGCGAGCGTCGCGACGGCGTTCCCCAGCGGACAGAGCGCGCTGCGGGTGAAGCTCGACGACACCCGGCGCGCGGCGGGCGATGGCGCGGACGAGATCGACATGGTCATCGACCGCGGCGCCTTCCTCGCGGGCGAGCACGGGAAAGTCGCCGACGAAATCGCGCGCGTGAAGGAAGCCTGCGGCACCGCGCACCTGAAGGTGATCCTCGAGACTGGCGAGCTTCAGACCTACGACAATGTGCGCATCGCCAGCGATCTGGCCATGCGGGCCGGCGCGGACTTCATCAAGACTTCGACGGGCAAAGTGACGCCGGCCGCGACGCTACCGGTCACGCTCGTGATGCTGGAGGCCATCCGCGATTACTTTTACGCCACCGGCCTCCGCATCGGAATGAAACCCGCCGGCGGGATTCGGACGGCCAAGGAATCGCTCGCGTATCTGGTGATGCTCGCGGAGACGCTCGGGGATGATTGGCTGACGCCGGATCTCTTCCGCTTCGGCGCGAGCACCCTCGCGAATGATGTGCTCATGCAGATCGCGAAGCTCGCCGACGATCGCTACCAGGGTGCGGACTACTTCTCTCTGCCGTAGCTGTGAGGTCCGCAGTCGTTGAGGCGTTGAGGTAGGGGCGGCGTCTTCAAGGAGTAGGGGTGCCCCCGCCCCGAGTATTTTCTGGGGGCGAGGGCGCCCCTGCTCCTTGGTGGCGCCCCTGCCTTCAGCGCTTCCGCGTCGCCGTCAGCTTATTCGGTGACGGCGGGCCGGACACGATGGCGGCGTCCGCGCGGAGTTCCACTTCACCACCGCGCATCGGGATCGTGTCATCCTGTTGATAGACATCGTAGTTGAGGATCGAACCCTTCATCAGGAGCGAAGCTAGGCTGGTGCCCTTGCCCTCCTTCTTCCCGCCACTGGTCGGTCCGTCGGCGACTGGCGCCGGTGAATTTTTCGCGACGAGCTTCGCCTCGGCCTCCATCTCCCGCTCGGCCTTTTCCACCGCCAGCCGTCCGGCCTTGACCGAGGTGCGTTCGGCGGCGATGCGCGAATCCCGTTCTTCGAGCCGCGGTTTGATGAGCGCGGAAAGCTTGCGCGTCTCGATCCGCACGGGTGTGCCGACGGGCGTGAGATCGTACACTTTCACCACATCCACCGAGCGCATCCGGATACAACCGTAGCTCACCGGTTTGCCGATATTCTTCTCCTCCGCGGTCCCGTGGATGTAAATGCCGCGGGAGCGCGCGTGTTGATTGGCCGCTTCGTTGCCATCGAGCCAAAGGATGCGGGTGACGATCGGGTCGCGGCCCTTCGCGTTCGGCGCGAGGATTTCCCCGGTGGCGTGCCGGCCCGAGAGCACGGCGCCGAGGGGCAGGCCGCCGCCCACTTTGTCGCAGACGCGGAAATCGCCGAGCGGAGTGCGGTAGCTGCCGTGGCTGTCGCCGAGGCCGAACTTGGAAGTGGAGACGCGGAACTTCCCGAGCACTTCGCCGTCCCGCAGCACCGCGAGCGATTGGTCCGGCACGCTGATGAAAATTTCCACCACGCCGCCACCCACGGTTTCGGCGAAGCTGCACGCTGCGCTGAGGATCAGCGCGAGGATCATGGCGGGGCTGGCTGGGAGAAGACGGGTCAGGCGCACGTTGGACGCGGAGCATGGGGGCGCTTTGGAAGGTTGGCAAGTCTGCCCCGCGCCCCGCGCGAAGTTTTAGCGCCGGGAGGACGCATTCGCTTCCCTCGCTGCGGATCCGCGAAGATAAGGGTGCGGATGAGTAAACGATTTCCCGCCGCTGCCTGGTCCGCCGTCGGGCTCTGGGCGGCCGTCATTTTCTACCTGTCATCGCTCACTGGCCGCGAACTCGCCCGCCTCGCGCCCTTCGATCTCTGGGACAAGCTCACGCATTTCTCCGCCTTTGCCGTCGGCGGATTCCTGCTCGCCACTGCGCTGCGCTGGAGCGTCGCTTGGCCGTGGAAAAAGCTCACGATCTTTGCCATCGTCGCCATCTCCCTCTACGGCGTCGCCGATGAAATCCACCAACTCTTCACTCCCTTCCGCAGCGGCGGCGACTTCGGCGACTGGCTC
>JANNXQ010000162.1:0-2232 GCA_031409655.1 Chthoniobacteraceae bacterium | reverse complement strand
GGACGATCTGCAAGCCGCCGGCGTCGAGGTCGAGCGATACCATCCGCTGCATTGGTATAGCGTGGCGCGGATCAATAATCGGACCCATCGCAAGCTGCTCATCGTCGATGGCCGGATCGGTTTCACCGGCGGCGTGGGCATTGCCGATGTGTGGGATGGACACGCGGAGTCGCAGGACCATTGGCGCGATTCGCACTATCGCCTCGACGGTCCGGCGGTCGCGCAGATGCAGGCGGCCTTCGGTGACAATTGGATCAAGACGCGGGCCAAAGTGCTCTTCGGGAGCGAATACTTTCCCGAGCTAAAGGCGGTCGGCGAATCCCAGGCGCAGGTCTTCAAAAGCTCGCGCGGGGAGGGCAGCGAAAGCGTGCGCCTCATGTATTTGCTCTCCATCGCTTCGGCGACGCGGAGCGTCCGATTGCAGGCGGCCTACTTTGTGCCCGACGATCTGGCCATCGAGACCTTTCTCGCCGCCCGCCAGCGTGGGGTGAAGATCGAACTCATTGTGCCCGGCCCGCACATGGATGCGAAGATCGTGCAGCGCGCCAGCCGCGCGCTCTGGGGCAAGCTGCTCGACGCAGGCGTGGCGATCTACGAATACCAGCCGACCATGTATCACTGCAAAGTGATGATCGTGGACGAGGTGTGGGTCTCGGTCGGCTCGACCAATTTCGACGACCGCTCCTTCCGGCTGAACGACGAAGCGAACCTGAACATCTCCGACGCCGCGTTCGCCACCGCGCAGGTGAAAGTCTTCGACGAAGATAAAGCCAGGTCGCGCGCGATGACGCGGGCGGAATTCAAGGACCGCTCCAAAGCCGGCCAACTCCTCGACCAACTTGCGGCGACCCTGCGCCGGCAACTTTGAACCCGTAACCACCACCCATCGACTTATGAAAAAACCAACCCCGAAACAGCCCTCGAAAACCATCGTGAGTAAAAAACAACCCGCGGACCCGCGCGAAGATCCGCGTGCCCGCGACGCCCGCGGTTCCGCCGGGCGCGACGAAATCCGCACTCAAACTCCGAGAGTCCCCGCCCCGCGCCAATCCAACCGCCCCGCAGAACGAAGCAAGTGAGCGTCTTGAGATCGAAAGGCTTACCCGACCGCACGACTCCGGGCCACTCAAAGCGCAGACGCTCGCGCAACTGCACTTCTCCCACAAACAGCCGACCATCATCCGCGGTTACTTCCCATCCGCCACCACTTCCTATGCCGCATGAAGGCTCTGTCTTATTGCCGGCTTAATGTCAAGGATTCCTCTCGTTCCCGAAGTTAGCGCAGTGCTTTGGGAACGGATGCGATGAGACGAAACTCCGTTTCGGTAGTCGGCGGGTGATTATTCGGAACCCAGTTCGACGTCGTCGTGCGTCCAATGGAAGACGGAGTCTCGCGGAGACCAACGTTCACAAAGCGCTGCGCTAACTTTGGGAACGAGAGGAAGAATGCCTGGCTGGCTCCGCTGTCGGCGTGCCCTGCGAGCGGACCGGTGGATGGCGTCGCTCCGCGCGCCATGTCCACAACGCGCGCCAGAACCACTCTCGCGGGAAATTGGAGTCCGGTGATTTCGCTACGACCGACCTGTGGCGCGGCTGCGAATAGGTATTCGTGGTTCCGCAATTTTCAGCAACCGATTGTAGCGACAATTTGCTCGTCCAGAGAGCGTCGGCAAGCGTGCCACGCGGAGTGCTGGCCGATCGCGCCATCCGCGCGAACAACGAACTGCCCGGATGAACGACGAAACGGACAAGGCGGCTATGCCGACCGTTCGCACCGGGCAAGGTTCGACCAAACTGTCACGCGCGGAGTTCGAGCGCCGATACCGTGCGCAGTTTGTGGATTCCGCTTTCGACGCGGCGAAACCTGAAGTCGAGCGGCTCACGGGCATCGCATGGGAGGCATACGACGACGGTCGCAAAAGCCCGCACACGCGGAAGGCCGGGCCGGAGTTTGCCGATCCCGAGCACGAACTCTCGGTCGAATGGCTGGAGACGCGCGCGGCTATTCGGGAGGCTCAACGTCGCTTCGAGGATCACACCGGGAAGTCGCGCATCCTCCTGATTTCCGCCTCACCACGCACGGATGAAACGTGCCCCAGCGAAATGGCAAAAACGTTCCGCGTCACCACCGAGGTGCGCACTTGCATGCAAAAGCAGGGCGGCTTCGATGTGGACTTCCTCGATCTCAGCCAGATCAATTCCGAATACGGTCGCCAGATTCATCCGTGCAAA
>JANNXQ010000161.1:0-8056 GCA_031409655.1 Chthoniobacteraceae bacterium | reverse complement strand
ATGCGTTTTTCGGCGTGATCAGTGTGGTCACGCGGCGGGGGCGCGACGTGAATGGCGTGGAGGCCTCGGCGAGCGCGGAAACCTTCGATGGCTACAGCGGGCGGCTGACGATCGGCAAGCGGCTGGCCAATGGATTGGAGTTCAAGGTGGCCGGCTCGACCTACGCCTCGCGCGGGACGCCGGACCTTGATTACCCGGAATATCGCGAGACGAATCGCGGCATCGCCCGATACCGCGATGGCACCCGCTCGTTCAATCTCTCCGGCTCGGTGAGCTACGGCGACTTCACGCTGCGCGGCGGCTACGCGCTGCGCAACAAGGACATCCCCACGGCCTCCTTTGGCTCGCTCTTCAACGAACAGAACGATGCCGAGGATATCCACGGCTTCGGCGAACTGGCCTACGCGCACACCACCTCGGGTGGCTGGAATCTCTTCGCCCGCGGCTACTACGACTACGTGGATTACCATGGCCTCGCGCTCTACGACAACGGCACGCCCGGCAACCGCGTGCGCAACAACGACTCGGGCCGCGCGAACTGGTGGGGCGGCGAAGCGGGCGTGAGCAAAAGCTTCCTCAACGGCTTCCGCTTCACCTTCGGCACGGAGTATCGCGAGACGCTCGCGATGGGGCTGCGCAACTACGACGAGCAGCCTTACAAAAACAATCTCGACGTGCGCGGCGATCTCTCCGTCTTCGGCGTCTATCTCGACGCGAACTACGACCTCAAGAAATGGCTGAGTCTGGTCGGCGGCGTGCGCTACGACGACTACAGTTCCTTTGGCGAGACGCTGAATCCGCGCTTCGGTCTCATCCTTCGCCCGGCGGAGCGGACCACCGTGAAGCTGCTCTACGGCCAGGCCTTTCGCGCGCCGACGCTCTACGAGGTGACCTACGCGGCCACCGGCCAGAAGGCCAACCTCGCACTCCAGCCCGAGCTCGTGCGGACCGTGGAACTGGTCGGCGAGCAATACATCGACCGTCACTGGCGGGCGTCCATCTCGCTCTTTCAAAATGACGTCAGCGACCTCATCCAGCAGGTGACCGACGCCCAGGGCTTCGATGTCTATGTCAACGAAGGCGACGCGCGAGTGCGGGGCGTGGAGCTGGAGGCGGAGGGGAAATGGGACAACGGCTGGCTGGTCCGCGCCAGCTACGCGCACCAGGTGAGCGAGGACAAGCTGACCGGAGGGCAGCTCAAGAATTCGCCGACGGACGTGGTGAAGACGCAAGTGCTCGTGCCGCTCTGGCGCGACAAGCTCTCGCTCGGTCTCGAGGGAATCTACAACTCCGGCCGCGAGACGCTCCAGGGTCGCAACACCGGCGACATCTGGCTGCTCAATGCCACCCTGCTCAGCCGTGAGTTGCGCCCCGGCCTGGAAATCTCCGCGTCGATCTACAACCTGCTCGATCACCAGTATCGCTACCCCGGTGGACCGGCCGAAGCGCAGGACACCATCCCGCAGGACGGGCGCACCCTCCGGCTGAAGGTCAGCTACAAATTCTAGTGAAGCACCTCGTCCGGCTGATCCACCCCACGATCGCGCTGTGCCTCGCGAGCCAGTTCGCCGTCGCGGCGGACCATGGCGCGCGTTTGCTCAGTCTGGATCTCGAGGCACTCGGCGCGATCAAGATCGACACGGTTTTCGGTGCTTCGAAGTCCACGGAGAAAGTAACCGACGCGCCTTCTTCGGTAACCATCGTGACACGGGAGGAAATCGCCCGCTTCGGCTACCGGACGCTCAGCGACGTGCTGCGCGCGGTGCGCAGTTTCGATGTCACCTACGATCGCAACTACAGCTACACCGGCGTGCGCGGGTTCAACAGCCTCGGCGATTACGGTTCGCGCACGCTGCTGCTCATCGACGGCCACCGGATGAACGATCCGATCTACGACACAACGGCGGTGGGTACCGAAGGATTCCTCGATGTCGACCTGATCGAGCGGGTGGAATTCATCCGCGGCCCCGGCTCGGCGCTCTACGGCACGAACGCGTTCTTCGGCGTGATCAATGTGATCACCCGGAGCGGCGCATCGGTCAATACGGTGGAATCGTCCGCGAGCGGGGGCAGCTTTGAGACTTACAGCGGACGCTTCACGCTGGGAAAAAAGCTGACGAACGGCCTCGAATATCTGCTCTCCGGCACCACCTACGCGAGCGAGGGACCGGCGCGGCTGTTTTATCCGGAGTTCAATACGCCGGAGACGAACCGCGGCATCGCCTCGCATCAGGATGGCGACCGGTTTTGGTACACGCTGGGGAAGGTGAGCTACGGCGATTTCACGCTCCAGGGGGGCTACGTCACGCGCGACAAGAACGTGCCCACCGCGTCGTATGGGACCGTCTTCAATGCGCCGAGCACCACGGTCGATTCGCGCGGCTACCTGGAACTCCGCTACGCGCATTTGACCGCGAACGGCTGGACCCTGACCGGGCGGGCCGCCTACGACACCTACGACTACCACGGGCAGTCCGTCTACGACACCGACACCGGACAGGTGGTCAATGACGACTCGGCGCGCGCGCGCTGGTGGGGCTTGGAAGCGGGCGCGAGTCGCACGTTCTTCAACTGCTTCCGCTTCGCGCTCGGCACGGAGCTGCGGCAGAGCACCACCTTGCGCCAGCGCAACTACGACGGGAGCCCCTTCGCCAGCTATCTCGACGTCGCCGGTGAGCAGTTCGTGCTCGGCGCGTATGCCGACGGACGCTGGGAGATCACGAAGGCGCTGAGTATTTCGGCGGGGGTGCGCTGGGACCGCTACGACAGCTTTGGCGAGACGGTGAATCCGCGCGCGGCGCTGATCTGGAAGCCGCGCGAAGGCACCACGCTGAAGCTGCTTTACGGCGAGGCGTTTCGGGCGCCCAACATCTATCAGCTCGATTACACCGGTCCTGGCCAGCGCGCCAACCCCGCGCTCCAGCCCGAGACCATCCGCACCTATGAGGCCGTGGCCGAGCAGTATCTTGGCCCGCATTGGCGGGGCAGCGTCTCGCTCTTTCGCAACGAAATCTTCGGACTGATCGACGCTACCGACGATGGTCAGGATCTCGTGATTTTCACCAACTCCGGCGACGCGCGCGTGCATGGCGTGGAAGCCGAGATCGAAGGCAAGTGGGACAACGGCGTGCTCCTGCGCGCGAGCTACACACGGTATGACGCGGTGAGCAGCATAACCGGCCAGAAGCTCGCTAACTCGCCCGAAAACATGCTCAAGGCCCACGCCAGCGTGCCGGTGTTTCGCGACAGGCTCTTCGGCAGCGTGGAGCTGCTCTACGCGGGCGACCGCACCACGCTGACCCGCGGCCACACCGGCGACGCGTGGCTGCTCAATGCAACGCTCTTCAGCCGCGAACTCATCCCCGGCCTCGAGGTCTCCGCCTCGGTTTACAATTTGCTCGATCAAAAATACCGCACCCCTGGCGGGGAGGAGCACTTGCAGGACACCATCGCGCAGGACGGCCGCACCTTCCGCCTGAAGATGACCTACTGCTTCTAACTTTGAGCACGGAATTCCACTCACACTTTTACCGCCGAAAGAGCCACGGGCTGCGCCTCAGCCTCGCGCTACTGTGGCTGCTGGCGCCATTGGCGCGCGCGGATTCCGAATACGATGTGAAGGCGGCGTACCTCGTCAACTTTGCCAAGCTCGTCGATTGGCCGGCGACCGCGTTTTCGAGCGGAAGAAGCGCGCTCATCATCGGCGTCGTCGGGCGCGGCGGGGCGGGCGACGAGCTGGCGCGCACGGTCGCGGGAGCCAGCGCCAATGGCCGGCCGATCGAGGTCCGGCGCGTCTCCGCGGGCGATCGCGGGGCGCTGGCTGCGTGCCACTTGCTGTTCGTGACAGAATCCGAACGCGCCGAGGCGGTGATCAGCGCGGTGCAGGGCAGGCCAGTGCTGGTCGTCGGCGAGGCGGAGGATTTCGCGCGGCAGGGCGGGGCGATCGGCTTTGTGAAGGATGGCGCGACGGTGAAATTTGAGGCGAATCCGAAAGCCGCCATGCGCAATGGCCTCAGCATCGGCGCGAAACTGCTGCGTGTGGCACGCAGCGTGGTCAACTGATGAGCACGATGCTGAACGTGAAGTCCCGCTTTCGCGACCTTCCGATCAAATGGAAGGTGATGCTCGTCACCTGCACGGCGTGCCTGATCGCGCTCTTCACGGTCGCGGGCGAATTGTACGTCTTTCAGTCGCGCCAATTCCGTCATGGCTTTGAGTCGGAACTGCGGACGCTTGCGAAAATCATGGCGGACAATTGCGCGGTGGCGCTGGCTTTCGATGACCGGAAGACGGCCAACGAAGTGATCGCGCCGCTGGCCGTGAAGCCCGAGATCAAGAACGCCGCCGTCCTCGCCGGGGACGGAACGGAGTTTGCCCGGTTTGGCGAATTGGACGATTGCCCACCGCCCGGCCAGAACGATCCGGCAGGGGTCGTGGACCGGGGGGAATCGTGGACGGTGGTCGAGCCGATCGTGCTGGATGGCAAGCGGGTCGGCACGTTCTACCTGGATGCCGATTTCGCGGGACCGCAGCGGGCTTTGCAGAGCGTGTACGCGAGCGTCACGGCGGCAGTGCTGGCGGGGTCGCTGCTGCTCGTCGTGCTGCTCACGATGAAGCTCCAGAAACTCATCACCCATCCGATTCATTCGCTCGCGACTGCGAGCAATGTCGTCGCGCGGGATCGCGATTACTCGATCCGCGTCCAGCGCCAGGGCGGCGATGAAGTGGGAGTCCTCACCGATGCGTTTAATCAAATGCTCGCGCGCATCCAGGAGCAGGATAGCGCGTTGCACGATGCGCGGGGGCAGATGCAGATGAAAGTGTGCGCGCTCGAGATCGAAAACATCGAGCGCCGGAAGGCCGAGGAGGCGTTGCGCGTCGCGGAGCACAAATTTCGCGGCCTCGTCGAGCAGCTCCCCGAGATCACCTACCACTGCACGCTCGGCGAGACTTGCACCTGGTTTTACGTGAGCCCGCAGGTTTTCAGGCTGCTCGGTTTCACGCCGGAGGAGTGGTCCGCCTCGGACCGGCTGTGGTTTGAACACCTCCATCCCGACGATCGGGCCATCCCCATCAATGCCGAGGCCGACGCGCTGCGCACCGGCAAGTTCCTCGTGGAATACCGGATGTTCACGCGAAGCGGCGAGCTGCGCTGGATCCGCGATCAGGCGGTGATCGTCCCGGCCACGGGTAAGGCGCAGCACTCGGTGTATGGCGTGATGATGGACATCACCGAGGACAAGGCGGCGGCCGCACGCCTGGCGGAACTCAACCACAAGCTGGTCGAGACTTCCCGCCACGCTGGCATGGCCGAAGTGGCGACGGGCGTGCTACACAATGTCGGCAACGTGCTCAACAGCGTGAACGTCTCCGCGGGAATCGTGGCGGAAAAACTGCGCCGATCGAAGGCACCGAAGCTGGCCAAAGCGGCGGCCCTTTTGACCGAGAAAAACGGGAGCCTCGGGCACTACCTGACCGAGGATGAAAACGGTCGGAAGCTACCCGGCTACCTCGCGAAACTCGGCGAGCATCTGGTCGCGGAAAACACCGCGCTGCTGAGCGAGGTGGATCAGCTCGGGCGCAACATCGAGCACATCAAGGAAGTCGTCGCGATGCAGCAGAACTACGCGAAAGTCAGCGGCGTTTTCGAAACCCTGCCGCTTGATCGGCTCGTGGAGGATGCGATCGCGATGAACTACGGCGCGTTCGAGCGCCACCGCGTCATCGTCGAGCGGCGCTTCGCTCCAGCCCCGCCGGCGCGCGTGGACAAACACAAGGTCTTGCAGATTCTCATCAACCTCCTGCGCAACGCCAAATACGCGCTCGATGATGTGGACACGCCGGACAAGAAGATCACCATTTCAATCCAGGCCGCCGGGGAATTCGTGAGCATCGCGATCGCGGACAACGGCATCGGGATTCCCGCGGAAAATCTCGATCGCATTTTCGGCCACGGCTTCACGACGCGGGACAGCGGCCACGGCTTCGGTCTCCACAGCGGCGCGAATGCCGCGCGGGAAATGGGCGGGAACCTGAGCGTCCACAGCGATGGCATCGGACACGGCGCCACGTTCACCCTCGAACTTCCCGTCGCGGCGGACGCGGCGACCGTCCCCGCGCTCAAGCGATAGCCACCGATCCGATATGCTGGCCCCATCCAAAACGCCCGCGCGCAGATGGCGCGTGCCACTTGCGCTGCGGCTGACTTGCCTGTCCATCACGGTGATCGTGGTTTCGGTTGGCATTTCCTCCTTCATCGCAAATCGGCAGGCGCGGAATGCGCTCGAAACGCACCTCGCCGCGCAACTGCTCGCGGTCGTCAATTCCGTGGCTCCACAGATCGACGGCGAACTGCACAATCGCATCGCGCTGGATGCCGATGGGGAACTCGCGGGAGCGGAAGAATTCGAGCGCCAGCGCCAGGTCCTCGTGAAGGTGAAGACCGCCAACCGGCTCGAAAGCAACGGCAGCCCGATCTACACCCTGCGCCCCGCGGCGGATTTTGCGACCTCGCATGAGTTGGAATTTGTGGTGATGACCGATCACGACGAGACGGGGCAATTCTTCACCGGCAACCGCTACACCGCGCTCCCGCATCACGCCGAAGCTCTGGCCGGCCACCCCGCGACGACCGGCCTTTACGAAGACTCGGAAGGTTTCTGGATCTCGGCCGCCGCACCGATTTTCGACGGCACCGGCGCGGTCGTGGGGATCGTGCAAGCCGACCGGCACATTGATTTTTTCCATGCCGAATCGCGCCGGCAAATACTGGCGATGCTGGTCGGCGCGCTCATCAGCACCGTCATCGCCGGTGCGCTCGCCGCGGTCTTCGCACGCGGCATGGTAAAGCCTTTCCGCCGACTGGTGCGGGCGACGGAAAATATCGCCGCGGGGAGATTTGGCGACACGCTCGTCATCGACCGCAGCGACGAAGTGGGGGAACTCGCCACGAGCTTCAACCAAATGGCGCTGCGCCTGAAGACGACGGCAGAGATCATCGAACAGACCGTGCTGAAACGCACCACCGAGCTGCGGGCCAGCGAGGCGCGCTACCGGAGCCTCGTGGCGGCGAGCTGCCACGTGGTGTGGCACACCGCCGCGGATGGCGCCGTGATCGACGATCTGCCGGAATGGCGCGCGCTGACCGGCCAGAGCCGCGAAGCCATCCAGGGCAGCGGCTGGCAGGAGGCGATCCACCCCGAAGATCGCGAGCGCGCGGTCGGGCAGTGGACCCGCTCGCGGCAGGCGCGGCAGACTTACGAGGATGAATTCCGGCTCCGCGCAGCGGATGGGACGTATCCGGTTTTCTCGGTACGCAGTGTGCCCGTGCTCGATCATGACAAGGTGATCCGCGAATGGGTCGGCACCTGCACGGACATCACCCAGCGGCGCGCGGCCGAGGAGGCGCTGCGCCTCGCGGAGTTGAAATTTCGCGGCCTCGTCGAGCAATTGCCCGCGATCACCTACCACGCCGCGCTCGGCGAGACCTGCGCGTGGACGTACGTGAGCCCGCAGATTTTCACGATGCTCGGCTTCATGCCACACGAATGGCTCGCCTCCGACCGGCTGTGGTTCGAGCACATCCACCCGGAAGATCGCGGGATTCCGATCGAAGCTGAGGTGGTGGCAAAGCGCACCGGCAGTTTCCTGGCGGAATACCGGATGTCCACGCGCCTCGGCGATCTGCGCTGGTTTCGTGATCAGGCGGTCCTCGTGCATGGGGGGGACCAGGGCCGGGACGCTCTCTACGGGGTGATGATGGACATCACGGAAGCCAAGGCCGCCGAAGCGCGACTGGCGGGACTCAACGAGCAACTCGTCGATGCCTCGCGGCTCGCCGGCATGGCGGAGGTGGCGACCGGCGTGCTGCACAATGTCGGCAACGTGCTCAACAGCGTGAACGTCTCGGCGGGGATCGTGGCGGAAAAACTGCGGCGATCGTAGGCACCGAAGCTGGCAAAGGCAGCGGCCCTTTTGACGGAATAAAACGGGAGCCTCGCGCACTACCTGACGGAGGATGAAAATGGCCGGAAGCTGCCCGGCTACCTCGCGATAC
>JANNXQ010000160.1:0-11012 GCA_031409655.1 Chthoniobacteraceae bacterium | reverse complement strand
GCCGCGCGGTAGCCTGGGAGCGCCGCCGTCTCGGGCGGCGGCGTGCCGCTCCGCGCTCCGCGCGAATTCAATTACGCCCCACGGGACGGCGGCGCTCCCGGCGCAGACGTTTCCCGCCGCTCCTGAGTTCGCAACGTGCTTTGCCCACGGGTTCCCACATTCCCGGTGAACCTCTCGACGATCGACCCACTCCTCTCGCCCGAGACCGCGAGCGCTCCGAGCGTCGCGGCTCCGAGCGCCCGCCAGCTCCACCTGCTGCACGGGCTCGCGATTCTGCTCGTCGCGGTGGTCATCACCCGCGTGATGTGGGCGCCGGCGCTGCTCGCCGGTCACTCCGCGGGGTTCGATCTCGCCCGCATGGTCACCTTCCACACCGCCATCCGCGCCGGCGACTTCTTCCCGCTTTGGTCCCCTGATCTCTACCACGGCTACGGCTCGCCGCTTTTCCAGTTCTACGCGCCGCTCGCGTATTACTTCACCGAGATCCTGGTCCTCGCCGGCGCAGACGTGCCCACAGCCCTGAAAATCACCCAAGTGCTCGCGCTCTTCGCCTCGGGCCTCGCGATGTATGCGCTCGCCGTCCGCCATCTCTCCGCGTGGGCCGCGTGCCTCGGTGCGGTCCTTTACATGGCCGCGCCGTATCGGCTCTTGGACATCTTCGTCCGCCACGCGCTCGCCGAACACTGCGCCTTCGTCTGGCTCCCGCTCCTCGTCCTCGGCACCGAGCGCTTCCTTTCAGAAAAGTCGCGCGCCGGTCTCGTCACCGGGTTCATCGCCACCGTCGGCCTCACGCTCACGCACAATGTCACCGCGCTCATCGGCCTGCCGCCCTGCGTGCTCGCGGGCTGGATGCTCAGCCAGCGTCCGCGCACCTTTTCCTCGCTGCTCCTCGCTGCCGCGCCCGCCGCGCTCGGCCTCGGTGCCGCCGCCTTCTTCTGGTGGCCCGCGCTCAGCGGCCGTGCCTTCACCGCCGCCGATGACACGATGGTCGATGGCTACTACGACTTCCATCGGCACTTCGTGGAGGCGTCGCGTTTTCTCGATCCGTCGTGGGGCTTTGGCGAAAACGGACCCGACGCCGCCAACCGCATGTCCCTGCAAATCGGCTGGCCGCACCTCCTCGCCGCCGTCGGCGCGCTGCTCCTGCTGCTCCTCGATGGCCGTGGAAAATCCGCTGCCGCGCGCACTCGCTGGAGCCTCGTCGGCGTCACCATTTTCGCCGGCGCGATTTTCCTCTGCCACCAGGTCTCGCAGCCCATCTGGGACGCGCTGCCATTGGTGCAATTCGTGCAATTCCCCTGGCGCTTCCTCGGCTTCGCCGTCTTCGGTGCCGCGCTCTGTGGCGCCGTGCTCCTCGATCGTGCCGGCACCGCCTGGCCGCGTCTGGAAATGCCCCTCGGCCTCGTCGCGCTCAGCGCCGTTCTGCTCGCCTACTATCCCTTTTATGCCGAGGCCCGCTTCCTCGCCGTCGATACGCGCTCGAGTAACCTGATCCACGCCACCCCCGCGCTCCTCGACGCCCTGGAATCCGCCGGAGTCCTCACGCCCATCGCCAACCTCGTCACGCCGGAGAGCATCCGCGCCACCGGAGAACGCGCCACCGCGGTGGACGACTTCCTCCCGCGCGGCGTGCAGCAAAAACCCACCGCCCCGCCCGCCGCGCCGCTGTCCACTGACTCCGGCACGATCCACCGCTGGACCCGTCCCGGCCACAATCGCTACACCGCCGAAGTCACCCTGCCCACCGCCGGCCAGGTCACGCTGCGGCAATTCTGGTTCCCCGGCTGGACCGCCACCGTGGACGCACGCCCCGTCCCGACCACGCCACTCGGTGCCACTGCCGTCGTCTCTTGCGAAGTTCCCGCTGGCCAGCACGTCGTCGAGTTCAGCTACCGCGGCCTGCCGCAACGCCGCGCCGGCTTCATCGCCAGCGTGCTTTCATTCGTCCTCGCCGCCGCGATCACGTCGCGCTTGCCCCGCCAGAAAGGAGTCCACGCGTGAACCAGTGGTCCGATCGCACGAAGGCCATCGTGCTCTGCGCGCTCGCTCTGCTCATCTACGGCTTCGGCATCGGTCGCGGCTTCGTCTTCGACGACCCCGTTTACATTTCCGAAAACCCACTGCTCCGCCGCCCCGACGGCTTCCGCCTCTTCTGGTTCACGTCCGAAGCCTTCAACTACTACCCGCTCTTCTGGTCGCTGCTCCGCGTCCAGTGGCTCCTCTGGGGCGATCACCCCGCCGGCTATCACGCCGTGAATCTCCTGCTCCACTGCGCAAACTCCGTGCTCCTCTGGCGCATCGGCCGCGAATGGCGCTGGCCTGGCGCCTGGTGGGTCGCCGCGCTCTTCGCCGTGCATCCCGTGAATGTGCAAACCGTCGCCTGGGCCGCCGAGCAAAAGAACACCTGGTCCTTCCTCTTCATGGGCCTCGCGCTCCTCGCCTTCCTCCGCCACGCGCGGCAGGGCGGATGGTCCAGCTACGCCCAGTCCTTTGGCTGGTTCGTCGCCGCGCTCGCCTGCAAGACCTCCGCCGTCTTTCTCCCCGTCTTCCTCGTCCTCTGCTTTTGCCTGCGGCGCGAAAAATCCGCCCGCGTGCTCTTTGCGAAGCTCCTGCCCTTCTTCGTCCTCGGCATCGCCGCCGGCCTCACCACCATCTGGTTTGAAAAGCACCGCGTCGGCGCGCAATCACTTATGGGTTCGCTGGACCTCTGGCAACGCCTCGAAGCCTCCGGCGCCGCCTTCTGGTTCTATCTTGGCAAAGGTCTGCTGCCCATCGGCCTCACGCCTTTCTATCAAGGCTGGGTCGATACCACCGCCGCCGCGCACACCGCCCTGCCCGGCGTGCTGCTCCTCCTCCTTCTCGCGGGCTGCGCGCTCTTCCATCGCCGCCTCGGCGCGCCCATCGCCCTCGGCCTTGCCTATTACGCGCTCTTGCTCTGCCCGCTGCTCGGCATCTTCGACACGAACTACTTTGCCTTCTCGCAAATCGCTGACCACTGGCAGTACCACGCCCTCCCCGGCCTGCTCGTCGCCGCCGTCGCCGCCGCCTCCGCGCTCGGGGAAAAGTGGCCCCGACTCGCGCAATACCCAAACGCCAGCGGTGCCGCCACCGTGCTCGCTGCGACCGCGCTGGCCTCCGCGCACTTCGCCCATTTTGAAGACGCCCGCAGCCTCTGGACCCACGTCGTCGCGCGCAATCCCGACGCCTGGCTCGCGTGGTACAATCTCGGTAATCTCCACGCCGCCGAACGCGCCTATCCCGAAGCCATCGCTGCCTACCGCGAGTCGCTGCTCAGCAAGCCCGACTATCATCGCGCCCGCTTCAACCTCGCCAACACCCTTGCCGCCGCCGACCAGCTTGAGGAAGCCGATCGCGCCTACCTTTCCGCCCGCGAACTCCGCGACGACGACCCCGATGCCTATGTGAACCGCGGCGTCCTGCTCCTGCGCATGTCCAGGCAGGAGGAGGCCATCGCCGAGTTCCTGACTGCCCTCCGCCTCGATCCGCGCAAAGTCTCCGCGCACGTGAACCTCATCACGATCCTCCTCCAGCGCGGCCATGTCGTCGAAGCCAGCGCCCACCTCCAGGCCGCCGGCATCGCCAGCGAAGCCAATGGAAAACGCATCGCCGGAGCCATCCAGGCAAGCTGGCAGCAAAAAGCCGCTCCGCAGGAAGACCTGCGACGCTTCGCCGCCCAAGCCTGCGCCCTCAGCGGCAACCACCCCGACCTCCTCGCCGCCCGCGATTTCCTGCAGCCTGGGAGTGCCGCCGTCCCTGTGCGGCAACCCACCAACGCGCGCAGCGCCACACTTCACCTTCCTCCAAGGTAAGGCGCTCCGCGCAAGCACCACGATGCCGCACGAGACGGCGGCGCTCCCAGGCAGCCCGCCCGCACGACCCGGCTTCCTGCCTAAGCCCGCCGCGTGTATAGGATCGAGTCCTTACGCCTGCGTTCCCATGCCGTTCCCCGCCGACTCCCCCTTTCTCACCGCTTTCGCGGCCTCAGCCCTTTTTTCCGCGCCGCTCCTTTCCTCCAGCGCCGCTGCCGTGGACTACACGCAGGAGATCAAACCCCTCCTCGCCTCCGCCTGTGTGCAATGCCACAGCGCCTCCGAACCCAAGGGCGGCCTGCGCCTCGAAACCGGGGCCGCGGCGTGGAAAGGCGGTGACAGTGGCGCAAGCATCGTCCCCGGCAAAGGCGCGGAAAGCCTCCTCGTCCGCCTCCTCCACGGAAAGGACGACGACATCCCGCAGATGCCGTACAAGCGCAATCCGCTCACGTCCGAGCAAGTCGCGCTCATCAAGCAATGGATCGACGAAGGCGCCGCCGTCCCAAAACAGGAAGAGCCGAGCAAGTGGACCCACTGGGCCTTCGTCGCGCCGCAGCGCCCCGCTTTGCCCACCACCCAGGCCGCGCACCCGATCGACGTCTTCATCCAGGCCGGCCTGGAAAAAGCGCAGATCCAGCCGTCACCGATCGCCGCGCCCGCAACGCTCATCCGCCGCGTGACCCTCGATCTTACTGGCCTTCCTCCATCCGTCGCCGATGTCGATGCCTTCCTCGCCGATCAAAGTTCGGATGCTTACCGGAAGGTCGTCGATCGCCTCCTGCAATCGCCGCACTACGGCGAGCGCTGGGGCCGGTGGTGGCTGGATCAAGCACGTTATGCCGATAGCAACGGTTACAGCGTCGATGCGCCGCGGAGCATCTGGCCCTACCGCGATTGGGTCGTGCGCGCGCTCAATGCGGACGTCCCATTCGATCAATTCACCATCGAACAACTCGCCGGTGACTTACTCCCCACGCCTACCCCCGACCAACGCATCGCCACCGGCTTCCATCGCAACACGCAGGTCAACGGCGAGGGTGGCATCGACCCCGAGCAGTTTCGCATCGAAGCCGTCTTCGATCGCGTGGCCACCACCGGCTCCGTCTGGCTCGGGCTTACTGTCGGCTGCTGCCAGTGCCATAACCACAAATTCGACCCGCTCTCGCAGAAGGAATACTTCCAACTCTTCGCCTTCTTCAACAACCAGGAGCAGGACGGTCACGGTGGCACTAAGACTTCCACCGTCGTCATTCCCGATAAGACAAAGAATCAAGCCGCCCTCGCCGCGGAGCGCAAATCTCTGGAGCAGAAAATGGCGGAACTTTTACCGTCCCGACTCGAAGCCCTCGCGCAGTGGGAAGCGACCCTGACTCCCGAGGTGAGAAAGAAACTCAAGCCCGAGGTCACCAAGGCGCTCGCCGTTCCTGCCGCGAAACGGAAGACCGCGCAACTTCGCACGCTCGTCGCGCAATGGGCGTTCAACGATTCCGAGTTCAAAGGGATCAACGATCGACTTACCGAGCTCGAGCGGGCCGACGCCAATAAACTCACCACCCTGATCATGCGCGACCTCCCGGAGCCGCGTGAGACCCGCCTCTTCATCAAAGGCGACTTCACCCGCCCGGCGGATGTCGTGACCGCAGCGACACCCGCGATCTTGCACCCACTCTCCGGAAGTCCCGCCGCACCCAACCGTCTCGACCTTGCAAAGTGGCTGGTGGATCGCCGCAATCCACTGACGGCCCGCGTGCTTGTGAACCGCGTGTGGCTCCAGTATTTCGGCCGGGGTATCGTGGAAACGGAGAATGACTTTGGCACCCAAGGCAGCGCCCCCCTGAGCCAGGACTTACTCGACTGGCTCGCCGTGGAGTTCATGGAAAAGGGCTGGAGTCTAAAAGCGATGCATCGGTCAATCGTCACGAGCGCTGCTTACCAGCGCAGTTCCAAGGCGCGCCCGGATCTTGCCCTGAAAGATCCGACCAATCGGCTCCTCTCCCATCAGACCCGCCTGCGCATCGACGCCGAAGCGGTGCGCGACCTGAGCCTCGCCGCCACCGGCCTGCTCAACCCGAAACTCGGCGGTCCTCCCGTCTATCCGCCGCAACCTGAAGGCGCCATGAACGTCGGTCAGGTCAAGCGTCCCTGGCCCACCAGCAGCGGTAGCGATCGTTTCCGGCGCGGTCTTTATACCTTCTTCTTCCGCGCCAGCCCGCATCCCGCGCTCACCGTCTTCGACGCGCCCGATTCATTCACCACCTGCACCCGCCGCCTGCGGAGTAACACGCCACTCCAAGCCCTGACGTTATTAAACGATGCCGCCTTCTTCGAGTTCGCCCAGGCACTCGCGCAGATCGTCCGGGAGGAAGGTGTGGAGTCTGCGTTTCGCCGCTGCGTCGCCCGCCAGCCCTCCGCCGCCGAGATCGAGCGTCTCGCCAGGCTCGACCCACTCACCACCGCCCGCGTCCTTTTGAACCTCGACGAAACCATCACCCGCGAGTGACGCCATGAACCCGCACCCTCTCCACGATCTTACCCGCCGCCACTTCTTCAGCCGCTGCTCTCTCGGCCTCGGGTCCGTCGCCCTTGCGTCGCTGCTCGACGATCAACCGCTCGCCGCCGCACCTTCATCTGCGGATCCGCTCGCTCCGCGGCAGCCCCACTTTCCGCCCCGGGCGAAGAACGTCATCTACCTCTTCATGGCGGGCGGCCCGTCGCAACTCGATCTCTTCGACTACAAACCCAAGCTCACCGAGCTAAACGGCGAGCCGATCCCGCAGAGTTACATTGAAGGCAAGCGGTTCGCCTTCATGAACACCAGCCACAGCTCGAAGCTGCTCGGCAGCCGCCGCGCCTTTGCGCAGCATGGCCAGAGCGGCGCCTGGGTGAGTGACCTGCTACCCCACACTGCCGGGATCGTGGATGACCTGAGCATCGTGACTTCCTGCGCGACGAGCCTTTTCAACCACGCCCCAGCCAAGCTCTTTATGAATACCGGAGGTGGCCAATTTGGCCGACCCAGCATGGGAGCATGGCTCACCTATGGCCTCGGTAGTGAGGCGCGGGACTTACCCGGCTTCGTCGTCCTGCAAAGCGGCCCGCGAGGCCCGCGTGGTGGCTCCGTGAACTGGGGGAGCGGCTTTCTGCCCACGACTTATCAAGGGGTGCCCCTGCGCGGGCAAGGCGAGCCGATCCTCAGCCTGACGACCCCGCCGGGCATTTCCCAGCAGGAGCAACGCACCGCCATCGACGCGATCCGGGATTTGAACCTCGCGCGACTCGTCGAGACGGGAGACGCCGAAATCCAGACGCGGATCAACGCCTACGAAATGGCCTATCGCATGCAATCCAGCGCGCCGGAACTCATCGACATCAGCGGCGAATCTCCGGCGACGCTCGACCTTTACGGGGTTGATCCAAAGCAACCATCCTTCGCTCGCAATTGCCTCCTTGCCCGCCGTCTCGTCGAGCGTGGCACCCGTTTCGTGCAGCTTTACCACACGAATTGGGACAGCCACGGAGGCAGTGGCGAGACCCTGGAAAAAGATTTTCCGCAACGCTGCGCCGAGATCGACCAGGGCTGCGCCGCGCTCGTGCGCGACTTGAAATCCCGGGGATTGCTCAATGACACCCTCGTCATCTGGGGCGGTGAGTTTGGCCGCACTCCGATGGGTGAGAACCGTGAGTTCACCGGTCGCAATCATCATATCGACGCCTTCACCATGTGGTTCGCTGGCGGCGGCGTGAAACCTGGCCAGACCGTGGGCGTGACCGACGAACTCGGCTTCAACGCGGTGGAAGATCGCGCTCATGTCCATGATCTCCATGCGACCATCCTCCATCTCCTCGGCCTCAATCACGAAAAGCTCACCTTCCGCTTCCAAGGTCGCGACTTCCGTCTCACCGATGTCCACGGTGAGCTCTTAAAAAAGCTTCTGGCCTAGCGGAATCTCGCCTCTCGATGAAACCGCTCCTCCTAAGTCTCCTGGTGGCTCTGCTCCCTGATCTTCGCGCCGCCGAGACGCCGGCTAAGGACTCCATCTCTTCCCAATCGACTTACAAGGCGGAGTATGGTGGAACAAAAAATGAGGTCGCGGTGGATCCGGCTAAGGATCTCCCACGTTACCCAGCAGTCGAGCCGCGGGAAGCGATCGCGACCTGGAAGGTAAAGCCCGGCTATCAGCTCCAGTTCGCGGCGCACGAACCCCAGGTGCGTGATCCGATTGCGATCTGCTTCGATGAGAATGGGCGGATGTTTGTCTGCGAGATGAATGACTACTCGGAGATGCGGGATGTGACTCCGCACCTTGGCCAGATCTCGATGCTCGAAGACAAGGATGGCGATGGGTACTACGAGACGAGCACAATCTTCGCCGATAACCTGCCTTGGCCGACGGGTTTAATTTGGGCGAATGGCGGACTCTATGTGGGTGCCACGCCGGACATCTGGCGCTTTGAAGATCGGAACGGCGACGGTCGTGCCGAGGTGCGGGAGAAAATCTACACGGGCTTCGGCACCGGTCTGAAGCTGCTCAATGTTCAGGGGCTCATGAACAGCTTCCAGTGGGGGCAGGATAACCGCGTTCACGTCCTCGCCGGTGGCGGCAACCGTGGCAAGGTCGTCTGCTTGAAGCGGCCCGAACTGCCGGCGCAGGAGCTGGGCGGCCGCGATTTTTGGTTCGACCCACGCACTCATGAGTTCGGACTCGAAGCCGGAGGCGCGCAGTATGGGATGAGTTTCGATAACTATGGGCGGAAATTTGGCTGCTCCAACTCAGATCACCTTCACTTCTGGGTCTATGACGACAAATACTCGTGGCGGAATCCTTACTTCACCATGCCAGCGTCACGGCGGAGCATCGCGGCGGATGGTGGGGCTGCTGAGGTCTTCCGGATTTGTCCGGATGAGCCTTGGCGGATCATCCGCACCCGTTGGCGCATCGCCGGAGTGGTCAAAGGCAGTGTCGAAGGTGGAGGACGCGTGTCTGGTTACTTTACGGGCGCAACGGGGACCACGGTCTTTCGCGGGGACGCTTATGGCACGGACTTTGTCAATAATACCTTCAGTGGCGACGCCGGTGGCCAGTTGGTGCATCGGAAGAAGCTCTATCCGGACGGAGTAAGTCTCATCGGCAAGCGGCCCGAGGACGAGCAGGGCTTCGAGTTTGCCGCGAGTACGGATACCTGGGTGCGCGTCGTCAACTTTGCCAACGCGCCGGATGGCTGCCTGCACATCTGCGACATGTATCGCGAAGTCATTGAGCATCCGTGGAGCATTCCGGACGAGATCAAGAAGCACCTCGACCTAAATAGCGGGAACGATCGCGGGCGCATCTATCGCCTCGTGCCAGAGGAGACCGCCTGGCAGCGTCGGAAGGGGACGGCGCTCGGCAAAATGCCGTTGGCCGAGTTAGTGCATACCCTCGGTCATCCGAATGGCTGGCACCGCGACACCGCCGCGCGCCTTCTCTATGAGCGGCAGGACATGGCGGCCATTCCGCTGCTCACCGCGCTGGTGAAAGAGACGACGGATCCGCTAGCCAAGCTGCACGCCCTCAGCGCACTCGACGGACTTGGCGCTCTCGGCGAGGACGGGGTTCTTAGTGCGCTTTCCGATCACGATCCGCGGGTGTGTGAGCGCGGGATTGCTTTGGCGGAGAAGTTGTTGATCAAAGGGCCACTCCCAAAAACCCTTGGCGTCCAACTTGCGGCGCTCGCGAATGACCGTGACGACCGAGTGCGCTTCCAGCTGGCGCTCACGCTGGAGACGGTGCTTGCGGCGGCAACATCCGGTGACGCGGTCGCCCGATTTACCCCTGCGCTCCTCCAACTCGCGCGGCGAGACTTTGCCGATCCGTGGATTTCCGCAGCGCTCTTGGGCGGGCCGCCGGAATTGGTGGCGGACACCTTCTTCATTCCGCTCACGAGCGATGCCGCCATCGCGGAACAGGCGGGCGCATTTCTCGCGAAGCTCATCGAGATCCGCGCGGCGGCGAAACCTTCCGATGCAGCCGCACTGATCGACTTTCTGACGCAGCGTGCTCCGAATCCCGTCTGGGTCCGGGCGTTCGGTGACGGGCTGCGGCGACGGGGCACGACGATCGAGAAAGTGGATGTCAGGCAGAAGCTGGCCGCGCTTTTCACCGCCGCCAGCAAGACGGCCAGTACCGCGGATGCGCCCGCTGCCAAGCGCCTGGAGGCGATCGAACTCCTGAGTCTCGCTCCGGAAGGACAGGCGATCGACGCCCTGCGCGCGTGTCTCGGTAAAGCCGACCCCGAGCCGATCCAGATCGCCGCGATTCAGACGCTCGCCCAACGCACCTCGTCGGAGGTGCCGAAGATTTTCCTCGATCGCTGGCCGCAACTCGGCGCGAAGGCGAGGGCAACGTCGCTGGATGCCCTGCTGGCCCGCGAGGACTGCGCGCTGGCGCTGCTCGGCGCGATCCAGGCGGGCTCGGTCGAACCCGGACAACTCAGCGCGGGGCAGGTGCAAGGGCTCGTGCAGCACAAGACGCCGAAGATTTCCGCGCTCGCGAAGACGGCCCTCGCGGCGGTGATCCCGGCCCCACGCGCTGAAGTGCTCGCCAAATTTCAACCTGCCCTACTCGCAAGTGGCGACGTTGCGCGCGGCCTCGAGCACTTTCGCTCCCGCTGCATGGCTTGCCACCGCGCCGGAGTGGAAGGTGTCGCCGTCGGGCCGGACTTGATCACCGTCAAAGCGAAGGGGCGCGATGCGTTGCTCACCGCCATCGTGGAGCCGCACAAGGAAGTGGCCTCGCAATTCATCGCCTACACGGTGAACACCAAGGAGGGGCAAACGCTCATGGGCCTGATCACCCAAGACGACGCCAGCAGTCTCACCGTGAAAATGATGGGCGGCGCAGAGATCAACATTCCGCGGGCGAGCGTGAAAGGGAGTAGTTCCGCTGGCCAAAGCCTGATGCCGGAGGGCCTCGAAGCCGGCCTCAGCGTTCAGGACATGGCCGATCTCTTGAGTTTTATTGAGGCGGTAAAGTAGTGCTGTGGGTGTGTTCTATGAAGGAATCGCCGCTGTTCGGCGCCCTTTGCTGAGCAGCGTCGCATAGGGGAAAAAAGAGATTGCCAAGGGCGCTTCGCCCGCTACCATACCCGGTACATGCCTCGATCCATCGCACGTCGCAAGACGAAAAAGTCCGCCTCCAAGCG
>JANNXQ010000159.1:0-10098 GCA_031409655.1 Chthoniobacteraceae bacterium | reverse complement strand
GCGCTGCGCGGCCAGTGGACGGTGTCGCTGCTGAATGTCCCGCTCATGGGCAATCACGCGGAGCCCATCGTCTTCCTGCTGGCCCCGATCTTCGCGCTCTGGTCGCACCCGATGCTCTTTGTCATCGTGCAGACCCTGGCCCTGGCCACGATGCCCTTCACCGCGTGGCGCATCACGCAGCGGCTCGGGATCGAGCGCTTCCCCGGCATCGTGCTGGCCCTGGCCACGATCCTCACCCCGGCGACCGTCCGCGTCGGCGTGTATGAATTTCACCCGGAAGCCCTCGCTGGCCCGCTGCTCCTGCTGCTCATCGAGGCGCGGCTCGCGGAACGTCGCGGCGCTTTCTGGCTCTGGTTCGTGGCCCTGCTGAGCGTGAAGGAAAACATGGCCCTGCTGCTGGTGGCGTGGTGCTTGGTTTTTGCCGTGCTCGATCGGCGCCGGGGCACGCCGTGGGTGCTGCGCTGGAATGTGTGGCCCGGGGTGGTGGCCGCGGCGTGGCTGCTCATCTGCGGGCGGGTCATCAGTCCGTGGCTGAATGCCGGGAACGTGGACTACCTCCAGCTCTACTCGCACCTCGGCGCGTCCGGAGGGGAGATCGTGAAAAATTTTGCCGTCGCTCCGCAGCTTGCCTGCTCCGCGCTCTGGCGCTCTCTCACCCAGGGAAATCTCGTCTGGAGCCTGCTCCTCCCGCTGCTCGCGCTACCGCTGCTCCGGCCCCGCTGGTGGCTGATCGCCGCGCCCTTGCTCCTCCAGCACCTGCTCTCCTGGCGCTACTCGGAGTGGTCGATCGGCGCCCACTATCCGGCGCCCCTGATCCCGCTCTTCTGGATCGCCGCTGCCGAGAGTTTTTCACGCCTGCGCTCGCCCCGGTGGGTCGCCGCCGGGGTGTTACTCGCGTGTTTGGTCGGACAGATCTGGGTCGGGCCGGTGCGAAATTGGGTGCGCGAAATTTCAACCGTGTCGGCGCGCATCGATGAGCGCGCGTGGAAGGCGAAGCTGGTCGCCGCCATCCCACCCGAGGCGAGCGTCGTGGCGTCGCAGCCTTATCTTTCCCATCTCGCCACGCGCTCCCGCCTGATCTCGCTGCATCACATTCTCAAAGGACTCAAAACGCTCAGTCGCGAATCCTATGAGACGCCCGCACCGACCGATGCCGTGCTCATCGACTACGCGGACCCAGCGACTTTCAGCACCCAGGCAGGCTACTACCATCCGCGGATGCGCGTCTCCGCGGAGCGCGAGGTCGCCTCGAGCGATCGACTGCTGCACGAGTTCCTGCGCCAGAGTTCATGGAGGGTGCAGGCGCGCAACGACGTCGCGCTTTTTACGAAGGGGGAGGCGCAGGCGAGCTTCACGAGTGAATCGCCGATGCTGAAATTTGACGACACCACGACCCTGCTCGCGGCGCAGATGGGCGGTGATGACCCTGGCGTCGTGCGGATGCGATTGGCTTGGGAATTCACCGGGGAACGCACCCGTTTTCCCTGGCTCATGCTCGTGCTCAGCGACGGTCAGCGCCTCTATCCTTTTGTGAAAGGCGCCTGCGCCCCGGAGACGCAGGCGGGTTTGTCTGCCGAAGAATGGACGCTCGTCTTGCCGGCCTCGGTTCCCGCGGGTGACTACGAAATCCGCGCCCTTTTTTACGATGCGAGCGAAGCCGCGTGGCAGCGGAAACTCCCGCCGGGTGACGCGACGCACATCCTCGGTAATCTCGATCTCGGACGGCGCCGCTTCGAACCGCGCCGCTGGTGACCCCCGCTGCCTCACAATCGCGCGAGATCCGGAGAGAGACTGCGGGCCCGGCGGAAGGCGGCCTCCGCTTCAGGCTGGCGTCCGAGTTGATCGAAAATCGCGGCCAGCGCGAGGTACGACTCCGCACGCTGAGGCTGGCGGCTGATGGCCGTGCATTGCGCCTCGATCGCGGCCTCCCCGCGGCCGCGGGCCAGCTCGATGCGCGCGATGGCCGCAAAGGGCCGCGGGTCATAGAGATCGAGGCGGCTGGCGTGTCGGAGATCGGCAAGTGCGCCTTCAGGGTCGCCGCTTTCCGTGCGCAGTTCGGCGAGGGTAAGCCGGGCATCCACATGCCACCAACGCCCACCGGCAAACTCGCCCACGAGCGAAACCGCCTTCGTGGTATCACCATCCCGCCGGAGCAGACCGGCCTCGTATTTTACCAGTTCCCAAGTCTCAGGAAAACCCGCACGCGCTGTCCGGAGGATCGCGAGCGCTTCCTCCGTTTCCCCGGAATCCACGCGCAGGCGCGCCACGTGCAAACTCGCCGTCCAGGTGCGCGGAAAGAGGCTCAGCGAGCCGAAGCCACCTTCCTTACTCTGGGAGAGTAACTCCGCAGCCTCGTCATTCCGACCCTGCCGCTGAAGACAACCGCCAAGAGCGAACCGCGCGGGCGCGAACTGGGGGAAGCACGCTAGGGTTTTCCGCAAGAGACGCTCCTGCTTTGCGACTTCACCCCGCTGAGCGTAGATCTCGGCGAGGGTGGAAAGTAACCGCGGTGAACCTCCACCCGAGGCGATGGTGCGCTGACAGAAAGTCTCGGCATTCACCCAGTCCCCCGCACGGATCGAAGTTCGCATTCCGAGGCCAACGATCGCGCAGGCGACCACCGCACCGGCAAAGCCCTGCCAGCGCTGAGGCATGGCCAGCACCCATCCGGCAACCGCCAGCAGAAACCCGATACTCGCAAGGTAGATCCAGTGCTCGGCCACCTCGGCATTGAGCGGAAAAAGATTCGAGATCGGGAGAAACGCGATCCCGAACCAGGCGACGCCAAACCTCCGCAGACCGAGGGCCGGGGCTTCCCTTCGACAGGCAAAGAAGGCCGCCAATACCGTGAGAAAGCCAAGGACCGAAAGGTACTCGTAACCAATGCGCTCGCGCCAGGCCTTGGCGCTGCCAAGGGCAACAGGATCTGCAAGCGAACGCTCCATGTGCAACTCCCCAGGCCAAACCATGAGCCCGGCGTAGTCACCGAGCGCCCGGAACATCAGCAAGGCTCGGGCGGGAACGGGCGGTGGCGGACCGTCCTCGGCTTTCAGGCGGCGCTCAGGCAGTGAATGCAGAAACGCATAAGCGCCGATGACTAACCCAACCATCGCGACCTGCCGTAACTTAATCTGCCACTTAGTCAATCGCTCAAAGACCAGCAGATGAAAGGCAAACAAACCCAACCACACGAGCGCGATCTCCTTTGAGCACAACGCCAGCAAGGCAGAACACCCCGCAAGGATCGTGAACGCGACGCGACCTCGTCCGCTCGAAGCCAACGGCACCCGCCGCGCAAAAAGCCAGGCCGCCAGCGCGAAGAAGCTCGCGAGACTATCCGCCCGCCCCGAGATGTAGGCCACCGCGGCGTTGTGTGCGGGATGCACCGTCCAGACGACGGCTACCAGGAGCGCAACAACACCCGCCCGTTTGTCCGCCCCTCCACCCAGCAACGCCGGAAGCAAACCCCGGAGCAGCAGGTAAAGCAAAAACCCGCTCGTGGAATGCAGCAGTACGTTGGTCAGGTGGTAGCCAAAGGTGTCTCCGCTCCACAGCCAGTAATCCAACATATACGACCAGTTTTGAACTGGCCGATAGTAAGTGGAAAGGGAATCGAAGAAGAGCCAGTGGCGGAAGACTTCGAAGCTGAAGACCGGGCTCCGAAAGAAGGGATTCTCGCCTACAAGATAGGCGTCATCCCAGATCCGCTCCCCAGCCAGCGCCGGCCAATACACCAGGAATCCCGCCACAAAGCACAACAGCAACGCGCCCAATCCCGTCCACGGCCGTGGCTCGCTGAGCGGTGCGATCTCAGGTTCGCAGGACATCCGGCTCCCCATGCTACTTCGCCATCGGTGATTAGGTATTCTCAGCCCTTTAGGAACGGCAAAGCCGCCCTCCCGATTAAACAGGAGAGCGGCTTTAAGCGATGCCTGAATCAGGCTTTTCGCTTCGGATCAAAAGAAGGGCGACCAGAAATCGCTCGGTGCAACGTCGGAAAGAGCGTTGTAGGTCGAGGAGGCGATGCGCGGGATGCCGTCCACGGTGAAGCTGCCACCATTGATGGTGAAGCCGAGCATGTCCTCGCCAGTGGTGTTATACAGCTTCGAGCCAGTCTTCAGGTAGGCGCGGATATCGGTCCAGTTGACGGACATGCCGCTCGATTTGTTGAACTCAATGGCATACTGGTCGACGGCGGAGTCCACCATGCGCATATCCTGCAGGACGCGGGACGCTTGGGAGCGCTTACGAGCTCGGAGGAAGTTTGGGACGGCGATCGCAGCCAGCAAGGCAATGATGGCGACCACGATCATGATTTCAACGAGGGTAAAACCCCCGCGGTTCTTATTTAGTTTCTGCAACATACAGTGTTATTAGTTCGGTTGGTTTAGGATTTAATAGATGAATGCTTCGGATCACTCCGAGGCTTACACATGGGGGATAAAGCAGCGGTGATGCCAAGACCGGTCTGAGTTTTGTAATTTCCAGACAAAGACCCCGTTTTCCCTTGGCCTCGCTTCGGAGTGGCACGAGATGGGTGCTTCCGCGTGCCCCATATGCCGCCGCCGTTTCTCAAGTCTGGCCCTCGATTTTCAGCAACGACGAACCGTCTCTCTGCTTTCGACAGGCGGTTGCTGGCCTTTCCGTCGAAGACTCGCACCGATCTACTTCCAGCCGGGTCTGCCGCATCCGCGTTCACCCCCGTTTTGGCGCGCAGAATCTCACGCCGATCCGCAAGCAGGGACGCCCCCGAAAATGGCAAAGCCGCCCTCCCGGTTTAACAGGAGAGCGGCTTTAAGCGATGCCTGAATCAGGCTTTTCGCTCCGGATCAATAGAAGGGCGACCAGAAATCGCTCGGCGCAACGTCAGAGAGAGCGTTGTAGGTCGAGGAGGCGATGCGTGGGATGCCGTCCACGGTGAAGCTGCCACCATTGATGGTGAAGCCGAGCATGTCAGAACCGGTGGTGTTATACAGCTTCGAGCCAGTCTTCAGGTAGGCGCGGATGTCGGTCCAGTTGACGGACATGCCGCTCGATTTGTTAAACTCGATGGCATACTGGTCAATGGCGGAGTCCACCATGCGCATATCCTGCAGGACGCGGGACGCTTGGGAGCGCTTACGAGCCCGGAGGAAGTTTGGGACAGCGATCGCAGCCAGCAAGGCAATGATGGCGACCACGATCATGATTTCAACGAGGGTAAAGCCCCCACGGTTCTTATTTAGTTTCTGCAACATACGGTGTTATTAGTTCGGTTAGTTTAGGATTTTGTTTATGAATGCTTCGGATCACTCCGAGGCTTACACATGGGGGATAAAGCAGCGGTGATGCCAAGACCGGTCTGAGTTTTGTAATTTCCAGACAAAACCCCGTTTTCCCTTGGCATCGCCTCGGGAGTGGCACGAGATGAGCGCCTCTGTTTGACCCACATGCCGCCGCCGCTTCTCAAGTCTGCGTCCCGATTCTCACCTGCATTAGCGCTCTTCGCGCTGACGTTTCTGGTCCGGCTGCTGGTGCTGGTGCGCTTTTCACACTCCATCCACTTCCTGCCGGAGGGCGACGATATGAAATTCTACAGCGACTGGGCGCTGAGGATTACCCATGGGGCATGGACCGACGGGAAGGCCTTCTACGGGCTCCCGGGCTATGCGTATGTCCTGGCAGCGATCTACACGGTGGCGGGCGGATTCAATCCCTTCGCTGCGGGATTGCTGCAGGCCGGCTTCGAAGGGCTGATCGCGGTTCTCATTTATAAGATAGCCCTGCTGGCCTTCGGAGATCGCAAAGACGAGGGCGGGAGCGGCCCGCGCCCCCACCTGATCGGGGTTGCGGCCGCGCTCGCGTGGACCTGCTACCTGCCGGCACAAACATTTTCCGCCATCCTCATGCCGACCGTCTGGCTGGTGCTGGCATTCTACGGATGTATCTGGTGGCTGATGGCCACAGACAAAGCCACGCGGTGGCAGCCGTGGCTGGCCCTGGGTCTCGCCAGCGGGGTCGTCGCGATGCTGGTCGCGACGATTCTCTTTCTCGTGCCGCTGATGCTGGCGGCGATCATTTTCACGGTCGAGCGGGGCCGGCCGTGGCGGACGCGGCTCGCGGGCAGCGCGACGGCGATGGCCATCCTCTTCGCGGGCATCTACGCGGGAGCCGCACCCGCGTGGCTGCACAATTACTTCATCGCCCGTGAGCCGGTGCTGCTTTCCGCGCACAGCGGCATCAATTTCTGGATCGGCAACAATCCCTCGGCGACTGGCTATCCGAAGATCCCGCCCGGTCTCCGCGCCACGCAGGACGGGTTGCTCCGCGACTCGATCACGCTCGCGGAGGAGGCCGCTGGCCGGAAACTCACCCGGGCCGAGGTGTCGAAGTATTGGAGCGCAAAAGCGAACGATTACATCCGAGCGAATCGCCCCGCGTGGCTCCGGCTCATAGGGGTGAAACTCGGGAACTTTTGGAACGCCTACCAGTATGACGACCTCAGCATCATCAAACTCCTGCGCGACGAGGGCATCCTGCCGCCGGGTCTGCGCTTTGGCATCGTCGCGGCACTCGGGCTGGCGGGGCTGATCCCGGTGGTGTGGAGGTTTCCCCGCGCGCGCTGGGTCGCGGCGGCCGTGCTCCTGCATATGGCGGCGCTGCTCCCGGTCTTCGTCACGGAACGCTACCGCCTTGCCGCAGTCCCTGGCCTGATACTGCTCGGCGCGGGCGGACTCTGGATGCTCTACGAAAATCTCAGCCGCTCCCGCTGGTTGCCCGCCAGTATGTATTTGGCGGGGGCGCTCGGCGCGGCTTGGTTCGTCTCGATCCCACGGGGCGACATCGGGCTGTGGTCGCTGGATCACTATAAAGCCGGCATCCGCGCGACCGATGCCGGCGATCTGGATCGCGCACAACGCAACCTGGAGACGGCCTACGCCTACGTTCCGAGAAATGCGGACATCGACTTTGCGCTCGGCAATCTCTGGCTGGCCCGGAGCGAGCGCTCGTCTGACGCGCGGGAAAAGAGTGCCCAGCGCACTCACGCCAAACTTTTCTACCGGCTCGCCCTGGAGATCGACTCCCGCCACGCCGGCACGCTGAATAATCTCGGCGTCCTCGCGCTCGAGGAGAAGCGCTGGGAGGTCGCCGAGAAATTTCTCACCGCCTCCGCTGCTGCCGAACCCGAGGCCGCGAAGACGCACTACCTGCTCGCCAGGGTGCGTTTTGAAAAGGGCGACATTGCCGGGGCCCGCACGGCACTCGACAAGGCGCTCGCGCTGCGCGCCGGACAAAAGGAATTCATCGAACTGCGCGACAAACTCTCCGCAGCACCGCCGCCGCCGTAAGTCCCGGGAACGCTGGCGCGCAGGAAGGTGCTTTCAAGGAGTTGGGGCGCCCTCGCCCCAAGTTTCAAACACGGGGCGGGGGCGCCCCAGCTCCTTGGGTCACGTCGGACTCCGGACGATCGCCCGCACCGCGTCCACGACGTCCTCCACATCCTCATCCGTTAATCGTGGTGAAAGGGGCAGGCTAAGCGTCTGGCGACCGATCCGCTTCGCGTGCGGCCACGCTTCGGGCTGCCAGCCGAAAGTCCTCTGGTAATACGGATGCTCGGCGATGCTCAGGTAGTGAACGCCGGCGCCGATCATCCGCCGCTGCAGCGCCTCGAGGAAGGCATCGCGCGTGAGGCCAGCGCGGGCCGGGTCGATGAGGATGGGGAAAAGGTGGTAGGCGTGGCGGGAATCGGCGGGCGCATCGGTCTGGAAACCGAGCGGGAGGGTCGCGAATTCCGTGCGATAACGCTCCGTGACCTGCCGCCGCCGCTCCCACCAAGTCTCCACGCGGGCGAGTTGATGGATGCCGAGCGCCGCCTGGAGATCCATCATGTTGTACTTAAAGCCGCACTCCTCGACCTGGTAGTGCCGGTAGCCGTCGTCGCTGAAGCGGCGCCACGCATCGGCGCTCATCCCGTGCAGCGCGAGCATCTTCACCCGCTTCATGTCGGCCTCGGCGCGCGCGAGGATCATGCCGCCTTCGCCGGTGGAAATATTCTTCGTCGCGTAAAAGCTGAAGCAACCGAAGTCGCCGAAGGTCCCCGCCTTCCGCCCGCGATACTCCGTCTCGATGCCATGCGCGCAGTCCTCGATGAGCTTCAACCCATGCTGCGCGGCGAGCGCCTCGAAGGCCTCCATGGCGCACGGATGTCCCGCGAAATGGACGACGAGCAGGGCTCGGGTCCGCGGGGTGATGCGCCGCTCGACGTCGGCGGGATCGAGACACATCGTCGCCGGGTCCACGTCCGCCAGCACCGGCGTCGCGCCCGCATGGATGATCGCATTCACCGTCGCGCAGAAGGTCAGCGCGCTGGTGATCACTTCATCCCCAGCCTGAAGGCCAGCGGCCACCATGCTGAGGTGCAGCGCCGCCGTGCAGGAGTTCACCGCCGCCGCGGTCGGCACGCCCTTGTAGGCCGCAAAGTCGTTTTCAAAACGCGCCACTTTCGGCCCGGTGCCGAGCCACGCCTTGCGCAGCGAATCCACCACTTCATCGATCTCCGCCTGCTCGATCTGGGGCTGGCCGAAGACCAGAAACTCAGTGCGCGTCATCACGGGCGCGGCGCCGTGATGCGACGTAAGATGACGGAATCAGTGGGGAGCGAAGGCATTGGAAACGGCGCGAAATAGCGGCTGAAGTGGGCGAAGACGAGCGGGTTTGTCTGCCGGAAACGCAGATCGTCACGGCCATCCAGCGGGTAGTCGCGGAGCAGCACCCACTGCACGCGGGTCCGTTCGATTTCGCGCACCATCTCCGTCTGCTCCTCGAGCGATGCAGGGAAGATGCAGTAGAGCTGCGGGATCGGCGAGGTGCGGCCCACGGCGGGGTAGAGCGCCGGCAGATTCGGGAGGAAAAGGATGCGCTCATCCGGGTTCGCGATCTCGGTCGCGAGCGTCGTCGCGGACTTCAGAAATTCCGCCTCTTCCGCACCTACGCTCATCGTCCGCTGGCGCACCTCCATCTGGACGAGCGGCGGGGTCGGCGGGAAGATTTTGCGTGCGAGCCCCGTCTCGAAAAGGTTCGTCAGCAAGCTGGCGCCGAGCAGCACGGGCGTGAGCATTTGACCGGCAGCGGGCCCCACGGCGAAGGCCAGCGCGAGGAGGCCGAGGGCGAGCGTCGGCGCCGCGTGGCCGAGGTGAATCGTGTCCGGTCGCGAGAAGGCAAAGTGCGCATACGGCAGCGTCATGCAGGCCGCCGCGACCAGCGCGTGGCTCGCACGTTTCCGGGTGAAAATCCACCACGCAGCGAGCAGCAGGAAGAGCGGCAGCGCGACGAAGAATCCGCTTTCCAGCACTGCGGAAGCCCAGCGCCAGTTTGGCAGATTCATCTCCACGCGCCACGGCCACGGGATGCTGGCGGCCAGATTGGTGCCCTTGCTCGCGATCGCGGCGACGTAGTGCTTGAACTCCTGCAAGTAGCCGGGCACGGCCTTGAACATCAGGAGCTGCGGCATGTAGCCGATGAAAATGCCGACGCCCCACGCCAGGCTGTCGCGCAGCCAGATCCCGAAGCCGCGACCGCGGGCCGCCGCCGCGATGAGGAGGAGGAAAGCGATGACGTGATACACGCCGTGATTGCGCCCCATGAAGGCCATGAGCCCGCCGAAAATCCCGACCCCGAAATGGCGATTCACCGTCGGCCGTTCGAGCAGGAGCACGCCGGCATACACCACCATGAGCGCGATGCTTTGCTCGAAACATTTGAAGCGCGGATGCATCCACGCGCAGAGGAGCAGCGCGACGCTGATGAGGAAGAGCCAGTGCCGCGACAGCCGCCACGCGACGAGCAAACCTGCCGTGACACCGAGCACCGAAAAGATCACGCACGAAAGCCGCAGGGCCACGAGATCCTGTCCGAGCACCCGCGCCCAGGCGGCTGTCCAGAGGTAGCGCCCGGGATCGTAGGCCTGGAAATCCCGCATCGGCACTTCCCCTCGACCCACCGCCTGCGCGCCATACCAGAGGTAGCCTTCGTCCGCGAGATTGATGCCGATGTTTCCATCAAGCTGAAACCAGCCAAAGGAAATCGCCGCCGCGAGGAGCGCCAGCCAGAGCCCATGCC
>JANNXQ010000158.1:0-1832 GCA_031409655.1 Chthoniobacteraceae bacterium | reverse complement strand
CAGAGCCAGGTGTTGGCTCCGGCATTCCCATGCCTGCGGGCTTCGCCCATCGCTTCGCGCTGCCTGTCTCGCACGCTCCAGCGGCTCGGCTCAGCGAGAAGCTCAAGAAGACCCTCAACGCCTACCACAACCGCGCCATCTCGACGATGCAGGTCATCGAAGAGCTGATCAAGCTCGCCAAGGATCTCGACGCCGCCACCAAGCGCGGCGAAGACCTCGGCCTGACCGATGACGAGATCGCCTTCTACGACGCCCTCGCAGCGAACGACAGCGCCGTGCAAGCGATGGGTGACGACAAGCTCAAGCTCATCGCGGCGGAGCTAATCACCCAAGTGAAAAAGAGCGTGACGATCGACTGGACCCTCCGAGAAAGCGCGCGGGCGAAAATCAAGGTGATGGTGAAACGCATTCTGAACAAACACGGCTACCCGCCCGACTTGCAGGAGGAGGCCGTGAAGACCGTGCTCGCGCAGGCAGAGCTGCTGTGCGCGGAGTGGGTGTGACGGTGAGGAAAACGGAGAGTTTGAAATCTACCACGGCGACGGAGGCGAATGTCGAATGACGAATTCGGAATGGAAATGCTGCGGGTGGGGCTGGTTCGGTGAGCGACTTTTGCGGGGGCTTTTTCAGGGGCTGCGGGGACCCTCGAACGTCGAACGTCGAACACCGAACACCGAACATCGAACGTCGAACTT
This sequence comes from Chthoniobacteraceae bacterium, assembly GCA_031409655.1. Taxonomy (GTDB): domain Bacteria; phylum Verrucomicrobiota; class Verrucomicrobiia; order Chthoniobacterales; family Chthoniobacteraceae; genus JANNXQ01. The sequence goes on along the minus strand of JANNXQ010000158.1, from coordinate 1,137 downwards.
CGGACTTCGGATGAACGGCAGCTTATTCGGGCGGGGTTAGTCCGTCTCGGTGAGCGCTTCGTCGGCTTGGGTGACGCGGACCACTTCTTCGATGGTCGTCTGGCCGTTCAGCACGCGGCGCCAGCCGTCCTGGCGGAGGGTCTCCATGCCGTCCTGGATGACGCGGGCTTTCATGGCGGAGCCGGTTTCTTTGCGGACGACCATGCGGCGGAGGTTTTCGTTCACGACGCAGACTTCGTAGATGGCGGCGCGGCCGCGGTAGCCAGTCTGGCGGCAGTGGTCGCAGCCTTTGCCGCGGTAGTATTTCATGTCGCCCGCAAAGGGGGTGCCGATTTCCTTGAGGTAATCGATGTCGTAGCCGGCCTCGGCTTTGCAGTCGGGGCAGATGGTGCGGACGAGGCGCTGGGCGAGGAAGGCGCGGACGACGCTGGCGAGGAGAAAGGGTTCGATGCCCATGTCGAGCAGACGGGTGATGCCGCTGACGGCGTCATTCGTGTGCAGGGTGGAAAAGACGAGATGGCCCGTCATGGCGGCACGGATGGAGATTTCGGCGGTCTCGAAGTCGCGAATTTCACCGACCATGACGATGTTCGGGTCCTGGCGCAGGATGGCGCGGAGGCCATTGGCGAAGGTGAGGCCGATCTCGGGTTTCACGTCGATCTGCGAGACGCCTTGCAGCCGGTATTCCACGGGCTCCTCGACGGTGATGATGCGCCGAGTGGGTTGGTTGATCGTGGTGAGGAAGGTGTAGAGCGAGGTGCTTTTGCCGGAGCCGGTGGGGCCGGTGACGAGGATGATGCCATTTGGCTGGGCAAGGAGGGTGCGCACGAGCTTGACGTGCTTTTCACTCATGCCGAGGCGGTCGATGCCGAACTGCAGGGTCTCGGAACGCGAGAGCAAACGCAGCGAGATGGACTCGCCATTGACCGTGGGGATGGTGGAGACGCGGACGTCGATGAAGCCGGCCTGGGTCTGCAAATTGATGCGGCCGTCCTGCGGCAGACGGCGCTCGGCGATGTCCATGTGGGACATAACTTTCAAACGCGAGATGATGGCGCTCTGGAGGACGCGGAGCTGCGGCGGCACGGCGACTTCGTGGAGGATGCCGTCGATGCGGTAACGGATGCGCAGGTCGTT
>JANNXQ010000157.1:0-1668 GCA_031409655.1 Chthoniobacteraceae bacterium | reverse complement strand
CGCGGCGTGCTCGTGGTGGAGTGAAAAGCTACCGCGGATTGCGCGCGACCTGGATTTTCGGGTAGGCGCGCTTCACCGGCCGGTGGACGCGGCGGGCTTTGTTTTCGCCGAGGGCGAGGGCCATGAATTCGGCCTGGCTGTGCCGCGTTTTCACGCCTTTGGGAAGCGCGGGCAGCGTGTAGGCGCCGGTGGCGTCGAGGAGCCAGGCTTTGGTCTTGTCCGCGAGTTGCACCTCAAGGATTTGTTTCACCACCCGCTCGCGCATCGCCGGCTCTTCGATGGGAAAGAGGACCTCGATGCGCCGGAAGAAATTGCGCGGCATCCAGTCGGCGCTTCCGACGAAGACCTTCGGCGTGCCCGCATTCTCGAAGTAAAAAATCCGCGCGTGTTCGAGGAAACGCCCGACGATCGAGCGCACGCGGATGTTCTCGCTGATCCCCGGCATTCCGGGCCGCAAACAGCAGATGCCGCGGACGATCAAATCGATCTGCACGCCGGCCTGCGAGGCGCGGTAGAGGGCCTCGATGACCTCGCGATCGACCAAGGCGTTCATCTTGGCAATGATGCGCGCGGGCTTTTTCGCAAGGGCGTTCTCGGTCTCCTGCTTGATGAGTTTCATCATCGTGGAGTGGACGGCGAAGGGTGCGATGAGCAGTTTCTTCGCGGCCTGGAACTGACAGATGCCGGTCAGCAGATTGAAGAGATTCGTGGCGTCCTCGCCGCACTCCTGATCGACGGTGAAAAGCGAGAGGTCCGTGTAAAGGCGCGCGGTGTTGGGGTTGTAGTTGCCCGTCCCGAGATGGAGATAGCGGCGCAGGCCGTCCTCATCGCGGCGCACCACGAGCGCGACCTTGCAGTGGACCTTGTGGTGGACGATCCCGTAAACGACGTGGACACCGGCTTCCTCCAGCCGGCGCGCCCAGAGGATGTTATTCGCTTCATCGAAGCGCGCTTTCAATTCAGTGACAGCGGTCACCTGCTTGCCGTTCTTCACCGCATTCATCAGCGCACCGACGATGCGCGGATCGCCGCCGGTGCGGTAGAGCGTCTGTTTGATGGCGAGGACGTGCGGGTCGCGCGCCGCGGCTTCGAGGAAATCGACGACGCTGCTGAAGTTTTCGTACGGGTGATGCAGAAGCACGCTGCGCTGGCGGATGATCGAGAAGAGATCGGCGCTCTCGCGAAAGGGCGCGGCCACAGGCGCGACGAACGGTTTGTCGCGCAGCTCGGGCGAGTGATCGCCCTCGTAGATCGCCATCAGGCGGATCGGGTTGAGCGGGCCGTCGATGATGTAGAGATCGTCCGTCGTGAGATCGAGCGTCTCGAGCAGCGAATGGTAAATCTCGCCGGGGCAGTCGTGATCGACTTCCAGGCGCACCGCGGCACCGCGCCGGCGATTGTGCAGTTCCTCTTCGACGGCGCTGATCAGATTCCCGACATCCTCCTCGTCGATGTAAAGTTCGCTATTGCGCGTCACCCGGAAGTGCCAGAAGCCGAGGATCGTCGTCCCGGGAAAAAGATCGGCGAGGTAATGCCCGATCAGATGGCCCATGAAAATGTAGCGCAACTCGTCATCACCGCCCGGCAGCGCGACGAGCCGCGGCAGCACCCGCGGCACCTGCACCACGGCGAGGCGGCGCTGCACTTCACCATTGCGCTCGATCTCGA
>JANNXQ010000156.1:0-1902 GCA_031409655.1 Chthoniobacteraceae bacterium | reverse complement strand
CATGCTGAGCGTGGACGCAGGTGTCTGGGTGCTGACCGAGACGTGGACACATCTGTTGCCGCCGCCCACATACCGATTGGTGGCACAATCTGGTCCTGCGGATGAACTAACACATGAACAGCGGCGCTGGGTTGCGATTTGGGTCAAGCCGCCCCTTACCGCGAAGTCATTGGACGTCGAGAGCCAAGCGGATCGGATGGCCTGCGCTGGAATCGAGCAGTCCGGCAAGGTGGTCCTCGTCGTCGTCGGCACCGTCCTGCCGTGGCCCAGCGACCCGCGATGGCCGGGCGCGAAGGGATTCTGTAAAGCACTTGCCTCTCAGGCGTGTGAGTGGAAGCGGCTGGGTGGAGAACAAAACACGTCCGCGCTCGTGGTGGCGGGAGACTTCAATCAGTCATTTCCCAACCAGCGGTATTACGGTTCCAAAGCCGGCGCGACCGACCTAAAGAACGCGCTAGATGACCTCGGCCTAAACTGTGTGACTAAGGGAGACGACTCGTTGACTCATAGGCCGCGGATTGACCACATCTGCGTCAGTCAGAACAGTCTTCCTTCGCCGATCGTTCTCAGCGTAGGCGGGTGGACTGTGCCGACCATTGGGCGCCGGCCGATCACCGATCATGCCGGGGTCTTCGTTGACGTTGAGGGAGTCGCAGCTTCCACTGTCGGCGGGCGAGGAACCTAACTCCTTTACTTCACGCAGCGACAGCCATCGCCGCGGTCGGCGGCCCGCCCATGAAGTCACTCATTTCGTCGATGATGGTTTGTGCCCGACGGGCGACGCTGCCGCGCACCATCGGGTTGGTCTTGAGCGTCTCGGGGGCGACGGTGCTCAGTTCCCTGGCGCGGGCGCAGAAAGCATCGAGGTCTTTGTCGCCGGTCAGGTTGTAGCGCGGGATGAGGGCGAGGACGGTTTGCAAATTCTCCACCAGCGGGCCGGTGGTGCCGAGGGTCAGCTTGCGGTCGCTGGCCAGCTTTTCCGCAATCGCCATGATCGGCGCGGAGAGCTGCCGGAAGAGATCGGCGCGCACCTTTGTTTCCGCCGCAGCGATGCGGGCATCGACGCCGCGCTGGAGTTCGAGCAGTTCCTCGCGCCCGATGGTGACGAGGAAGTGCTTCTTGTCGGGCACCGGGGCGATGTCGAGATTCATGCCGAAGCGTTCGGCCACGGTGAAGCGGTCGGGGTAATCCTTCGCGTTCCACATTTCGCCGAGGCCGGAGCCGTCGCGCCGGTCGCCGCTCACGAAGGCGTCGTAGTCGATGAGGAAGCCGCGGACCAGCGCCTCGCGCTGGGTGCGGCCGTTCCGCATGTGGGTGGTGAAGCGGTCATACTCCGTGGTCGGGAGCAGGCGCGCGTCGTTGTCGTCGAAGGGGACGGTGTTGGCGCGATACCACGATGAAAGGGCGGCGTCGAATTTGCGGATGGCGTCATAGGCCGTGTTGTCGGCGAGCAGGCGCTTGGTCACGCGGATGGCTTTGCTGTTCGCGCGCTTGCGCAGGGCGAGGTCGGTGGCGCTCGGTTCGTCCTGCCGGTTCACTCCCCACTTGGAGAGATGCAGGCTGACGAGCATCGCGCGGTCTTGGAGGCTCATGGAATTGCGGATTTCGGATGGTGGATTTGGGATTGCGGCGGTGGCGTCCGGCTGGTTTGCCGACGCAGGAGTTCGCCGAGCTTGCGGAAAGCGGCATGGGCGCGGCCGACGCGCGGACGAGTCGGGATCACGAGAAGGTCGAAAGGCGAAGGGCTCAGAGCTGAAGAAGCGCATTCTTTTGCCTCCAGCGGCAGATGGAGCTGTGTGCCCGCTGGGCTAAGGGCGGGAGCGATCTCAACTTTCGCCCTTCGCCCTTCGCCTTTCGCCTTTTCTTCCATTGGTTAGTCTTTGCTGGAGAGGCTGGCCTTGT
>JANNXQ010000155.1:0-2694 GCA_031409655.1 Chthoniobacteraceae bacterium | reverse complement strand
CCTTGGGTCCCCCCCCCCTACGGCCATTTTTTTTTTGTGGCGCTTTCGCGGTTTTTTTTGCATTGGCGGGGGGAGCGACGCCATCCACCCGCGCTCGCCAAGTATTTCAACTGGCTGCGGGGGCCGAGGAGCCTCGCGGCGTGGGACCTTTGAGAAAAGATGAGCAATCAATCGTTGACCTATCATCAGTCTATCGGCGAAAGGTTCGGGGTGCGACTGACCTCGCGTATCGCGAGGTCACTTCCCGCCTTCCTGTTTCCCATGACTACTTTCGCCCCAGCCACGCCACCTCTGGCAGCGGACCGCCCGGTACGGATTGATTCCCGAAGGTTCGTTCTCGAGCGGGCCTCGGGGCCGCATCTCGAGGCCCTCGAGCGCCTGCGGCATGAGGTGTATGCCCGCGAGCTTGGCCAGCACCCGGTCAATGGCGCCGGCCGGCTGGGCGATGCGCTGGACGAGTGGAATGTCAATTTCGTCGCCCTGCTTGGCGGGGAGATCGCCGGCTTCATCAGCATCACCCCGCCTGGTCAGCCCGCCTATTCGATCGACAAATATTTTCCCCGCGATGGTCTGCCCTTCCTCGTGGATGGCCACCTCTATGAAGTCCGGCTGCTGACGGTGCTAAAGCCGCATCGAGGGCGCGAACTGGCGCTGCTCCTGATGTATGCCGCGCTGCGCTGGGTCGAGGCACACGGGGGGACGCGGATCGTGGCCATCGGGCGCCGGGAGATTCTCGATCTTTATTTGCGCGTGGGTCTGCGCGCGGTCGGACTTTCCGCCCAGTCCGGCGCGGTGACTTACGATTTGCTGATGGCCTCGGTGGCGGAGTTGCGCGCCCGGATGTTTGAGTTTGCGGAGGTGTGCGACCGTCTGGCGGATAAGACGGATTGGCGGCTGCCGATCCCGTTTCGGCAGCCGGCGCCGTGTTTTCACGGCGGGGCATTTTTCTCCGCGATCGGCGAAACCTTCGACCGGCTCGATCGCCATCGCGCGGTGATCAATGCCGATGTGCTCGATGCCTGGTTCGCTCCCGCACCGGGCGTGCTGGCGGCACTGACGGAACATCTTCCCTGGCTGCTCCGCACTTCCCCGCCGACCGGCTGCGGCGGACTCGTCGAGGTCATTGCCGATGTCCGGGGCGTGCGGATGGATAACATCCTGCCCGGCGCCGGTTCCTCGGATTTGATTTATCGGGCACTGCGGCATTGGCTGACGCCGGTCTCGCGCGCCCTGATTCTCGATCCCACTTACGGAGAATATGCCCATGTGCTCGAACGCGTCATCGGTTGCCGCGTGGATCGTCTCACGCTTGCTCGTGAGACTGGCTACGCCGTCGATCTCGCAGCGTTGGAGGCGGCCTTCGCCGGAGATTACGACCTGATCATCCTCGTAAATCCCAACAGCCCGACCGGTCGGCACATTCCGCGAGCCGCACTGGAACGGGTGCTGCGGCGCGTGCCCGCCAGCAGCCGCGTCTGGGTGGACGAGACCTACGTCGAATACAGCGGGCCGGACCAGTCGCTCGAAAGGTTCGCGGCGCATTCCGAAAACGTCATCGTCTGCAAGTCGATGTCGAAGGTCTATGCCTTGAGCGGCGCACGGGTCGCCTACCTTTGCGCGAGTCCGCCTCAGCTCGAGGAGCTGCGGGCCATCACGCCGCCCTGGGTGGTGAGTCTGCTGGCTCAGGTGGCGGCGGTGCGGGCCTTGCAGGATCCGCGCTACTACGCCGAGCGCTACCGCGAGACCGCCGCCGCACGGGACACGCTGGCCGCTGGCCTCGGTGGACTTGGCTGGCAGGTTCTGCCAGGCATCGCGAATTTTTTACTCTGCCATCTGCCTCCCTCCGGCCCGGACGCCACCGAGGTGGTGACGCGGTGCCGCGACCGGGACTTGTTTCTGCGCGACGCGGCGGCCATGAGCCGACACCTCGGCTCCCGAGGCGTGCGCATCGCCGTCAAAGACGAGGCCACCAATGCGCAGATGCTCGCCATCCTGCGCGCGGTGCTCGGTCAACCCGATTGACCGGTGCCCGCTCCGAACCGCACGATGACCTCAGCCCCGAGTCCTCCTCCTATTTACGTGAAAGCGAATCCCAGCTACGAACTAACGACGGCGGTGCTCACGACGGCGGACGCCTTGCTGCGCGAGAGCCAGCGGCTCTTCCGTCCGCTGGGTCTGACCAGTGCGCAGTTCAATGTGCTCAACGTGCTCGCGCAGCATGACCCCGCGGGGATGAGCCAGCGCGAGCTCAGCGACCGGCTCGTGGTGGATCGTTCGAATGTGAGCGGCTTATTGGATCGCCTGGAAAAGACCGGATGGGTGCGGCGCGGCGATCACCCCGAGGACCGCCGGATCTACCGCGTGTCGCTCACGGCGACCGGACGGAAACTGTGGAGAAAAGTAAACGCGCTCTACCTCACGGCGGTCGCCCAAGTCACCCGCGGTCTGTCTGCGCAACGCGTGCGGGAGTGCATCGAAACCCTGCGGTCCCTCGAGGCGCGGGCCGCGGAGTGGGAGCTCGCCGCTCCGGCGCGCAAGCAACTCAAGTGACCGGGCGGCAAGCACCGGGCACGCTGGCTTAGCAGCCTGTTGAAAGACGTGCGTCGGTGGATGGCGTCGCTCCGCGCGCCATGCCAAACTCTGGCCGCGGGCCCATCTTTCAGAGTGGCGCTGCGCGCGCAGCGAGTCATGGCG
>JANNXQ010000154.1:0-39522 GCA_031409655.1 Chthoniobacteraceae bacterium | reverse complement strand
CGGCGACGCGGCGTTCCCCGTCGTCGTGGGCAAGGCGGACAAGACGGTGCAGCCGGTCGTGGGCGCGGCGCGATTGGGCGCGGGGCGCGTCGTGGTGTTCGGGCACGGTGGCTACTTCGATGCGGCCACGCTCAAGGAAGCGGACACGGCGGCGTTTCTGCGCAACTGCATCGCCTGGGCCGGTCGCGGTGGAGCGCAGTCCGGCCTCGTGACGCTCGGTGACCGTTCACTGCGCGATGGCCTTGCCGCGCTGGGACTCTTCACCACGCCGGCGAATCTCGCGGCGCTCGCGCCCAACTCCGTGCTCGTGGCCGACGCGGGCCGGATCAAGGCCGGCGACGTGGACGCGATCGTGAAGTTCATTCGCGTGGGCGGCGGCTTCATCACCTCGGCGACGGGCTGGGGCTGGAAGCAATTGAATCCCGGCAAAGAACTGGCCACCGACCTCCCCGTGAATCGGCTGCTCCACGCCGCCGGGCTGATCATCGCGGACGATACTTTGAGCGACACCACCGCGGGCGGCTTCAGCGTCAGCCCGGAAGTGCCGCCGCTCGCGCACGCGGGCAGGGCGCTGGCGGCGGCCAGCGCGCAGATCGGTGGAAAGGGGAAATTAAACGCTGCTGAGGCGATGCTCGTCAGTTCCACCTTGGTCGGCGCAATGGAAAACCTGCCGCCGGATGATGCGCTCTTCCTGGCCCGCGTGCGCGCGCTCGCGGCCAATGCCGAGACCAACGTGGTGCCCTCGCAAAAAGCCCCGGTCGCAGTGGACAATCTCGCCGGACGCCTCCTGCTCACCCTCCAGGGACAAACCCTCCGGAAGCTGCCGCCGGAGCAGACGCGCGCGCATCCGGCGGCGGAGATCTTCCCCGGCCCGGTGGCGAAAGCCGCGCCGCGGCTCGGGAATGTCGCGGTGTCTGTGGATACGAAAGTGCCCGCCTGGCACAGCACCGGGCTCTACGCGGCGCCGGGCGAAGTGCTCACCTTCACCATCCCTGCGGCGGCGGCGAAGAAGAAGCTGCGCGTGCGCATCGGGGCGCACAAAGACGAGTTGTGGCACCTCGATTCCTGGAAGCGTTTCCCCGAGATCACGCGCGAGTTTCCGCTCGATGCGGCGACGACGAAGGCGGCGGGAGGGTTTGGCGGGTTGGTGTACATCGACGTTCCGAAGGACGCGGATCTCGGCCTCGTCGCGGTGCAAATTTCCGGCGCGGTCGCTGCGCCACTCTACGTCCACGGGAAGACGAGCGTGGCGGATTGGCGGGCGAAAATCCGCGTCGCCCCCGCGCCCTGGGGGGAACTCGCGACCGCCAAAGTGATCCTCACCCTGCCCAGCGAAGTCCTGCGCCAGCTCGACGATCCCAAGGCCCTGATGGACGTGTGGGATCGCGTGCTCGATCTCCAAGCGGAGCTCGCGGCCATCCCCGCCGAGCGCGAACGTCCCGAGCGGATCGTCTGCGACGAGCAGATCTCCGCCGGCTACATGCACGCCGGTTACCCGATCATGACGTGGCTGGATCAGCCGGAGAAATTCACCGACCGCGCCGCGCTGCTCAAAGGCAACTGGGGCATCTTCCACGAACTCGGCCACAATCACCAAGTCTCGGACTGGACCTTCGAAGGCACGGGCGAAGTGACCTGCAATCTTTTCAGCCTCTACGTCTTTGAAAAGCTGTGCGGGGTGAAGCCGCGGGAATACGCGCACGAAGGCAAAGGGCCCGTCATCGACTTGCATAAAAAATTCCTCGCGGCGCCGTCACCGAACTTTGAGCGCTGGAAAGCGGAGCCCTTCACCGCGCTCAGCATGTACATCCAGATGCAGGATGCCTTTGACTGGGAGACGTATCAGAAGGTGTTTGCCGAGTATCGCACCCTGACCAAGGAGCAGCGCCCGAAGAATGACAACGAAAGGCGCGACCAGTGGATGACGCGTTTCTCGCGCGCGGCCGGGAAAAATCTCGCGCCCTTTTTCCGCACTTGGGGCGTGCCCGTGAGTGACGAAGCCGCCAAGTCCGTGGCCAGCCTGCCCGCGTGGATGCCGCCCGGGATGACGGCGCGCTAGAGTGGTTACCTTTCAAGGAGTAGGGGCGCCCTCGCCCCGAGAATCTACTTGGGGCGAGGGCGCCCCAACTCCTTGGTTTCGCGTCTCTCCAAACCCTGCCTAATTTCCGAGCGCAGTAACGGATTTGATCCAGCGCTGACGCCGGTTACTTTCCGGTCCACTTTTATGAGCCGACTTTTCCCTGCCCTCTCGCTTGCCGTGCTCGCGCCGACCCTGGCTTTCGGCGCGGAGGGGCCGGTGTCCTTCAATCGCGACATCCGCCCGATCATGTCGGACACCTGTTTCCACTGTCATGGCTTCGACGCGAAGACGCGCGAGGCCGGGCTGCGGTTGGATCTTCGCGAGCAGGCGATCACGAAAACGGAGGACGGGGTCATCCCGATCGTCCCCGGCAAACCGGAGGAGAGCGCGATCATTGAGCGGATCTTTTCCTCGGACAAAGATGAACTGATGCCGCCGCCCAAGGCGCACAAGGCGCTGACTCAGGCGCAGAAGGAGACGATCAAACGCTGGGTGGCGGAGGGTGCCGTGTATGAGGCGCACTGGGCGTATGCGCCGCTCGTCCGGACGGAGGTGCCGGAAGTCGGAAGTGGGAAGTCGGAAGTCGGGAATCCCATCGACGCCTTCATCCGCGAGAAGCTTGCGGTGAAGAAGATCGCACCTTCACCGGAGGCTGCGAAAGCGAAGCTGCTGCGCCGGCTTTCGCTCGATCTCACGGGCCTGCCGCCGACGCCGGAGGAGAGCGCCACCTTCGCCGCGGATGGCGCGCCGGAGGCCTACGAGAAACAGGTGGATCGGCTGCTCGCTTCGCCGCGATTTGGCGAGCGCATGGCGGTGTGGTGGCTGGATGTCGCGCGCTTCACGGACACGGTCGGATTCCACGGCGATCAGAATCAGCGCATCTTTCCGTATCGCGATTACGTGATCAGCGCGTTCAACACGAACAAGCGCTTCGACCAATTTACAATCGAGCAACTCGCCGGCGATCTGCTGCCGAATCCGACGAAGGAGCAACTCGTCGCGACGGGCTACAATCGGCTGAACATGATGACGCGCGAAGGTGGCGCGCAGCCGAAAGAGTATCTCGCGAAGTATGGTGCGGAGCGCGTGCGCTCGGTCGCGGCGGCGTGGTTTGGCAGCACCTTTGGCTGCGCGGAATGCCACGATCACAAGTTCGATCCAATCAAGACGGCGGACTTCTATGCGCTGCAATCCTTCTTCGCGGACGTGAAGCAGTGGGGCGTCTATTCCGACTACGGCTACACGAAGAATCCGGAGCTCGCGGGCTTCAGCAACGAGCATCCTTTTCCACCCGAGATCGAGGTCGAGAGTCCGTATCTCGTGGCGCGGAAAAAGCAGGCCGAGGGCGAACTGAACGCCCACTTTGGCGCCGTGCGCTCAAAGCTGGCCAAGGATGCGAAGGCCACCGCGCAATTTGAAAAATGGATCGCCGAGTCGCGCGACTTTCTGGCCGCCGAACCGACGGGCTGGAGCACGCCTTCGGTGAGTGCGCGGATCTTCAAGGACGCCAAACCCGTGGCCGATGGCGACGTCGCGATCGGGAAAGGGCAGGCCGTGGAGTTTGGAAGGCTGCTGGGAAAAGGGGAAGACCTGCGCATCACGCTCCACTCGGAGGTGGGCCGCGTGGCGGCGCTGCGGGTGGAGGTTGCCGCCGGCAAACGTAATGAAACGGAGCTGGCAAATGGCAGCCAGCGCCGGGGCCTGAAAGTCGCCGCGAGTGTACGCGCCGCAGATGGCAAGGAGCGCAAGCTGGCGATCTCCTTTGCCGAGGCGAACGCGAAGGAACCGAGCTACGCCGACGGCAGGGAAGTGGTGGGCGTCTTGAGCAATTGGAAACTGCCGCGCGCAAAAACCGAGCACTCGCCGAGTTCCGTCTGGCTGCTCGATCCGCCCGTGCAACTCGCGGCGAAAGAAAAGCTCGTGGTGACGATCACGGGGGACAGCGCGCTGCCGTTGCGGATTCGCACGACTCCGTTTGCGGCGGTCGATCCGCTGCGGGTCGCGGCGAAATCCGTGCGCGACGCCCTGCTCGCCGAGGCGCGCACCGAGCAGCAGCGGAATCTGCTCGCCGACACCTGGCTGCTCAGCACCGCCGTGGATCGCGCGGCCTTCGATAAGTGCAAGCAACTCGCGGCGGCCTCACGTTCCTTCAACAATGGCCGCGCGTGGACGATGGTCACGCAGGCGACCGATCCGCTCACGATCCGGGTGCTGCCGCGGGGAAACTGGCAGGATGAAACGGGCGCGGTCGTGTTGCCATCCTCACCGAGCTTCCTGCCGGGCCGCGTCGAGAGCACCGAAGGGAAGCGGCTCACCCGACTGGATCTCGCAAAGTGGATCGTCTCGAAAGAAAACCCGATCACGGCACGAGCGGTCATGAATCGCCTGTGGGCGCAATTTTTCGGCACCGGTCTGAGCGCGGTGGTCGATGATCTCGGTTCGCAGGGCGAGCTGCCGTCGCATCCCGAATTGCTCGACTGGGTGGCGAGCGAGTTCCGCGAGAGCGGCTGGGATTTCAAACGCATGGTTCGCCTTTTCGTGACCAGCGCCACGTATCGGCAAAGCAGCAGCCTGCGTCCGGAACTGCGCGACCTCGATCCCGCGAATCGCCTGCTCGCGTCGCAGAATCCGCGGCGGCTCGAGGCGGAGTTTGTGCGCGACAATGCGCTCTTCATCGCCGGCGTGCTCAATACCCGCGACATCGGCGGCCCGAGCATGAAGCCGTATCAGCCCGAGGGTTACTACGACGCGCTGCAGTTTCCCGATCGCGACTACGCGAACAGCACCGGCCCCGACCAATGGCGGCGCGGCCTGTACATGCATTGGCAGCGCACTTTCCTGCATCCGATGCTGGCGAACTTTGACGCCCCCGCGCGCGACGAATGCGCCGCGGCCCGCGTCGTCAGCAACACGCCCCAGCAAGCGCTCACGCTGCTCAACGATCCCACCTTCGTCGAAGCCGCGCGCCTCTTCGCCGCTCGCCTGCTCACGGCGAAGGATGCGTCCGACGACGAGCGCATCCAGCGCGCCTTCCAATTTGCCTACGCCCGCGAACCGAAGGCGAAGGAAGTCGAGTCGCTGAAGAAATTTCTCGGCGAACAGCGCGAGCAATTCGCCGTGACGCCCGACGACGCGGCGAAGCTTCTGAAAATCGGCCAGTCCCCGCCCTCCGGTGGCGACCCCACCGAACTCGCCGCCTGGACGAGCCTCAGCCGCGTCATTCTCAACGCCCACGAAGTCATCACTCGCTACTGACATGAATCCCTTCGACTCAACTGCCCACGCCCTGAGCGTCAATCGCCGTGCCTTTCTCAGCCAGAGCGCCTACGGGCTCGGCGGGATCGCCTTTGCGCTGTTGCAAAACAAACTCTCCGCCGCCGCCGCGCTCGCGAAGCCGGAGGGCTGGAGCGGCGCGCTCCGGCAGGCGCATTTCCCGGTGAAGGCGAAGCGCGTGATCTTCATGTGCATGGCGGGCGGGCCGTCGCAGTTTGAGACCTTCGATTGGAAGCCGGAGCTGAAGGCGCTCGACGGGAAACCATTCCCGGAGTCGTTCACGAAAGGCCAGCAGATCGCGCAGCTCCAGGGGCAGGAGCTGAAGGCGCGCGGCTCGATCACCACATTCAAAAAGCACGGCCAGTCCGGCACCGAAGTCAGCGATCTCTTTCCGCACATTGCCGGCATCGCGGATGACATCTGCGTGATCCGGTCGATGCAGACCGAGCAGATCAATCACGACACCGCGCACGCCTTCATGAACACTGGTTCGATCATCAAGGGCCGGCCGAGCATGGGCTCGTGGCTGCTCTATGGGCTCGGCGCGGAGACGGATGAGTTGCCGGGTTACGTGGTGCTCACGTCGAAAGGGCGCACTGGATTGCAACCGATCTCCGCGCGGCAGTGGTCCAGCGGCGTGCTGCCGAGCCGCTTTCAGGGGATCCAGTTTCAGTCACGCGGCGATGCCGTCCACTACATCGGCAATCCCGACGGCGTGTGCCAGAGCACGCAGCGACAAGTCGTCGAGGAGATCAAACGGATGAACGGCTTCCTCGCCGAAGAACAGGTCGATCCCGAGATCGCCACGCGCATCGCGCAGTACGAGCTCGCGTTCAAAATGCAGTCGAGCGTGCCGGACCTCACCGATTTCAAGACCGAGCCGCAGGAGATGCTCGATCTCTACGGCATCAAGCAACCCGGCGATGGCAGCTTCGCGTCCAACTGCCTGCTCGCCCGCCGGCTCGCCGAGCGCGGGGTGCGCATGATCCAGCTCTACCATCGCGCGTGGGATCACCACGGTCAGCTCGTCGAGGGCATGAAGTGGGGCGCCGAGGACGTGGACAAAGCGACCGCCGCACTCATCACCGATCTCAAACAAAGGGGTATGCTCGACGACACGCTGATCCTCTGGGGCGGTGAGTTCGGCCGCACGCCGATGGGACAGGGGACCGGGCGCGATCATCACATCCTCGGCTTCAGCGTCTTCCTGGCCGGCGGCGGCGTGAAGGCCGGCACGACCTACGGCGCGACGGACGAACTTGGCTACCGCGCGGTGGAAAACGTGGTCAATGTCCACGACCTGCACGCGACGATGCTCGCGCTCATGGGGGTGGACCACCACCGGCTGAATACAAAATTCCAAGGCCTCGACGTGCGCCTCACGGGCGTCGCCGGCGACGTCATCAAGGGCCTCATGGCGTAACCGAAGTTTGGCGCATCTGCGGAAGTTTTTCCCGAGGTTGGCGCGGGAATAAAGCGGCGCGTCCCCACGCCGCTTCATGCACGTTTGCGGCAAGCTCCCTTTCGACCCAAAACTAGTTCCGTCCGACGCTCACTTCGCCTTCACCGGCGGTTCGCTGGCGGACGCTTTCCGCAGCTCCTCAAAGCTCGCGCCGGCCTTCTGCGCCGCCGTCACGTAGGTGGTCATCGCGGCAAAGTGCTTCACGAAAAGCCCGGCATCGATCATCCCGTCCTCCAGCCACCAGCCCTTCTGGTCCTGCTCGCGGAGCGCCACCTGCACCTTGCCCGACGCCCCCTTCGCCGCGCTCGCCCACTTCTTTTCAGTCTCGGGGAGCGCCCGCGCGCGCAGTGCGGCCTCGCGCCCTCCGGCGATCTGAGCCGCGATTTGGTCGAGATTCTTTTGAAAATCATCCTCGGTCTTGAAGGCGTAGTGCGTCGGCAGATCGCTGTCGTCCTTCGTCAGTTCGTAGGTGCCGGCCTTGCAGTAGAGCGGCTGGTCCGTGACCAGTTCGTAAAAGCGGGCCCAGCGGCCGTCCTTCAACTTCGTTTTCGCAAACCACTTCAGGGCGGGCGGCACTGGCTCCAGCCACTTCGTCTCGCCCGTCGCCAACCAGAGTTCCACCAGCGTCCGCAGCGCCCCGGCGCTCTCCACCGAACTCGCCGCCGGCGGCTCAAACTTCCGCGCCCACACCGGCACCATCTCCCGATCATACTGCTGCGCCCACACTGGCTGGGGCTCCGGCAGTCGCGCCAGCAGGAGAAATTCACCGGCCTTCTTCGCCGCGGCCAGATAGCGCGCATCCTTCTCCAACTCATGCGCGCGCAGGAGCACCTTCACCACCGCGAGGATGTTCCCATCATTCAGTGTGTAAAATCCCGTGTACTTCGCGTTCGGCCAGACCCGCGGCCATGGCGCGGCGAGCTTCGCCTTCGTCACCGGAGCGGTCGCGTCCGCAGGTCCGGCGTAAGATTGCGGCCACCCGCCATTCGGCGCCTGCGCCGCGAGCAGGCCATCGAGCCCATACTTCAGCGCGGCCCGCAGTGCCGCGTCGCTTTTCCCCGCCTCCGAGTGCGCCAGCTCGAGGAGGAAAAGCAGCGCCGACTGCGTCTTCTGATCGTCGAGTGTCGAGTCCCCATGCCGCCCCGCCGCCTCCGTATCACCCGCTTCGAGGTCGCGGCGAAAGTGATATTTCCGCGCCTTCCGCGGATCGAAATCAAAGTCACTATCCCAGCCACCCGTCGCTAGCTGGCACCAGATCAGCGCCTGCGCCGCCTCCTTCGCCCCCGCCAGGAAGGTGCGCTCCCCACTCGCCGCATACGCCTTGAGATACGCCATCCCCATGGCCGGCGTCCCCGGCGGCTGGATCATGATCAGCGAGGGCGCCGACCGATTTTCCCCATGCGCCGTGCTCAGATCCGTCGGCCACTTCCACGCATAGCCACCCGCAAAAGACACCTCCCGCCGCATCGCTGCCGTCGCCGACTTCATCGCCCCCACCACCTCCGCCACCGTCGGCCATCCCTGTTCGGCGACCTTCCCTGGCTTCTCCGCGGCCACCAGCGAGACGGAAAAAAGACAACACAGTCCGAGAGCGAGGAGCGGGGGATATTTCATGCGCCAAACCTAGAACGCCCGCACCTGCCGTGGAAACACTTCCTGAGCCAGCTTCCGGGCTGGTGGCGCTACAGGTCGCTTGCGCCCCGCTGCATCTTCGCGCGTTCGCGGCAGATCGGGCAGTTGTCTCCAGGCGTGCGGTGGAGGAGCGCGCCGATGTCTGGAATGGGGCCGCTCGGGATCTCGGCGGGGAGGGCGAGGCCGTAAAGGAGCCCGGCCTTGGCGCGGCAGACGGGGTCGCGCAGGGCGCGCACTTTTAGTCCGGAATCGGTGGCCAGCGCCGGGGTCCGGGCGGGATCGAGGATGCGCAGGATGCCGAGGGCGTCGATCGCAGTGACGACGTCCGGCGGTGTGGTGAGGAAGGTCTGCCACTGCGGGAAGGTGATGTCGGCGAGCAGGCTGAAGACGATGAGCTGAGCAGTCGTCCGGGGCAGGTCGGGTTGGGTGGCGAGCCAGGTGAGGAATGGGGCGACCCTCGGCTCGCGGTCGGGGGTCGGGCGACAGGCGCGGTTGCCGAGGGCGACGGTCGTCGAGAGAGCCACGGCTGGGATGGTGGCTTCTGCCGTGCCGTTCGGCGCGATTTTTATGGTGACGGTGCGCAGCGCGAGCATCCGGTCGCCGGAGGTGCCGAGTGCGCAGATCAGCCCGGCGGGCACGGCGATCGACGCTTCGGCGGGCGAGGCATTGTGGATCGTCAGTTTGATGAAAGTGCGTCCGTCGGCTTCCCAGGTGCTCGTCAGGTCGGGGTGTCGGGCGAGGTCAGCCACGGCCAGCGGTGGAGACGATCCGTCCGCGGCGACGCTGGGCCTGGGGGAGAAAATGGTGCCGACCAGAAGGCTGAGAAGAAGAGTGCGGATCACGGCGAAAGCGAAGCTCTTGGCCTCGCTCAAGCCGCGTCGTTTTGCAATGGCTCCGATCTGTGATCGGTCACTGGCCGCTGGAGGACGTGGCCACAGGTTCGCCGCTGGCATAGGGCTCGCTCCCCTCCCGCCCAAGCGTCTCGACGCCCATCCATGTGTGGCATTGCCGGTTTCATCCATCCTTCCTCGTCTCCTGATGAGGCGCGCGCGCTGCTCGGTCAGATGCTCGACCTCATCGAGCATCGCGGACCGGACGGCTCGGGCACGCACGTGGCGCCGGGTGGCGTGGCCCTCGGGATGCGGCGGCTTTCGATCATCGACCTGGAAGGCGGAGCGCAGCCGATCTGGAACGAGGACGAAAGTGTCGGTGTCGTTTTCAATGGCGAGATCTACAACTACCTCGAACTGCGCTCCGCTCTCGCCGCGCGGGGTCACACTTTTCGCACCGCGAGCGACACGGAGGTGCTCGTGCATCTCTACGAAGATCTCGGCGAGGCGATGCTCTCGCGGCTGCGCGGGATGTTTGCCTTTGCGATCCTCGATCGGCGCCGGCGGCGGCTCTTTTTGGCGCGCGATCATTTCGGGCAAAAGCCGCTCTACTATTTCGCCGGTGATCGCGGTTTCGCCTTTGCGTCGGAATTGAAGAGCCTGCTCGCGCTGCCTTTTGTGCCGCGCGAGACAGACCCCGAGGCGCTGCTCGACTACGCGACGTGGCTCTCCCTGCCGCCGCCGCGTACGCACTTCCGCCACATCCGCAAACTCGCCGCGGGCTGCCAGCTCAGCGTCCCGCTGGATTCCGGCAGGGCGACGGAGCCGGTGCGCTACTGGCGCTTCGAGTTGCAGGAAGAGCCCGACATTAGTGATCTCGACGATGGCGTGGAAGCGATCGACGCGGCGCTCGAGGAATCCGTGCGCATGCATTTTCGCGCCGATGTGTCCGTCGGAGTCCTGCTGAGCAGCGGACTCGATAGCCGCGCCGTGGTCGCGTATGCGCGCTCGCTGCGGCCGCAGGGAGTCTCGACTTTCAGCGTCGGCTACGATCAGGAGGGCTCGGAACTCGAGGGCGCGCGGCAGACGGCGGAGGAACTCGGCTCGGATCACTACGAGTTGAAGATCACCGGTACCGGCATCGGCGAGGCCCTCGAGCAGGTGGCCTGGCATCTCGATGAACCGATCGGTGATCCCGCGGCTTTCGCCGTTTGGGAGGTCTGCAGATTTGCCCGCGAGCAGGTGAAGGTGCTGCTCTCGGGGGAAGGCGCGGACGAACTTTTCGCGGGCTACGACGTAAAGTATCGGTCGCAAATCCACACCCTCGAACGCTCCGAATCGATTCGCCGCGTGCTTGGCTGGCTGCCGCGTTCGCAGGAAGCTTTTCCGCCCACCCGCTTCGGTCGGCTGCGGCGTCGGGCGGGTGGTTCGCTGGAGGCGGAGATCGTGCAATTGCGCACCCAAGGTCTGCCTGGCGATCAGCGGAGCCCACGCGGCAGCACTGCCGGGCAACTCGAGCGCGTGCGTCGGCGCGAGGTGGAAATCGGCGGCGCCATGGTCCGCCCGCAGCGCGATCTCCTGAGCACGCTCCTCGCCTTTGATGTGGACTGGCTGCTCGCCGAGTCGCTCCTGCAAAAGGCCGACAAGATGAGCATGGCCGCATCCATCGAACTGCGTACGCCCTTCATCGACGTGCCGCTCGCGAGCGTCGCCGCGCGGCTCGACTCCGCCCTGAAGCTCGGCTCGGAGACGGGGAAAGTCGTGCTCCGCGCCTGTCTCGCGCGGAAAGTCGGCGAGCCGCCAAATCGTCCGAAGCGCGGCTTCGCCCTGCCGCTCTCCCGCTGGCTGCGCGGCGAATTGCGGGAGCAGGTCGAAGCCGAAATTTTCTCCACGCGCTCCGCCTGCCTCGGCGTCCTGGATCGCGCCACGCTCCGCCGCGCGTGGGACGACTTCCAGGCGCGCCGCTGGGATGGCGCGCTTGTCTTCTACTCCCTGTGGCTCTACGAAGCGTGGCACCGCACCGTGGCGACCGCGCCCACGGGCCGGGTGCTCGCACGATGAAGAAGCCGGCTGTCACCATCGCCATCCCTAGTTTCAATGCGGCGCGCTCGGTCGCCACGGCGATCCAGAGCGCGCTCGATCAGACGTGGCCGGATGCGCAGGTCATCGTGGTGGACGACGGCTCGGAAGATGGCTCGGTGGCAGCGGTGCGGGCCTTTGGCGATCGCGTCCTGCTTTTGCAAAGTGAACATCGCGGCGGCAATCACGCGCGCAATGTGGCGCTGCGCGCCGCGCGCGGAGAGTGGGTGCAATTTCTCGATGCCGATGATTTCCTCGAGCCGGCGAAGATCGAGCAACAGCTCGCGGAAGCCAGCGGTGGTGCGGAAGCCGACGTGATCTACAGCCCCACGTGGATCGAGGAAAATGGCGAGCGCCGCATTCACGAGATCGACCCGACGCTGGACCTCGCCGCGCAATGGCTCTCGTGGCAGATGCCGCAGACTGGCGGCGCGTTGTGGCGGACGTCCGCGCTGCTCATCCTCGGGGGCTGGAAAGAGGTGCAGCCGTGCTGTCAGGAGCACGAACTCTATCTCCGCGCGCTCAAGGCGGGGTTGCGCTTCGGCTTCGCGCCGACGCCGCATGCGGTCTATCGCATCTGGTCGCAGGAGACCGTCTGCCGCAAAGATCCGCGACTCGTGATTGATGTACGCACGGCTTTGATCGATGAGCTGCGCACCTGGCTCACCGAGAGCGGGCGCTGGACCGAGGCGCATCGGCAGATCGCGGGTCGCGCGTGTTTTGAAATGGCCCGGACGCTGGCCAGGACTGATCTCGCCCGGGCCTCCGCTTACCACCGCGACCGCCGCGCCCGGAAGCTCATCCACCTCGAAGGCCCAGCCGCGCCGCGCAGCTATCGCTGGGTCCACGGCACCGCCGGCTTCTCCGCTGCCGAAAGACTCGCCGCCCTCACGCGGCGTCAGTAGGCAATGGGCATGAATGCGTCAGCGGGAGTTTTTCCAAAAAGCACGAGGGCGACCGTGACGGGAGTCCGGGGAGCATACGCGTCCCGCGTGTTGGCTTCGGCGTCCCGCCGAAGCGAACTTCCATCGGGTCGCTGCAGCGCAGGCACGTTCCGGATATCGAATGCCTTTGAAAGTCCGTCTCGGCGGGACGCCGAGACCAACCCGCGGGACGCGGATGCTCCCCGGAGTTCCGCCGCCGTCCGCCCGTGAGTTCACTCGCCTACAGCGTCATTATCGCGACCTTCGAGCGTCCGGAGGAGTTGCGGGCGACTCTGGAAAGTCTAGCCGCGCAGACGCGGCGGCCGGCGCTCGTCGTGGTCGTGGATGCATCGCCGGACGATCGGACGTGCGCCGTCGCCGAGCAGTTCCGCGAACGCCTGCCCGTGCTCTACGAGCGCTCCACCCTGCCGAGCGCGGCGCTCCAGCGGAACACCGGCGCCAGCCGCGCCATGACGCCGCTCGTGGCATTCCTCGACGACGATGTCTTCGTGCCGCCCACCACGCTCGCGCAGCTCTGCGCCGTCTTTGAGCGCGATGCCGACGAGCGCATCGGCGGCGTGGCCGCGCGCATCGCTGGGCTGCAGCATCCGCCGCCGCGCGGGCTGCTCTGGTGGTATTACCGGCTGCAGGCCGGCTACTCGCACCCCACGTATGGCGGGAAACTTTTCGGACCGGGGATCAATTGCCTGCCCAGCTACACCGAAGCGGACGACGACCTCATCCCCGCCGATTGGCTGAACTCGACGTGCGTCTTCTATCGCACCGCACTTTTTCGCCGGGAAAGATTCCCGCAATTCGAGGGCTATAGCTTTATGGAGGACGTGCATGTCTCCGCGCGCATTGGTCGCACCCATCAACTCTACTTTCATCGCACCGCGACCTTTGAGCACCGCGACGCGACGAGCATTTTCAAAAGGAATGTGCGTGAACTCATGCGCATGCGGATGCGGCATCAGCGGATGATCGCGCGCGACATCCTCCACCTGCGCGAGCCCATGCTCACGCTGAAGCTGCTGCTGCATCGGGCCTTTGCCTCGCTGGCCATCCTGCGGCAGCGCGCGCCGCGGTGGCGGGAAAGTCTCATCGGCACATGGACCTGAACTTTCGCCTCCGCAAAATCTGGCAGAGCGCCACGTCGCGAGGGCGCGTGTTCCTGTTCCGTCTCCTCGGGATGAAGATCGACGGACACTGCTGGATTCAGGCGATCGAGTGGCCGCTCCGGATGCGCGCGATCACGCTCGGCGAGGGCGCGATGCTCGACCGTGGCCTCGTCCTCCTCGCGACGAATGACAACGCCCGCATCTCCATCGGGAAGCGCGTGTATCTGAATCGCGGCACTTTCATCGACGCCAGCAAGGTTATCGAAATCGGTGACGAAGCGATGATCGGGCCGGGGTGTTACCTCACGGATCACGATCACGAACTCAGCGCGAGCGCCGCGCCGGGCGCGCTCCCGCTGGTTTCCCGGCCGACGCGGATCGGCGCGCGCTGCTGGCTCGGCGCGCGTGTCACGGTGCTTAAAGGAGTGACGATCGGGGAAGGGGCCGTCATCGGTGCGGGGAGTGTGGTGACGAAAGATGTGCCGGCGCGCAGCGTGGCCGTGGGCAGTCCGGCGCGGGTGATCAGAACGCTGGAAGATGAGCGACGCTGAACAGGGAGTTGGGGCGCCCTCGCCCCAAGATTCAACCTCGGGGCGAGGGCGCCCCTACTCCTTGGCCATCTGCATCGCCACGCGCAATCGTTGTGAGGAACTGGCGCGGACCCTCGCCGAGATCGCGCGACTCGCACCGCAGCCGGACGAAGTGCTCGTGGCTGCCGATGGCTGCACGGACGGTACGCTGGAAATGCTGCGCGCAGATTTTCCGAAAGTGCGCGTCATCGTCCATGAGCAAGCGCTCGGCTCGATCCCTTCGCGCAATGAGCTGGCGGCCGCGACGACGTGCGCTGTGATGCTGAGTCTCGACGACGACAGCCATCCCATCGAACCGGACTTCATCGCGCACGTCATTCGCCTCTTTGCCACCCGACCGGGGCTCGCGGTCGTGAGCTTTCCGCAGCGCACTGACGAGTTTCCAGCGACGCTCACGGCGCAGGATTTCGGCCCGTCGCATTTCGCTGGGAGTTATGCGAACTCCGGGGCGGCGATCCGCCGCGCGGCATTCGTGGAACTCGGCGGCTACCTGTCGGAGTTCGGACACATGTATGAGGAGCCCGATTTTGCCCTGCGCTGCGTCTGCTCGGGCTGGGAGGTTTGGCACGAAACAATGCTCACCATCCGCCATCACTTCACGGCCTCGCAGCGGAGCGAACTGCGCAATCACCAACGCCACGCCCGCAATGAACTCTGGAGTGTGCTCCTGCGCTGTCCGGCGCCGCAGGTGCTCGCGGTCGTGATCTTTCGCGCGGTGCGGCAGCTCGGCTACGCGTGGTCGCGGGGTTGGACGTGGGCCATCCGCGAGCCGCAGTGGTGGTGCGCATTTCTCGCGGGAGTTCCGCGCTGTCTCGCCGCGCGGACGCCGCTGCCGTGGGCGCGCTATCGGGCCTGGATGGGCCTGGTGCGAAAGCCGATCGCGGACGAAGCGGAGTGGCGCGCGAAATTTGGCAACGCCGCGGCATGAAGATTTCCTTCGCCGCGACGAATCCGTGCCACGTCTATCCCTTCGCCCTCCAGCTCGCGCGGCTGGGTGCGCTTGGCTGCTACTACTCTGGCTATCCGCGTTGGAAGCTCGGTGCTGCCGCG
This sequence comes from Chthoniobacteraceae bacterium, assembly GCA_031409655.1. Taxonomy (GTDB): domain Bacteria; phylum Verrucomicrobiota; class Verrucomicrobiia; order Chthoniobacterales; family Chthoniobacteraceae; genus JANNXQ01. The sequence continues at coordinate 24,482 of JANNXQ010000154.1, read as the reverse complement.
AACTTTCCGCTCCGGGCGCACAGTCTGCGGACGAATGTCGTCTATGGCCTGCTGAAGTATGTGCCGGAGCGATTGCGGCCCGGCTCGCGCCGTCTCTTTCTCTGGCAGGATCACGGCTTCGATCGTTGGGTCGGTCGCCATTTGGAGCGTTGCGATTTCATCCATGGGATGCCCGGGCAATGCCTCGAAACCTTCCGCGCCGCGCGGAAGCTCGGCGTGCAGACGGTGCTCAATCACGCGACTGGTCCGGTGCGCGAGTGGGTGCGGATCATGGAGCCGGAATACGCGCGCGTCGGTCTGCGCCTCACGGACTTTTGCACCTACGATGAGGCTTACTTTCAGCGCGAAGCGCAGGAGTATGCGCTCGCCGACTGGCACTGCGCGGCCTCGACCGTGGTGCGCGAGCAATTGATCGGGCAGGGGATCGATCCTGCGCGCATCTGGCTGGTACCGTATGGCGCGGATGAGGCGGTTTTTCATCCGGAGAAAACGCTGCCCGCGCCGGGCTTCCGCATCGCCTTTGCGGGAAATGTCTGCCTGCGCAAAGGCCTCAAGACGCTGCTCGATGCGCTGACGCTGATCGCCAGGCCGGAGTGGCGCGTGGACTTCTATGGGGTGCAATCCAGTGAGGTGGAGCGGGACCTCGCGGCCTATCGAGGAAAGGTGCCGCTGCACTTTCACGGGCCAGTCGGGCAGTCCACGCTGGCGGCGGCATTTCGCGCGGCTTCGGTGCTCGTGCTGCCGTCGTTGGAGGAAGGTTTCGGGCTCGTCGTGCCGCAGGCGTTGAACTGCGGACTGCCCGTCATCGTGAGCGGTCGCGTGGGCGGGCGGGACTTCATCCAGCACCGCGGCAATGGCTCCATCGTGCCCGTCGGCGACGCGCAACTCCTCGCGGCGGAGCTGGATTGGTGGGCGGCGCATCCGCGCCGGGTGGCGGGGAAGTTCGGTTGGACGGAACCCGCGCGCACACTTATTGCACTCAGCAGCCAAGCCGCTCATGCAATTCCGACCGTCCCGTAGTCCCCAGCCGCCGCCTCGGCGTCCGGCGGTTGCCGCGAACCCGGAAGGCGGCGCGCCAGACATTTTCCCGAAGCCAAATTGGACGGCGACCGGCGTCGCGATTTTCGGCATCGCCCTGACGGCCCTCCTGGCCACGGGTCTGGTCCCGTCGCACGTCGCGCGGCAGGCGGCCTACGGGATCCTCATCAGTCTCGCGATCAGCATCGCGATCGAGGCGCGGGCCGGTGTGCGGAATCTCATCCGGGCCGACCTCCTCGCGATCGTCGCGCTCTTCTACCTCACGCTTTACGAATTCCTTTTTCCGCAGCCGTTCTTCGACACGATGACGTCGATGGAGGCCACGAACTCCGGGCTCCTCGCGCTCTATCTCGCCTTTGGCAGCCTGCTCCTCGGGCGGCATGTGCCGGTGCCAAAAAAGGCGCCTTTCGCCCGACTCCTGCAAGGCGAGGTGCCGATCGGGAAATTGCTCGGGCTCTTCTGGCTCGCAGCGGGGCTCGGTTATTTCTGGATGCTGGCCTGCTCAGAGTGGAATCCGGTGAACGTCTTTCAGTCGCTGCTCGGCGCGCGCTTTTCGCAGCCGTGGTCGCGGGGTCAGCTCGGTGATTGGCGCGCGATTTTCTCCGAACTCACGCTGCTGCTCTATCTGCTGCCGGCGCTCGCCGGGGTGATGCTGGCGCGCGCGGAGCGGTATCGGTGGTATCACCTCGGGCCGGTGCTCGTGGTCCTCCTCTTTACTTTTTTTCAGGGCTTCGCCACTGGCACCCGCAACGTGTTCGGTGCCTATCTCGTGAATTTCCTCGCGGCCTTTGCCTTTGGGTCGCCGGCGAAAAAGCAGACGCGCGTGCTGGCGGTCGCGGGCGTCGCGGCCGTGGCCATGGCGGCGGCGACGTATGTCATGCTCCAGTTCCGCGAGCACGGCATTCGCGACTGGATGCACGGGACGTATCACGAGCGGGGTGAGCTTCAGTCAAAGCACGTCTTCGTGGACTACAATCTGCAAACGATCGCCACGCTCACGTCCATGTTTCCGCGGGCGCATCCTTTCCTCGGCATGGAGATCCCGTATCTCGCGCTCATCCGGCCGATCCCGCGCGCGATCTGGCCGGACAAACCAAAGGGCCTGAGCACGACCATCGAGCAGGCCATGGGTTACGAGGGCGTGACCATCTCGGCGACCTTTGCGGGCGAGTCGTACATCTCGGGCGGCTTCCTCGCGATCGTCGTCGTCGGCCTCGGGCTCGGTGCGGTCATGGGCTTCTGGAATACGACGGCGTCGCCGCGAAATTCGGAGATCGGGATCCTCGTCTATGCGTCGGGATTTTTTGCGGCCGTGATTACGATGCGCAGTCTTTTCGCCTTCACCACCGCGGTCCTGCCGACCATCGCGTCGCTCTGTGTGGCCGCTGTGATCGTGAATACGGCGCAGGCCGGCGTGGTGCGGATGGCAAAGGTTTTCCAGCGACGCACTCCGCAAGCGCAGCCCCGACCGGCGGGGCGACAAGTGCCCATCCGGCGGTTTGGCGGAGCGCCGCCGGAGGTGGTCCCGAAGCCGGGGGGCGATTGATGCAGCGGATGCGAGCGGCGGGCCGGAGTGTTCTGTGTGGATGAAGATGCGCGTGACGTTCTTCTCGGTGGTGCCGTCGCCGTATCAGCGCGATCTCTTCGCGGCGCTCGCGGTGCGGCCGGAGGTCGAGTTGAGCGTGGACTATCTCGAAGCGGCGGCGCCCGATTCACCATGGCCGGAAAAGCCGCTCGCGTCCTTCGAGCGCATCCTGCCGGGACGCTGGTTCGCGCTGGGTGCCGCTCGCTGTCACGTCAATTGGCCGCTGCCAGATCTTCGCGAGCAGGACGTCGTGGTGCTGAATACGATGGTCAATTCACCCACCGGCCAGTGGCTCATGCGCACGAGCCTCCGGCGGAAGCGCTGGGCGTTTTGGGGGGAGAAGTTGAGCGGGCAAAATTTCGTGCGCGACCGCTTCACGGCACCGCTGCGGCGGGCAACGGCGATTGTCGGGATCGGGACGGTGGCGAGCCGTGATTACGCGATCCGGTACCCGCAGCCGCGTCATTTTTCCATCCCGTATCACTGCGACCTCGCACCGTTTCTCGCCCTGCCGAGGCGTGGGCGTGCGGATGGTGCGGTCGTCTTCCTCTTTTGTGGTCAGATGATCGTGCGGAAAGGCGTGGACGTGCTGCTCACGGCCTTTTCCGCGCTTGGGGAAAATGCGCGGCTCCTGCTCGTGGGACGCGAGGCGGAGTTGCCGGGGATGCTGGCCGCGCTGCCGGAAAGGGTGCGCGCGCGGATCGAGTATGCCGGCTTTCAGGCGCCCGATGCGCTGCCCGAATTTTTCGGACGGGCGGATGTCTTCGTGCTCCCGAGTCGCTACGACGGGTGGGGCGTGGTGGTGAATCAGGCGCTCGGCGCGGGACTGCCGGTCCTTTGCTCGGATGCCGTGGGCGCCGGGTACGATCTCGTCCGCGCGGACGTGAATGGGGCGACGTTTCCCATGGGCGATGCCGAGGCTCTCCGCACCCAGATGCAGCGGTTGCTCGATGCGCCGGAACTGATCGAGCGCTGGGGCGCCGCGTCGCGCGAGAAGGCGCCGGACTATCTCCCAGAGCGGGGTGCGGAGCGTTGGGTGAAGGTGCTCGGAGAGATGTGCGCCGCATGAAGATCCTCATCGTCAGCACGAGTTCCGGATCGCGCGGTGGTGGCGAATTGAGCCTGCTCTATCTTGCCCGCGCCTTGGTTGAGTTGGGCCACGAGGTCCTGCTCTGGTGCTCGCGCCATGCGCGGATGGACGAACTCGCGGCGGCCTTTGCCACGATCGGCAAGGTCCATCGCTCGGACTACACGAATACTTACGATCGCCGCGGGCGTTCGCTGGCAAGCTGGCTGGATGGAGCGACAGCGACCCGAGTCGCGGCCGAATGGCGCGCGCTCGCGCCGGAGGTCATTCATCTTAATAAGCAGAATCTCGAGGACGGTCTGGAACTCGTGGCAGCCGCGACGCAGAGCGGGCTGCCCGCACTCTGCATGATTCACATCACCCAGACCGCTCGCTACCTGAAAGCCGCGCTCGCGGGTCCGCGCGACTTCGTTTCGCGCCGGGTGCTGCGGGGCTTTCCTGGCTTCCTCGTGACCACGCCCGAAAGCAGGGTGCGCGATCTCCAGGAATTCCTCGGCGAAGGCCCGCGCGTGCGCACCGTACCGAATGGCGTCCCCATTCCCGACGCCGCCAAGTCCGCTGCCGCGCGTGCTCCCAAGCGCCTGGAACTCGGCATCGCGGAGGACGAACTGCTCGCCATCGCCGTCGGTCGCATGGTCGCGCAAAAGCGTCCGCTCCTTTTCCTCGAGACCGCCGCACGCCTCCACCGCGCGCTGCCGCACGCGCGCTTTCTGTGGGTCGGTGATGGCGAACTCGCTGGTGAATGGGACGCCTGGGTGACCGCGCGAAATCTCGGCCACGTGATCCGCCGCCTGCCCTGGCAGCAGGACGCGCCGGGGTTGCTCGCGGCGGGGGATGTTTTCCTGCACGTCGCGGAGTTCGAGGGACTCGCCTTCGCGATCCTCGAAGCTCTCGCCGCCGGCCTGCCTTGCGCCATCACGCCGAATCTTCTCGCCGAGATGTCCTTCCTCGATGCAACAAACTCCATCGCCATGGACGTCGGCGACGCGTGGTTCTCCACGTTGCGGGATCCGGTCGCGCTCCGGGCCATCGGTGCTGCCGCGCGCCAGCTCGGGGCGGAGAAGTTTTCATTCGCGAGGATGGCGCGGGACTACGAGGTGCTGTATCGCCAGTCCCTTCCAGAAACATCGTGAAGGTTCACTTTTACAAACCACCTCCGGCGCAGCGGGCTGGCGGCTTGAATGCAGCGATCGAAGCGCTCCGGCGCGCGCTCCTCGATGCGGGCATCGAAGTGAGCGCGGAAATGCCCACGAAGAGCGGCCGCAGCGTCGTGCATTTTCACGGTCTCTGGCAGTTCTCCCATGCCCGGCTCGCGGCCGGCTTTGCCAGTGAGGGCATACCCTGCGTGATTTCGCCGCACGGGATGCTGGAATTGTGGGCCCTGAACCACAAGCGCTGGAAAAAGGAGCCCTACTACCACACTGTGGAAAAGCGTCACCTCCGCCGTGCCAAGGCCGTGCTCGCCACCGCGCCGAAGGAGGCAAAGCGGCTCCGCGAACTCCTCCCGGACGTCCGCGTCGAAGTCCTGCCGCTCGGTCTCACCGGCGAGACGCGCCCGGACTACGAGGCCGCGCGGGCGCACTTGGGCTGGGCGCCGGAGGAGCGCGTGCTCCTTTTCCTCTCGCGCATCCATGTGAAAAAGGGCCTCGATCTCCTCTTTCACGCCCTCGCCGAAACGACGCTCCCGGAGCGCACACGGCTCGTGATCGTCGGGGGTGGCAGCCCCACTTATGAAGCCGAGCTGCGCGCCCTTGCCGCGCGTCTCGGGGATCGTCTGCCGCGGATCGATTGGATCGGGGAACTCTGGACTGAAGCTCGGTGGAAATACTTTCAAGGGGCCGACCTTTTCTGCCTGCCGTCGCACTCTGAAAATTTCGGCCTCGCCGTGCTCGAAGCCTGCCAGGTGGGTACGCCGGTGCTCACTACCACCACGACCCCGTGGGCCGACGAGATCGGCAGCGACCAAGGCTACATCGCCGAGCCGACCGTGGAAAGCCTGCATCCGCAACTCACGCGCTTCTTCGCCGCGGGCCCCTGGCTCCCGGAAGATCGGGTGGCGCTCGCGGCCTGGGCTTGGGGAAAATTTCACTGGAGTGCCCTCACCCCGCGCTATTTGGACCTGTATCGCGGGTTGCTCGGAGCGATTTAGTTGGCATCCGTGGGGCGGGGGCTAACTAGGGATTCGCCAACATTTTTCCCCTTTGTGCGAATAAAATTCGACACTCTGGGGTCAACGGTGGCCTAAGAGATGGCCGGTGCTCGCGATTGAGTCATTTGCTACCTCCACGAAACCAAAACCTAATACATACCATGAAAAAACTCCTCACCACCCTCGCTGCAGCTCTGTTTGCCGTTACTGGCTTTGCCGGTGAATTCCCGGACATCAGCGTCACTGACCTCAAGGCCGCCATCGAAGCGAAGAAAGTCACCGTCCTCGACGTGAATGGCTCCGATTCCTTCAAGGCCGGCCACATCCCCGGCGCGGTCGATTTCCGGGCCAAGAAGGCCGAGATCGCCAAGTCCCTGCCGGCGGAGAAGGACGCCCTCGTCGTCGCGTATTGCGGTGGACCGACCTGTGGCGCCTACGCCGCCGCCGCCAAGGCCGCGAAGGAACTCGGCTACACGAATGTGAAGCATCTCTCCGCTGGCATCTCCGGCTGGAAGAGCGCGGGCGAAAAGCTCGAAGCCGCGAAGTAAGCTGCCGACAGCCTTAAACGACGGGCGCTCCTTGCGTAAGCGGGGAGCGCCCGTTTTTCTATTCCCACCCTCGTCATTTCCCGCGATCCCGAGCAAAGATGGATTTCCCTCGGATGAAGATCCCGCCTTCGCACCTTTCCCGCTTTTGCCGTTCGCGATTCGCAGCGGGCGTGGTCCTGGCCATGGCGAGCGCCGGGCGGCTGATTGCTGCGACCACCTTCGCGCCCGGCGACTCCGTGCGCCTGACCCGCAGCGAAACCCTCCTTTACGAAGGGAAAAATTTTCTCGGGGCGCCGAAGGGGCAGGAGTTCAGCGTGGTGCGGAGTGAGTTGGGTGGGCGCGTGTCCGTCGCCTACTGCAAGGAGGACGGGAGCCTCATCGCGGTGGTGCTGCCGGCCGACGCGCTGGAGCCGAGCCCGCCGGATGCCTGGGCAGACCTTTTGCGCGGCGCGGGAGCCTTCCGCGATGGCCGCTGGGAAGAAGCGCGGCAGCTGCTCCTCCGTGCGGCGCAGGATCCGCAGCAGCGCGCGCTGGCTCCCGCACTTTCCACCCGCGTCCAGGGCGCGCTCCATGCCGCCGGTGCCGCTCGCTCGGGCAGCACGGCGAGCCGGCAAGCTCTGGCCACGACTTTGCAGAGTCTGCGGGACACCGCGGTGCAACTCACCAAACTCGGTCACCTGACGCTCGCCGTGTGGCTCGATGAAGGCGCCGATCGCCTCGCGGTCCCGATCGCCCTCGCGGTGCCCTCCAAAATTGATCGCGCGGAACTGGCCAGGCGGGTGGCCATTTCCAATCGCGCCTTGCTGCGCGGACGGCAGGCGGTCGCGCGGCATCGCCTGCACGAAGCCACGAAAATCATCCGCGAAGGACTCGAAGCCGAGCCGGGCCGGGCCGATCTGAAGGCGCTCGAAAGTCCCATCGCGAAGGAAGTCGCGGAGGCGGATGAAAGTTTCGAGGCCGCGAATCGGATGCGGCGGTTTGAAAAGGGCGCGGTGCATGCGCTCACGGCGATCGAGCGCGGACTGAAGGCCTGTGCCGATCATCCGCAACTCCTCGTGCTCAAAAAGGAAATGCAAGCGGCCTTTGAGGAGCGCACCGCTCCACCCGTGACGCCCGCATTTCTCGCCGCTGCGGGCTCATCCGCCTCGGCGCAGGCGCTCGCGGAAGGCCACCGGCTCTACACCGCGCGCTGCACCGAGTGTCACGATCTGGAGCTGGTCGATTCGCGCGGGCCGGACGGCTGGCAGAAGGCGGTCTCCGGGATGGCGCGCCGGGCGAATCTGACGAGCGCGGAGCAGGCGCGCATCCTCGACTACCTCGGCGCTGCCGTGACCGCGGTGGACAAAATGCTGTAGCCCCGTCAGGCGAAGAGGCTCTCGATCGGTTTCCCGAGGCCATCGCGCGTGACGTAGAAGGGCCGCTCTTCCACGGTGTAGGCCAGCTTTGGCGAGATGCCCATGGCCCGGTAGAGCGTCGCGTGCAGGTCGTCGATGATGACGGGATCTTTGATCGTCGTGCATGGACGCTCGTCCGCGGTGACGCCGTGCACGTGGCCGCGCTTCATGCCGCCGCCGAACATCAACACGCTGCCCGCCTCGGTGAAGTGCCGGTGCATGCCGTAATACTTCAGCTCTTCGATCGTCGCCGGCACCTTTGCCTGGGTGCGCACCGCGGAGCCTTCCTTGCCCTCGATCATCATGTCGCGCGAAAACTCACTCGCGAGCACGACCAGCGTCCGATCGAGCAAGCCGCGCTCTTCAAGGTCGAGAACGAGTTGCGCGATCGGCGCGTCGATCATCTTCTTCATGTTCACGAGCCGGGTGTGGCCGTTCTCATGGGTGTCCCAATTCAGGAACGGAATGTACTCCGTCGTCACTTCGATGAAGCGCGCGCCGACTTCCGCGAGGCGCCGGGCGAGGAGACAGCCGAGCCCAAAACGGCCGATCGTCGCGGCTTCGTAATCGCCGTCGCGATTCTGTTTCGCGGAGTCGATCTTCGACGGATCGAAGCCCGCGGGCACATACTTCGCGGCGCTCGCCGCAGGTTCGAGCGAGAGATCAAAGGCTTTCGCGGAAGGCGAACTGAGCAGGCGGTGCGCATTGTCCATCGAGCGCAGGAAACTCTCGCGCTGAAAGGCGCTGCCATGCTGCCCGACCGGGCTCGCCTCCAGCAACCGACGGTAGAATTTGTTCCGATCTTCAAAACGACCCGGCGTCATCCCCGCCGGCGGACGCACCGCTTTCGCTGCGTCGTGCGGGAAGGGGATATTGAAGGGTCCGTGCTCGCTGCCGAGGAATCCTGCCGTCGTGAAAGCCTTCAGCTCCTCCGCTTCGCCGAGGTCAAAGCGCTGGCCGATATTGATGAACGCCGGCACTGCCGGATCACGCGGCCCGAGCGTCCGCGCAAGCACGGATCCAATGTGCGGCGCGGCCACCGACTGCGGCGGCACGTAGCCGGTGTGCCAGTGATACTGATGCCGCGAATGCAGGATGAAACCGAGATCCGCGGCTTGCGCGGTGCGGATGAGCGTTGCCCGATCCATGACCCCGGCGAGCTTCTCCAGCCCTTCGGAAAAGCGCACGCCATCGACGGCCGTCGGAATGCTCGGAAAAGTGGAGAGCACATCATTCGACGCCATCCCTTTCACGAAGGGCGCATACCGCTTCGGATCAAACGTCTCGGTGTGCGCCATGCCGCCCCCCATCCAGAGCACGATCACCGTGTCCGCCGTGGGCGCGATTTTTTCCAGAGACGTATTTCCAAAGAGTTTCGAAGGCCTGGCCGCGAGGGCGCCGAGCGTGGCCGCGGAGGCAGTCTTCAGGAAATCGCGACGGTTGGTGGTCATGGGCATTTCACCGATAACCTGCGGCACATCCGAGACTTTGCCATCATGGAGTGGAAAAAATACTCCCACCCCGCACCCCGTCGGACGGACGCCGACTCGCAGAACACCCGGGCCGCTGGCACCTGACATGCTTTTCGCAGTAGCCTATGCTGACGTTCTCCTATCAAGCCCGCGATGCGGCAGGCAAAACCATTGCCGGTGTTCAGGAGGCCATCAACGAGGACAACGCCATCAATACTTTGATGGGCCGCGGCCTCATGGTCCTCTCGATCCAGCAGAAAGCCGGCGGCAAGGCCATGGCCAAACCCGGCAAAGTCACCGAGACCGATCTCGTGCTCTTCACCCGGCAGCTTGCGACCATGGTCGATGCCGGTCTCCCGCTCGTCACCGGTCTGACCGCGCTTTACGAGCAGGCGGATCCGAAAAAACAGGCCGGCCTGCGCCGCGTGGTGGGTGAAGTGAGCGCCTGCGTGCAACAGGGCGATTCCTTTTTTGAAGCGATCTCCAAGCACCCGAAAATCTTCGAGCGCCTCTACACGGCGATGGTGAAGGCGGGTGAAAGTGGCGGTCTCCTCGCGGAAATTCTCGATCGGCTCGCGAGCTTCCTCGAAGCGGCGTCGCGCCTGAGGAAGAAGGTGAAATCCGCGATGACCTATCCGGTCATCGTGATCTGCATCGCCTTCGCGATCACCACCTTCCTGATTGTCCGCGTGGTTCCCGTCTTCGGGGAAATCTTCGCCGACTTCGGTGCCCAGCTCCCTGGTCCGACGCAATTCCTCCTCGATCTTAGCGACTTCGTGCGCAGTCAGTGGTACTGGCTGGTCGGTGGCGTCGTCGGCATCTTCTACAGCACGCGGACCTTCGTGCGGACGGAGAAAGGGCGGCAACTTTGGGATCGCTGGAAGCTCAAGCTCCCGATCTTCGGTCCGCTCGTACACAAGATCTGCATGACCCGCTTTGCGCGCACCTTTGCCCAACTCATCCGGGCTGGTGTGCCGATCCTGGAGGTCCTGGATATCGTCGGCGATACGGCCGGCAATTACATGGTCGAAGTGGCCATCCAGCGGGTGAAGGGGGAGATCGAAAAGGGCGACCACATGGCCAATGCGCTCGGGCGCGAACCGATCTTCCCGCCGATGCTCGTCCGTATGGTCAGCGCGGGTGAGCAGACCGGCAAGATCGACGCCATGCTCGAGAAGATGGCGGACTTCTGGGACGAGGAGATCGAGGCCATCCTCGATGCGCTCACGTCCTTGATCGAGCCGTTGCTCATCGTTTTCCTCGGCGTCATCGTCGGTGGCATCGTCATCGCGATGTTCCTGCCGATCTTCAAGCTGAACGACGTGGTCTCGAACTCGAAGTAAAGCGACCCGCGACTGGCCCACTGTCATGCCTCGTCAAAGCGCTGTGAAATCCTCCGGCCCGAGCACCCGCCAATACCAGGTGACGCTCAATGAAGGGTCGCGCGAACGCCCAAGAGCAGCGCGCCGTAAGCGACGCCTGCCATGACGGCGAGCCGCCAGCGGCCCATCGAGCGCGTCACCCAGGCGATCTGATCGCGGAGGGTGTAGGGCATGCCGATCCAGAAAAGGCCGAAGAGCACCCAGACGTAAACCAGCGAGACGAGCAGGAGCCGGCTCGCTTCCGGGCGGAGGAAAGCGGCCTCTAGCAGAGGTTCAGCGACCAGCAGCACCAGCATCCCGAGCGCGCGGGCGGCGAGAAATTCCTCCACGAACATCATGGTCAGCGCGTAGGCGATCGGGATGAAGATGAGCACGCGCGGGCGCCAGGGCGTGAATTCGCCGAGGTCGATCTTCCACACCAGTAGTTCGGCCCAGACGGCCACGAGGGTGAAGAGCACCCAGCCCATCGACTTCGAGCGCGGTAAAGCCTTCAGCCACGTCTGCGTTGCCTGCGGCAGCACCAGGGCGATCACGTGGATGGCGATCAGGAAGAGCCCGGTGAGGACGAGGGCGAGTTCGAGCGAGAGGGCATAGATCATGGGGTCGGGAGCGCGACAGAGAACGCGGCTCCCGCCCGGTGCTCAAGAGAAATAGTGGGTGGGCGAGCGGCTCCGCGCGACGGTGTGCTCCCGCGTTCCGACCGGTCTCCTGACCGCGCACGGTGGGCACGGCGCGTGGCGGGTGCTCACCCTTGAGAGGAGTGGCGTAAACGAATCGCCGCGAGATTTCCCATCGCGAGAAGGCCCGAGATCAGCACTGCCCGCGCTGGAGACCGCGTCTCAGAGGGATACCGGCACTTCGAGAATGCGGAAGTCGTTAGTGCCGGCGATCAGACGGTCGTCGTTGTTCGGGCCCGTAGTGAGCACGACCGGAGTGCCGCCAATGCGCACCTTCTCGATGCGCTGCGAGACGAACCCGAAGTGGTCGTCGGTAATTCCGGCGGTGCCGAGGACGCTGCCGCCGATGGTGATTTCCGCGATGCGCGCGATCTGATTGGGATCGTCGAAAGCCGTCTGCAAGCGGTCGCCAATACCGTAGCCATTGACGATGAGAAGATCTTCGGCGCCCGCGACGATGCTCCCGGCGATCCAGTCCCCGGTGACGCGGACGCTACCAATCGAGGCGTCGGCATTGTTCCCGAAAAAGTTCGAGGTGAAGCCGGCGAGGATCTCCGCGTAGTTCGCGTCGCCTTTCACCGTGACGCTGGCGATGGCGCGATCTTCCACGGTCGGGACGAGCTGCGACTGGCCGGAGGCGATGATCTTGACGGTATTGGAGCTATTGCCGAGGAGGGAGCCGCCGACGCTGACTGGCCCGAGATCGGCCCCCGCGATCACTGACCCGCTCCGGAAAAGCCGGCCGCCATTGGTGGCCACGCCAGCAAAGATGGAGCCGCCCACGCTCACGCTAGCGATGCTTCCCTCGGCCCGGATGGCTCCGCTGTCCGCAAGATCCAGGGCGCCATCGATGCTGCCCCCGAGGAGCCAGCCGCCGATCGCGACCCGACCGATATCTCCCGCGGAGCTGAGAATTTGTCCGGTGCCATCCGCCGAACCGCCGCGGACGTCGCCGCCGATGGTCACGGAGCCCATATCCCCGGCGCTTTCGATCCGTCCGCTGCTCGAGCCAGAGTTGCCACTCAACCCGCGACCGATCGTGAGATTGCCGAGGGTCGTGGCGCTCACGATGGAACCGCTGTCCGGTCCGGAGGCCCCCTGGACGCTGTGGCCGATGGCCACATTCCCGATCCCGCCGGTGGTGCTGCTGATACTGCCGCTACCCGCGCCCGTCGAACCGAGAAGATCGCCCCCGATTTTCACCGGACCGAGCGTTCCGGCCCCGATCGAACCACTGTCCGCTGCCGATCCGCCAATGACGCTCCGTCCGACCAGGAGATCAGCCACCGTGCCGGTCGCCTGGATGCTGCCCGAGGCGGAGCCCCCTCCGCCGACGATGTTCACGCCGATGCGAAGTTTCCCGAGCGAGGGAGCTTCGATGGTGCCGCTCTCGTCCCCGATGCTGCCCTGCAGATTCCGCCCGACGGTGACATTCCCAATGGAAGTCACGCTCGTGAGACGACCCGAATTATCGCCCCCTGCGCCAAGGATGCTGCCGCCGATGGTGACGTTTCCCAGCGCCCCCTGGCTGGAAATCAAACCGCTCCCGTCGGCGCTGCCGCCCTGGAGATTTTTCCCGATGGCGACGCTGCCCAGGGTGCCACTGACGACCGAGAGGCTGGCCTCCACCACGCTGCCTTTCACGGTCAACTTACCGAGTGCGCCCGTGACAATGCTGGCGAGCGTCCCCCCGCCGCCCTGGGTCGTGAGACCGCGGGCGCCGATCGAATGGGCATTGAGTGCGTCGAGCCCTGGAGTCGTCGTCGTCGCGTCGCCGACGACGATTCGACCGAGATCGCCCTTCATCGTCACGCTCCCGAGATCGACTCCCGTCGCATTGATAAAGCCGACATGGGCGGCCCCGTCGCCACCGGTCTTCTTGACGACCGAAAAGGTGATGATCGCGTCCGCGAACCCGGGGTCCGTCAGATCCAGCGTCTGCAACTGACCGGCCGTCCCGCCAGAGAGCGTGAGATCGGCGAGCGTCAGCGTATTGGAGGAATCGGTGATCTTGACGAGGTCGCCATCGATGTCCGTGTAAGGGATGATCACGGCGGGCGCGATGCGGGCTTCGAGGGGTTCGGGAGAGGAAGTGCGAAACATATTCATGGGATGAGGTAGGTGTGGTGCGGGCTGCCCCGGACGGAGCGTCCTGGCTAAAGTAATGCAGGTTCTAAGCCCGGTGGCAGAAAGCGCTCAATCCTCAATTTGCACCACCGGCAAGACGCCGGCAGCAGGGGCGAAACGCGGAGGCTTTTGCCTTGCGATTTGAGCCCGCGCCCGCCATGCACCTCCCCGTTTTATGGACACGACGATTCAATCTCTCGGGCCTTGCGAGTTTGACTCTCCCCTGCGCCACAGCGGCGGGCTGGAGGTGAACTTCAAATCCGACGCCGCGCGCGTGCTCATCGACCACCGCATCGCTCCCGGTGTGGAGACGCAGCGGGAGATGAGCTTCGAAGTGGCCGGGCCGCGCGAACGGATCTTTTTCAATCCGGGAAAGACGACCGCCGCGATCGTCACCTGCGGTGGCCTGTGTCCCGGCCTGAATGACATCATCCGCGGCCTCGTCACCCAGTGCCACTATCGCTACGGCGTCACGCGCACGCTCGGTTTTCGCTACGGCTACGAAGGACTCATCCAGCGCTACGGCCATTCGCCGATGACGCTCAAGCCCGAGTCCGTCGCGCAAATTCACAACTTCGGCGGCACCATCCTCGGGAGCTCGCGCGGGCCGCAGGACATCGGCGACATGGTCGATACGCTGGACGACATGAAGATCGACATGCTCTTCGTGGTCGGGGGCGACGGCACGCTGAAGGGCTCGGCGGAGATCGCGGCGGAGATCCAGCGGCGCGGCTTGAAAAAGGCGGTCGTCGGCATCCCCAAGACGATCGACAACGACATCATGTTTCTCGACAAGTCCTTCGGTTTCGAGACGGCCTTTGCGGTGGCGGTGCAGGCCGTGAAGTGTGCGTATGTCGAGTCGCTCGGGTGCGTGAATGGCATCGGTCTAATCAAGCTGATGGGCCGCGACTCGGGTTTCATCGCGTGCTACGCCGCGCTGGCCGGTGGGAATGTGGACTTTGTCCTCATCCCGGAAATTCCCTTTGAACTCGAAGGCCCGCGCGGCCTGCTCGAGCAACTCCGCTACCGCCTGGCCAAACGCAAGAACGCCGTGATCGTCGTGGCAGAAGGCGCGGGGCAGGATCTGATCCAGGCCGCCGGCGGCAGCGATGCGAGCGGCAATAAGAAGCTCGGAGACATCGGCATCTTTCTGAAGGACCGGATCAACGCTTTTTTCAAGGAGCGGAAATTCGACGCCGCGCTGCGGTACATCGACCCGAGCTACCTGATCCGCAGCGTCCCCGCAAATGCCGCGGATAATTTCTACTGCTCGCAACTCGCGCAACACGCCGTCCACGCCGCGATGGCCGGCAAGACCAGCATGCTCGTGGGCCGCTGGCACGGGGCCTTTGTCCATCTGCCCGTCTGGATCGCCACGCAAGGCCGCGCCAAAGTGGACCCGAAGCGCGACCTCTGGCACGCCGTGCTCGAGAGCACCGGCCAGCCCGCCCGCCTCGGCGCGTAACCCCGGATCCGCACGCCCGGCGCCTTCGCAAAACCCGGCTTAGGGCCGTGGCGACCCCATGCCGGGCGCTATGCGCTCGTGCGTTATCGCCATCGACAACATCCGAAAAATTCCGTCCCCACTAAACCCCAAACTTCTCTCGACGCGGGAGCGCAAAGCCTAGCGGTTGGTGGGGAGGTCGATCACGGGACCGGAGGGAGACGTGACCTTTGGCAGCACCGGAGCGGGTGCGGGAGTGGGAGCGGGTTGGCGGGATTTGACGGTGGTGACGACGCTGGCCAGGCGTTCGGGCTGATTGCGGAGGCGGCGGGCGGCGTCGTTGTTTTCGCCGTAGCGAGCCCACGGTCCCATCGGTACTTCGCGCGCTTCCACGAAGCGCCAGTCGGTGACGCCATTTCCCCGGAAGCCGAGGAAATCGCGGACGGCGGGGGAGATATCCAGCCCCGCACCCTGGTTCAGATTCGGCTTCGGTCTTTCATTTCCGAAGACGTAGTTGTAGTGGTCCGTGCGGAAGGGACCGCAGTCGCCCCACTGCGCGTAGCACTCGGTGCCGGCGCGATTGCGGATGCAGATCCAGCGGTCCTTGACGACGGACTTTCCGCGCTCCGTGTAGGCCTCCTGGAACCACGGGATGACCTTGCTGGCCTCGGGTTTGTGCTGCCCGCCGGAGACGTCGTTGTAGGGGAGGGCAAAGTAAAAGGGATTGAGCTGCGGGATGAATTTCGCGGGTCGAAAGTCGCCGGTCTTGCGATTGGCGATGCGCCCGTCCGGATCGGGATCGTCGAAGCCGCCGAAGGTCCGCCACCAGGCGACGTCCCAGGAGCTGGAGAAATTGTGTACTGGATTATTCTGCGCGGCGGATTCGCCGACCCAGAAGATCGTGGTGACGATCCCGCGTTTCCAAGGGTACTTCTCGGTTGTCGAGAGGGGGCTGGCCTGGGTGGGAAGCTCGATGCGCGGCTCGAGCTTCACGAGCGCGCTCTCCCGGAGGGTGCGGGCATATCTTTCAAAAGCCGCGCTGCTTTCGTAAGGATTCGCCGCCGGGGAAGGGGCGGTGACGAGAGCGATAAAGCTAAGGCCGATGACGAGCGGAAAGACTTTCATGGTCTCGGTTGGGCTCGCCTATTAAGGGAGGCACCGGAGGCTCGCAAGGGGATTTTTTGCCCCCTGGCGACAGGAATCGCGCCTTGGAAGGCCCGGCTGGCGGCGCGGCCTTCTGGGGTGATTCTGCTCCTCGAGACGGAGCAGCGGATATGCCAGCGCCTGCACTTCCCGCTTCCCACCGCTGCCTGTGAACGCTCAACTCTACAGCCCTTGCTCGCGTACTTTCTTCATCACTTCAGCCCCTTCATCGTCGAGCTCCGGAATGGGATCGGCCTCCGCTGGTATGGGCTGGCCTACGTGCTCGCCTTCCTGCTCGGCTATCGCCTCTACCTTTGGCTGGCCCGGCAGCGCTACACGGATTTGCCGCCGGAGAAGGTGGCCGACTTCATCACCTGGGCAGCCATCTTTGGCGTCATGCTCGGGGGCCGGTTGGGCTACATCCTTTTCTACGATCTCCACGCGATGCTGGAGAATCCCTGGCAGATGCTCCGGGTCTGGGAAGGCGGGATGTCCAGCCACGGCGGGATCCTGGGCCTGATCATGTATACTTACTACTTTTCGCGCCGCCATCGGGTGTCGTGGACGAGTCTGGGGGATTGCCTGGTGGTCGTCGCGCCCATCGGCATCTGTCTGGTGCGGCTGGCAAACTTCATCAATGGTGAGCTCTACGGTCGCATCGCGCAGGTGGCCTGGGCGGTGCAGTTTCCCACGGAACTCCTCGATAAACCGGACCTCGCTCGGGCGGCTGGGGCCGAGGGACACATCTCGGCGCACGATCTCATCGAGCAGGCCCGCACCGATCCCGCCATCGCCGCCCGGCTCCGGGAAGTGCTGCCGCCCCGGCATCCCTCGCAGATCTACGAAGCGCTCCTGGAAGGTGTGGTCCTCTTTGCCGCACTCTGGTGGCTGCGCACGAAGATGAAGGTGCCGCGCGGCGTGCTCACCGGCGCCTTTTTCATCCTCTACGCAGGCCTGCGCATTGCCGGCGAATTTTTCCGCGAGCGCGATCCGGCGTGGCACGTGGGGCTCTTTTCCGCCGGGCAATTTTTGTCCCTTTTCATGTTCCTCATTGGCGCGTGCTTCCTGGTCTGGGGACTGCGGGCGCAGGAGTACGAGACGAAGTTGAAAGGTTGAGAGTTGAGGGATCACGGCTAGTAGTGGGCGCGCCCGGCAGCCCGATCCGTCAATCACACGCCTCACCGGAACTGCGCTTTCGCCCAAATCCTTTTCCGAAGCTCCACCCATCCAGAATCCCGAAATGCTGAACGAGGACTCCTTTCATTACGCGGTCGAAAACACCCAGATCATTCGCGCGCCGCAGCGGCGGATCGACACCTTTGGCCAGACAAGTTTTCGTTTCTTCCTCGTTTCCGAACTCATGGATGGCGTGGACCAGATCCGCGTCCGCGACGGTCAACTCCATGCCGAGCGGCCCCAACTCATCACTCCCGACTATCTGCATCGCGCCCTGGATGAGGACTTCGGCGAGCGTGCCGGGGAGTTCATGAACTGGCTGCGGGAACACGCGCCGCAGCTCGCGGTGCTCAAGTACGGGTTCAAATTTCGGAAGACGAATGTCACCGAATCCGTGGTGCATAGCCCGCTCGCGCAGGTGCTCGGCAGGCTGAATGAAGAGGTGGACCGGAGCGAAGATCCGCTCAGCGCGATCATCCAGGGCGTGGATGAAGGCTGGGAGGTCTGCCTGCTGAAGTTTGCCTCGGACATGATCGAGTCCTCCGCGCCGGATAATCTCGGCGACTGGCGTCGGCGCGGCCTGCTGTGACGGCCGGTGGGGCGCGTCGGTCTGCGAAGAGAACGATTGCCCGGCGGGCCGCAGTCGCCCATCTATCCCATCGTCCATCGTCCCAACCCTAGCCTCCCTTGCGCCTCGCCCTCAAAGCCCTCGTCCTCCTGCTGCTGACCGCGGCGATCGCCGGCGGCGTCTGGTTTTATACCAACAAGCTTTTCCTCGCTCCGAAAAAGCAGATTGCCGATGAGAAGCAGCTCCCGCCTGAGCCGCCGCCGCCGGATGAGTCGCTGCCCGAACTCGCCAAGGCGCTCGAGATCAAGCAGGCAGGCAAGTGGCTCGAAGCGCGGAAAAGTCTCGAAGTTTTCCTCTCCGAATACCCGGACTCCACGAAGCTCGAGGACGCGCGCGATGCGCTCGGTGAAGTGAATGCCCGCATCCTGCTCACGCCGGTGGCGGCCCCGGAAAAGCAGTTCTACATCGTGCGTTCCGGCGACGTGCTGAATCGGGTGGCGAACAAGACCAAGAGCACGCCGGAGGCGATCATGCGCGCGAACAATCTTTCGACCCACAACCTGCGGATCGAGCAGAGGCTCTCTATCCCGACGACGGAATTTTCCGTAGTCATCAGCCGCAAGCGGAACAAGGTCATCCTCTTCAACGGAGGAAAATATTTCCGCCAATACGCCATCCAGTCGTGGCCCGTGCAGGTGGCGAAAAAAGGGGCGCCGGGTCCCGCGCCCAAGCTCACCGGACGAGTCGCCGGCAAGCTCTCATGGGTGGACGGCCAGATCGTGAACTTCGCCGATAAAAGCTACGCCACTGCTTCGCACTGGATTCAGCTCAGCATTCCCAGCTACACCCTGTACAGCCCGCCTGCGGAGGGCGAACCCGCCGCTCACAAGCCGCCGAACGGGGTCGCCCTCGCCCCCGAGGCCATGCCTGAACTCGCCGCCGTCCTCCGCAAGAACGATCCCGTCACCGTCGAATAGCTTTCTCCTCCAGCCCATGAAACTCCAGCCGCTCGAATTTGAAAAACCGATCATCGAACTCGAAGAAAAGATCGCCGATCTGAAGAGTCACTCGAAGGCGCATGACGTGAATCTCGAAACCGAGGTGCGGCGGATGGAGGAGAAGCTCGAGGACACCCGGCGCGCGATTTACGAAAACCTCACGGCCTGGCAGCGCGTCCAGATCGCCCGGCACAACGCCCGGCCTTATGCGCTCGATTACATCAATCTCGCCTTCTCAAATTTCGTCGAGATGCACGGCGACCGCTGCTTCGGCGAGGACCGCGCGATGCCCGGCGGTTTCGTCACGCTGGGCGATCGAAAGTGCGTGGTCGTCGGGCATCAGAAAGGCCGCGAGCTGAAGGAAAACATCCGGCGCAACTTTGGCTGCGCCAATCCCGAAGGCTACCGCAAGGCCCTCCGGATGATGCGTCTCGCGGAAAAATTCAGCCTCCCGCTCGTCTCGCTCATCGATACCCCCGGGGCCTATCCCGGCGTCGGCAGCGAAGAGCGCCACATCAGCGAAGCCATCGCCGTGAATTTGCGCGAGATGATGGTCCTGCGCACGCCGATCGTCGCCGTGGTCATCGGGGAAGGTGGCAGCGGTGGTGCGCTCGGCATCGGCGTTGCCGACCGCGTGCTCATGCTGGAAAATGCCTACTACTCGGTGATCAGCCCGGAAGGTTGCGCCGCGATCCTCTGGAAGCACCGCCAGCATGCCCCTGAGGCCGCCGCTGCGCTGAAGCTCACCGCGCGCGATCTGCTGGAGCTGAAAGTGATCGACGAAATCATCCCCGAACCGCTCGGCGGCGCGCACCAAAATCACGACACCGCGATCACCAACCTCCGCTCCGCCGTCGCTGCGCATCTCGACGAGATTTGCAAGATTCCCACCGACGAGTTGCTCCGCCAGCGCTACGAAAAATTTCGCCGCGTGGGCGAATTCGCCGGCGACGAGTAGCGCCCAAGGAGCAGGGGCGCCCTCGCCCCGAGGAGATCCTTTGGGGCCGAGGGCACCCCTGCTCCTTGAAGTCACCACGGCTCACCGCACGACCTTCGTCGTGAGAAAACGCAGAAGCGATGGGCGCACTCGCGCGATGGCCAGCATCGCGCTCGAGAGTCGCGGTGAAAGCACGGCGGCTTTGGCGAGGCGATTGATCCACAGTCGCCCGCGATACAAGGCGGCATGGCTGGCGGCGTAGTCCGGGAGGCGATCCTTCGTGAGGCAGTCGGCGGCCAGGGTGCCACTGGCCAGCGCGTAGTAGATGCCTTCGCCGGTGAAGGGTTCGACGACGCGTGCGGCGTCGCCGACGAAAAGCAGGCTGCCGTGCTGCGCTGGGATCGGGCGGCGGGCGAGGGGAGTCATGGACCGCCACGCTTGCTCGGGCGGTAGTTTGAAGCGGTCCGCGGCCCAGGCCTGCAACTCTTCAAGATGCGGGCCGCGAGCGACGACGCAGAGATTCAGCGCGCCGCCGCCGATTCCGGCGATCCCCGCATAGCCGTGCGGCAGAAACTGCAACGCCACCTTATCCCCGAAACCGACGGCGTCCGGTGCGTGCGTTTGCAGGCCGACGCGGTCCCGCAGCGCGGGTGGCAGGAGATCGAGCAGGCGCGCGACGGTGGAGTTGCGGCCATCCGCGCCGACCAAATGACGTGCGGAAAATGCTCCTCGGTTCGTCTCGATCTTCCATCCCGCCGCGATGCCCGTGACGGTCGTCTCCTGCCGCACCTCCGCTCC
The DNA here is from genome assembly GCA_031409655.1 of Chthoniobacteraceae bacterium. Lineage (GTDB taxonomy): Bacteria > Verrucomicrobiota > Verrucomicrobiia > Chthoniobacterales > Chthoniobacteraceae > JANNXQ01. The sequence goes on along the minus strand of JANNXQ010000154.1, from coordinate 3,959 downwards.
GGCGGCGATGGCTCGCTGGAGCAAAGTCTCATCGAGCAGCTTGCGGCTGATGGCGATTTCCCCGCGCCCTTCGGTAGGGAGGGGAAGCAGCACGTTTCGGCCATCGAGTCCGATGAATTCCACCGCGGCGAGCCGGGCGTGCGGCTGCGTGAGCAACTGCTCGCTTACCCCGAGACGGTCGAGGATCGGCCAGCACGCCGGGTTCACGCAATCACCGCACACTTTGTCCCGGGGAAAAGTCGCGCGATCGAGCAGCAGAGTCTTCCAGCCAGCGGTCGCGCACAGGGCGGCGCAGGTGCTCCCGCCCGGACCGGCTCCCACGATCACGACATCGTAGGTCATGGCGTAAGGGACGATCCTGCGCGCCGGATCATCGGGACGCGCAGTTACGCCATCGCGCGCTCAATGGCGCCGTACCAGGCGTCGCGCAAATCGGCGACGGGCCAGTTTAGATTCGCGCCATTCGCGGCGATCTTCAGCTCCGTCCCGCCGACGGTTCCGAGCCGCGTCGCCGAGACGCCGCGCCATTCCAGCATCGCGAGGACGGCGCTGGCATTCGCGGCGGTGACGCTGATGACGATGCGCGACTGCGACTCATTGAAGAGCGCCTGATCCAGTCGGAGGCCGGTCGCGCCGAGTTCGATGCTCGCCCCGATCTGCTTTGGCGCGCCGATGCAACTCTCCGCCAGCGCGACCGCGAGCCCGCCTTCGCTGCAATCGTGCGCGCTCTTCACCAGTCGCGACTTGATCAGCGCGCGCACCGCATCCTGCACCGCCTTCTCTTTTTCAAAGTCCATCTTTGGCACCCGCCCTTCCTTCCGGCCATGCACGACGTGGAGATAGTGCGACGCCCCGAGTTCATCGCCCAGCGGGCCGACGAGCAGGATCACGTCACCCGCGTGTTTGAAAAAGGACGTTGTGACATGCCGTTCATCCGCGATGAGCCCGACCATGCCGACCGTCGGCGTCGGGTCGATCGCACCCGCGGGGTTCTCATTGTACAGGCTGACATTTCCGCCCGTGACCGGCGTGCCGAAAGCGCGGCAGCCTTCCGCGAGTCCTTCCACGCATTCCCGGAGCTGCCAGAAATTATCCGGCTTGTGCGGATTGCCAAAGTTCAGGTTGTCCGTGACCGCCAGCGGGATCGCGCCGGTGCAGGCGAGATTGCGCGCCGCTTCGGCAATCGCGATCCGCGCACCTTCGCGTGGCTCGAGCGCGCAGTAGAGTGCGTTGCAGTCTGTGGTCGCGGCGAGAATCTTCCCCGCCTCGCGCACCAGAAAGACCGCGGCATCCGATCCCGGCGCGACCATCGTCCCGGCGCGCACCGTGTGATCGTATTGCCGATAGACCCAGTTCTTCGACGCGATGCTCGGATGGGCGAGGAGCGCCAGCAGCGCTTCCCGCGCATCGGCTTCCGGCACAGACGCGAGATCCAGCGGAGCCGGCACTGCCCGCGGCGCGACCTCGCGTTGGTAGATCGGCGCATCGTCCGCGAGCTTGCGCGCGGGAATCTCAACCACCGTCTTGCTCCCGACCTTCACCCGCATCATCCCGTCATCTTTCACCGAGCCGACTTCCGCATACGGCAGGTCCCACTTCTCGAAAATGTCGCGCACCGTCTGCTCGTGGCCCTTCTTCACGATGATCAGCATCCGCTCCTGCGACTCGCTGAGCATGGTCTCGTAAGGCGTCATCCCGGTCTCGCGCCGCGGCACTTTTTCCAGATCGATCTCCACGCCCGTGCCGCCGCGGCTCGCCGTCTCGCAGGTTGAACAAGTGAGTCCCGCCGCACCCATATCCTGAATGCCGGCGACGGCATCCGTGGCGAGCAGTTCCAGGCACGCCTCGAGCAGGAGCTTTTCCTTGAAAGGATCGCCAACCTGAACCGCCGGACGATCTTGCTTTGATTCTTCCGTCAATTCTCGCGATGCAAAAGCCGCTCCTGCCAGCCCGTCCCGCCCCGTCTCCGCACCCACATAGAAGACCGGATTTCCCACGCCCTTCGCCGCCCCGAGGGCGATTTGCTCGTGCCGCAGCACGCCGAGATTGAAGACGTTCACGAGCGGATTGCCCTCGTAACATTCGTCAAAATATATCTCCCCGCCGATGGTCGGGATGCCGATGCAGTTCCCGTAGTGCGCGATGCCCGCGACCACTCCGGCGAAGAGCCGCCGGTTCGTCTGCACATTCGCCCCGTCGCCGGTGATCGGCCCGAAGCGCAGTGAATTCATCGAGAAGACCGGCCGCGCGCCCATGGTGAAAATGTCGCGAATGATCCCGCCCACTCCCGTGGCGGCACCTTGAAAGGGCTCGATCGCGCTCGGATGATTGTGGCTCTCCATCTTGAAGGCCACGGCCCACCCGTCGCCGATGTCGATGACCCCCGCATTCTCCTCGCCCGCCTTCACCAGCACCCCTTCGCCCGTCGTCGGAAATTTCCGCAACTCCGGCTTCGAGTTCTTATACGAACAGTGCTCGCTCCACATCACCGAGAAGATGCCGAGCTCGGTGAAATTCGGCGCCCGGTCGAGGATCGTCTCGATGCGCGCATACTCGTCCGGCGTGAGACCGTGTTTGGCGATGAGTTCTGGGGTGATGGCGGGATCAGCGGACATAGGAAAGTTTTAGCGAAAGGCGTCGGGGCGAAGGTGGGATCAAGCGGCTTTGCGCGCGCCGAGAGTTTCCAGGATGGCTTCGAAGATCAGCTTCCCATCGGTGCTGCCGAGGCGGGCGTCGCAGGCGCGTTCGGGGTGAGGCATCAGGCCGAAGACATTGCGGGCGGCGTTGCAGATGCCGGCGATGTTTTGCGCCGAGCCGTTGGGGTTGCCGGCCTCGCTGGTTGTTCCGGCCTCGTCGGTGTAGCGCAGCAGCACGCGGCCGTGGCGGTTCAGTTCACCGAGCGTCGCGGTATCGGCGACGTAGCAGCCTTCGCCGTGGGCGATCGGGATGTGCAGGAGCTGCCCCGTCTGGCCGGTGTGGAGGAAGGCATTGGCAACCGACTCGACGCGCAGCCACCGGTGCTCGCAGATAAAGTGCAAGTCGCGGTTGCGGATGAGTGCGCCGGGGAGCAGGCCCGCTTCGCAGAGAATCTGGAAGCCATTACAGATGCCGAGGACCAGCGTGCCTTTCGCGGCCGCTTCCTTCACCGCTTTCATGATCGGCGAGAAACGCGCAATCGCGCCGCAGCGCAGATAGTCGCCGTAGGAAAATCCACCGGGCAGCACGATCAGATCGTAACCCGCGAGCGACTCCGACTTGTGCCAGACAAAGTCCGTCTCGACGCCAAATTCGCGCAGCGCGAGGACGCAGTCTTGATCGCAATTGGAACCTGGGAAACGAATGACGGCGGCCTTCATGGGAAAGTGGAGAGTTGAGAGTTGAGCGGCTAGGAGCGGATTTCCTTCTTCAGGGCGTTGAGGCGCTGCTCGCTTTTGTAATCACTCACGACGAAGAAGGCGTGGATGACGCCGGGCAGCCAGCCGAGCAGCGTGAGGACGAGACTGAGAAAAAAACTTCCCATGCGCCCGGTGAGCAGCACGGCGACGGGTGGCAGAAGAACGCAGAGGAAAAACAGCATCGGGATGGCGAAGGATTGGCGATCGTCGCCCTCGGAGTCTCAGCTCTCGATCTTCAACTCGTAATCTTCGATCACCGGATTGCTCAGCAGGTCTCGGCAGACTTCGTGGAGAGCGGCTTCGGTCTGCGTGCCATCGAGTTCGATCTCGATGAATTTCCCCACGCGCACGGACGTCGCGGCGGGCAGCCCATGATGGTGAACGGCGTCCCGCACGGCGACTCCCTGCGGGTCGAGCACGCTCTTTTTCGGCATCACGATCACGGTGGCTTTCATAAGGGGCGGGAGCGTAGAGCGCACGTCGTCGCGCGCAAGCGGGAAGTGGATTTTCCGCCGCCGCCGCGCCTATTTCCGCGTGCTTTCGATCGCCTTCACGCTCAGGCCA
>JANNXQ010000153.1:0-2084 GCA_031409655.1 Chthoniobacteraceae bacterium | reverse complement strand
ATGGTGAAGTATCTCCACGACACCGATCCCTACCGTCATCACATCGTGCTCCACACCTTCCCGCCGGAGATGGAGAAAGTTTATCGACCGCTCCTGGGCGACAAGTCGCTGCTCACGGGCGTGTCGATGCAGACCGGTTGGAAGCAGTCGCACAAAAAGACACTTCAGTGGCGTGCCGAATCCGCCGCCACCGATCGTGCGTGGGTCGTGGCGCACGACGAGCAAAATCCCGCCAGCCTCGGCGTTCCGCCCGACCCCGGTTACAAAGGGCACAGCGGCATTGCTGAAGACAAGAACCCCAAAGGAAAAGCGGGCGAAGGATTCGTTCCCTCGGCTGGCTACACGATGCACGACATCCGCAAGAGCCTCGTCTGGGGGCATTATCTGGCCGGCGGGGCGGGTCTGGAATACTACTTCGGCTATCAACTGCCCGAGAACGATCTCAACTGCGAAGACTTCCGCAGCCGCGACAAATCGTGGGACTACTGCCGCATCGCCCTCGACTTCTTCCGCGATGAAAAGATCCCATTCACCGAAATGAGCAACGCCAACGGGCTCATCGGCAACACGAAGGACGACAACTCGAAGTTCTGTTTCGCCAAAGCGGGCGAGCTCTACCTCGTCTATCTCCCCAACGGCGGCAGCAGCGACCTCGACCTCGATCGAGCCCAAGGCTCCTTCAGTGTGAAGTGGTTCAACCCACGCGCGGGCGGCAGACTCGTGGATGGCGCGGTGCGGTCGGTCGAGGGCGGGGCGAAAGCCTCCCTCGGAGCACCGCCGACGGATGTGAGTGAGGACTGGTTGGTCGTCGTCCGCCGGTGATTGCCGAAAAGCACTGGGGCGTGCTCAAGGGCGCAAAACTGGCCAGGAAGGATGAGCAAGCCCTTTGACGGTTTCCGGCACGAAAAAATCTCCCCTCGCGTGTAACCGGTAGGCGCGGGCGGGTTAAGAGGGAGCAAATCCACCCTCCTGCCCATCCATGAAATTCACTCCGCTGATCCTGCTGTCCGTGCTGCTCGTCCCTGGTGGGTTATCGCGCGCGGAGGCGCAGGAGGCGGTCCGAGGGAGGCTCCTGGAGCAGGGGTTTGCAAAGATGGATGCGGACAGGGATGGCCAGCTGTCGGTGGCGGAATTTCGGACAATCCGGGCTGGGGCGAAGTATTTCCAAGAGCATCCCGACCACCTCGAACCTGCTTGCAAACGCTTGGATGCCGACAGCGACGGGGCGCTCACGCTCGAGGAATATCGGAAGCTTGCCCAACCGCGGCCGCGCAAGCCCGCGGGCGACGGCCCGCCACCGAAGCCGGAGGCCGCGCCTGCGAAGCCACCCACCGACTCCGAAACTCGCGCCGCGCTCGATTTCATCCAATCCAAACCCGACGCGAAAACCGGCTGGACCGCATTCTGTCAGGCGCTCTGGGCCAGCCACGAATTCCTCGCGCGCAGCTAACTCCAAACTCGATGAAAACCCTCCACCTGAACATTCGCCAGTCAACCGCGGCGCGCCGTCATTCGAGTCTCGAAGCGCTTCAACAATTCCGGATCCGCTCGGAAGGTCGTTTGTCGCAAATCTTTCAGAACCTCGATGCCGTCCAAGAGCCGTTGTTCATCGGCGAGGTCGATGAGGTTCAAGGTGCCCACAGCGACCAACCCTCTGGCCTCCGCCTCCGCGCGGCCTCGACGCTCGTCCATGAGCACGACTTTCACGTGCCGTTCCATCGCGAGACTGATGGCTTCCGTCTCGCCTTTGCCGAGCTGCACCGTCTCATCCACTTGAGGCACCTTCGTGACTCGCAGCCACGCGGGTGGCGACTCAAGCCAACGACTCACGACCTCGGGAGCCTTGGGATGACGCAGCTCTGCCAGCACAGCCTCCGGGATCAAGACTTCGCCAAACAACGAGCCAAGAATGTCCGCGCGCCCGACGGGGGTGAGGTATTAATCCGGCAATAAGATAGCGCCTTAATGTTGGATGTGCCAAAGTGGAGTGATGAAAGAAGACGGACGCAAGATGAGCAAGGAGCAGCAGAGGGCGGCACGGCAGCGTGCGATGAAGCTGCTGGACTCTGGATGGGTGCAGGCGG
>JANNXQ010000152.1:0-9089 GCA_031409655.1 Chthoniobacteraceae bacterium | reverse complement strand
CTGGCCGGGGACGGCTTCGAGGCGCAGGCGGAAGACGGAGTTCGGGTCGGTGGGGGTGAGGCCGGCGGTGTATTCGAAGGCGTTGGTCTGGCCGTCGCCGTCGGGATCGGCGAGCGGGCCGGCGAGCGCGTTTGGGGGCTGGCCGAAGTAGGTCACCTGCCAGTTGTCGTCCAGTCCGTCGCCGGCGTAGGCGCCGAAGTTGTCGAGGTTCACATTCACGACGGTGAGCGTGAGGGTGCCGGTGTTGCCAAGATAGATGCCCTGCGCGGTGGCGGCGGTGCTTTGGTAAACGATGCCGGCGGTCGCGAGGCCGGTCGCGTTGATCGAGCTGAGCGGGCCGCTGGCGACGCTCCACGCGACGCTCGCTGCCGGGACGGCGAGGAAAGTGGCGTCGTCGAGCGCCTGCCACGCGGCGAGCTGGTCGGTGGCGGTTTCGTTCACGTTGAGCGAGGCGGCGGTGAGGGTGAGGCCGGTCACGTCGTAGAGCTGGCCGATGTAGCCGTGCTTCGCGCTCTCCGCGGGCGCGACCACGGTGGAAAGGCCGGCGATGCCGCCCACGCTGCCGTCATTCGTGTAGCTCGCGCTGGTGGTGCGGCGGCCTCCGGCGTCGGTGGTATCGGCAGGCACGTTGTAGCTCGTGCTAGTGCGCGGCCCGGCGTTGGCCGAAGCAGTGAGCATGAGGAGAAGAATGTGCTTTCTCATGGCTGGGATCAATAAAGGCTGAGGATGACGTAGCCGCTGCTGCCTGCTCCACCCGCACTGGCGGATTGGCCGTAGGGAGAGTTGAAGACGGCGCGCTGGCCGCGTCCGCCGGTGCCGCCGTTGCTCGTTGTGGGGGAGAGTTCATTGCTGAAGGCAGAGCCTCCCGCGATGGGGACGGAGCCGAAATAACCATCTCCCACAAAAGGTCCTCCGCCGCCAGGTGTGTTCGGACCCGAACCTGATCCTGACCCGCCAGCGCTCCCGCCGCCACTCCGGTTTAACGTCAAGCTCACACTGCCTGCTGCGCCGGCCGTCCCCCCGGCACCACCGGCAGTGGCTGCGGCGGAAGTCTGCGCCACGCCTTTCACCCCGCCGCCACCGCTGGCCACGGTCGCCAGCACGGTGGCACCATCGAGAACCTGCGTGCTGCTACCGTTGCCGCCGTTAGTGTCCACGGCACCCGCGGTGCCGGCTGTGCCGACATTGATCGTGTAGGTGCGGCCCGGGGTCACGGAGACAGCGGCCTTGATGTAAGCTCCGGCTCCACCGCCTCCACCGCCCGAGCCTCCGACTACGAGAATGTGCGGGGTTCCGAATGCGTCATTGACGGAGGCGGTCAGCGCATTGTTGGGCTGCGAGGCACCGCCTCCACCGCCACCACCCGCGCCCCACATTTCCACCGAGATCGTGGTGACGCCCGCCGGGCAGACCCACGAATTCGAACCGGGAGTCGTGAACTCGACGTAGCCTTTCGGACCCGTGCCGGTCTGCGTGACTTGCTGCCAGAGGCCGTTGCCGAGGTATTGGAATTGTCCGGATGCTCCCTGGCCACCACTGAATGCCTCGCCTTCTGGTGCGGTGAAAACCTGGCCGTTCTCCACCCCCGCCACCAGCAGGCTGCCGTCCGAGGAAGAGGCGACGGATTGCCAGGTCCGGCCGCTTTCCGAAGGAATCCATGTCGCGCCGCTATCCACCGAAGTGTGGATCGGGCTGTTGCGCGCCACGGCCACGAGCTTCATCCCATCGGCGGAGGAGGCCACGGCGCGCCAGTCGCGGATATTGCCGCGCGAGACCCATGTCGCGCCGGAGTCCGTAGACGTGTGGATGGCACCCTGGATGCCGAGTCCGATCACCGCGACCAATTTTGTGCCATCCGTCGAGGAGGCGAGGGCAGACCAATATTCGTTGTTCGCGCGCGGCGTCCATGTCACCCCGCTATCCGTCGAGGTGTGGATGCCGCCGAAATAGACCGCCGCCACGAGCTTGCTGCCATCCGCCGATGAGGCGACTGCGGTCCAGGCCCGGATGCTGTCCCGCGGCGTCCACGTCACTCCGCTGTTGGTCGAGGTGTAAAGCTGGCCGTTGAGCACCGCAGCGACCAGCTTTGTGCCATCGGCCGAGGAGGCCACGGACAACCAATTGCGGGCAACGTCGCGCGGCGCCCAGCTCACGCCGCTGTTCGTCGAGGTGTAGATCTGGCCGTTGCTCACCACCGCAACGAGCTTTGTGCCATCCGTCGAGGAGGCCACGGAACTCCAGGTGCGCGCGGCATCGCGCGGCGTCCACGTCACTCCGCTGTCGGCCGAGGTATAAATCTGGCCACCGTTCACCACCGCGACGAGCTTTGCGCCATCCGCGGAGGAAGCCATCGCATACCAGGCGCGATTGCTTTCGCGCGGCGTCCAAATGCGCGGATTGGCAACTTGCCAGCCACCAGCGCCGGTGGCGGATACACGCATGGTGTCGCCGATATTGGCCGTGGTGGGCAGGATGAAATTCGTGGCCGCGGCCCCGGTGGCCACATGGCTGGTATTGGCCGTGGCGAACACCGTGGCGGTCGCGGTGCTCAGCGGCGCGGCGACCGCACCCGCAGCCAGTTGCGTGCTGCCGATGCTGCCCGGGGCGATGCTCGCCGTGCCGACGGACCCCGCAGCCAGCTTCGCTGACGTGACGCTTCCATCGGGCAGGTAGCCATTCGGCGCGAGGCGTTGGTCGGGGGTGAGAAGCTGGAAGCCATTCGTGCCGTCATTGAACCAGACGCGCAGGCGCACATCGGCATTCGTCCACACGCTGGCGGGGACGGCGGTCATGCCCGCGCCGAGGGTCGTGTCGCCGAGGAGCACGGAGTAGAGGCCCTTCGTGACGGTGAGCGAGAGGCCGGTGGCCGGCTCGGTGTTGCCGCCGGAGCCGTCGTTTTTCCACAGCAAGGTGGGGCCGGCACCCTGGACGAGCGCAAATTTGAACTGACCGGTGCCGTTGAAGTTCGTGGTGCCGACGGCGACGCGGCCCTGGTAGTTGACGAGTTGCGGCACCTGCGCGTGCAGGGCCGAGATGGTGAGGAGGCAGAGGAGTGCGAGGAGTTTTTTCATGGGTAATGGAAGAGTGTCCAATTGGGACATGCGGAATTCCGGGGCGGTTTCGGCAAAATAGTTCGAGAAAGTTTTCGGATACGACCGGAACGCAGGGGGGGCGTGGGGCACGGTCATCCTTTGGCGTTTGGCGTTTGAAGTTTGGCGTTTGAAGTTTGGCGTTTGGCGTTTAGCCCGCCGCAGGCGCCTTGAGTTCAGGAGGCGCATCCGCAGTCGGAATGCCGCTGAGCGAGGCCAAACGCCAAACGCCAAACTTCAAACGCCAAATATTGCCGCCACTTCCCCAGTGGACTGCGCCCTGCGGATCACCGTGGCGTGAAGAGAAACATGTCGTTGAGGAAATTGCTATTGAAGCCGCCCCAGATGACCATGCCATCGGGGGTCCAGACGGCGGCGTGCTCGGAGCGGGCGGCGGGGCCGGCAGTGGTGGTCAGGGGCGACCATTGATCGGTGGCGGGATCGTAGCGCGCGCCGTCGGGGAGCGGGCCGCGGGCGAAGCCGCCCCAGACGATCATGCCGGTGCCATCCCACACGGCGGTGTGGCCGGCACGGGCGGAGGGCGCGTTGGTTTTGGAAAGAGAAATCCAGGCATTCGTCTTCGGGTCGTAGCTTCCGCCGCCGCTGGCGAAGGTGGTGCCGGTCGCTTTTCCACCCCAGACGATGAGGCGGCTGCCGGTCCAGACGGCGGTGTGGTCGTAACGCGGATCGGGCGCGCCGCTGGTGGTGACCGCAGACCAGCGGTCGGTGAGCGGATCGTAACGGGCACCGTCGTTGCAGGCGCTGGTGCCTTCTCCGCCCCAGACGATCATTTCCGTGCCGGTCCAAATGGCGGTATGCCCGGCCCGCTCGGACGGCGCGCCCTCAAGACTCGTCGCCGTCCACGCATCGGTCGCGGGATCATAGCGCGCACCTTGGTATTCAGAAGGGTCGAAGTTTTTGTGTGCGATCCGGCCGCCCCAGACGATCATCTCCGTGCCGGTCCACACGGCGCTGTGCCGCGCCCGTCCGAAGGGAGCGCCGGTGAGGTTCACGGGTGTCCATTGGTTCGCGGCGGCGCGAAAACGTGCGCCGTCATTGAGGAAGCCGCTCCAGTTTTGACCGCCCCACACGATCATTTCGCGACCGGTCCAGACGACCGAGTGGAAAAGACGGTTGGACTTCGCTCCGGCATTGTTCAGAGGCGTCCAGGTGTTTGCCGCCGGGTGGTAGCTTCCGCCTTTGTAAATTTCATTGCCGTTTGGCGGAGCGAGGCTGTCCACGCCACCCGCGACGATCATTTCACTGCCGGTCCAGACCGCCGTGGCGGACTTGCGTGGCAGGGGCGGATCGCTGGTGTCGCCAGTCGCGGTCCAGCGATCGCGGGCCGGGTCGTAGCGCGCGCCGTCGGCAAAATGATTCGATTTGGCGTCTCTCCCGCCCCACAGGATGAACTCGGTGCCCGTCCATGCCGCCGCGCTGGCCCATCGACCCGCGGGAGCGCCCGCCGCAGCCATCGGCGTCCAGCGATCCGCGACAGGATCGTAACGCGCGCCGTCGCTGAACTCCGAGGTGCCGCTGGTCCTACTGCTCTGGTGCCCGCCCCAGATGAGCAGCTCGTGCCCTGTCCAGATGAAGGCTCCATGACCGCGCCCCACCGGTGCGTTTTCGGTATTCATCGGCGACCATGTATTGCGCGCCGGATCGTAGCGGTTCCCGTCTTTCGCATAACCATAACCCTCTCCACCGTAGCCGCCCCACATGAGCATCTCCGTGCCCGTCCAAACGCAGACATGCCCGGTGCGCCCCCTGGTGCCGTCGGGGAGCGGCGTCCATTGGTTGGTCGCTGGATCGTAGCGCGCGCCATCGCCCCTGAGCGCTGCGTATTCCCCGCCGCCAAACACAATCATTTCGGATCCGGTCCACACCGCGGAGACACCGGTCCTGGGAGACAGGCCGCTCGCGCTCACCGTGGTCCAAGTGTCCGTGGCGGGATCGTAGCAGCCGCCGCCGTCGCGGAAGGATCCGCCGTCTTTTCCGCCCCAGATGATCATCTTCGTCCCCGTCCAGACCGTGACGTGGTGGGAACGCCGGGGCGCGTTCACTTTGCTCATCGGAGTCCATTGATCGGTGGCGGGATCGTAGCGCGCGCCGTCGCTCAAAAACGCATTCTGAGAATCGCCGCCCCAGATGAGCATTTCCCGTCCAGTCCAGACGGCGGAATGCCTCGCACGCGGGGAGGGAGCGCCGACTTGGTTCATGGGTTTCCAGGAATTCGCCACCGGGTCGTAGCGCGCGCCGTCGCCAAAGTGCAGGATGGTGCTGCTGCCGCCGCTGGAGTTGAGGCCGCCCCAGAGGATCACCTCCCGGCCCGTCCACACGGCGGAGTGTTGCTGCCTGCCGGAGAGCAGTCCGGCGGCGCGCACCCGCTCGTGCCATTCACCGATACCGGCGGGAGCCGCGGGCGGCGGCGCGCTGCCTGCCGTCGCGTGCGGTTTTTGCCTGAGGAAAAATGCCACGGTGAAAACAAACAGCGCCGCCAGCCCGACCAGCGCCGCATGAACCGGCCTCCGTCGCGTCCATTTCACCACACGCGAAAATCGACCCACGGGCCGCGCGTGGATCGGCTCGCCGCGCAGCCAGCGCTCCAGATCATCCGCCAGCGCGCCCGCTGTGGCGTAGCGCGCAGCGGGTGCCTTTTCCAGACAGCGCAGCACGATGGTCCGCAAATCGCGGTCCGCCACATACAGCGGCGCGGGCGGCAATTCCGTCACCTTCCGCAGCAACTCAAGGGCGGTCCCGCCCTCGAACGGCTTCCGCCCCGCGAGCAACTCGTAAAGCACCGCGCCGAGGCTGTAGATGTCCGCCGCCGGAGTGAGCCCGCGATGTTCGCCCCGCGCCTGCTCCGGGGCCATGTAATGCGGCGTGCCGATGATCTGGCCCGTGAGCGTGAGATCGCTGTCCAGCCCGATATGTCGTGCGATGCCAAAGTCCGTGATGTGCGGCTCGCCCGCGGCGTCGATGAGGATGTTCCCCGGCTTCAAATCGCGATGCAGGATGCCGTGCTCATGCGCATGCTGGACGGCGCGCGCGACCTTCGCGATCAACGCCACCGCCTTACCCGGCTCGCGAAATTCCGCCGCGCGAAAATGCAGCGTGCCGCCCTCGATGAACTTCATCGAAAAATAGTTCTGCCCCTCGTGCCGGCCGACTTCGTAGATCGGCACGATGCCCGCGTGATCCAGCCCCGCCGCCGCCTCGGCCTCCGCGCGGAAACGCTTCTCATCGTCCGGCGAAGCGAGATGCGAACGGTCGCGCAACATCTTCAGTGCGACCACGCGATTCAGCGAAGTCTGCCGCGCCCGAAAGACCACGCCCGCCGACCCGTGCGCGATTTCGGCGAGCAGAATGTAGTCGCCGAAATAACCCACGGCATCGCCCCGCTGCGGCGACGGCTCATCCGTCACCGCGGGGGCTGCGAGAAACTCCGCCGCCGGCTCCGCGGCCAGCACCGCCTCGATCCTCCGGCGCAGCCCGGCATCGCCCGCGCACGCCTCATCGAGAAAACGCGCCCGCGCCGCCGCCTCGGAAAGCTCCGAGGCGGCGAGGAAGATGTCCTTCTGAGTGCGCGGGCCGGGCATGGGTCAAAGGTTCATGCGGATTCGCTGCGGGGTTTCGGCCAACCTTCAGCCTTGATGCATCGAAATTTCCGCGTGCAGCCACTTCCGCGCGTATTGCCACTGCCGCCCGAGATCGCGCTCCGAAAGCCCCGTGACGTCCGAAATTTCCGCCCAGGCCAGCCCCGCGAAATACCGCAGGCTCACGATCTCCCCCGCCAGCGCATCCTCCGCCGTCAGCTTCGCCAGCGCATCATGCACCGCGAGCAACTCCTCATCCGGCGAAGGCGCGATGATATCCAAATCCTCCACCGAAGTGTGTTCCGCCCGCGCCCCATGCTTGGCCGCCATTTTCTCCCGCGCCCGATCAATGAGAATCCGCCGCATCGCCTCCGCCGCCGCGCCGAAAAAATGCCGCCGATTCTGCCACTGCTTCCCGCCGTCCGCCGAAACGCGCAGCCACGCTTCATGCACGAGCGCCGTGGCCGTCAGCGTTTGCGGACCGGATTCCGCCGCCATGTGCCGGCGCGCGAGACGGCGCAACTCGTCGTAGATTGTCAGCGGCAGATCGTCCGCCGCCATGGACGTGGATTCACCGGGGTTTTCAGATGCTGCTTCGTCGGGCATCGATGGGAAAATTGCAGGATCGATGCCCGAAGTGGAAGCCGTAACGGATTCAGTCCGATGAAAAACTGCGCGCCGGTTTGCGCGAAGATCTCCGCGCGCGGGACATGGGCGGGCGCATTTGGTGGGGCGTGCTCATGGGATGAGTCGGGCGGGCAAAAGCAAGTAGCGCAGCCGCCCCGGCTGCCGGCCAGTCCTGCGGTCGCCTCGACCGCAGTGGGCGGGCGAGGCGCCCGCCCGACTCTTCACAGGCGAGGCGCCTGCCCCACTTTCAAGACCGCCGCTCATTTTTCAGCCGCCTCGAAGCGGTGATTGCCCGAGCCGACTTCTTTCACTTCGCCATTCGGCAGATGCACCGCCGCCGTTGTGTTTGCGGGAATGGTCACGTCGAGCACGAGCTTCGTGCCCTCGCGTTTCCACGCGCTCGCGATCTTGCCGCGCGGGTGTTCGTAAGTGGCGCGGACCCAGTCGAGGGGCTTGCCGTCGGGGTTGCTTTGCGCGCTCGGGATTTGCGGGCGGATGATGATCTTTTTGAAACCCGGCCCGTCGGTGTCGATGCCCGCGAGCGTCTGGAATCCCCACTGCATCACCGCGCCGAAGGCGTAGTGGCTGAAGCTGTTCATCGCCGCGTTGTTTTTGCCCGTCGCGCCGTTGAAGCCGTGCTCTTTGGTGAACGAATCCCAGCGTTCCCAAACGCTCGTCGCGCCCTGCTCGACCTCGTAGCCCCAGCTAGGAAATTTTCGGCTTTGGAAAAGGCGGCACGCGAGATCGTGCTGGCCGTTCGCGGTGAGCGAGAAGAGCAGCGGCTTCGTGCCGAGAAAGCCGGTGGCCATGCGGAAATCGTTCTTCGCAATTCGATCCACCAGTGCGCGGGTGATGGGCGCTGATCCGCCCGCTTCCAGCGCAGCGAGCACGCCCGAAGAGCGGGCCAGCACGGCAGCGCTCTGCGTTTCCACGCTGAGCGTGCGGTCCGGTTTCAGGAACTGTTTCGCAAAGCTCTTCGCCAGCCGCTCGCATCGTTCGCCGTAGTGCTTGGCGGCTCCGGCTTTGCCGAGCGCGCGCGCCATTTCCGCCATGCGCGACGCGGAGATGAAGTGGTAGCAGAGGTCGATGTATTCGATGGGCGTCGCCTCGTTCACGTTCAGCCAGTCGCCCCAGGTGTTGCCGATTTTCACGCCCTTCTCGTCGGGGTCCGAGCGCGCGCGCCAGTTCATGAAATTCACCATCGAGTCCCAATGCTTCGCGATGAGCCGCGTGTCGCCGTACACCTGCCACATCGTGTAGGGCACGATCACGCCCGCGTCCGTCCACGCTGTGCCGTGCGTCGCGCCGGGCGCGCCGTGGGCGAAGGGATATGGCGCGTAGTCGGGATACGCGCCGCTCGGACGCTGCGCCTCGCGGACGTCGTCGATCCATTTGGTGAAAAAGGCGGCGACATCCGCGTTGTAGCTTGCGGTGCGGGCGTAGATTTGCGCGTCGCCCATCCAGCCGAGACGCTCGTCGCGCTGCGGGCAGTCGGTGGGGATTTCGATGAAGTTCGCCTTCTGCGTGCGCACCGTATTCCGCCAGAACTGCGTCATCACCTCGTCGCTGCACGCGAAGTCGCCGACGATGGGCGTGTCGTTGTTGAGCACGAGGCCCGTCACCGCATCAAGCGCGGGCTTTTCCGCGAGGCCGGTGAGTTCGACGAATTGGAATCCGTGATACGTGAAGCGCGGCTGCCACGTCTCGCCATTGGCATTGCCGCGCAGCGTGTAGAAATCGGTCGCGCGCGCCTTGCGCAGATTCTCCGTCATCAGCG
>JANNXQ010000151.1:0-1585 GCA_031409655.1 Chthoniobacteraceae bacterium | reverse complement strand
GCATTCCCGGGCTGGCGTAAAACTGTTTCGCAATCACTGAAACGAAGCGCCCATGAACATCCATCTTCTTTCCCGTCTGCCTTTGATCACGTCCATGAAGCTGAGCCTCGTGCTCGCCTCCGTTTTGCTCTGCTCCGCTCTCCCTACGAAGGCTGCCGCCGCTGCGGCGACCACGGACTTCCCGATCTGGATCGAGTTGGACAAGCCCCAACGGGTGACGGTCGTCATCGAAGACGCGGCGGGCCAGCGCGCCGACGCGCAGTGGTTGCTGTGTCTCGCCGCGAAGGATGGCAAGGAACTTTGGGCCACGCGCCTCGGCGATCCTTACACCAACGAATCCGGCGACGGCCCGCGCGGGACGCCGACGGTGCGCGATGCCCTCGTCTTCGCCCTCGGCGCGAATGGCGAACTGCTCTGCGCCGAGGCCGCAACCGGAAGGGAACGCTGGCGCACCAACCTGTCTGCGCTCGGCAGCACCGTGCCCGGCTGGGGCTACAGCGAATCGCCACTCGTGGACGGCCCGCGCGTCATGGTCACCCCGGGAGGCGAGAAGGGCGCGGTGGTCGCACTCGAAATTAAGACCGGCCAAACAGTCTGGCAGAGCAAGGGATTCATCGACGAAGCGCAATACACCTCGCTCATGCCCTTGGAGAAGAGTGGCGTGCGCCAGATCATTTCCGGCAACCGCGAGCGTGTTGCCGGCCTCGCGGCGGATGACGGCCGATTGCTCTGGCAACAAAAATTCCGCAGCGGCGTGGTGGTGTCGCAGTCACCCATCGTGAGCCGCGATCAGGTTTACATGGTTGCGGCCGGTGGGACGGGTTGCAAAGCCGTCAAGCTCACCGCGCCCGACACCGCCGAGGTCGTCTATGCCAACAAGGTGATGAAGAACCTGCCCGGCGGCGTGGTCCTGTTCGACGGCCACCTTTACGGCTACTCCGACAGCATCGGCTGGGTCTGCCAAAACTGGGAGACCGGCGACGAAGTCTGGTCCTCGAAGTCATTGGAAAAAGGCTGCCTCACCATCGCTGGGGACAAAATGATCTGCCTCACCGAAGACACGGGCGTCGTGGCACTCGCCGAAGCTTCGCCGCAAGGCTGGAAGGAAATCAGCCGTTTCGTGCTCGCGCCGCAATCCGAGCGCCGCGCGCTCAAGGCCAAGGTCTGGACTCCGCCCGTCATCGCTCACGGCCGACTCTACCTCCGTGACCAGGAGAATCTTTGGTGTTTGGAAATTCGGTCGGAACCTTCAGCATCCGCCCGCGTGCGCAAACCATGAATCCAAACCCTCGGCTTTTTTCTTTCATCGGTGGTTGCGAACGGATTGCGCGGTGCTGATCCCGATTCGGAAGAACGCGCAGTGGTGGGCGCTCAAGCAGGACGAACGGCGAGCGATCTTCGAGGCCCAGTCGCATCACACACAAATCGGGCTGGAGTATCTACCCCCGTTGGAATGACGCCACGCCGCTGAACAATCCGGGCCAGACCAGCGCCGATTACGGCTTCGCGGGCGACAGCTTGCAACTTCGCACGCTCACCGCGCCGGGGACGCCAGAGGAGCGCGGGCAGCATTTCACAGCGTGGC
>JANNXQ010000150.1:0-2168 GCA_031409655.1 Chthoniobacteraceae bacterium | reverse complement strand
AAAGAACTCAAACCCGTATCCCATGAACAACAGCATCTTTTACATCATCGGTGTTATCGTAGTCGTCGTCGCCATTCTCAAATTCGTCGGCGTCTGGTGAGCCTTAGCTTTCCGGAGAGGAAGCGCAGTGGACTTTCGCCGGCCGCACAGGCGCAATCCATCGCGGGTGGTTTGCACTGTGTGCATTATTCCCATCCGAAGGAGACGGCAGCGGCCATCCAGGGCTGGATACGAACGACGGCGACGTAGGTCGAAATAATTTACCCGCCGATGCACGCACTGATCGGATACCGCGCGATCTCCCAGAACTAAACCGCTATGAAAACCATCCTTGCCTTCGCAGCCCTCGCCATTCTTACCGTCATTCAATCTGGTTGTGCCGCCGGAGCGTCTGTCGGTCATGACGGACACCGCCACGGTGTTGGCGCCACAGGGTCAAAAGATGGCGGAGTTTCGGCTGGCGTGCGTGCTTACTAAGTTTTGCCCGCAGTTTTCTGACGGACATGCCGAAGCCCACGAGGCGGCAGATCGCAAGTCTGCTCTTACTTGGTGAAAGTCCAGGGTCCGTCTCCAACTGCGGGAGTCCCATCCGCTCGCTCCGTAAGCGTCTTCAGCCCCTGTAGGTTCTACGAGCTATCTGCTCAAAGCTGCGAACGGAAGAGCGCCGCCGCCGCGTCCCCGGCGCGCTGCCAAGCCGGGCGGCGCTGCCATTCGCCGTGCGTGATCTCCCGGGCGTGCGCGCGATCTTCCTCAAAAGCCCGCGTCTCCGCGGCGGCGAAGTCGGCGTCGAGGATGTTGAGGTTGGCCTCGTCGTTGAGGCGGAAGGAGCGATTGTCGAAATTCGCGGAGCCCACCGAGACGAGGAGATCGTCGATGATCATCGTCTTGCAAGTGATACATCGTTGGCTCGAACTCGTAGATGCGCACCCCGCGCGCGAGCAGTTCGCCCCAGCGATGCCGCGAGGCGCCGCGGACCATCGCTGAGTCGAGTTGATCGCCGGGCACCAGCACCTCCACCTCCACGCCGCGCGCGACCGCCGCGATCATCGTCTCCGTCGTGAGGTCGTCGGGCACGAAGTAGGCATTGCCGATTTTCAGACTGCGGGTCGCGGCGGTGATCGAGAGCAGGAACATCAGCCGCGCGCTTTCGCTGCCTTCCATGGGCGAACTCTTGAACATCTGGCAGCGGTGCGGCCCGGCGGGTTGCAGCTCGGGAAAGTATTCGTCGCCGTGGAGCACGGTGGCGCGGGTCTTCATCCAGTTGTCGAGAAAGGCGGCCTGGATCTGCGCGACCACCGGGCCTTCCACGCGATAGTGCGAATCGCGCCATTCGTCGGGTGAGGCCGCATGGCCATCCCACGTATCGGCGATACCCACGCCGCCGGTGAAACCCACGGTGCCATCGAGCACGAGCAGCTTGCGATGGGTGCGGTGATTGGCGCGGGCGAAATTCGCGATGTGATAAATCTCCAGCTCGACGCCCGCCTCGACCATGCGCCGGTGCGCCGCGCCCTCCACGCAATCGCAACCCACCGCATCCATAAGGACATGCACCTTCACCCCGCGACGGGACGCCGCAGCAAGCGCATCGGCGAAACGATCCGCGATGCGTCCCGCCCAGAAGATGAAGGTCTCGAAGGTGATCGTCCGCTCCGCGCGCTCGATCGCGGCCAGCATCGCGGGGAAGATCTCCGCGCCATTGTGCAGCGGCGTGACCAGATTCCCCGCGACGATCGGCGGCCCGAGGAGCTGGCCGAGCGCGCGATCGTAAGCGGCGTCGCCGATGCCATAGCGCCGCGGGATCCGGCGTTTGATCTTCTTTTCCCCACTGATGAAATTGCGCGCAAAGATCGTGACCGCCGCCGCCGCCAGCGGGGTCGCTCCGAGGGTGAGAAGTTTTGTGGAGCCACGAGCCATGGGCGTCAGGCTCGGGGGCTGCGGGGCGGGGCGCGAGAGGAAAGAGCGATTTGCATCTCGCACATTGGGTTAGTGGCCCGGAGGGCCGACAGAAATTAGCCGGTGGTGGAGCGAGGCACGAGCGGAACCACCGGACCACCACGAAAGACGAACGCGCCCCGGAGGCGGCGCCGGAAGCGCGGCGAAGGTTTCCCGCGCCCCTGCCGGGGCGCATCCCGCTGCGTTCGCTTTCCGGTGGTTCCGCTCGTGCC
>JANNXQ010000149.1:0-3674 GCA_031409655.1 Chthoniobacteraceae bacterium | reverse complement strand
CGGCAGACGGCGCTCGGCGATGTCCATGTGGGACATAACTTTCAAACGCGAGATGATGGCGCTCTGGAGGACGCGGAGCTGCGGCGGCACGGCGACTTCGTGGAGGATGCCGTCGATGCGGTAACGGATGCGCAGGTCGTTTTCCAGCGGCTCCACGTGGATGTCGGTGGCGCGCTCGTGGATGGCTTCGCGGATGACCTGGTTGACAAACTTCACGACGCTGGCCTCGGGGTCGTCGTTGGTGATGTCCTGCGTCTCCTCGACGTGCTCGCCATCGTAAGTGCGCGTGGAGGCGAGGATTTCCTCGAAGGTCTCGGCGCCGACGCCGTAGAGGGTCTTGATCGCGCGGATGAGCTGGCTGCGCGGGACGATGACCCACTCGATCTTTTTCCCGGAAAGCTGCTGTTGGGCGAGGCGGCGGGCGACTTGATTGAAGACGTCGAAGGTCGCGAGCTTCGCGCTCTCGGCAGTCACGGAGACGGGCAGGACCTGGTGCTTAAAGACGAACCGGCTCGGCAGCGCCTGGAGCGCGGAACGCTCGACGCCTTGGAGCTCGATGTTCTCGTAGGTCGTCTTGAAAAGCCGGGCGAGTTCCGCGGCGAGTTTGAACTCATCGACCTTGCCCGAGTTCAGCACTTCCACGGTCCACGAGTTTCCCGGCTGGGGTTGGAGCGCGGCGAGTTCCGCGGCCTCCTCGTCGCCGAGGCCGGTGGCTCGGAGGGCATCGACGAGGACTTTGCGGGAGGTCATTTCCGCTTCACCGGTACCGGGTCCACCTCGACCATGGAATCGCGCAAGGGCACGGAGGGACGGCGCAGCATCTTCTTGGCGCTGGTCGTGATCTTGATCGGGTTCGGGTAGATCGAAGGCTCGAGGTCCGGCGGCAGATTGAGAAACTCCTGGGCACGCTCGCGCGCCTTCACATCTTCATCGGGTCCGAAGGTGACCACGGGTCGGATCAGGATGACGAGTTCCTCGCGGGACTTGGTGTCGCTGGTGGAGCGGAAGAGCGCGCCGAGCCAGGGGATCTTCGAGAGGTAGGGGACGCCGCTGGAGGTCTTGTTATTATTCTGCCGGATGAGGCCGCCGAGGACGAGGGTGGCTTCGTGCGGCACGGAGACGGTGGTCTGGAGGACGCGGGTGGCGATGCGCGGGATGTCGTTGTTGTCGATCCGCGTGGCACCGATCTGCTCGTCAAATTTCTGCACGATATCGAGGGTCACTTCGCGGTCGGAATTGATCAGTGGGAGTACTTCGAGTTGGAGGGCGACGGTCTTGAACTGGATCTGCGAGTTCGTCACGAGGCCGTTGTTTTGGTTGCCGGTATTGCCGGAAAAGCCGCTCTGGATGGAACTCGGGATGGCGATCTCTTCACCGGAGGAGATGATGGCCTTCTTGTTGTTGCTGGTGAAAATGCTCGGGCGCGCGGTGACCCGGAATTTGTTGTTCGTCGCCAGAGCGGTGACGATGGCGTCGAGGGTATTGCCCGCGCCGATGATCCCACTCAGGCCCGTGGAACCGGCGGTGATGGCGGTTTCGAAATTTTTGGCAAGGAGGAGATTGTTGAAGTTCAGCGCAGGGGCGCCATTCGCACCGACGTTGACGATGCTGGAGAGAGCGGCGAGGCCACCGAGGACGTTGCCAGCGGCGGTGCCCGTGCCCGCTCCGCCCGGATTCTGCCCCATTTCATTGGCTTTGCGGGCAAAGTAGTTCACTCCGAACTGCTCCACGTCGCTGAGCGTGAGCTGGCCGATGACGGTGTGCAGCAGGACCTGCGGGGCGCGCACATCGAGTTCGTCGATGACTTTGAAGACCTTGTCTTTCACCTCCTTATTGCCGAGCACGATGATCGCGTTGGCGCGTTTGTCGGCGATGAGTTTGGCGCTGCCGACGGTGACGGCATCGGGGATCACGTCCTTCTCCGTGGCGGAGAGACTTTCCGAGAGCGTCTGGCTGCCGCCGCCGCCTCCCCCGAGGCTGCCGCCGCCGCCCGCGCGGTTTTGCGAATCCGTCCGGGGCTGAGTGGTCGCGGGCCGGGCCGCACCACCCGCAGCGCCGCCGATACTGGTATCCTGAGCGCCGGGGTCGGTGATCGCCTTCACCACGACCTGAAAGATATCCGCCGCGCTGACAAATTTCAGCTTCCGAATACTCGGCTCGCCAAACTTCACGTCCTGATCGAACTCCCGGATGAGCTTCTCGACGAAGACCATATTCTCCGGGCGCGTGACGATATGAATCCGGTTCGTGCGCTTGTCGGCCGTGAGGGTGATTTTCCCTTTGATGATCGCGTCCTCGGTCAGTCCGCTGCCGGAAATCTCGATCGTGCTTTGCCCAGTCGGCTCGGCAATGAGTTGGGGCGCTGGGGATCCGTCGGGCAGGGTGGGGCGCGGTGGCGGACGGGAGGCAGCGCCTCCTCCTGGAGTCGAGCCAGGGGCGCCGGGGGTGGGTGTTTTCTGGAAGATCTCGAGCAGCTTTTTCTGCACGTCTTCGGCATCCGCACGCTCGAGCGGGATGAATTTGGCCACCACATCGGCTGGCGGGATGTCCATCTCGGCAATGACTTTCAGGATGCCGCGCAAGATCACGGAATTCTCGGTGATGAGGAGCGCGGAAGATTTCGGCAGCGGCGTGATATTCGTAAACTGGCCAGGCGATTGGACGACGAAGGTGCCGAGGACTTGGGTGACTTCCTGCGGATCGGCCCATTTCAGCTTCGCGAGATAAGTGACGACGTGCTCGCCATCCGGGATCTGGAGTTCGTCGGTGACGATCGGGATGCCGGCGGTGCGCGGGCTTTTGCCGATGCCGATGACTTTCACGATCTTCGTCCCCTCCACAGGCACGAGGGTGAAGCCGTTCATGAGCAGATTGATCTCGATGATCATCTTCGCCTCATCGACTGGCAGATCGCCTTCGATGAAAATATTCACCGGGCCGACGACTTGGTTGTCATAGACCAACCGCACGTCCGCGAGCTTCTGGTAGTAGTTCAGGACGTCTTTGACGTCGGCGTTGGGAAATTGGAGCCGCGCGGTCTTGGCTGTGCCGTTCGGAGGCGTTAGCTGCGGCGGCTGCGCCGGGGCGATGTTCGGGACGAAAGGCCGCTGCGTGGGCGTGAGCTGAGGCCGCTGCGTTTGAGCGAGCGCGGCACTGCTGAGGGCGAGGAGCAGCCAGAGGGCCTTGGTTGGGCGGAGCACGGGGCGTTTGGTAACAGTGTGGAGGGCGAAGTCAACCCCGGCACGGGGATGGAAACGGCGGAAAGACAGCGGACGGTGGAGCGACGTTCAATCCTCGGCGACGACGGCGGCACCGCGAGGGCCGAGGATGGGCATTTTACAAATGCGGCGGGGCAGGCGAGTACCACGCGCTCCGCCCCCCTCCTGCATGGTTTCCCCCGCGTGTTTTCCTTCCGTCATCTGCCGCTGGCGATGGCTCTTCGTGGCCGCGCTGCTTCTCGGCGCACGGCTGGCTCCTGCGCAGCTCACTTACACCGGGGGCTTGTTCGTCCAGGACTTCGATTCGCTGCCCGTCGCCGGGAGCTTCACCTTTGCGACGAAAGGACCCCAAGCGCTCGAGCAAGCGCCGATCAGTGCTGCGGGCGCGGCGGGCTGGAGTCTGTTTGCGAATGCGGGGACGACGCTGGCTTTCGCGGTCGATAGCGGCGGCAGCAC
>JANNXQ010000148.1:0-22058 GCA_031409655.1 Chthoniobacteraceae bacterium | reverse complement strand
TCTGGGTGGAGCGCCTGCCCGGTTACGCTCCCGAACTCAACCCGATCGAATACCTTTGGGGTTACGCGAAGGGCAATGATCTGGCCAACTTCGCCCCGAAAGAGCTTTGGGAACTCAGCCGCGCCGCGCCCAAGGCTCTGACCCGAGTCCGGAAGGTGAAGCGTTGTCTGCGCGCCTTCTGGATCCAATCGACTCTTAACCTCGATGGACTATGAACCTTTTTTGGAATGCTCAGTAAGGTCCGGCACTTTCGCCACGTCTTCCCATGGGCGCGCAGCCCGCCACCCGGGATCACATAGTGAACGTGCGGGTGGCAAGCTAACTGCCGCGTCCAGGTATGCAGCACCCCCACCAGACCCAGCTCCGCGCCGAGATGCCGCGGGTTCGCCGCGATCTCCTGCAGGGTCCCCGCACTTTCCCGGAATAAGGTCTGGAGCAAAAAGGGCGCCTGCCGCGCAAAGAGCGCCCGCAACTCCTCCGGCACCGTAAAAGTCACCAGGAAGTAAGGCACCGGCAGGAAGTCCCCCTGCATCCGCTCGCGCCAGGTCTCCGCCCGCGCGCCCCCGCACTGCGGGCACGAGCGGTGATTACAACTATGGAACCCGAAGTGCGTCGCCGTGCAGGCCCCGCACCGGTATAAGTGCCCGCCCAGCGCCGGCGTCCGGCAGCCGGCGATGGCCCGCAACGCCCGGCGCTGCGGCGGCGGCACCCCCGCACCGCCGCGCGCCAGATACGCCGGCCCATGGCGCCGGATGACCTCCGCCAGCTCGATCATCGGACCTCGGTGGATGGCGCGCTCCGAGCGCCATGGCAATATTCTGCGCGCCCGCGCCACTTTCGGAGTTGGCCTTCGGCGAGCGTTTTTCTCATGGCGCTCGGAGCGCGCCATCCACCGGGATTTGGCGCTGAAGCGCAGATTTTGAGTCGGCGACCGGAATGTCTCCGCTCCTTGGGCTGCGCTTGACGCCTTCATTCCGCGGGAATGCTTACCGCTCGGCGCGGTGCGGGCGGCGCAGCAAGGCGAGGCCGGAGCTGGAGAGGATCAGCAGGGACGTAGCTGGCTCAGGGACCGCGGCGGTCTGGCCGGTCGCGATGGGCGTGAAGCTGGAATTGAAGATGACGAAGGGTTGCACGCCCGGCGTTCCGCTGCCCAGCCAGGCGGCGGTCACTTTGAAATCATTCGCCAGCGACGGCGCGGCGCGGAGGGCGAGGGCGTCGTAGAGGCCATTCGAGGAGAGCGCGAGATCGGGCTGGAGCGGGAGCGCGTCCCAATCGGCGTTCACGAGTGGGGGCGGGTTTTGGAGCTTGGTGAAGAGGGCGCGGTCGAAGGTGATGGTGAAACCTTCTCCCGCGCCGAAGGTGAAGTCGCTGACGCGATATTCGTAGAGCCACAGATCCTCGCCCGAGATGGTATCCGCGAGATCGGTGGGGGTGAAGGTGATCGTGGCGGCGCCAGCAACCGCCGGGAGAAGGAACAGCGCCGCCATCGCCGCATTCCGCTTTCGTGAGTTTGTCGTCCGGGAGGGATTCATTGGAGGTATCCGAGTTTCTACCTCCGCAGTTCGCTCTCGTTTGCCTTTCCAGACCATCTTTCGGTCAAGGACGTACTCAGCCGGGTTTCGTGACATTTCTGCGAAGGGGCGACGTTCGCGCGCGGGAGGGAGCCTTGGCGCGGCGGAGCGCGCCATCCACCCACGCTCGGACCCCGGCAGATTTGATATTTGGAATTTGGAATTTGAATTTTCCACCCGCACCCGCAGTCTCGCCGCCCCATGTCCCAAGAATACAAAGTGAAGCTCGAGGTCTTTGAAGGCCCGCTCGATCTCCTCCTCTATCTGATCAAGAAAGACGAGGTGGACATCTACGAGATCTCCATCGAGCGCATCACCCAGCAGTATCTGGAGTTCATGGAGGCGTTCAAATCGCTCGACCTCGACATCGCCGGGGAGTTCGTGGTCATGGCCGCGAATCTCATCTACCTCAAGAGCCGCAGCCTGCTCCCCGCCCACATCCAGCCGCCGGAGGAGGAGGTGGAGGAAGATGATCCGCGCTGGGATCTCATCCGCCAACTCGTGGAATACAAGAAATTCAAGGACGCCGCCGCCAAGCTCGGCGAGCGCGAGGCGCTGCAAAACAGCCTCTATCAGCGACTGCCCGACGCCAGCGAAGCGCAGCCCGAGCGTCCGCTCGGCGATGTCTCGGTCTTCGACCTCATCCACGCCTTCAACAACATCCTCAAGCGCATCACCGTGCAGGAAAATCTGCGCGAGATCTTCGAGGAGAATTTCACGGTCTCGGACAAGATCGATCTCATCATGAAGATGATGGCGACGGATGTACCGCTGAAGTTCACCGAACTCTTTGTCAGCGTCGCCTCGCGGACCGAGATCGTGGTCACGTTCCTCGCCCTGCTGGAGCTCATCCGCCTCAAACAACTCCGCTGCTTGCAGTCCGAAGTCTTCGGCGAAATCGAAATCCGCCGCGCCTGAATCCGTGGAGAGCCTTATTGCTACCATGACCCTGAAGCAAGTGATCGAAGCGCTGGTGTTCGCCTCGCCGAAGCCCATGCAGACCAAGGAAATCGTCAGCGTCCTGAAAGCGGCCGGCCATGATACGGACGATCAGGTGGCGATCGATTTTGCCAAGATGAAGGAGCCCGAGGTGGCGGCGGTGCTGGCTGAATTGCAGGCGGACATCGCGGCCTCGGGGCGCGCCTTTCAACTCATCGAGCAAGTGAACGGCTGGACGCTGGTCAGCGATCCCGCCGCGGCCCGCTGGATTCGCCAGCTCTACCCGGAAGCGAAGCCGACGAAGCTCACCGGCCCGCAACTCGAGACCCTCGCGATCATCGCCTATCGGCAGCCCGTCACCCGCGCGGACATCGAGGCGGTACGCGGCGTTGCCGTCGATGGCGTGATGCAAGTCCTGCTTGATCGCAGCCTCGTGAAAATCGCCGGTCGCGCCGAAGTTCCCGGTCGCCCGCTGCTTTACCGGACCTCCGAGTATTTCCTGCAACACTTCGGCCTCAAACACACCAGCGAACTGCCGAACTCCGATGAGCTGAAGCGCGTGGTGCTGCCGACCGCACCGGTTCCCGCAGAGCCCGAGGCGCTGCCGGTGGATGCGGCGGTGGAAGTGCCCGAAGTCCGCACGCTAGAGCCGGAAGCTCCGGCGACCGAGCCCACCGCCCTGAAGAGCGATCCGACTGGCGCAGCCGGCGACGACACGCTTACTGCGGGCGGATCGCTCGTGGTTGCGCCTGCCCCGGAAGCCATCCCAGGAAACGAGCCGGCTTTGGAGACTGCGTCCGCGCCCGAAGCGGAGAAATCTGAACTCTGAAATCTACGCTCTGAAATTCCTGTGAAACTTTCCGACCTCCGCAAAAAGATCGACGCGATCGATGGCCTGATCATCCAACAGCTCAACGAGCGCGCCGATCTCGTGCATGAAGTGGGTGTCATCAAAAAGTCCGAGGGCGCCGCGATCTATGTGCCGGAGCGCGAAGAGCAGGTCCTGCGCGGTCTCGCGGAAAAGGCCCGAGAGCTGAAGAGCCGACTCCCGGAGAAGGCCATCCGCGCCATTTACCGCGAGATCATGAGCGCCTCGCTGGCGCTGGAGAAAGGGCTCGTCATCGCTTACTTCGGACCGCAGGCGACGAATACGCATCAAGCCGCGCGCGGCCGTTTCGGCGCGAGCGTCGATTACACGGCCTGCCTCACGATAGCCGATGTCTTCGACGCCGTGGCGCGCGGCCATGCCGACTACGGCGTGGTGCCGATCGAAAATTCCACCGAAGGCGCCGTGAGTCACACGCTCGATGTCTTCAGCGAGAGCGACCTGCGCATTTGCGCGCAGATCCTCATGAAGATCGAAAACCATCTCGCCGCGAAGATCGCCAAGAAGGACATCCGCAAGATCTACTCCCACCCGCAGGTCTTCGGCCAATGCCGCAACTGGCTCCGGCACCATCTCCCCGAAGCCGAGCTCATCGAAGTGGGGAGCACGCCGCGCGCTGCCGAACTGGCTGCCAAGGAGCCGCACGCCGCCGCGCTCGTCGGCGCGATGGCCGCGGAGTTTCACGGGCTCGCGATCATCGAGCCCTCGGTGCAGGACAATCCGAATAACACCACGCGCTTCCTCGTCGTCGGCCACAACAGTTCGCAACCGACGGGCGACGACCGCACCTCGCTGATGTTCAGCCTGCAGGATAAATCCGGCGCACTCTTCGCCGCGATCGAGCCCTTCAAGGCGCTGAAGATCAACATGAGCAAAATCGAGAGCCGTCCTTCGAAGCGGAAGGCGTGGGAGTATTTCTTCTTCGTCGATATCGACGGCCACGCCAGCGAGCCCAAGGTCGTCGAAGCCATCGAGGCACTCACCAAGCACTGCACCCTCGTAAAAGTCCTCGGGACGTATCCGAAGACGATGTCCTAGGAAAACGCTCGATGCCGCCGCGCAATGGGTTCGTCGATTACTTGGTCGAGTGCCTCGCGCCGCTCGGCGAGGTGCAGGCGAGGGCGATGTTTGGCGGGTGGGGTTTTTACGTTGGAGGTCGCATGTTTGCCCTCGTCGCCTTCGAGACTTTTTTCATCAAGGCTGATGATGAAAATCGCGCGGACTTCGAATCGCGCGGCCTTGAGCCTTTCCGCTACGAGGCCAGTGGAAAGGTGAGTGTGATGTCCTACTTTCAACCTCCCAGCGCGGCGTTGGACGATCGCGAGGTGCTTTGCGAATGGGCGCGTAGAGGCGTCGAGGCGGCCACTCGTGCCGCGAAGAAGAAGCCGAAGCGGAAGCGGGCGTAGTCTCCGGGGAGCATACGCGTCCCGCGTGTTGGTTTCGGCGTCCCGCCGAAACGGACTTCGTTGATCGTCGTGAATCCAGGGCGCGTTCGGTTTCCAAGCGACGCTGAAAGTTCGCCGCGGAGGGACGCCGCGACTCACACGCGAGACGCGTATGCTCCCCGGAGCCTACGCCACCCGCACCGCGCGGGTCTTATCGAGCCGCAGCACATCGCCCGGTGTGAGCGCGGGCGTCGCTTTCGGGTCGGTGATCTTTTCCCCGTGGAGCTGCACGCTGCCTTGCTCCACGAGCCGTCGCGCGTCCCCGCGCGAACGCGCGATCTGGTAGCCCTGCGCAAATCCTGCGACGGCCAGCGAAACGATGTCCCCGCCCACGCCCGCGAAGCTCACCGCCGGCCATTCCGCATGCTCCACATCGCGCTTGCTGAACTTCGTATTGAACTCATCCAGCGCCGCCTGCCCCGCTTCCGCCGAGTGGTAACGCTCCACGATGCGCCGCGCCAATTGCTTCTTCGCATCCATCGGGTGAATCGCCGGCTGCTCCTCCCCGAGCAGCAGCGGATAGTACCGCGCCATCAGTTCATCGCTGATACTCATCAGTTTCCCAAACATCTCCCCCGGCGCCTCATTCACGCCCACGTAGTTGTTCAGGCTCTTCGACATCTTCTGTCCGCCATTGAGCCCCTCGAGCAGCGGGAGCAGGAAGACCACTTGCTGCGGCTGGCCTTGCTCGCGCTGCAGGTCGCGACCGACGAGGATATTGAAAAGTTGATCCGTGCCGCCGAGTTCCACATCCGCTTTCACCACCACGGAGTCCCAGCCCTGCATGATCGGATACTGCAGCTCGTGAAGGTGAACGGCCTCCGCATTATCCACGCGATTTTTGAAATCCTCGCGCTGCAGCATCTGCTGGAGCGTCACCCGGCTGTTGAGTTGCATGACCTGCGCGAAAGTCATCATTTCAAACCACTGCCCATTGAAGACCGTTTGCGTGCGCGCCGGATCGAGGATTTTGAAGGCCTGCTGTTGAAAGGTCTTCGCATTCGACATCACCTTATCGTGGGTGAGCTGCGGTCGCGTCTTTGAGCGCCCGGAGGGATCGCCGATCATCGCCGTGAAGTCACCGATGATCAGGATGGCCTGGTGCCCGAGGTCCTGAAACTGCCGCAGCTTCGTGAGCCCGACGGTGAAACCGAGATGGATGTCCGGGGCCGTGGGATCGACGCCCAGCTTCACATTGAGCGGGCGACCGAGCTGGAGTTTCGCGAGGAGTTCAGCTTCGGAGATGATCCGGTCTGCGCCGCGTTTTAGGATTTCGAGCTGAGCTTCGGGAGATTGCATGCGTCTCTAGTCCTTGTGGATAAAGGGACGGCCCGGTGCGAAGCGAGGGGAAAAGCGGTGGCGATCCTGTGGCTACTTGTTCTTGTTCAGCAACTCGCGGATGTCTTCGATGGTCTTGATCTCGCGCAGATCGTTGCTCGTTTTCGGAAGGTTCATCTGGTCGAGCGGCTGTTTCATCTTCGCGGCTTCGGGGCCGAGGTAAGCGCGGTCGGAACCGGGCACGGTGCGCGTGGCCATGGTCTTCGAGGCTTCGCGGGCGTCTTTGGTCGGGGCGCTTTTCATGGTGGCGGGTTTGGTCGCGTATTCGCCTTTCGTCTGCGCAGCGGCGGTTTCAAATTTCAGGTCACCCGCCCACGCGCCCTTGCTCCCACTATATTCCTTCGTGCGGAAATCCTGCGCGCCGAAGCGCTGCGCGTAGTTGTATTCCTTCACCCGCGAGCCCGTGGTGTTGAAGCTCCGCCCGCCGAAGCCCGGCGTCTTCTGCGGATCGAATGTTTTGTGCGGGTCCGCGACGTAGATTTCCGCCGCGCGCTCGGACACGATCTCGGTGCCATCGATGGCGCGCATCCGGCGCTGCTCGACGGCTCGGGAGTTGTCGATCCGCTCCTTTTCCGCGGCGCGCGCGGCTTTCTTTTCCGCACTGGAGCAACCTGCGCAGACGAGCGCAGAAAGCAGGAGCGGCAGGAGGAAACGCACGGCGGAGAGTTCCACGCGAGGGCTGGCGAGTAAAGAGAGGATCGCGCCGCGCCGCCGGGTCACTGGCGGGAGCCGCTCTTCAGATTTTCCACCAAGGTGCGGGCCTTCGCGCTTTGCTCGGAGTCCTTCGAGGCGGCGAGAAAAGTTTCCAGCGTCGCCACCGCAGCGGCGCGGTCATTGCGTTCCGAGAGGACGGTGGCCAGGCGAAAGGCGATCTCTGGCAGGGCTGGCTGAAGCGTGTGCGCACGGCGCAAGTGAGTGAGCGCGGTGCTGAGGCTGCTGGCCTCGATATCGGCCTCCGCCCAGGCCGCGAGGAGCCGCGCGAGTTCCACGGAGATATCGGAAGCCTCCGGCGTGGCGGTGGTCAGCTTTTCCAACGTCGCGGTCGCGGCCGCAAAGTTCCCGGTAGTCTGCGCAAGCGCCCGCACTCTTGCGGCCATGCCGGCTTCGTAGCAGCGGGGCTGGATCTCCAGGAGGCCGAGCATCTGCGCGAGGTCGCCCGCTTTTTCAAAGTGCGTGAAGACGGCGCGACAGAGCTGGGCCTGGCGCGGTGGCGAGAGCCGGAAGTCCGGAAGCTCCGCGGCAAATTGCGCGATGCGGCCCGAGGCCGTGAGCCAGTTCACGATCGCGCCGAATTCCGCATTCGCCGGATTGCCGAAGGCCGCGCGCAAGGTCCGCTTCGCCCCGTCAAAATCCTGCGCCGCGCTCTGCAACTGCGCGTAGGCTAGGTGCGCGCTGAAGTTTTTGGCCAGTGGATCGGCGCGCAGGGCTTGCAGGAAAAAGAGCCGGGCGCGCGGCGCATCGCCCGTGGCCGAGTAGGCAGTGGCGAGGCGGCCGGCGAGTTCGTCGTTGAGCACGGCGAGCGCTTCGATGCGCCCGAGGACGGCGCGTGCCTCCGCGCTGCGGCCGGCTTCCTGGAGATCGTGCGCCCAGGCGAGCACGTGGGTTTCGTCGCCGGGGTTCACCTTCACCAGCTCTGCATGGGCGAGCGCGGCAAGGTCAAAGCGCTTGGCCGTCCGGAGCAGATCGACGGTGCGCCCGAGCCACACTTCACCGAGATCGTCGCGAGCCAGCAGACGGTCGAGCGTGACCTTCGCCGCGGCATCGTTCTGCGCTTCGAGCTGCGTGCTCAGGGTCTTGAGCCCGGCGGCGCCGGAGCCCTTGCCCTCAGCCCACAGGGCGGCCAGCTCGGCCTGGAAATAGGCGGTGGCACCGAGGCGTGCGCTCTCTTTTTGGGCCAGCTCAAAGTAGCTGCCAAAGAGGTCGGGCTGCTCGGTCGCGAGCTGGCGGAGGCGGCGCAGTTCACGCTCGATCATCGGCGCGCCGGCTTCGGGGTTGAGCAATTCGACGACCTTCGATTGCAACGGGAAACGCATCCGGGCATCAGCGTTGCGATCCAGCGCCGATTGGAGCACGGCGCGCGCGAGTTTCGGTTCGCCTTTCCTGGCCAGCTCCGTCGCGACATTCATCGCGGGGCCGACGTTCTGCGGCGGGGCGATGCGGTCGAGGGACGCGAGCGCTTCGTCGATTTCACCATTCTTCACCCGGAGCAGGGCCACGCGGGACTCGGACTCGCTGGAGGTTCCTTTTTGCAGGACTTTCAAAGCGCCAGGAAGATCGCCCTTCTTCTCGAGCAAGGAGGAGAGCGCGACTTGCGCGGCAAAGTTCCGCGGTTCTGCGGTGAGCACGCGCTGGTAGGTCGCGAGGGCTTCGGCTTCCTCGCCACCGCGCTCGGCGAGCTGCCCGAAACGGAGCGCGAGTCGCGAGTCGCGCGGCGAGGTTTCGATGGCCTGCCGGAGCAGCGTGCGCGCGCGCTCGACGCGGCCCCCGGTCTCGAGCAGGTCCGCGAGTTGCAGGAGATTTTCGTGCTGCGCGACTTCGTTGCCTTTGAGCAATCCGCCTTCGACCACGCGACTCAGCGCGGCTTCGGCAGTCTCCAGATCCTGCGCCGCGCGGCAGGCGGCGATCAGACTCCGCAGCGTCTGCGCATTCGCGGGGTCCTGCTCCCAGATGCGGCGGTAGGCGATGACGGCCCGCTGATGCGCGCCGGAATTGTCGAGCGCTTCGCCGAGCTGGATCATGCCGTCCTTCGACGCGGTGCGGTCGTAGGCGTCGATGATCTCGAGGGCTTCCTCCGTCGTCCGCGCGCTGGCGATGCGCATGGCGAAAAGGCGCCGGCGGATTTCCCGCGAGGTCTCGACGGCCATCTCGCCCTCGAGTTCGATGAGCGCGTGATCGGCCAGCGCGCGATCCCAGAGCTGCATCGCGAGCGGCTCGAGCTTCCAGGAAATGAGGCGCATCCCGGCGCTGAGGAGGAAGGTCCAGCGCCGCCCGCCGGAGGAGCCGCCGTCGTCGAGGGTCACGTGCGTCATGGCGCCGAGCGCGGCGAGCCGCTCCAGATCCGCGCGGGCAGCGGGCTCATTGCCCGCGAGACCATGGAGCAGGGTGCTGGCGATGGCGTGGTGCAGCGGATGGATCGCGGGTTCGATCTTCGCGAGATAGGTCTCGGAAAATTCCGCGCGTTCGCCCGGCGGGAGCAGCAGCCAATAGGCGCGCAGCGCGGTGTAAACCGGCGCGTCGAAGGACTCCGCGGCGGCCTCGGTCGAGGCCCGCAGGACGGTGCGCGCTTTCTCGATGTCGCCGAGGCGAAGATACCAGCCGGCGAGTTCCACGCCGTAGCCAGCGCGCTGCGAAGAGACGGCAGCGAAGACCTGCTGGCCAAGCTGCGCGGCTTCGCGCAAGCGGGAGCGGGCCTCGAAGATTTTCGCCGCCTGCCAGAGCCGCGAGCGCGAGGTCTCCGGGAAAAGCTGGGCGACGAGTTCGGGCTCGACCGTCCGGCCTTGCGCTTGCAGGTGCTGGCGGAGGGCGACGAGCAGGTAGTCGCGCTCCGTGGCGGTGCGCTCCCTGGAGTTCATCCAGGTGTTCAGTCGTGGGTATTGGCGAGTCTGGAGGGCGATCCAGACGAAGGCCTGCTTGAGCTGCACCGCATCGGCGGCCCGCCCCATCAAGGCCTCGATCTGGTCCAGCGCCTCGCTCGTGGCACCGGCGTAATAGAGCGCCCAGAGCGTTTCGTTCGGCGGGCTTTTCCCGTCGCTCCAGCGGGCGATCCACGCCGCGAGCGCCGCGCGATCGCCGCGTGCCGCGAGATTGCGGGCGAGCTGGCGGATGGCGTGCAGCCGGAAATCGTGGTCGCTCTTTCCGCTCGCGGGATCCTCGCCCCAGAAGCTGCGCAGCGCCGTGATTGCTTCGCTGCTGGAGTGCGCCTGGCGTTGCCGGATGACGCTCCGATAGACGAGCTGCAACTGCGCCGCATCCTCCGCCTTCAGGTCCGGGATGCGGATCGGATCGCCCTCTTTCTCCGCGGGCGCGAGCCGGAGCAGCGCCTCCAGACAAGCTTCCGCCTCTGCGGTCTGGCCGGCCTCCGTATCGAGTTCGGCGAGCGTGGCCAGCGCGCGGAGATTCACGGGATCAAGCGCGCGCAACCTCCGCAGCAGCTCGGTGGCGCGCGGCGGACTGCCCCACTTCATCTGAAAATCGATGGCGCGCTGGAGGGCGTCGGCGTTGCGGGGAAATTTCGTGACGATGCGATCCCAGGTCTTCGCCGCTTCCTCGATGTCGAAGTTTTTCTCCTGCAACTGCGCGAGCTTCTCGAAGCCCTCCGGTCGATCCTGGGGCGCGATCCGGAGGAGCTGCGCCTGCAGTTCAGCCGCCTTGTCCAGCCGCCGCAATTCCTCCGCCTCGCGCACGAGTTCGGGCAGGGACTCCGCTTGATTCGGCGCCGCGTAGCTGGCGTCCGCGAGCACCTCAAAGGCGGCCGCTTTGTTGCCCGTGGCCTTGAGGATGCGGCCGAGCGCCATCTCGGTAAAATAATCGTCGGCGCGGGCTTGGCGACGACGCTCGAAAGTCGCGCGCAGCCAGGGAAGAAGATCGTGTTTCGTACAGTAGGCGAGGAGGTCGGCGAATTGCGCGAATTGCGCGCGCTCGTCTGGTTCCGTCTCGGTGGCCGTGTGCATGAGGTCCGCTGCCTGACTGTACAACTCGAGCCGCTCGAGCGCGCGCAGGAGCGGGCCGAAGGACTCCTTTTTCTTCGAGACCGGGCTGAGCGCATAGACGCGGCGCCAGGCTTCCAGCGCATCCGTCCAGCGATCCGCGCGCTGGTGAGCGAGGGCGAGATCGGTATTGGCTTCGATGCTGCCGGGATTCGCCTGGCCGAGCTCGATGAAGATCGCGAGCGCCTCGGCGACCCGGCCGGCCTGGAGTTCGAGTTGCCCGGCGCGGCGCTGGTAAGCGGCGCGGTTTCCGGGATCGATATCCGCGAGATGTTGCAGACTCGCCACCGCGGCGGGCAGCATCCCTTCCGCGATGTTTTGCCGCACCATGAACTCGTGCGCGGCGATGGATTGCGGATTGATTTCGAGCGCCTTTTGCGCGGAGCGGAGCGCGGGCTTTTCATCGCCCGCCCAGCCCTGCCAGCGCGCCAGCCGGAGCCAGGCGGCTTCGGTGGCGTCCGTGGTCGCGCGACCCTGGAGCTTCGCGAGATACTGCTGGAGCGCGAGCGCCGGCGCGGTCCCGGGATCGAGGACAGGGATGGGCAGGGCGAGGGTGCCCGGAGCGGCGGGTTCGGGCTTCGGCGCTTGCTGGCGCAGCGCTTCAAAAAGTTTCTGATCGGCCTCGAGTTCCTCGGCGGGCGTGCGGCTCAACGCCAGGGCCTGCTCGTAGGCGGCCTGGGCCGTCGGCAGCTCCCCGCGCGTGGCGAGTAACTCGCCGAGCAGCAGTTGGCCCTCGCGCGCTTCTGGCTGCAACTGCGTGGCCTTCTCGGCAGCGGCCACGGCGCCCGGGAGATCATTTTCGGTGCGGAGAATGCGGGCGATGCGGAGCTGCGCGGCGGCTTGCTCCGGGGCCGGCGCATCGGCGCGCGCGAGCCGGCCGAGAGTGCGCAGGGCGTCGGCGTCCCGACGTTGCGTGAAGTAGAAATTGGCGAGCTTGGTGACCGCTTCCTCAGCGCCCGCCGCCGCATCTTCGGTGAGATG
Organism: Chthoniobacteraceae bacterium; assembly: GCA_031409655.1. Taxonomy (GTDB): domain Bacteria; phylum Verrucomicrobiota; class Verrucomicrobiia; order Chthoniobacterales; family Chthoniobacteraceae; genus JANNXQ01. The sequence continues at coordinate 10,192 of JANNXQ010000148.1, read as the reverse complement.
TTTCTCCACGAGATCGAGCAAGCGATGCTGTTCGTAGAATTCCAGCGCCCGCGCGCGGATCGCGTCGTCGTTCCCTTTCGCCACGAGCAGCGCGGCGATGCGGTCGCGGGCGACGGAGTGGGCATCGTTCTGGATGTCGATGCGCGCGCGCTCGAAGACGAAGTCGGCATTCGTCGGCTGCTCCGCGAGGAGCTGATCGTAGAGCGCGGTGGCGGCGCCAAATTGATCGATCTGCACCGACAGCCGCGCGAGCTTCAGCCGATGCGTGGGGTCGCGCGGCAGGAGCGCCACGAGCTTTTGCAACCAGCTCCGCTGGTCCTCGAGATTGCCGAGCCGTTCGTAGAGATCGATGAGCTGGAGGTAAGCACCGGCGTCGCGCGGATTCGCCTCGGCGAAAGCCTTCCAGCGCGTCTCGAGTTCCGCCGTGCGGTGGTAGCGCTGATGCAGGCGGATGAGCTGCGACTGGAGTTCCACGCGCAGCCAATTGTCCGGAGTGGTGAGGGCGAGCGCGTCTTCGAGAGCGCGGATGGCACCGTCCTGATTGCCGGCGCCCTGGTGGACGCGCGCGAGTTGCTGCAAGGCGAGCGCGCGCTCGGCAGGTGGCGCATTCTGGGCGACGTATTCGAGGTGCGGGATGGCCCGCTCCGCGAGATGGTTCTTCGCGTAATTTTCCGCCAGCCGCCGACGCAGATCGAGGTCGCCGGGATTCAGCGTCACCGCGCCTTCCCAGGCTTCCGCGGCCTTCGTGAGATCGCCTCCGCCGAGCCACGCAACACCGAGCTGGAGCAGTGTCTCGATGCGTCGCGGATCATTTTCCGCGAGCAGCGCGAGCGCCTTTTCCAGCACGGGTGCGGCAAAGCGCGGACGGCCCGCGTCGGTGTGCAGCTTGGCGAGCGAGAAAAGGGGGAGGGGACTCGTGGGATCGAGCGCCGCGGCCCGTTCGTAGGCGGCGGCCGCTTCTTCAAAATTCCCCGCCCGGCGCTGCAGATGCCCGAGCACCATCTCGGAGGGAAAGGTCCCGCCACTCTGGTACTGTCCGACGAGGTCGTCGGTCTTGCCCAGGTCGAGGTAGCTCTTCCACAGCCGATCCAGCGCCGTGCCCTCAGTCGGCGTTTTCTCCAGGATCTGCTTGTACCGCTCGATCACTTTGTCGGCAGGAGCTTGTCCCTGCGCTGTAAGCGCAAGAACCATCAGACTGACGAAGAGTTTTCGGGATGGCATTGAAGGGATGAGAGGGTAGTGGAGGCGCGCACGGCGGCAAGAGTGGAGCGCGGGGTGAGGTTCGCGTTTGGCGTTTGGCGTTTAGCGTTTGGAGTTTGGCGTTGAATCCGTCGGAAGCACCGTCCCTCCGAAGACGGAGTTCGATCCACTGCGCCGCTCCAAAACGCCAAACTTCAAACGCTAAACGCTAAACGCCAAACGTCGGCAGTTGCGCGCTACCGCCCCAACAGCGTCTTCGCGTGCGCCAGCGCGGATTCCGTCTTTCCCCCGAGCATCCGCGCGATTTCCTCCACCCGCGCTTTCCCCTCCACCCGTTCGAGCTGAGAAAGCGTGCGATCTTTCGCGAATTCCTTCGTCACCACAAACTGCGCGTCCGCCACTGCCGCGACTTGCGGGAGATGCGAGATCGCCAGGACCTGTCGCTCGCGACCCAGCGCGTGCATCTTCGCGCCGACCGCGTGCGCGATTTCGCCGCCGACATTGGCGTCGATCTCGTCGAAGACGAGCAGCGCGATGGTGTCCTGTGCGGCCAGCGAAGATTTCACCGCGAGCATCACCCGCGAGATTTCGCCGCTCGAGGCGATGGCCTTCAGCGGCTTCGCGGGCTCGCCGGGATTCGGGGCGAAAAGGAATTCCACACTTTCCAATCCATGCCCTGTGGGGCGCTCGTGCGGGACGAGCGTAATCGCAAATTCGGACTTCTTAAAACCGAGGTCGCGCAAGTGGTCGGTGACGCTGGCGGCCAGCTTCGGCGCGGAGGTCTTGCGCTTCTGCCCGAGCTTCGTCCCGGCTTCCTGCAGCGCCTTTGTGGCCGTGGCGATCTCGCCGCTCAGCCGCGCCAGTTCCTCGCCCCGCGAATCGATCTTTCGCAGCCGCTCTGTGGCCGTCGCCCCGAAGACGATCACGTCCTCCAGGGTGCGTCCGTATTTGCGCTTCAGCGTTTCAAAGAGGGAGACACGCTCTTCCATGCGGGCGAGTTCGGCGGGCTCGAGGTCGAGGTCCTCCACGTAGCGCTGGAGGCCGCTCGCGAGGTCGTCGAGTTCCGCGAGGCCGCGATGCAGCGCATCGGAAAAGCGCGCCGCCGCGGGGTCCACGCGTTCCAGTTCGCGCAGGAGTTTGCCGGCTTCATTGAGGCGGCCGATCGCGGCGTCGTCGGCATCCACGAGCCGGTCGAGGATGCCTTTGGAAAGTTCCAGCAGTCGGCGGCTATTCGAGGCCACGGTGTAGCGCGCCACGAGTTCGTCTTCCTCCCCGGCGCGGAGCTGCGCGGCGTCGATCTCCTGCGTCTGATGCCGGAGCAGATCCAGCTCGCGCTCCAGCGACGCCTCGCTCGAGGAAAGCTCCGCGTGCTCCGCCGTGAGCGCATTCAGGCGACGATATTGCTCCGCATATTTCTCCCGCATCGCCTCCGCTCCCGCGAAGCTGTCCAGCAGCCCAAGCTGCTTCTCATTTGCGAGCAGCGACTGATGATCGTGCGGCCCGTGCAAGTCCACGAGCCCATCGCCGAGCTGCTTCAGCACGGCCAGCGTGGTCGGGCTGCCGTTGATGAATTGCCGGTTCGTCCCCGCCGTCGAAAAGACGCGCTTCAGCAGGAGCTGCCCGTCTTCGCACGGCTCCACGCCCTGCGCCTCCAGTTCCGCATTTAGCTCCCGCCCTTCACCCACGTGGAAGACCGCCTCCACCGTGCAGTTCTCCGCCCCGGTGCGGATCAGCGCCTTCTCCGCCCGCTCCCCGAGGATGAGCTTCAGCGCGCCCACGATGATGCTTTTCCCCGAGCCCGTCTCGCCCGTCACGGAAGTGAAGCCGGGCGCGAGCGACCACTCGAGTTCCTCGACGAGGGCGAGATTCCGGATGCGGAGTGAAGCGAGCGTAGTAGGCACGGCGAAGCGTAGGAATCGCGCGCCGCGAATGTCAAACCGCGGCAGGCTAGTAGCGCAGGCATCCTGCCTGTAGGGAGTGCCGCAGGCATCCCTGCCTGCTTTCAGAGGGCGCAATTTTCCAACTCCGCCGTCTTGCGTCTCCGCCGCGCCCGGCTTCAATGCGCGGGCTCTCATGTTTATCAATCTCAAGGCGCCCTTCGTGGTCACCGTGGTGGCTGTGGTCTTCGGCCTCCTCGTTGCACCGCTCCGCGCGCAGGTCGTCCCCGCATCGCCGCCCGCTCCCGGGCTCACCGTGGTGAAAGTCCCGCTGCTCGTGCCGCCGCTGCCCGGCGCGCGCGTCGCCGCCGCGATCGCGAATGTCGAAGTCCGCAAGGTCCGCGGCGTCGGCGGTGCCGTCTTCACCCAGCGCGTCCCGCCCGAGGCCGGCAAGCTCCTCACCGCCGTCAGCGCCCATCTTGAAAAGATCCACCCCGGCAAGCTCAAGACGGGTCGGATCGAAATCACCTACACCGGTTCCGTCTCCGCGACGGACCTCGAAGCCTCCGGCCTCGCCCTCGCCATCGCGCTCGACGCCGCGCTCGGCGAGTGGGTGCCCGACCCACAGTTCATGGCCGTCGGGGGCCTCGATGCCGAGGGCGAGATGCAGCCCGTGGAGGACGCCATCCCGCGCCTGCTCGCCGTCATGAAGTCCGGCGCGCGCCGCGTGCTCATGACCGAAAAGCAGGTTCCGCAAGTCACCGACATGATGATCGGCTCCGGCGCGCCCGTCTTCGCCGGCACGCTTTTCTACTCGGTGAATTCCTACGAAGACGTGCGCCCCATCGCCGACTCCATCCTCACGGCCGAGGTGCGAAAAGGCCTCACCGCCATCTCCGAAGTGCAGCGAAAACTCTTCACGAAAAGCGCGAACACCGAAGAAGTCCTGCGCGACGACGACGTCAAGGAAGCCCTCCGCGAAACCCTCACCGCCACCCCCTCCTGCGTCAGCGCCCGCCTCCTCCTCCGCGTGAATACCGGCCAGTTTGAAAAGCTCTCCCGCGAGGGAACCTTCTACGCCATCGAGAACCTCGCCCCCACCGTCTTCACCGCCGTGCGCTCCGCCGCGCCCAATGACCTCGCCAAGATCTCCAACCCCATCGTGCAAGGCGAGATCGCCCGCCTCGACCGTGCCCGCCCGCACTTCAGCGACCGCGCCCTCACCCTCCTCCAGGCCGTCATCAACTACGGCGAAGCCGTGCGCACCTTCACCGTGAACCCCGCCGCCGACGCCGCCGAAGCCGGCGCCCGCAATCGAACCCTCGTCGCCACCGCAAGAGAAGTCCTCCTCGAGATCACCAAATTCAAAGCCCCGCCCCCGAAGAAGTAGCCCGGAGCGGATGGGCGCACCTGTACGTGTTGGTCAGGCGGTCAATCGCCGCTGCTCGCAGCGCGCTCTGGATTGGCGCGGGCAGCGGAGGCGAGCGCTCTCACTGGCTCTTCAGTTCCGGATACTTCGCCAGCGTCGCTGCACGCAGGGCTTTCATGGGTTTGGCTTCGGCTTAGGGCCAATCCGGACCGGCGAAGGGTTTTGGATCCGCCCAGTCCTCAGGATTCCCCTGGTTGCGGCCGGTTTCGATGACTTGCCGATAAGTCCCGATGGCGGCTTCTTGGTCGTTGTTCAGCCATCGGGAGATGGCGAGTCCGCCGAGAAGGTTGGTGTCGGGTTCCTCATCGGCCTTCAGTAGCGAGCGGGCGCGCTGGAAACCACGGAGGGCGGCAGACCGGTCGTCGAGGTTGATGAAAGAACACCCAGCCCCACGGGCGAGCGATTCATCGTTGGGAAAACGAGCGTCCGACTGTTGAAAGATTGCCTTCGCTCGGTCGTCACATCCGAGTTGCGTGGCGAGGCCTCCGGCGGTGGTAAAATCGACGACTTGGCGGGGCCGTCGGCTCGCTTTGTGTAAGCCGCCCGACGCTACAAGCTCAGCTCCTTCCTCACCTTCGGCGCCTGCTCCGGGGCCAGCTTCCGGAGCTTCTCCAAGGCTCGCCGCGCCCGCGCCTCATCCTTTTGTTCGTGCAGCGCCCGGACAGCCCGTTCCCAGAGTTTGGCATCGTCGGGCATCCGCTGGAGATCGTAGTCGCGGAGAAAGGCGGCGCGGAGCGAACCAATTCCGAGGCCAAGCCGGTTTGGGGAAGCTGAGCATCCACATGTTACTCCAAGAGTTTCTGCCGGTGTCTACGTCGAGCCGTAGCAGCAGCGCATCCAGTGCGGGTTTATCCGCGTTGGCATGGGCGGAAAAGTCTTTGCGTTTCACCTGTCGCTTGCCCAACCCGGTGCGTCCAGGGCGATCGCCGCTGTTCATCATTTTTGTCTGGCTGAAGGTGAACATCGAAGTCGCTTCGCGCAGCGTTGTCCAGCGCCGGATCACCCCGTTATCGACTCCCTACACTTGGGATGCAATCCGACCGGGTACAGAGCAGCGCGGCGCGGGCGGGCGTGCCGAAACTTCCTTAGTTAGAAGAAGTGGCTGGAGCCGGAATCGAACCGGCGACACGAGGATTTTCAGTCCTCTGCTCTACCAACTGAGCTATCCAGCCGTGCGCAAAAGCGAGGGCGAAGAATGGCGGGGTGGACGATGAAGGCAAGCGGTTTTTGCCACCATCATCCGTCACATCTCCTTCTTGAGCTCAAATCGGCTGTAGGCTTCGCCAACGAGTTTCCCGTCTTGCAGGACTTGCACACCCCAGCCGCTGAAGCGCTCGCCGCTGGCTTTCACCTTTTTGCTGCCGCCTTTCCCCTTGTTTCCCTGGCCGGAGCCCTTGCCTTTTTCGGCGTGGGAGTCGGTGTGGCTCATGGAGACGGACTGGCCTTCGATCTTTTCGGCCCGCATCGCGGCGAGGCTGGATTTCACCTCTCCGGAGCCGGCTTGCTTCGTCGCATCATTGGCGATGTCTTTCGCGAAGATCACCCATTTCACGACGAGGTCGGAAAGATTTTCGCTGGTGCGGTTGGAGATTTTGATCTCCAGGAAGCGCGTGTCGGTGTCGGTTTTGCCTTTTGTGGCGACGCCGCCATCGCCCCGGACCTGGACTTCGAGGGCGACTTTGTCGAGGGCGCGGGCGCTCGGGATCGGGAGGAGGAACGCGACCGCGGTGACAAAGGCGGCGGCCAGAGAGGAGGTGCGATGGGGGTTGAGGAGGTTCATAGTGGGGCGAAAATAGGGAGTGTTTGGGCGGCAGACAAGATTCGCCGAGCGCAGGCCTGCACCATTTTTACACTCAGGAGCGTTTGCGGACGCCTTCCTCATTGCTTTCGGAAAGTCGATCGCTACAGTCCGCCGCCATGAAATTAGTGCGCTGGAAGCGCTTTACCTGGAACCTCACAAACCTCCCGCCACTCGGAAACAAGCTGCCCGATTCGCTGATGGTGCGTGCGGCGACGCGGGATGAGGAGAAGAGCGTGGCGCATCTGGTCTTCACGGCTTTTTCGCTCGATACGGCTTGGGGTGACACCCTGAAAGTTTTCCGCGAACGGCTCGAAATGGGCGTTCGGGCCGCTTTTGCGCGGGAAAATGTGCCCGCCATCGTCGTGGCCCACGGTCCGCGGATCATCGCGGCGTCGGTCCTGAGCACCGAACTCGATGCGGAGAATAATCTGATCTCGGGGCCGTGCGTGCTGCCGGAGTATTCCAATCGCGGGATCGGTTCCGCGCTCCTCTATCACTCGCTGAAACAGCTCGCCGATGCGGGCCTGACCACGGCGCATGCGGTGACCAAGGAAACGGTGACGGCGGCCAAGTTTGTCTACCCGAAGTTTGATTCGACCGGAGTGGCTCACGACTACGAGCCAATCCTGGCGGGTTTGTAGCGCGGTTCATCCAAGGGTTTTACAGGGCTTCAAATATGGGAAACTACTTTGCTGATTACGATACCGGGGATTTTTACGATGAGATGTTCCGGGCACCCGGGGAGGTGCGTCCCCACTACCGCCAGATCCTTGAGCGCTTTGGCGCGATGACTGGTCCGGAGGTCCAGCGGAAGCATGACCTCGCCGTGCAGACCTTCCTGAATCAAGGCATCACCTTTACGGTCTATAACGACAATCAGGGCACCGAGCGCATCTTCCCCTTTGATCCCATCCCACGGATTATTCCCTATTCTGAATGGGAGCATGTGGAGCGCGGATTGGTGCAGCGCATCCGGGCGCTGAATCTTTTCCTGCACGACATCTATCACGAGCAGCGGATCATCAAGGAAGGTATCGTGCCGGAAGACGTGGTGCTGAGCGGGAAACATTTCCGACCGGAGTTCATGGGCTTCGATGTGCCGCGGGACATTTACATCCACATCTGCGGCAGTGATCTGATCCGCGACAGGGACGGCACCTATTACGTGCTGGAGGACAATGGGCGGTGTCCGTCCGGGGTCAGTTACGTGCTCGAGAATCGGCAGGTGATGAAGCGGGTCTATCCCGAGCTTTTCTCCCGGCACCGGGTGCATCCCGTGGATCACTATGCGCAGGAGCTGCTGAATCTTTTGCGTTACGTCGCGCCGAAGAATTGCCCCTCGCCCGACGATCCCACGGTCGTGATCCTCACGCCGGGGATCTACAATTCGGCCTACTACGAGCATTCCTTCCTCGCTCGCTCGATGGGCATCGAGATCGTGGTGGGTGCGGATCTCGTGGTGCGCAATGACTTTGTCTATATGAAGACGACCAAGGGGCTGAAGCGCGTGGACGTGATCTATCGCCGACTGGACGACGACTTCCTTGATCCGACCGTCTTCCGCGCCGATTCCGTGCTCGGAGTCGCGGGGCTCGTCGGTGCCTATCGCAAGGGGAACGTGAGCCTCGCAAATGCCATCGGAACCGGGATCGCGGATGATAAGGTGATGTACTACTTCGTGCCGAAGATGATCGAGTTTTACCTGAGCGAGAAACCGATCCTGCCGAACGTGCCGACCTATCTCACGATGTTTGAAAAGGATCGCAAGTACGTCCTCGATCACATCCCGGAACTCGTCATCAAGAGTGCCAATGAGAGCGGTGGTTACGGGATGCTCATCGGGCCCCACGCGACCAAGGAGGAACATGCGAAATTCCGCGACGCCATCATCGCCGATCCGCGGAACTACGTGGCGCAACCAGTGATCAGTCTCTCGCGCAGTCCGAGCTTCTGCGACGCCGGCATCGAAGGCCGGCACATTGATCTGCGTCCCTACATCCTCTACGGGGAAAAGATCTCCATCGTCCCTGGTGGCCTCACCCGGGTGGCTTTGAAAAAAGGATCGCTGGTCGTGAACTCCTCCCAAGGCGGCGGGAGCAAGGACACCTGGGTGGTCGATGACGAATAGCGCTGCGCCAATTCCTGTTTCTCCAAGTTACTTATGCTCTGCCGTGTTGCTGAATCACTTTACTGGATGGCCCGTTACATCGAACGGGCGGAAAATAACGCCCGGATCCTGGATGTTAATCTGCAGGTCACGCTCGATGACGAGAACAACGGGGACGGTGCCGAGCGCGTGGAGTGGGAGCCAATCCTGGCGACGCTTGAGGATCAAAAACTCTTTAGCGCACACTACGACAAGACCACCGCGGCCACGGTCTGCGAGTTTGTCACCTTTTCCCGCGAGAATCCGAACTCGATCGCCTCGAGCGTGGCTGTGGCGCGGGAAAATGCGCGCACCGTGCGGGAGTACATCTCGAGCGAAATGTGGGAGCGCATCAATCACCTCTTCCTTTGGTTGAACTCGGAGGAAGCGCGCCGTCTGCACGCGGCGAGCGGCATCGAATTTTACCGGCACGTGGTCGATTGTGCGCATCAGTTCCTGGGCACCACGGCGGCGACGCTCACGCGCGGCGAAGGTTGGAACTTCATCCAGGTCGCGAAGTATCTCGAGCGGGCGGACAGCACTTCGCGCATCCTTGATCTCAAGTATCACATCCTCCTGCCCGCGAGTGAGAAGGTCGGCGGAAACGTGGATACGGTCCAGTGGCAGGCAGTGCTCAAGTCGTGCAGCGCCTTTGAGGCTTACCGCAAGATCCATCCTGGGCAGGTGACGCCAGCGTCGGTCGCCGAATTCATCATGCTGCACGATAGCTTTCCCCGCTCGATCCGTTTTTGCGCGAGTCAGCTCGATGGTGCGCTGCACCACATCTCCGGCTGCGACCGCACCCATTTTTCCAACGAGGCCGAACGCCGCTCCGGGCGCCTCGTCTCGGACCTGAATTTTGCGTCCATCGAAGACATCTTCCAGACTGGCCTTCACGAATACTTGGACAGCATCCAACTGCGCCTGAATGAAATCGCGGCGGCGATGCACAAGCAGTATTTCGCCTGGTTGGACGAGGCGGGGTAGACGCTAGTGGGTTTTGCAGTTCGGCGAAAAATCGCGCGGGGCCTGGCGATTCCGTGTGCATCGGCGCTTGTCCTCCGCGGCGGGGATGTTGACTCTCTGGGGATATGAAATTGGACGCCGACCTCATCCGGCAGTTGCCGAAAGTGCTCCTGCACGAACATCTCGATGGTGGGTTGCGCCCGCAGACGGTCATCGATCTCGCGAAAGCCTGCGGCTACGCGGGTCTGCCGACGGATGACGCGGTTGAGCTCGGCGCGTGGTTCCACCGGGGCGCGAATAAGGGCAGCTTGCCGGAATATCTCGAGGGCTTTGCGCACACCATCGCGGTGATGCAGACGCGGTCGGCGATCGAGCGGGTGGCGTTTGAATTCATCGAAGACATGCATCGCGATGGCGTCGTCTATGCGGAGGCGCGCTTCGCTCCGTGCTTTCATACTGAGCGTGGACTCACGCCCGAGGCGGTGGTCCAGGCGGCGATCGATGGGTTCACGCGGGGGAAGGAAAAGTATGGCGTTGAGTGGGGGCTGATCATTTGTGCGATGCGCGATCGCACGGATTCGCTGGAGTGGGCGGAGATGGCCATCGACTTCCGGCATCGCGGCGTCGTGGGCTTTGATCTTGCGGGTGAGGAAGCGGGTTTCCCGCCGAAGAAGCACGCCGACGCTTTTGCGGCCATCCAGCGGGCAAACTTTTTCAGCACGCTGCATGCGGGGGAAGCCTTTGGCATCGCTTCCATCTGGCAGGCTCTGCAA
>JANNXQ010000147.1:0-48604 GCA_031409655.1 Chthoniobacteraceae bacterium | reverse complement strand
TGCCGCGTCCTCATTGGCCGCAGGCGCTCCGCCGAATATCATCCTGATGATGGGTGACGATCACGGCTGGGAGGAGACCGGCTACCACGGGCATCCGCACGTCCAGACGCCGGTGCTCGATGAGATCGCGGCCACTGGGCTGCGGCTGGATCGCTTCTACGCCGCGCATCCGAGTTGCTCGCCGACGCGTGCGAGCTTTCTCACCGGACGCCATCCGAACCGCATGGGCACCTTCGCGCCTGGGTGGTCCTTTCGGCCTGAGGAAATCACCAGCGCGCATCTGCTTAGTAAGGCTGGCTACCAATGCGGACACTTCGGCAAGTGGCATGTCGGCGCGGTGAAGAAGGAATCGCCGGTGTGTCCCGGCGCGATGGGCTTCCACGAGTGGCTTTCGCACGACAATTTTTTCGAGTTGAATCCCTCGCTCTCGCGCAATGGTGGTCCGCCCGCAGTCTTTCAGGGCGAAAGCTCGGCGATCCTCATTGCGGAGACGATTCGCTTCATCGACCGCGCGCAGAAATCCGGCAAACCCTTCTTCACCGTCGTGTGGTTCGGCTCGCCGCATGAGCCCTACAGCGGACTTCCCGCAGACCTCGCGCTCTACGATGATCTTCCCGCGAAATACTCGGAGAAAATCGTCGGCCTGACCTCGAACGAAACCGGCGGCCCTACCAAGCGCCCCCAAGGCGAAGTCCTGCGCGAGCGTTACGCCGAAATCACCGCCATGGATCGCGCCATCGGAACCTTGAGGAAACACCTCGCCGCTTCCGGCCTGCGCGAGAACACGCTGCTCTTCTACTGCGGCGACAACGGCACCTCGCCCGACGCCGCGCTCGGTTTTCCACATCGTGGGGTGAAAGGCCAGGTCTATGAGGGCGGGACGCTCGTCCCCGGTCTCATCGAATGGCCCGCGCGCATCCCGCAGCCACGCCGCACGACCGTCCGTGCCAGCACCAGCGATCTCCTGCCCACGCTCTGCGCCATCACCGGCCAGCCACTGCCGGCGCGCCCGCTCGACGGCATTGACCTCAGCCCGCTGCTCGATGGCCAGATGACCGAGCGCTCCAATCCCCTCTACTTCTGGGCCTACAACTCCCAAAAACTGAAAGGCGCGAAGCTCGAACCGTGGATCGCTCCTGAGTTACAACAAGGCACCACGCCGCTTGCCAAGAAGATGGGTGGCAAAGCCACGCGCGACTTCACCAACTACCACCACCCCGCGATCACCGCCGCCGACTACCTCGGCCCCCGCGCCATCATCGACGGCCACTTCAAGCTCGTGATCCACGAGCCAGCGAGCGGCGCTCCCAAACACGAACTCTTCGATCTCCAGACCGATCCCGCCGAAAAAACTAATCTCGTGCAGGAGCAGCCCGCCATCGCCGGGAAGCTGCAAGCCGAACTCCGTGCATGGCAGCAGTCCGTGCTGCAAAGCCTCACCGGCGCGGACTACCGGAAGTAATCCGATCAAACGCCCGACCTGATGCAAACCTCCTCGCCCTCGTGCTTCGCTGCCCCGCTCACCGCCGCGCCGCTGGACGTGACCATCCGCGAGGTCAGATGATCCCACCCTTGATGAACATCGAACCCCTCGAAACGCGCATCGCCCCTGCGGCGGTCTTCACCTTCACCGACACCGATGGCGACCTCGTCACCGTCAAGACCAGCAAAGGCACGAACGCGGATCTCGGGGCGGTCGGGGTGCTGACCTTTAACACGGCGGCCAATGTGCCGCGGCAGTTGCAGAAGATCGACCTGAGCAACAACGCGATCTTCAACGGCACCGATCTCACCGTCACCGCCACGCGCGTCGGAACGGGCGGCGATGGGGTGACGGCGGTCGGCTTCCTCGATGCGAGCACGGTGGGCGGCGGGGCGGCGCTCAATCTCGGGACCATCGCGATCGACGGCGATCTCGGGCGCCTCCTCGCGGGCACGGGCGGGGCCGTGCAGGCGGTGAAGACCTTCACCGCAGGCTCGCTCGGGCTGCTCGGCACGACGACGCAGGCGGCGGGCGGCGATCTCATCAGCACGCTTTCGGGCGGCGTCGGCACCTTCACGGTGAAGACGGATCTCGTGGATGCGCGGGTGACGGCGGCGAAGATCGACATCCTGAAGGTGGGTGGGTCCCTCCTGCGCGGGGCGATCTTCACGGGGCAGGTGAAGACCATCTCGGTGGGCGGCGACATGATCGGCGGCGCGGTCGTCGATTCGGGCTCCATCTTTGCCGGGGAAGTCGGCACCTTCGCGCTCAAGGGCTCGCTCGTCGGCGGCCCGGGCATTGGCTCGGGCCGCTTCTTTCCGGGCAAGGTCGGCACCATCACCATCGGCGGCGACATCCGCGCGGGCACGATCATCGACTCGGGGAAGATCGAAAACAACGGCGCGTCGGTCGGCAGCATCGTGGTGCGCGGCTCGATCTTTTCGGACGCGCTTAGCGGCAGCTCGTCTGGGAATATCGGCGTCGGCAATGTCGGCACCGTGCTCATCGGCGGATCGATCGTCAGCCAGACGACCGGCGCGGGCTCGCTCTTTGTCGGGGTGGCGAAAGCCGTGACCGTCAATGGTTCGATCGACGGAGGGCACGTCGAGACCGGCGCCGTCGGTGCGCTGATCATCCGCGGCTCGCTGGTCGGCGGGGCGACCGACGCCAGCGGCTCGGTGAAAACAGGCACCGTGAAGACGGTCTTTGTCGGCGGTGACCTCCGGGGCGGCGGCGGCGGCGCCATCTCGGGCGGACTTTTCGTCGGCGGGAATGTGGATGCCGTGGAGATTCGCGGGAGCATCATTGGCGGCACCGCGGACATCGTTTCCGCCATCCCGAACGCGACGCTCGGCGGCCAACTCGAGATCACCGGCGCGGTGAAAACCTTCAAGCTCACCGGCGATCTGCGCGGTGGTGCGGGCGACAATTCCGGCATCGTTTCGATCGGCGGCAATGGTGGTGCAGTCACGATCAGCGGCCGGATCGTGGGCAATTCCTTTGCCGCGGGCAGCACTGGCGGCGGTCGCTTTTTCTCCGGAGGAAAAATCGCCTCCTTCGCGCTCGGCGGGGATCTGGTGGGCGATGGCACGGACTCCGGGAAGATCCTGGCCAACGGCGGCTTCGGCAGCCTGCGCATCGGCGGCGATGTGCTCGGCGGTGCCGGGAGTCGGAGTGGCGTGATCGACGGCAATGGCATCCTCAGCAGTCCGGGGTTTGGGGCGCTGCTCATTGGCGGGAGCGTGCGCGGTGGTGACGGCAACGACAGCGGCGTACTGGATCTCAAAAATGTCGGGACCAAGGGGGCCACGATTCTGATCCGCGGGAGCGTCCTCGGTGGCGACGGTCTGCGCTCGGGCCTCGTCGGCGCCGAGGGCGCCTTTTCCAGCGCCGTCGTCGAAGGCTCCGTGATCGGCGGGGATGGCCCCGAAAGCGGTCGGTTTGTCCTCGATAACCAAAGCAGCGTTGCGATTGCCTCCGTCGTGGTCAAGGGCGACCTCCGCGGCGGCGGCGCTGAGGATTCCGGGGTGGTGCTTGTGGGCGGGCGGGTCACCGCCGTCACCGTCCTCGGCGATGTGGTCGGCGGTCTCGTGGGTGACTCCGGAAGTCTCCAGGTCGATGGCACCAGCAAGACCGCGGCGATCCTCATCGGTGGCTCGGTGCGCGGCGGTGGTGGATTCAATTCCGGCACCGTCTTTGCCGATGATGTCACCGCGCTCACGGTGCGCGGAAATTTCGAGCAGAGCGTCCAGGGCGGCTTCATCCTCGCGGCGCGGGTGGGCAAGCTCGCCATCGGCGGGAGTGTCCTGGGCACCGCCGCGGGCACGACCGCCATCCAGCTCCAGTCCGTCGCGGAGTTCATGGTCGGCGGCTCGATCGTCGGCGACGACGGCGCGCCCCTGGTCATCGCCGTGGTCGATCTCACCAGCTTCTTCGACACGAATCCGTCCAAAGTCCTCATCGGCAAACTCACCGTCGGTGGCAGCGTGCGCAACGCGCGGATCCTCGCCGGCCTCGAAGCCGTGAACACGATCGAAAACAGCGACGCGCAGATCGGCCTGGTCACGGTCGGTGGCGATTGGATTGCGAGCGACCTCGTGGCTGGAATCGCCGCCGGTGCGGGCAATCGGTTCGGCGATACGAACGATGCCTTCGTCGTCGCCCCCGGGGACAACGCCGCGCTCTTCAGCCGCATCGGCGCGGTGGTCATCGGCGGTCGGGTGCGGGGCACCGCGGCGGCGGGCGATCACTTCGGCTTCGTCGCGCAGCAGATCGGCAGCTTCAAGCTCGCGGGTGTAAGCATCGCTCTCACCTTGCCACCGGCGAAGGATGTGATCGAGATCGGCAACACCGGCGTCGCGGCAACGAATGATGTGACGCTGCGCGAGGTGTAGCTACGGCGACTCCCGCCCTGGGAGAGGCACGGCAAGAAAGTGCCTGGCGGGCGTTCTGCCGATAAAACGGCGCTCGTCAACGCCCGCGACGCATCGCTACCTTCCGAAACACGCCAGTCGCGCGCTTCGGATTCGCCGCCTTGCCGCTGAGAAATTCCGACGGACTTCGATCGCGCGTGCTGAACTCCTGCTGCCATGAGTCCATTGTCCATCCGCCGCGCCTGCTGGCTTGCGGTCTTGGCGTGGATGTATGCGGCGCTGCCGATCGCGCGGGCTCATGACTTCCGGGTGCTCGTCTTTTCCAAGACCACCGGCTTTCGGCACGCCTCGATCCCGGCGGGCGTCGCGGCCATTCAGCAACTCGGGTTCGCGCATAATTTTGACGTGGTGGCGACGGAGGATGCGGCGGAGTTCAACGCGGCGAACCTGGCGCAATTCGAGGCGGTCATTTTTCTCCTGACCACGGGTGAGATTCTCGACGCCGGCCAACAGGCCGCGCTCGAGCAATTCATCCACAACGGCGGCGGCTGGGTGGGCGTCCACTCGGCGGCAGATACGGAATATGCGTGGCCCTGGTATGGGCAGCTCGTCGGGGCGTATTTCCAAAGTCACCACGCGATCCAGCAGGGCACCGTGCTGGCTCTGGATCGGGTGCATCCCTCCACGAGCCCGCTGCCGGAACGCTGGGTGCGCACGGATGAGTGGTACAATTTTCAAACGAATCCGCGCGGCACCGTCCACGTGCTCGCGACGCTCGATGAGAGCACCGTGGTGGGTGGGAGTATGGGGCACGATCATCCGATCTCGTGGTGCCGGGAGTTTGAGGGTGGGCGCACCTGGTACACGGCTCTGGGACACACGGCGGAGACTTATGCGGAGCTGGGGTTCCTCGCGCATTTGCGTGGGGGCATCGAATGGGCGGCGGGGCGCGCGCCGGGCGACGCCGGCGGGACGGTGAATGCGCGCTACGAGAAGATCGTGCTCGATGATGGCGTGAATGATCCGATCGCGCTGGAGGTGGCGGCGGATGGGCGCGTGTTTTTCGCCGAGCGCGGTGGAAAACTGAAAGTGTATTCGCCCATCACGCAGGCGACGACCGTCGTGGGGACTCTGCCGGTCTTTACCGGGGTGGACGATGGGTTGCTCGCCCTGGCGCTTGATCCGGCCTTTGCCGCGAATGGCTGGATCTATCTTTACTGCGCGCCGGAGGGTGCGGTGCCGGAGAATGTGCTCTCGCGTTTCACCATCGCCGGCAACTCGCTCGTGCCCGGCTCGGAGCGGGTGCTTTTGCGCGTGGAAACGGATCGCGCGGATGGCCGGCACTCGGGCGGGGGCCTGGAGTTCGGGCTGGGAGGAAATCTGTATCTTTCCATCGGGGACCGGACGGCGCCGTGGGATTCGGGAGGTTACGCGCCGATCGATGAACGTCCGGGACGCGCCGCCTTTGACGCGCAAAAATCGTCCGGCAACACGAACACTTTTCACGGAAAAGTGCTGCGCATCCACCCGGAGCCGGACGGCACGGCGACGATCCCCGCGGGGAATCTTTTTCCACCCGGCACGCCGCTCACGCGCCCGGAGATCTACGTGATGGGCTGCCGCAATCCCTTCCGGATCGCGATCGATCCGGTCAGCGGCGTGCTCTATTGGGGCGATGTGGGGCCGGACGCTGGCGATCCCAATGCGGCGCGCGGCCCCGAGGGTTTCGATGAGCTGAATGTCGCCCCCACGGCCGGCAACTACGGCTGGCCGTATTTCATCGCGAATAACAAATCGTACCGCGACTACGACTTCGCCACCGGTCTCTCCGGTCCCGTTTTCAATCCGCTGGCGCCGGTCAACAATTCGCCCAACAACACCGGCGCGGTGAATCTTCCGCCCGCGCGCGGTGCCCTGCTCTGGTATCCTTACGGCACGCCGGTGGAATTCCCGGCGATCGGAAACTCCGGCTATCGCACGGCGATGGCCGGCGCGGTGTATCGCTACGACCCGGCGCTCGTGTCCGAGGTGGCTTTCCCCGCCTACTTTCATCGCACGCTTTTCCTCATGGAGTGGTCGCGCAACCGGATCTACGAGGTGAAGACCGACGCCGCGGGAAATCTGCTCAAGCTCGTGGACTTCGCGCCGACGATTCCGCTGAGTCGGCCGATCGACCTCACCTTCGGCCCGGACGGCGCGCTGTATCTCATCGAGTGGGGCAACGGCTTTCTCGGCAATAACCCGGACGCGCAGCTCGTGAAGATCGTGTACAACCCGACGAACAAAACGCCCGTGGCCAAACCGGCCGCCAACGTGACCAGCGGGCCGGTTCCGTTGGTCGTGCATTTCAGCAGTGCGGGTTCATTCGATCCCGATCCGGGCGACTCGCTCAGCTTTGCCTGGGATTTCAATCTCGACGGCACGATCGACTCGACGGCGCCGAATCCGACGCACACTTACGCGGCCGCTGGAAATTACACGGCGCAACTGCGGGTGACCGATGCGCGCGGCAAGACCGGGACGGCGAGTCTCGAATTCTGGGTCGGTAACACCGCACCCAGCGTCACCTTCACCTGGCCACCGGACGGTGCGTTTTTCGATTGGGGCGATGAAGTCGCGTGGAGTCTGCGGGCCGACGATCCCGAGGACGGCAGCACCGTCACAGGCGGCATCGATGTGGACGACTTGCTTGTGGAATACCTCCTCGGCCACGCCACGCACGCCCACGGCACCGGCCAGACCTCTGGCGTGAGCGGCGCGACCGTCACCGGAAACTCGCATCTCTTTGGCGACGACATTTTCTTGGCCATCAGCGGCACGTATGTGGATCGCGGGGCGCCGGGGGTACTTCCAGCCACGGGCCGGAGCGCGGTGCAGCTTCAGCCAAAGTGTCTGCAAGCCGAGCACCTCACGAGCGCCTCGGGAGTCACCGTGGTGGCGACCGGAGATCCGGCTGGCGGGCGATCCGACGTGACCGGTATCGATCACGGTGATCACCTCTCTTTCTCCCCCGTGAATCTGCTGAACATCGAGCAAGTCGGCTTTCGGGTGGCGGCGCCGGCGGGTGGCGGGCGCGTCGAGATTCACGCGGACGCACCCAATGGGCCGCTGCTCGGCACCGCGCTCATCCCGAACACCGGCGGCTCCACGAGCTATGGCGACGTGCTCACGCCGGTCGCCGATCCGGGGGGCACGCGGGAGTTGTTCTTCGTCTTCTTGCGCAATCCTGGGGACACCGATCTCTTCCGCGTGAACTGGATCTGCTTCCGCGGCGAAGGCGCGACGCTGACCGCGCGGTTGCCGCGCGTTGCCCAAGTCCGCGCCCGCCGTCCGGCGAATACGGTGACCGTTGAGTTCGATAAAATCATGGATGCCGCAACCCTCGGACGGTTCTCAAACTACACGCTCACCGGCGCCACAATCCTCTCCGCGACGCCCGCGCCGGATCAGCGCGCGGTGACGCTCGCGACCTCCCCGCTCGCGGCGAATCAGCCCTACGTGCTGGCGATCTCCGGCGTGCGCGACCTCGCCGGCGATCCCATCGCGCCGGGGACGCGCATTCCTTTCAAGACCGTGAGCACGGTGCTGGCGATCAACGCGGGCGGCCCAGCCTTTTCCGGGGCGGATGGAACGAGCTATCTGGCCGACCAAGGCGCCACCGGTGGCGCCACCTACGCCACCGCCAACGGCATCGCCGGCACCACCGATGACGCGCTCTACCAGGACGTGCGTTTCGGAACTTTTGCCTACGCCATCCCGCTCGCGAATGGCGCCTACTTCGTCACGCTCAAGCTTGCGGAGGTCTATTGGAGCGCGAGTAACCAGCGCGTCTTCTCCGTCCGCGCCGAAGGCGATCTGGCTCTGGACGGGGTCGATATCGTCGCCCTCGCCGGCGCGTTCACCGCCTGTGAACTCACCTTTCCCGTGACCGTCGCGGATGGCGTGTTGAATCTCGATTTCGTGATCAGAGTGGACAACGCCCTGGTCTGCGGAATCGTCCTCACGGATGCCCCCGCCCCCTTCACGGACTTTGCCTCGTGGCAGACGTTCTACTTTGGCTCGCCGGTCGCGCCGGGAGCCGCGGCCAGTGGCGACCCCGACGGCGACGGCCTCGACAATGCCCGCGAGTTTACCTTCCGCGCCGATCCGACCGTGGCCGACTCGCTCTTCTTTACCCCGACCCTCCACTTGACTGACGACCTCCCGCCGAAACTCACGCTCACCTACCGGAAAGGTGTCGCCGGTCTGAATTACCGCGCCCGCTGGTCCGACACGCTCGCGCCGGGCAGTTGGACGGAGTCAGGAGTGGAAGCAGAAATCTATTTTTCACCGACCGACTCGTATCGCCGCAGCGTCCCAATCCTGCCTGGCGAGACCCGGAAGTTCCTGCGACTGGAGGTCGGCCCGTGACGCGGACATCCCGCTCGGCCGCTCAGTCTGAGGTGCTTTTCAGGAGCGATGGCGATTGAGTTTGCGGGGCGGTTTCAGCACTTTCCGGGGTCATGCTCCGCCCCCGAAAGAAGTACACCGTCCACGATCTCCGGCAGCTCAAAGGCCAGCGTTGCCTCACCCACATCCACGTAAAATCGCCGGAGGAAGCAGCGGCCGCGGAGCAGGCGGGCGTGGATCTGATGAGTTGCAGCTTCGATTCGCCGGAGGCGCAGGCGCGGCTGCCGCGGCTCGTGGAAGCAGCGCCGACGAGCTTTCTCTCCGCCGCGACGCCGCACGGGATGGCATCGCCGGAGGAGGCGATCCGCATTGGCTTTCAGGCGCTCGAGCTGGGGGCGAGTTCGGTCTATTGCTCGGGCAGTCCGTGGCTCATCGAGGCGATGGCGCGGGAGGGGCTGCCGGTCGTCGGACATCTCGGGATCGTGCCGCGGCACATCACCTGGACGGGGTATCGGGCGATCGGGAAGACGGTGGCGGAAGCGGAGCAGCTCCATCGGCGCATGAAGGAGCTGGAAAGTGCGGGCGCGTATGCCGCGGAACTCGAAGTCGTGCCGCACAATCTCGCGCGCTTCCTGTGTTCGCAGACGACGCTGATCCTGATGTCGCTCGGCTCCGGCAGCGGCTGCGACACGCAGTTTCTTTTCTCCGATGACATCCTCGGCGATTACGAGGAGCGCCCACCGCGGCACGCCAAGGCTTACCGCAATTTCCTCGCGGAGCATCGCCGCCTGCAGGAGGAGCGCGTCGCGGCCTTTCGCGAATACGTCGCCGATGTGCAGGACGGCCGTTTTCCGGAGCGTGCGCAGCTAGTGGAAATGGACGCGCAGCTTCTGGAGGAAGTGAAGCGGTCGCTGGGCGGTGCAACTACGCAAGGATAGGGGAGAGAAATCCTTTTTCGTGTCATTCCGCGGCTTTCGTGGACACTCCTCTGCTCATGCGACCCGACCGACTCCGCGCCCTGGCTCTTGCCGAATGGCGTGGCTATCAGGAGCCGCCCGTCACGCGCGATCGGACGGTCGGTGTCGGCGAAGCCGTGGCGAAATTGATGAGCGGGCTCGGGCTAAAGGAGCGGCTCAATGAGAAGGAGGTGCTCGCGGCGTGGCTGGGGATCGTCGGGGATTTTGTGGCGAAACACTCGTGTCCGCAGCGGCTGAAGGACGGCGTGCTCACGGTCCACGTGCTCCAGCCCACGATCCGCTACGAGCTTGAGCGCGTCTGGAAACGCGAGATCCTCGCTCGGCTCAAGGAACGCTTCGGCGCACGGACGGTGCGCGAGATCCAGTTTCGCATCGGATGACCGATCACATCCACATCGAGAACCTCGAACTCTCCGCCCACATCGGCGTGCCGGACGCGGAGCGCGCCGCGGCCCAGCGGCTCACCGTGAGCCTCACGTTCGAGCCGCATCGCGATTTTCGCGGATTGGGCGATGAACTGGCGAAGACGGTCGATTACTTTGCAGTCTGCGAAGAAGTGAAGGGACTGAGTGCCGCGCGACCGCGGAAGTTGATCGAGACGCTGGCGGAGGAGATCGCAGACCTCGTGCTCGAGCGCTTTGCGGTGGCGGCGATCGAGGTGGAGTTGAGGAAATTCATCCTCCCGGATACGGCCTATGTGGCGGTGGTCATCCGGCGCGCCGCGCGGCAGCCCGGCGGGGCGATTTAGGAAGAAGTTCCTCTGGGAATTTTGAACAGCCGGACGACCTGGCTGTCTCCTGAGCTGCCTTTCCCATCCCCTCAACGATCATGTCCACCATTGCAGCGACCGGGCAGGTGCTCGGGTTTCTTCCGCGATCTCATTTCCCAACCCTCACCGCTCCTGATACCAAAGCCCGAGCGATGCAGGACGACCCGAGCCGAATTCAGGATGACGAGTTGATCGCCCGCTCCCGCGCGGGCGATGCCTCGGCGTTTGATGAGCTCATCGTAAAATACAGTCCACGCCTCTACGGCCTCGTGTACAACATGACCTCGAATCACGAGGACACGAACGACCTCATGCAGGACATCTGGGCGAAAGCGTATCGCTCGATCGTTGGCTTCCGGGGCAAGTCGTCGTTCTACACCTGGATTCACTCCATCGGGGTGAACATGAGCATCAATTTCCTGAAAAAGCGCAACCGCCGCCGGCATCTGAGCCTCGATGACGTGGATGCAAACATTCAGAACGACAAGGAATTCATCGAACTCACGGCGAGCAGCACGCCGGTCCGCGATGCCGATCTGGCCGAGCTCCAGAAAAGGTTGAACGAGTCCATGCAGAGACTGTCGAATGACCACCGCGCCGTGGTCACCATGTTTGACATCCAAGGGATGCCCCACGCGGAGATCGCGAAAATCCTCGGGACATCAGAAGGCACGGTGCGGTCGCGGCTTTTTTACGCCCACCGGCAGTTGCAAAATTTTCTCACTGAATTCCATTCCAACAACGGCTGACCCGCTCGCTTATGTCCGAACCAGAGATCAATGTTTCCGCCCTGCTCCGCCTGAAGCGCTACGAGCAACCGCCTCCAGGATACTATGATCGGCTGCTCAGTGACATTCATCGGCGCCAGCGCACCGAGTTACTCCGGCGTCCGCTCTGGAAGATTGCGTTGGATCGGCTGCAGACTTACTTCGGTGAGCACAGCATGGGGAGCCTTCCCTATGCGGGGGCAATGGCGGCGGTCCTCGTCGCCGGTGTGGCGGCGATCGGTCTGATGACGCCGGAAGTCGAGAAGGCTCCGATGGTGCTGGCGACTGCAGGGACTTCGGTGATCTCGAAATCTGAGAGACCCCTCCTTTCGCTTCAGGCGCAACCCGTGATGCTCCCGGTGGAAGAACCGCTCCTCCAATCAATCGCCCCGAATACCCCTCTTCGTGGAGTCCGGCCTCCGCGTTACATCATTGATGCGCGCCCTGTGAGTTATGAGCGCTCGCCGAGCTTCTGACCGCTCGCGGAGGATGCGGTTGCTGCGTCCGGCGGTTTCAGCGCTCGCTTGCCTGGTCACTTTCGGCGCGGTGACCCTCCGCGGCTCTGAAACAAATGGCGCTCAGGTCCTCGATGCCATTCAGCATCAGGTGCTCGATCTTTTTGAAAGGTGCCGGGACGCCATCGTGCGCATCGAAGGTGCGGATTCGGACGGGAAACTTTCCGGCACCGGCTTTTTCATCGACCCGAATGGCACCCTCTACACCTCCTACTCGGTGGGCGGGGATACCCATGATCTCGTCGTCTTGATCGGGGAAGCGAGGCATCCGGCGAAACGCATCGCGGCCGACGCGCGCACCGGCATCGCCATCCTGCAGATTGACGCCCAGACGCCGTTCCTGACTTTCGGTAAATCGCGTGACCTGCGCATCGCATCCCCAGTGCTCGCCATTGGCTACCCCATGGATCTCCCGATCACCCCGAGTTTCGGGATCGTCGGTGGCTTCGACATTCGCTACCTCGCGCGATGCTTCGCCACCGCCCACATTCGCGCCAATGTCCCCGTGCAACGCGGTCAGGGTGGAGCGCCTTTGCTGAACATGAAGGGCGAAGTCGTCGGCCTCCTCATCAGCAGCATCGACAATGGCAGCGCCTCCTTTGTCCTCCCGATCGAGGCGGCGGAGAAAGTGCGGCGAGACTTCGCGCGTTTCCAGGAAGTGCGGCCAGGCTGGATGGGGATCGCGATCGGGCCCAGTCTGCCCGGGACCGCTGACGCGCCTCCCGTCGTCGAAGGGCTCGCGGAAAATTCCCCCGGCGCCAAAGCTAGGATTCAGGCGGGCGACGTCCTCATGCAACTCGGCGACTTTCCGCTAAAATCCGAAGATGACGTGCTCACTGCTTCCTACTATCTGACGGCAGGGGACGCAGTGGAACTCATCGTCCAGCGCGGAGCGGAGCGGCTCTCCTTCAACATCGAGCCGATCGATCATCCGCAGTTTCACCGGTCGCTCGCGCCGGAGTTGCCGGTCACCGATCTGCAGTTGCCCACGACTGACCTTCTGGTTCGGTAATTTGGGGGCCGGGCCGCTGGCGCCGCTCACCGCCCGTCGTCCGCCTTCGCGGCCGTGGCCTTTCGGGTTGGTTTTTCGCCGGCGTCCTCATCCTCGTCGTCGGTCTTCTTCTTCTTCGATTTTTTCTTCGTCGCTTCCGCTTTCTCGTCCTTGGCGAGCTCCCGCAGCACCCGCGCGACCATCGGTGCCGCCGAGGTGCCGCCATGCGCCTCATCCGCATTGCGGACATCGCTCTCATAGACCACGGCGAAGGCGTATTTCGGTTTTTCCACCGGGGCGAATCCGACGAACCACGCGGCGGTCTTCTCCTTGTTCTTCGGACCCCACTGTGCCGTGCCCGTCTTTCCCGCCACGCGCAGTCCGCTGATCCGCGCCACCGGCGCGGTGCCGGCGCGACTTTCCACGACGCCGAGCATGCCGCGCTTCAGTGACGAAAAGACCTCCTTATCCAGTTCCGTCTGGGCACGCGCGCGGACGTCGTAGGCGGTCACGATCTGCCCATCGATACTCTGCACCTGGGTCACGAGCCGGGCGGAGTAGAGAGTCCCGCCATTTCCCACCGCACCCATGGCCATGGCCATCTGCAGCGGCGTCGTCGTCACGTCGCCCTGCCCGATGGAAAAGTTTGCGAGATCGCCATTCAGCAAGCGGCGGTGGTGGACGCGTTCCATGTATTCATCGGTCGGGATACTGCCCGCCGATTCCGCGTTCAGCGGGATGCCCGTCTTCTGGCCGAGGCCAAAGCGCTGCGAGTAATCCGCCATCGTCACTCCACCAATCTTCATCCCCACCTGATAAAACCAGGTATTGCACGACTGGGTGAGGGCATCTGCAAAGTCCAGCGAACCGGCGTGGCTGCTTTTCCAATTGCGGAAAGTGAGCCCGCCGATCTTCAGCGCGCCGGGGCAACTGAACTCATCGTGCGGATCGACTTTGCCGGACTGCATCGCCGCCAGCCCGACGATCACTTTGAAAGTCGAGCCGGGCGCATAGGCTGAGCGAAAGGCCCGGGGCAGCAGCGGGAGATTCGGATCGTTGTTCAGCGAGTCGAAGGCTTCGGTGGAAATGAAAGGGACAAAGGAGTTGGGGTTGAACGAGGGCCACGAGGCCATCGCCAGGATGTCGCCGTTGTTCGGATTGACGATGACCAGCGCCCCGCGCTTGCAGCCTCTTTCCAGAGCCGACTCGGAGAGCTTCTGGATGCGGGTATCGATCGTCGTCACGACGTTGTAGCCGGGCTGCGGTGGGATCGCCACCTGCTCGGAAGCGCGCCGCCCAGCAGCGTCCGTGACGATGTGATACTGCCCCGTCCGCCCCTGGAGTTGATCGTCGAAGGATTGCTCCAAACCCTCGCGCCCTTCCGCCCCGGGCCACATCGGTTCGTTCGATTCGATGGGGCCTTCCAGCGCCCGCCCGGAGCGGCCCGCATAGCCAATGATGTGGCCGGCAAACTTCCCATTCGGGTAGTGCCGCTGATACGTCGGCTGGAGCACCAAGCCCTCGGGTTTTGCTTTCTTGATCGCGTCGATCTCGCCGTGCTTGAGATCCACCGCGATGACCATCGGGAGGATGCCGCGATTTTTGTAATGTTTCGCCATCTGCTCCGGCGTCCACGAGATGGGCCGGCCGAGAAACCCCTGCGCCGCCGCGATGCGCCGTTCAGCGTAGGTCCGCACTTCCGCTTCAGAAAACGTGCGCGGCGTCGGGAACTGGAGGCAGAGATTGTAGCCGACCCGCGTCTGCGCCATCGGGTTGCCGGCGCGATCCACGATCTGCCCGCGCGGCGCCGGGATCGCGAGGATCGTGGTGCCCGCCTGCTTCTGGGTGTCCCAGGACGGTGCGAGCGTTTTCCCGGTCGCCACGGGCGGTTTCGAGACAGCGGCGACTTGGGGCGCGGGGGTTTGCTGACCGTAGGTGGCGACAGTGAGCGCAAGGAGCGGAAGGAGGCGCGTGCGGAGCATGGAGTGCCGCAGTTTATCCCGACCTCGCTCCCACGCTAGAGTGATTTCCGGGAGCGTCCTGGGTGGACCCCATGGGCCCCTCCAATTTGTTGCCAAGCTTCCCGAACTGAAGATGGGATTTACCGGATTCAGAGGATTCGAGGATTTCACCAGATGGAATCCTGTGAATCCTGCTAATCTTGCCAATCCTGTCCCACTCTCCCGCCGTCGGTCCTGTTCGAATGGATCTTGCCGCGCCTGCTCGGTCGCGGAATCAGCGATCCCTAAATCACGGTGATATGAAAACCGCGCGCCCCGTGTCATAACTCGTCCCCCACGTGCCCTCCCCATTGCCTCACTCGATTCCCGAAGCGCGTCTCGTGTTTAGTCGGCGACTGCTCGCCGCTTGCATTTTCATCATCGTCGTCGCGAGCCTGCTCGCCTCGCGACTACAAACCTCCGGCGGCCGCGTGCGCGTGACCGGCTTCAAGCTACCCACGCAAAACGGTCAGTGGGTGGTCGCGGATTTGTATCGGCCGTTGTCCGCCACCAGCGAAACGCCCGCGCCGCTCGTCATCGTGGTTCCGGGCTTTCAGCGCTCCAAGGAAACGCAGCTCAACATCGCCATGGAACTGGCTCGGCGCGGAGTGGTCGCCATCGTCATCGACCCTTACGCGCAGGGTTCGTCGAGTTCTTCGATGAGCCGGCGCGCGGCGACCACGGAAGGCTACGGAATGTTTGCGGTCGTAAACTACGCCGCCAACACCGACCTCCTCAACTACGTGGATAAGACGCGTATCGGCGTCACCGGCCATTCCGCTGGTGGCAATGCGGCGATCCAGGCCGCAGCGCACTTTGGCACCGAAGCGCGCAAGGCTGGCACGCCAAGTAAGCTGCACTCTGTTTACGTTTCCGGCTACGTTCTCACTCTGACCGAAAAGACTCTCCGCAACGTCCGCTCGAATGTGGGCATCAGCTATGCGTTTCACGATGAAGGCGCTTACCGCAACGAACTCAAGAACGGCGACATGCGGCGCGCTCCCGAGGCCTTGCGCGTCGTGCGCTCCGGTCTCGGCGCGGCGGAGCAGATTGAGGAAGTAGAAGTGGATCGCTACTACGGTGACGCGGCGGCGAAGACCCTCCGCGTGATCCATAACGAGCGCCTCCTGCATCCGTTTCAGCCCTACAGCATCGAAGCGACGACCCACCAGCTCGCCTACTTTCAAAAAGTGTTCGGCCTGGAAAACTCGCTTCCCGCCGGCGATCAAGTGTGGTTCTGGAAAGAGCTCTGGTCGCTCCTCGCCCTCATCGCCGCCTTCGTTTCGCTCGTGCCTCTCGCCCAGGTCCTGATCGGCCACGTCTCGTTCTTTCAATCGCTCGCCCATCCGCTCCCGCCCGCTGCGCCTGCTCCGCAAGGCCGCGGAAAGTTGATCTTCTGGACACTCTTCCTTTCCGGTGCCGTCATCGCCTGCTTCTCCTACATTCCGCTCACTGAGCTATCGCAGAAACTTTTTACCGAGGCGACAGGGCGTGAGCAGACGTGGTTCTTCCCGCAGCGCATGAACAACGGAGTGATGCTCTGGGCACTCTTCAATGGCCTCGTCGGTTTCACGCTCTTCTATCTCGGCTACCGCATTCATGGTCGCCAAAACGGTGCAACTCCTGCCGCGTGGGGCATCGCCACCAGCCCGCGCGAACTCCTGCGAACCTTCCTGCTCGCCGTCGTGCTATTCACCGCATTTTATGCGCTCCTCTCCGTCGTCTATGCCGTGTTCCATGTGGACTACCGCTTCTTATTTCTTGGCGTGCGGGTGTTCCAACCGGCGCTGCTCTTGCTGATGCCAGTGTATGCCCCGGTGTTCTTCGTTTTCTTCCTGTCCAATTCTCTGCGCGTGAACGCCGCGATGCGTTTCGCCGGCCAGCCGGAATGGCGGAGCATGCTCCTCGCGGGACTCGGCAATTCCCTCGGCCTCCTCTTCATCCTCATCGCGCAATACGTGACCTTCGCCCTCACCGGCACCGTGCGTTGGACGGAAGGCTGGCTCTACATCAACCTCCTCTTCGCCGTCGTGCCGATGATGTTCGTACTCCCGTATTTCAACCGCTTCTTTTTCCGCCAGACCGGCCGCATTTATCTCGGGCCGATGACGACCTGCCTCATCTTCATCATGATTCTGCTCTCCAACACGGTCTGCTATCTGCCGTTATAGAGTTTGAGCGTTCTCCTCCCCGTATCCGCGTCTGCGGGTATTGGGCGACGAGGGGGAGGCCAGCGTGCGCGGCGACGAGATCAAAGCGGCCGGTGCGGTAAGCCATGAGCCGGGCCACGTCGCCGCACACGCAGGTCAGCGACAGAGGCGACGCATCCGGCATCCGCTGAGAAGCGTTTCGGACTTTGGCAAAATCCTGCCTTTCGAAGATCCCGAGCACCGTAGAATGAGTCAAAAGTCATTTTGGGCGTCCTGCGGCAACCAACTACTAGCCATCCAATTTTAAACGCAAGATTGAGTTATTTCCAACCTCCCCACTTATCCACGCCATGATCTCTTTTACGAAACGCTCAGGCTTAAAAGCCTTTGTTCTTGCACTCGTCCTGACTCACACCTCGCTTTCCGCAGCGGATAGAAACATCGTTTCATTTGAAGACGAAGAATCCCTCAAGACTTGGACTTCCGTCAACGATGGGGTCATGGGCGGCCTTTCCAAGGGGGGATTCACTCGCTCAGACAAGAACACGCTCGTGTTTCGCGGAGAGCTTTCTCTCGAGAACAATGGCGGCTTTGCCTCCATCCGCATGAAGCCAACCGAACTTGCTTTATCGGGCACCAACACTCTCGTCGTGAAAGCCAGGGGCGATGGACGGACTTATTGGATTGACCTGCGGGCCACGGACCAAATGTCTGCCAGTTCCTATCGAGCCTACCTGCCAACGACGGCCGGCGAATGGAAGGAAGTGCGAGTCCCACTGGCAGATTTTAAACTACAAGCCTTCGGCCGCGAATTGCCGCTCCGACCAATTGATCCCGCCTCCGTCACCTCCATAGGGTTCACCTTGGCGGACAAGAAGGCAGGTGTCTTTGAAGTGGAGATCGCCTCCGTCAAAGCTACCGCCGACGAGACTCCGACCGTTGCAGCCACAAGCTCAAAAACCATCGTCGATGTGGCCAAAACAGCGGGTGAATTCAAGACCCTGCTGGCTGCTGCGACAGCAGCGGAACTAGGCGGCTTGCTCGCAGGCGAAGGACCGTTCACGGTTTTCGCGCCCACCAATGAAGCCTTCGCCAAGCTCCCGGCGGGCACGGTCGAGAGTCTGTTGAAGCCCGAAAATCGCGCTCAGTTAGTGGACATTCTAAAATACCATGTGATCGCTGGGAAAGTATCTCTGGCCAGAGCCCTGGAACTTCGGGAGGGGCTAACGCTGCAGGGTTCCAAAGTGAACATTCGCTTTGACGATGGTCGGGTAAAAATCGGCGCGGCCTCCCTCATCAAGGCAGACATTCCCGCTTCCAATGGTGTTATTCATGCCATCGATCAGGTCCTCATTCCTACCAAAACGACCGCTGAACCCCTGAGTCCATCTGGCTTGATCGAACTCGCCATCAAAAGGGGCGTGCCCTTATTTAACAGTGGCGAAGTGGCTGGATGTGCCGCCATTTATGAACTGACTTGTGAGTCTCTCCGCAGCATGGCGGACCTCCCAGCAGGATTCCGCAAGGAACTCACCGACTCCCTCAAAGCAGCAAGCGCAGAAGAATCCGGCCGGCAACGTGCCTGGATCCTCCGTGGTGCCATCGACAAAGCGTGGACCGCGCTCAACGAACAAAAGTAATCGCTTGGTCTCGGGAGATTCTTGATTCGCATGGGACCATTTTCCCCGGTGACATCTCAGTAGGTTTAACCGAGTTCCTGCGAATGTCCGTTCCTGGAAATTTCGCTGCGCACTCTCGGTGTCGTAGCAACCCGGTCGGTGCTCTAGGCGACCTCACCTTCCCTGCCAAGGCTGCCTTGGAAGCAGTGGCCGCGATCGATTACAAAGGTACGCGCCTGTTCTCTTAGAATCCAGTTCACAGCACGGGCTTTTGCTGTTGGATTCCTGGGCCGGCGGCTATGGGTGGGTTTGAGCACGATGAATCCTAAACCCAACTTTCCCCGTTCCCTGCCTGATCTCTCTCCGGAAGAGCTCGCAGCGTGGATGACGGACGAGGGCTTCAAATCCGCTCATGCGGCGCGAGTGCTCCGGGAGTTGTATGCGGCGAGCGGGGAAAAGACGCAGCGGCACGTGCGGATGCCGGCGGGCCTGGCGCAACGGCTGCAGGCCGCGTTTTCTGCGGAAGCGGCGACGCTTGTCCTACGGCAGATGGCGGTGGATGGGACGAGTAAGCTGCTGCTGCGGTTGCCCGACGGACGCACGGTGGAGTCGGTGCTGATGCCGGACTTTCATCCCACACGCGCGGCAGGGTGCGTCTCCAGCCAGGTGGGTTGCGCGATGGGCTGCGACTTCTGCGCCACCACGCAGACGGGCTTTGAGCGGAATCTCACGTCGGGTGAAATCGTGGAGCAGTTCATCCAGTTGCGCCGGGAGGCGCGCTCGATCGGGCGCACGCTGCGCACGGTGGTCTTTATGGGCATGGGAGAGCCGCTGTTAAATCTGCGGAATGTGCTTCCCGCGGTGCGGCGCATGGCCGATCCCGCGCTTGGTGCTCTTGGCTGGCGGCAGATCACCATTTCCACCGTGGGCATCGTGCCGGGCATCGAGGAACTCCGCGAAGCCGACCTCGGCGTGCATCTGGCGCTGTCCCTGCACGCGCCAGACGATGCCACCCGGGCCGATCTGCTGCCGATGGGTCGGCGCTTCGACGTGCAGGAGGTGCTGGCGGCGGCGGATCGTTACCAGGCGAGCAGCGCCCGGATCACGACCATCCAGTACTGCCTGCTCACCGGTGTGAACGACTCTCTGACGCAAGCCCGCGACCTATCCCGGCTCCTGCGCGGCCGAGGCATGCGCGTGAACTTACTCCGCTACAACCCCACTGGCCTGAGCCTGCGTGGCCGCACCTATGCGCCGAGCAGCCTGGAGCACACCGCAACCTTCCTCGCGGAGCTGCGTGCCCACGGCACCGTGGCCCATCTCCGCCGCGCCCGCGGCTCGGACATCGATGCCGCCTGTGGCCAGTTAAGAAGGCGCGACGCGGAAGCGTCTGAAGCGTGACTCCGGTCCTCCAAAACATTTCTGCGAAGGACAGTTTCTCCTGCATTAGCGCTCCTAGTCTCGATCCGCGGATCACGCCAACGCTCGTCCCGGTCGCTTTTCTCCTTGTTGCCAAATTGCGGGTTCCGCACCGTGCATCGCGCCGAACGTGAATGCGGAATGTTTCGACGAGCGCTCA
Organism: Chthoniobacteraceae bacterium; assembly: GCA_031409655.1. Classification (GTDB taxonomy): domain Bacteria; phylum Verrucomicrobiota; class Verrucomicrobiia; order Chthoniobacterales; family Chthoniobacteraceae; genus JANNXQ01. The sequence continues at coordinate 28,492 of JANNXQ010000147.1, read as the reverse complement.
GCGCGCGCTTTCCGTATTGCACAGATTTTGCGTGCTCCGACAACCTACGTCTCGGCGCCTTCATCCTGCCACGCGTCTTCTTACTTTGTTTCGTCCCTCCCTATTGATTCTGGCCTTCTGCCTTTCGACGGCATCTCTGTTTGCCGAGGGATGGCGTGGCTTTCGCGGTCTCGAGAAGGAAGGAGCAAATGATCCCGCCGCCGGAGTCCTGCACTGGGCTCCGGATAAGAATGTCCGCTGGAAAACAGCCATACCTGGCTCAGGCTATTCATCGCCGGTGGTTTCGGGCAGTCGGGTCTATCTAACGACGGCGTATGAGACAACCAAGGGCAAGCAATTCATCCGCTTTCTCTACTGGCTGCGCACGAGTCTGATCTCCCTGTTGGTTCTGGCCACCGTACCGGTGCTTATGAGAGCTCTTTCCTTTAACTGGTGGGGGACAAGAACGAAACTCGCGGCGGCAGGGGTGATGGTCATTACGCTCCTTCTGTTCCTCTTCGCCTTCTTCGACATTAATCTTTTCAACTTTGCGCGCTGTCCGATTCGCGTCTGGATTGTATCCAGCGCGGAAGCGGTGGTCTGCGTGATCAGCGCTGCGATCCTCCTCCCACGGCAGGGCCTCTCGCGACGGCTCGCGGGAATCGGGCTGATCGCATTCGCGGCCATCGTTGCATTGGAGGTGCCCGTGCGAGATCACGCTTGGAGAGCGGCGGGACCCAACTGGATCGTCATGGTTTCGATCACCGCCGCCCCGGCGATCATCGGCACTCTGATTCTCATGGGCTATTTCTTTCCCATCCGCCCCGATGCGCCGGACATCCGCTCAGCAAAGGAAATGGCGCCCGATCCTCATTGGCGCAGAAACGTCCTCCATGCCGCTCTCTTTTGTGTAGCCACGATCGCACTCGGACTTGGCGTTGCGGTGCTCATTAGTCGGGTTCCGTATACGGTCGGCGTCACGCACAACGCCTTTGATTATCTAAGCTATCACCTCGCGGGGTGGAAACCGACTCCTAACTTCGGCTGGTGGAGTTTTATTGGGGTCAGCAGCCTCCTTTCTGCCTGGATAGTCGCTCATCTATTGATTCCAGGGCTGAGGAATTACTTTAGCGGCGCTGTGCAAGTGCGCTTTCAGCAGGGCCTCGCGCTGGCTGCGGCAGCGGCCGTAATGCTGCCCAATATTTTTCTTTCCCGCAGGGAGTTTGTCCGCGCCATCGTTTGCGTCGATGCAGATCAGGGAACGGTCCTCTGGCAGTGTGAGGGTCTCGCTGGCCCGGAGGAGCAAGTGACCATGAACTCTCCGGCCACGCCATCGCCGGTGGTGGGGACGGACTATGTCTGCGGATACTTTGGCACTCCCGGCTTGATGTGTGCCGAGATGAATGGGGCAATCCGCTGGAGCAGGAACGATCTGCCGTTTGAGAGCCCTTACGGAGTGGGTGTTTCTCCGATTGTTCATAATGACGTTCTGATCCTTGTCAGCGCGTCGCCAAAGGCGCCCTATGTTTGTGCGATCGATGCAAAGGCGGGACGAACCCTCTGGAAGACAAGTCAGCCGGGGACAAAGCAGCCGGAGGGCAGCAGCAGGACACCCATCATCAAGCACGTTGGCGGAAGCACCGCCATTCTGGTTTGGGACTCGGAATGCTTCTACGGCTTCGATTTCCACACGGGAGTGCAACTATGGAGCCTCCCGACTCCGTTCGCTCGCGGCGATATGGTGGCCAGCATTGCTTCCGATGCACGATCCGTTTTCCTCGCGAGCCAGGATTCGATTCGCGCCTTTGATTTAGCGAAAGTAGCGAGCGCGGAAGAAGCGCTCCTCTGGGCGCAATCCGAAGGCGGAGCGAACTGCTCGTCGCCTGCCGTTTGTCAGGGAATGTTGTTTGCTGTTTCCGATGACGGACACGCGGTTTGTCTCGATCCTCGGGATGGAACGGTGCTTTGGTCCGAGGAACTCGACGGGCAATACATGGCGTCGGTCGTGTGCGCGGGTAATTACGTTTACTTTGCGAACGACAGTGGGCTGACCACCGTCGTGGCGGCGAAACCGACTCCGCAAAAGGTCGCGGAAAACGTCTTGGATGAGCGGTTGCATGCGACTCCGGCTCCCGTCGGCACGCGCATCTATATGCGCACCGAAAAGAATCTCTATTGCCTCGAAACGCAGTGAGTGCGGGCTCTTTTCAAGTTTCTCGCCCCTAAACTTACCTCGCGCCGATTGCACTCCCCTACCCTCACAGCTCCGCGATCTTCACGTTCCGATACTCACACTTCATCTCCACGCCGCCGTGGATTTGCAGGCCGAGCGGGGCGGCGCCGGAAAATTTCGCGTCGGTATATTCCGAGGCTTTCTGGCCATTGATCCAGCAGGTGAAGGTGTCGCCTTTGGCCTGGATGCGGAAGGAGTTCCACTCGCCCTCGGGTTTCAGGAGGGACTTCGCTTCCTTTGCCTGACCAGCCTCGGGATAGGCGGGCTTGCCGCCGGTGTAGAAGCAGCCCGTCATATCCACGCGCAGGCTGCCCGAGACTCCGAGTTGGAGTTGGATCTTCGGCTTGCGCATTTCGAGGCCGGTATCGACGCCTCGATCCGTCGTGGCTTTCCAGCGCGCGTCGAATTCGATCACAAAGTCAGTGTACTCTTTCTGCGTCCACAGGTAGTTACCCTTTTTCGCGGCGTCGTTTTCCCCGATGAGCACGCCATCCTCGACGCGCCAAAATCCGTTCGCCTCCTCGGCTTTGAAGTTGGTGAGGTCCTTGCCGTTGAAAAGTGGCGCGAGTTTTGGCTCAGCGGCCTGGCCGCTCAGGACGACGGCGAGCGAGAGGATCAGGGTGAATGCGTGGGGGCGGAATTTCATGCCGGGCACGTTGCCAACTCCCGCGGCCTGCGGGAAGCCCGTTTTCGCCCGGCTTCCGATCAGGGGGTGACTGGCGCCATCGGCTCGGGCGTCGGCTAAACGTGCTTTCCAAAGCCAGGTCTTGAACAAAGCGGGCGGGGACGCGCCGGATTCCAAAGCCTGCGAAAAAACGTCTCGCAAGCCTCCCTACACCGCCTGGTCGCCAGTCTCTTCGGTGCGGATGCGGACGGCTTGTTCGACGGGCAGGAGAAAAACTTTACCGTCGCCGATTTTTCCAGTCTTCGCGGCCGCGACGATGGTTTTGACGGCTTTGTCGGCGAGTTCGTCGGTGACGACGATTTCCAGCTTCACCTTTGGCAGAAAATCCACGGTGTACTCAGAGCCGCGGTAGATCTCGGTGTGGCCCTTTTGCCGACCGAAGCCTTTCACCTCCGTGACCGTCATGCCTTCGACGCCGAGTTCTGCGAGGGCGTCTTTCACTTCCTCGAGTTTGAATGGTTTGATGATGGCTTCGATTTTCTTCATGGCGGTGCTTTTGGCTGATTACGAATAACTTCGCATGGACGCACGGTGCGCAGGCGGGTGGTCGTGACGATTGATATAGCAACGCGACAGCCATCCGTGGCGAGCGCATTCTTCCGCCCGGGAGTCTAGCGCTCGTCCGGCGGTTGAGCGGTGCCCGGGGCGGGCGGGGGCGGATCGAGGAGAAAGGATTGCTCGGCGTCGCTGGTGGCGACGGGAGGGCGACGGGCGGTGCCGGGACGCGGTCCTGGGCGGGCGGGCGTGAGCTGGCCGCGGCGGAGGTCGGTCTTCGAATGCCCAACGGGGATCGGGCGGCGCGGGGGGCCGCTCATTGCATCCGGCGCGCGGCGGTCGTGACGATCGCTTCGTCGATGACAGGGCTGCGACGGTCGGCGCCTTCAATCATGCAGAGCATGGCGAGTTTGTTCATGCTGCGGCAGATACCGCCGGCGTGGCCGTGGATGGCGGTGAGGGCTTCGGGGGTGAAGGAGTCGCTGAGACGGCCGGCGGTCATGAGGCGGAATTTCAGATACTGCGTGGCTTCGGCGACGGTGAGCGGGGCGATCGTGGAGCGCAGGTAGATGCGATTTTGCAAGGACTCGTAGCTCGGGTGGGTGAGGCGCTGGGCGAGCCGCGATTCGCCGAAGAGCAGGCAGGTGACGAGCTTCTCCTGCGGCGTCTCGATATTACTGATGGTGCGCACGACGTGGAGGCAATCCGCGGAAAGCAGGTGGCACTCGTCGATGAGGATGATGAGCCGCTGACCTTGCTGATGGAGTTCGATGATGTGGTTGCTCAGCAATTTCATGAGATCCTGGACGCGGTTCACGCCGACGGGCAGGGCGAGATTCAGCTCGGAGAGGATCTCGCGCAGCAGGCCGGTCTTGCTGAGGCCGGGCGTGACGAGGACGAGGATGGCCCGGTAGCGCGGGTCATCGAAGGTCTGGAGGAGGAGCTGGGTGACGAGGGTCTTGCCAGTCCCGCTCGGGCCGGTGACGAGGCCGAGGGAGGCCTTGAATTCGACGGCGAGCGTCATATTGCGCACGGCTTCGGCGTGGCTGGCGGTGCGGAAAAAGTAGGTGGGCGAGACGCAGTCGGCGAAGGGGTTTTCGTTCAGGCCAAAGTGGCTGACGAAATCACCGGCGGGCTCGAAGGGCACGATGCCGGAGGGCGGGCGCTCGGCGGCGGGTCCGGGTGCTGGCGAGCCGATGAGATCGTCAAAGGCATCGGAGGTGAGAGCGGGGCGGGTCTTGGGCATGGGTTGAGTCATGGGTTCAAAGTGGCTGAGGTTTTCGAATGGAGGGTTCACGGCGGGGAGATGGACGGCGTCACGCGGCGCATTGATCGCGCGCGGCGACTTCGGTGGGGGCGAGTTGCGCGGCAATCTCGGCGATGCGGCGGGCGCTGATGCTTTCCGGCGCGACGAGCAGGAGGGGGCGCCGGCTTTGATTCGCCTGCTCGAAGGCGGGATCGCGGGGGAGATTCCCCAAGTTGGAAAGCTCGGTCTGCAGGAAGCGGCTGGCGCAGCCGGTGATCCGCTCAAGGACGCGCGCGGCCTGCGCTTCATCCTCGGCTTGATTGACGAGCACGTGCAGCCGCGTGCGCAGGCGATTTTCATGCACGGCCTTGATCACGCCGTAAGCATCGAGCGTGGCGGCGAGGCTGGGCGCGGTGACGACGATGGTCTCCTGCGCGAGGGCGAGGAAATGGGTGACCGCGCTGGAAATGCCGGCCCCGGTGTCGATGACGAGCACGTCGAAATCCACGGCGATGCGAAGCAGTTCACGACCGAGACTTTCGAGCACCGCGCCATTCAGATCCGCGAGGCGGGCAATGCCGGACGCGCCGCAGATCACCTGGATGCCGGCGGGCCCGGGCTGCAAAATCTGCGCGAGCGTGGCGCGGCGATCGACGACATCGAGGAGCGTCGCACTGGGATTGATGCCCGCGAAGACGTGGACATTGGCCATGCCCAGATCAGCGTCGAAAAGCAGCACGCTTTTCCCCTGCTGCGCGAGGGCGACGGCGAGATTCACGGAGATGGTCGTCTTGCCCACGCCGCCTTTGCCGCTGGTCACAGCGAGGACGGTGAGTTTCCGGGCGTTGCGGCCGAGTTCATTGCGCACGGCACCGATCGACCAGCCGTCCCCAAACAGCCGGTCGTGGATCCACTTCACGGTCTCCATCTGGTGATGCCCGGCGTGGGCGAGCATCTCCGGGAAAGCCTGCTGGATGAACTGCAGGCGGGCGGGCTCGATTTCCGAGGACGGGACCGGCGGAGGCGGGGTCTGGAGCGCGGCAGTGGAGATCATGGAAAGTGGGAAGCGTGAGGCGGCAGAATTTTCCGCCTTCGAGGGGAAGACATGGATATCCCCAATATATTGGGCTCTAATTTCACCTTGACCGCTAGAGGTAGTGTGCGAACCTCGGCCCGTCAAGCTCGGCGACGAAGGTGTGCCTCGTCCGTTTATCACCTCCCACCCGCACGACAAAACCATGACGAGCACCCATTTTTTCTGCGCCAATTGCGGAGTGGGCCTGACCGTCGGCGCAGAATCAGCGGGGCGCACGATCGAATGCCCGGGCTGTCGCCGGACCGTGCCAGTCCCCCACCCCACGCGCGGCTGCCTGCCGATTCTCCCGCCGGAGGTGCTCGCGCTGGAGTTGAAATTTCTCTGCCCCGGCTGCGGGGCAAAACTGCGGATCGACGCCCGGCTGGAAGGCGATACGGTGCCCTGCCCGAAATGCGCGCAGGCGACGAAGGTGCCGCGCTGGTCGCTGCCCGGAGACGCGATTTCCCAGCCGCGCGCTGGCCGCGTCGTCCAGCTTTCAACGGCGGAAATTGAATTCCTGAGCAGCCCTGCGGAGATGGTCCAGCCTCGCGCCGCAAATGGGTAAGACGACGATGAAGATCCAGACCGATCTCCGCGAAGCCCGCTGCCCGTCGTGCGGCACTTGGATCAATACCGCCGGGCTCACGCGCCGCCGCAAGGTGCAGTGCCCGAAGTGTCGCGAGGTCGTGGATCTCAGCACTTGCGAACTCTCGCCCGCGCGCGTCGAAGCCGTGGAGATGGGGCCGGTTTCATCCGAGGCGATGGCGGCGGAACTCGCGGAACTGCGGGAGCGGGTGGGTCGCCTGGAGCAACTCGAAGCACGGATCGCCGAACTCGAAAGTGCGCTGGCCAAAGCTTTGAGTACCGATCCAGCCGTCCGCCGGACTGCCGCGGCTCCGGGAAAACTAAAGTGGATGCCGCACGCGGACGCCTTTGCGGATGCCGGATTCACCGAAGAGGCGGCGAGCATCCTCGTGCATAATCTGAGCGCGGTGCGTCCGCACACCATCGCGATTCGCTCCGCGGCGGGTGATCCGGCGGCGAAGGATCGCGCGCTGTGTTTTAAGGATATCTTCGAGCGCGGACAGTGGACGGTGCGCGGCCCGTGGGACACGCACGCGCCGATCGGCGAGCGCGGCCTGATCCTCGCGGTGCGATCCTTCCCCGTGCCCGCGGAGGTGACCGCGGCTTTCATCGCGCTGACGGCCTCCGGCTTCAGTGTCATCTCGCGACTCGATCCGCATCTGGAATCGGACGAGGCGATGCTCATCGTGGCGTGACGGGGATGCCGCGGATGAGGTGGACCACAGATTTCACCGATGACACCGATGGGGAGAATGCTGCGGGTTGAGCTTCCTAGGCCTGTTCGATCGCTCCCGAAACCATCCCCACCCTCATGTCTCTCTTCATCGGTGTGATCTGTGTCATCTGTGGTTCCAGACGCGGAATCCGCGGCCCAGCGGATCGCTCGTTTGTCAGCCTGGCCCGAGCCATCGCGTTCCTCTTGGTCATCTCGGCGCCGGTGAGTTTCGGGCGGGATGCGGCGGTGGCCGTCGTCGAGGCGATCGCCGTGCCGGGTGCAACGCTCAAGGGCAATCCGCTCGGCGATCCGACAGCGCGCCGCGTGGCCGTCATTTCTCCCGGCAATGCCCGCCCGGAACAGGCGCTGCCGATCATCTACTACCTCCCCGGCTGGGGTGGATCGTCGGAGGATTTTCTGCGCAGCGGCGGGCCGACGCCTTTCTCCGCGCTGGCGCAAGAGCTGGCCGTGCGCGTCGCCGTCGTGGATGGGAGGACGCGCTGGGGCGGTAGTCAGTTTTTGAATTCCACCGCGCTCGGAAACTACGCGGACTACGTGAGCGACGAAGTGGTGCGCATCGTGGAAGCACGCTACCCGCTGGCGCCCGGGCGGCGCTTGATCGCGGGCCATTCGAGCGGCGGCTATGGGGCGCTGCTCCTCGCGATGCGGCAGCAGCAGCTCTTCGCGGGGGTCGTCGCGCTGTCGCCGGATAGCGACTTCGAGTCCACCCATCGCGGGCTCGTCGGGCAGCCCGCCATCCGCCGGACGAAGCGCTCGGAAGTGGAGTCCTGGATGCCGCCCGCCACCGCACGACCCGACGATGGGCTGGTGAGCTTGATCTGCGGGCTGTGCGCGAATTACGCCCCGCTCGGCGCGAAACAGCCGGGCCGCTTCGGTTGGCTCTACGACGAGCGCGGCGCCTGGCAGCAGGACGTCTGGCAGCGCTGGCTCGACGCCGATCCGCTCACGCTCATCCGCAAAAATCCCAAGGCCTTCGCACCCGCCCAGCGCGTCTATCTCGACGGCGCCGAGCACGACGAATTCCTCGCCAACATCGGCGCGCGCAATCTGCACGCCGCGCTCCGCGACCGCCCGGCATCCGTGACCTTTTACGAATCCCCCGGCGGCCACAGCGATCGCCTCCCCGAGCGCCTGGCCCGCGGGGTGAAGTGGGCGCTGGACCGCTAAGCCCGGGAGCCCCGCCGTCCCCGTGCGGCTGCCCCTTTCCCGCGCGCAGCGCCACCTCCCTGAATCGATGGATGCTGCGCATCAGCCAAAGGTTTGCCGCCCGAGGACGGCGGCGCTCCCAGGAGTTCGAGGCCGACGGGACAGTGATCCGAGCCCATGACCTCCGGGAAAATCCAGGCGCGCTTCAGTCGGGCGCGCAGCGGGGTCGAGCAGAGGAAGTAGTCGATGCGCCAGCCAATGTTCCGCGCGCGCGCTTTGTTCATCTGGCTCCACCAGGTGTAGTGGCCTGGCCCGGGTTCGAACTCGCGGAAAGCATCGACAAAACCGCCGCCGACAAACGCATCGAAGCCGGCGCGCTCCTCCGGGGTGAAGCCGTGGTTCTTCACATTGTCCTTCGGTCGCGCGAGGTCGATCTCGCGATGCGCCACATTCAAGTCACCGCAAAAGATCACCGGCTTCGTCCGCTCGAGCCCGTGGAGAAACTTCAGGAAATCGCGATCCCACTGCTGCCAGTACGGCAGGCGCGTCAGTTCGCGCTTCGAGTTCGGCACATAGACATTCACGAGGAAAAAATCGGCGAACTCCGCGGTGAGGACGCGCCCTTCGCGATCGTGCTCGGCCACGCCCATGCCGCACTGCACGGAGAGCGGCTCTTTCCGGGTGAAAATCGCGGTGCCGGCGTAGCCCTTTTTCTCCGCGCTATTCCAAAACGAGCTGTAGCCCGCGAACTCCTCCGGCAATTCCACATCCTCGCGCGTCGCCTTGATTTCTTGCAGGCAGAGCAGGTCGGGTCGCTCACGCGCCACGAAGTCGGCGAGCCCATGGCGCAGCGCTGCGCGCACGCCGTTCACATTCCAGGAGATGAACTTCATTTTCGGAGCTGGCGGACGAGACCAGCCGTGCCTTCGAGGGCATTGAGCGAGCGCAGGCGGCCGGCACCATCGAGCAGCCAGACGGTCGGCAGCGTGTTGATGCCGAGCGCGCGGATGCTGGGACTTTCCCAGCCTTTGCTGTCGCAGATCACTGGCCACGAAACGCCGAGTTTCTTGAGCTGCTCGGCGGCGGTGTCGCGGCGCACGTCGAGGCTCACCCCGAGCACGCGCACCGCTCCCGGCGGTAGATCCGCGACCGCCCGCTGGAGTTCCGGGAGCGCCGTGATGGAGGGCGGTGAAAAGTCCGCAAAAAACACGACCAGCACCGGGCTGCCGCGGAATTCCTCAATGTTTGCCGGGCGGCCCTGGACGGTCGCCCCGCTGAGCGCAAACGTCTTTCCGAACAGCCCGACGCGGCGCAGATCGTCCGCGATGCGCGCCTTCAACTCTCCGTCCTTGGCCAGCGCCTGGGCTTCGGAAAGCAGTTCCATCTTCGTCTTCGGGTCGGTGTCGAAGAGCACCGAAACCTCCGTGAGCAGCACCGCCACGCGACGGTCGGCGGGATGCTTCGCCGCAAAGGCGCGCGCCTTCCCCAGCAGCTCCGCGCGTTGCTCCCGACTCGGCAGCCGGGACGCGCGCATGAAAGCGGTGATCCGGGCAAAATCGACTTCGACGATCTGCTCGGGTTTCGCGACGCGCGCACTTTCCTCGAGCAGCCGTTTCGACTCGGCGCGCAGGCCTTCGTCCGCCGTCATGTCCGCGCGAATCTGCAACGCGCGCGCCAGCCGCAGCCGGGCTTCGAAAGCGTGGACGTCTCCCGCATTCGCAGCGAGGAAGGCCCGCAGCGCCCGCTCTTGCTTGAGCAGATGCGCATACGCTTCGTCGCGCGCTTCCTCCGCAGTGCGCGGCCGACCCTGCGGTCCGGCATCGAGCGCGACGATGACCTTCCACGCATCCTCCGCCGCGGCCGCCCCCGCCGTTGCGGCAGACCCGAGCAGGGCGACGAAGAGCGCGACCTGGAACAAACGCGGGAGCAACGTCATCGCGCGCTACTCCTGATCCAGGGGAATGATCGCCGCACTCACCGGTCGATGATCGCTCGCGGTCTGCCAGTCGTCGCTGCGATAGACGCTCGATTTCGTTTTCACCACCTCGGGAAAAAGCGCGGGGCTCACGAAGAGATAATCGATCCGCGAATACTGATCCGCGGGGCGCCAGTAATACGTCCAACGATCCCCCATGGCATCCCGTGCCCAGAGGTCGGCCAGGTAGGTCGGCGACTTTTTTGACCCGGACACTTCGGCAAACATCGGCTCGTTCTTCGTGTCATTGAAGTCGCCGTAGCAGACGAGATTGGTCTGCGGCGCGGCGGTCAGGATTTTGGTGACGTGCTTGCGCAGCTCCTGCGCTTCGTGGCGGCGGATGAGCGCCTCGCCCTGCGGCACCGGCAGTTTCGATTTCAAATGCACGCCCACCATGCGGAGCTGGTAGCCAGCGTTCACCTGGATGGTCACGTCGAGGATGCCGCGCCGCATTTTCTCGGGCACGCCATTGAGTTCGTAGGGCACGTCTGGCGCGGAATTTCGCGCAACGATTGGGAAGCGGCTGACCAGCGCGAGGTGGCGGTCGGGATCGGCGGCTTGCAGGTACTCGGAATCCTTGTAGCCAAGCCCGGCCTCATTCAGCCGTTTTTTGAAGTCCTCGAAACGCTCCGGCGAACCCATCTCGCACACGCCGAGCACGTCCGGATTCACCTCCTTGATGATCGCAATCAGGGCGGCGATGGACTTCTCGGATTTCTCCCGCGTGCCGTACGGCGAGCTCGGGCCAGCCGCCTGCTTGTGCGTGTAATTCTCGACGTTGTAAGTGCAGATCACGATTTCCTCCGGCGCCGCAAAGCCGGTCTGGAGGAAAAGGAACGCGAGGAGAAGTGCGGCAAGGGGGCGCGACATGGGGCGGGAAATAGAAAGGGCTCGCCTCGTGGAGGCGAGCCCAAATCTCTGGCGGCAGGAGCCGCGAATCAGTCGTGGCGAACGGAAGACGCTTCGCTCATGACCTTGCCCTTCGGATCGGGTGCGACCTCGACCTTGGGCTCGTGCGCAATCTGCGCGGGCGGCTCAGGCGCACGGGTGATCTCATTGGAGAAATCATCCTTGGCCTTGGAGAATTCGCGGATGGCCTGGCCCAATCCTTTGGCGAGTTCCGGCAGACGTTTCGCCCCGAAGAAGATCAGGATGACGAGGAAAATGATCAGCGTGTCCGGGCCGAGGAAATTTCCGAAAGAGGCAATGTTCATAATGGTGAATGGGGTTGCGAAACTGACTTAACACCGGAAGCCGCGAGTGGCAACGGGCATTGTGGTAAGGCGGAACGGCCCGGATTTCTTAGTGTCGCCGCGCGGGTCACGGCAGCAGCGCCGGGTCTGGTGGAGGCAGTCCCCACGCTTTCCACTTCACGAGATACTCGCTGCGCGGGAGGAGCGCGTAGTGCGGGCGCTGCTCAGCGCGCAGCCAGCGGATCAGTTTTACGAGATTTTCCTCCGCCATGGTGGTGCAACCGGCGGAGGGACGGCTGACGCCGCGGCGGATGTGGAAGAAGATGGCACTCCCGGCACCGGGTACCGGCGGGTCGGAATTGTGGCGGATCTCGACGAGCCAGCGGTAGGCAAAGTCGCCGTGCCGCATCTTCTGCTTCGCAAACCACGGCGGCGGGTTCGCGGGATCGATGACGACGTGCTGATTGTAGTACGGCGAGGTCGCGTCATCGACCCAGGCGTCGCCCAGGCCGACCGTGCGGTAGGGGAAGCTCGCGCCAGCGGGCAGGGCCTCGTCGTAGGTGTAGATTTTCCCGATGCGGAAAACGCCCACCGGCGCGCGCCCGTCACGCTCTTGTTTTGCGCGTCCACCTTCCTCGCCGCCGAGCACGCCGCGACCCCATGCGAGGCCGTTCTTTCCGTAGAGCACCGGCCACGCTGCGGAGGCGGGTTTCCAATCGCCACCCCTGCGCTCGAAGCATTGCAGCCGCCCGGTATTTGAGTCCCAACTGGGCGCGACGCTCACGATCAACTGCTTCACGTCGGAACGGAGGCCCGTGGCTCCAGCCGGTGCGACGAGCGCCCCGAAGACGAGACACTTGCTGGCCAGGCGCCTTGCCCGCATCATTCCGCGCTTGAAAAAATATCCGAGTGTCGTCGCTATCGCTGTCGTCATGGCGGCGACGTTTCTCGTGTACGGCCCCGCGCTCCGCAACGGATTTGTCTGGGACGACACCGCGCTGGTCTTGCGCGATCCGCTTCTCCGCAGTTGGCGGCTCATCCCCGAGGCCTTTCAGCACTTCCTCTTCCTCGACGCGACGCCGTCGAATTTCTACCGCCCGCTCCAGCGCCTGACCTTCACGGCGGACTATGCACTCTACGGCTTCAGCGCCCCGTGGGGCTGGCACCTCACGAACATCGCCATCCACGCGGCAGCAGCGGTGGCGCTCTATTTTCTGGCGCTGAAATTTGTCGCCCGCTCGTGGGCGCTCGGCCTCGCGGTGATCTGGGCGGTGCATCCCCTGCAGACTTCGGCGATCACCTATGTCGCTGGGCGCGCCGATCCGCTGGCGGCGCTGTTCGGATTTGCCGCGCTCGCCCTGGGGTTGGGCACCTTGGCTGATCCGAAAGGCGCGAAGCTCCGTGGATTCCTCGCGGCGCTCGGTTTCCTCGGCGCGCTTTTGTCGAAGGAAAGCGGCATCGCCTTTCTCCTCATTTGGCTGCTCATGCTCGCCTGGAAACGCGTCGGGTGGCAGGTGGCCGCCCGGTGGCTGGCGGTCGTCGCGCTCGTGCTCGGCAGCTACGCCGCACTGCGCCTTTCCGCCGAACACACCGCGCCTCCGCCGCCGCCACAGACCCCGCTCGCCGTCCGCCCGATCCTCGCCGCGCGCGCCATCGCCGAATACGCCGGGTTGCTCGTCCTGCCGCGCACCCTGCGCATGGAACGCGACGTGACCACCACCCCACAGGCGACCTCCGAAGCCACGGTGCGCAATGCGCGGCTGCGCGAATATCAGACCCTGCTCGGCATCGTGCTGCTGATCGGCATCGTGGCTTGGTGGCGCTGGGCGTGGCGGCGCGAGCGCGCGGCGGCGCTCTGTCTGGCGGCGTTCCTCCTCGCGTATCTGCCGATCAGCAATCTCTTCTCGCTCAATGCCACCGTCGCGGAGCACTGGCTCTATGTGCCCGGCGCGTTTCTCCTGCTCACCAGCGCGCTCTCGCTGTGTTCGTTATTCGGCGTTCGACGTTCGACGTTCGATGTTGCTGCGTCCGCAACGTCAGAGAAGAACATCGAACATCGAATGGCTCTCGCTCTCCGATCCGCTCTCGGTGTCTGGGTAATTTTCCTCGGCGTGCGTACCTGGCTTCGCCAGGCCGACTGGCGCGATCAGCGGACCTTTCTCACCCGCACCATCGCCGCCGGCGGCGACACCCCACGGATGCACATCAATCTCGGCAACCTCGAATTTCAGCACGGCCATCCAGACCTCGCGCTCGCCCACTACGAGACGGCCCTGAAACGCGCGCCGGATCAAGCGATGGCCTGGTTTGCCCTGGCCAATGTCTGCGTCCGCACGCGCGATTTTCCGCGCGCCCATGCGGCCTTGGAAAAGGCGGAACTTTCTCCCCTGCTCGCCGCGGATTGCCTCCAGACTCGCGCCGCGCTCGAGCATCTCGAAACCGGACGCGACACCGGCCATCTGCTCGTCCAGGCCGTCGAGCGTGCCCCGCGGAACTGGTCCATCCGCAAACGCCACCTCGCGCACCTCGCCGAAACCGGCCGCACCTTTGAAGCCACCCAGGAGCTGCGCGCTTTCCTCGAAGCGCAGCCCTTCCGCGCCGAGTCGTGGGCGATTTTCGCCGACCTGCTCGCGAAGCTCGGCCAACCGGACGCCGCCGCCGTGGCCCGCGCGCAGGCCGCCCGCCGGGATGTGCGCTTGGTGGCGAAGCCAAATTACACCGTGAAGATGAAGCCAGCGGGCGGGAGCACGGAGACCTTGTCGAGCACCGTGGCGCGAATGAAGCCGTCGATCGGGCGCCCAGTGAGCACGTCCGAATTGAAGATCCCATTCTGATTCACATCGAAACCGATGAGCGACGCTTTCACGTTCGAGACCTTGGCCGCGGCAGCGAAGGTGAAATTCGTGGAGTTGTAGGCAGCGATGGCGCCGATTTGCCGAGCCGCGATGTTGCTCACGGAGCCGTTGGCACCCTTGGTGAGGCCAGTGCCGCCGATGCCGGAGAAGACACCTTGCGCGAGATCGTCCGTGTTTCCGCCGCCGTAGTCGATCTCATCAAAAACGCCGAGCCGGTTCAGCCCATCGCTCGGGCGTCCGAGAAAGCCGACGGTCTTCACGCCGACCACATTTCCGCCGGCGCCCCCTGCGCCGAGCGGATTCGCACCGCCGATCCCGGCGGCGACGACGTTGATCGAGCTGTTGACGTCCTTGTTCTGTGTGAGGCCGGTGACGTCGCCACCTTTTCCACCCAAAGCTTTTGCGGCATTCGCGGCGCCGCCCTGTCCCGCGTAGATGATCGCCGAGATCCCATTCGTGCTCTGCGGAGTGCTGACTTGCAGGGCCGCGATCGCCCCACCGCTCCCGCCCCCGAGCGGACCATCGCCGCCAGCACCCGCGTCCACGCGCAACCCAATCGCCGAGAATGTTTTTACGAGACCAAAAGAACTCGCGCTGACCGCACCGCCGACGCCGCCCTTCGCCGCCGCGCTGTCACCACCAGTGCCCGCCGTAACCGCGAGGGAGCCACCTTGGACCCCAGCGAGCACCTTGCTGATCGCACCGCCGGCCCCGCCATCCGCCGTGCCGCCGGCGCCGCCATTGCCGGCGGTCAGGATCGCGGAGACGAGGTGCGTCGTGGTGATCGGGCTGCCGTCGGCGAAAGGAGAATTCTGCAAGGTCAGGCCAGTGATCCCGCCACCGGCGCCGCCCTTCAGGGTGCCGTCGCCACCCGCCCCGGCGATGGCCACAAAAGGATCGGCGGCCGGGGCGTCGGGGTCGGCCTGGGTGATTCCCGAGATCGCCTTCGTGAAAGTGATGCTGCCACCCACGCCGCCCGCGCCGGCGGTGCCATCTCCACCAGCCCCTGCCGTGAGGCTCATCGTCACGAAGTTCAGGAGGATCTGCTTAAAGCGATTCACCTGATCGTGAACCGTCTCCGACGAGAGATCGCGCATGGCCCCACCCGCGCCCCCGATCGCACCTTCGCCACCCGCACCCGTGGTGGCCACGATGCGCACGGTGTTGTCCTTATTCGCATCGACGAGCGGCGGCGTGACGGCCCCGTCATCATAGGTCTGATCCGAACCATCCAGCTTCAGCGCCAGCCCGGAGATCGCGCCACCCGCGCCGCCCGCGGCCGCGACGGAGGTGCCACCGGCTCCGGTGGAAACACTCACCGTGTAAGCTTTCTCAAGTTGCTCGACATCCGAGGAGAGCGCGAGTTCGTGACGGAAATTGACGATCGCTCCACCCGCACCGCCAAAGCCCGTGGCGCCGGTCGCGTTGCCACCCGCGCCCGTTGACACCGTGAGACTGCCGTCGCGAGCGAGCGTTTGATTGTTGGAAAAATTACCTCCGGCGCCGCCATTCCCGCCGTCGCCGTGGCCGCCGCTGCCAGTGGAAAGGGTGATGTCGCCGGAATCGAGCGTCACATTCAGGCCGCCGAGTGAACCACCCGCGCCCCCGTTCGCGGTTTTTGCACCCGGTCCATTGGGAGCACCGCCATCACCTGCTTCGATCACGAGCACCACGTCCGCGAGGAGCGTGGGCACGACGGTCGCGGCGGAAGACGTCAGGAAGGAAGCGGGATTGATCACCGAACCGCCCGCGCCCGCAGGCCCCGAGGAACTCGCACCGCCGTCGCCCGCGTAGAGCTTGATCTCATTGGCATCGGCATTGATCCCCAGAATGCTGCCCCCCGCGCCGCCCTTGCCGATGAGGGTCCCGAGATTGAGACCTTCACCGCCCTGGCCCGCGCGCGCTTCGATAAGCTTGCTTGCAAAAGGCAGCGCATACTCCGCCGTCGCGACGAGATCCGGCGTGAAGGTGAACTGGCTCATGGAACCGGCCAGCGCCGCGTCGCCGATGAACTGGTCGGTGTCATACGCTGGCGCAAAGTTTTTGAAAGTCGCCGTGCTCGTGAAGATGGTGCCCGCGGCGAACAGCTCATTGGTCGCTGGATCGTTGTCCGAGGCGGCCGGGACGTATTCGCTGAGGCGCGTGCCGGTGGGGAGCGAGGTCAGGACACTGATCCGGTCTTCGGTCACGAGGTCCGCATCATGCACAAAGTGCGCGACGAGCGGTTTGCCACTGGCCGACAGCAGGATCGTATCGACCAGCGTGAGATTGCTATTCGCCGTATCGAAGACACTGACCGTGCGGGACGTCGCGCTGAGCGCGAGCAGACGGTTGCCGCTGAAGTCGGTCTCGAGATCGGTGATGCCGCCGGGGATGGCCACCCCCGTATCAAAGACGGCGAACGGTTTTTTGGCTTCGAGTCCGGCGGTCTGGAGCCGCGAGATCACGCCATTTGTGAAAGCTGCATAAAACTCGCCGCTCGCCGCCACGAGATCCGCGACGGGCTGGGAAAATTCGTTGGAGCCGGTGGAGAGATCGATGGTGAGTTCGTCGATGCCGCTGCCCGTTTTGACGGAGCCGTAGTGGAGCAGGCCCTTGCCGTTGGTATTCTCCGCGATGGCCAGGACCGAGGAGTTCGCCGCGATTTTCACCGGCGCAAACCCGAGCGAAAGCTTGGCCACGGCAAACTCACCCGCGGTCCCCAGATTCGGATCAAAGAAGGTGCCATCGCCTTGATTCAGAAAAATGCCGAGGCTGCTCGAACTCTTGTAGGCGACGAGGATGTCGAGGTCGCCATCGCCATCCACATCCCGCGCGATCGCATCCACCGGCCCGACCCCGCCGGCGTCGATGAGCGCCACGGGTTCATTGAGGAGAGTGCGGAATTGCACGATCTGCCGGAAGGCCACGCCGTCGCCATCCGGGGTGGCATTGCCGGGATCGAAATCGCCCTGCGTGGAGATGATCATCTGCCCGGTCGCGGCATCGACGACGAGCACATCGTCGCGATCGTCACCGGTGAAATCGCCGGCGAGGATGATGCCGGAGACCGGGGTGCGGTTGGAAAAGTTGTTGTTAAAAAGACGTCCGCCATCGCCCGCCGGAGCGCCCTCGCCGCCATCGCCCGCGGTCACGAGATAGCGCGCGCTATTGCTCTGGAGATCGAGGTTCGAGACGGAGCCGCCCGCACCGCCAGCCCCGGCCGCGCCAGTGCCGCCTTGGCCGCCGTTCAGAATCACCGGACCCGAGGAAGTCTTCTCGATCACGCGATCGATCGAGCCGCCTGCGCCGCCCGATTTTCCATTCGCCCCGTCGCCCGCGAGCAGCGCGTAACTCGGGGTGCCATTCGGCGCCCCGGCCGGGACGAAAGCACTGTCGATCGTCACTCCCGTGATGCTCCCACCGGCCGGCCCGGGCCCCGCAAAGATCGCGCCCGTGGGATTGCCGCTACCGGCAAAAAGCTGGAGCGCCGGCGCACTCGTGATCTTCGCATTCGAGATCGAGGCGCCAGGCCGGAATTCGCCGCCCGCCTGGGTGAAAAGAAACGTCGCCTGCGTGCCGAAAGCCACGGGATTGATATCGATACTCCCGGTCGAGGAGGCGACCTGCCCTCCGGAGAGGACGTCCGAATCCGTGCGGAAAGCGCCATCGCCGGCGTAGGCTCCGAGAAGTTCGCCATTGATCGAGAGCCCGTTGATGGAGCCCCCGGTGATGATGTTCTCAAGGCTGCCCTTTTGCCCGCTCAGCGGCAGCGTCTTTAGCCCGACGAGATTGTTCGCGAGCAGCTTCGAACCGTCCTCGCCGTTCAAGGGATTCGCGTCGGAATCCGAGAGCTCCCCTGCGGCGGTGAGATTGCCGACGAGGTCACCGAAGATATCGCCCGTGATTTCGAGGTTCGTATTTGGACCGAAGGAAACGGAGGAAATGGAGCCGTTGTCGAACCACACGAGCGCCTGGCCGGAGAGCACCTTGACGAGCGTCACCGAGTGATCGCCGACGGACGTCTCGCCCGAGTTCGGGTTGCCGGCGCCGCCGAGGAGATTGGCGCCGCTGACGAGGAGGGCGGGAGCGATGCGGGCTTCGAGGAGTTCGATGGTGGAATGCGCGAGGAAGGGTTTTTTCATAAAGACGTGGTCCGGGTGTGAGCCGCGCCTACACAGCAGCATCGGTGCCCGCCGGGAGCGCTGCCGTCTCGTGCGGCATCGTGAACCTTGGCGCGAAGCGCCCAACTCCATGGAGAGGCGCGCCGCGCAGCGGACACGATGCCGCGCGGGACGGCGGCGCTCCCGGGATCAGGGCCGTGTGACCTTCAACCGCGCAAACCGCGCCGCCGCGCCGCCGCCCGCAACCGTCGCCCGCACCTGCTGCACGGTGCCATCGTCGCTCAGGATCGCCTCACTCACCCCGACCGTAGTCCACCCGTCTCCGAGCGCCGCGACCGTCTCGACGGCAAAAAGTACCCCATCCGCCACGGCCGCATTGTTGCGCGAGTAGGTGAGCGTGAGATTGCCGCCCGAGCGCGCCGCGACCGGCAGCGGGGGGCTCGCCGCCGCCGTGGGATCGCTGAGCAGCGCAAACTCGAGCAAGTTCTTCAGCCCATCGAGATCGGGATCGGCCAAGTCCGCCGCGCTCCCCGTGGCGGCGGCGATGCCGAAATACGCGAGCCGCCACGTCTGGCTCGGCGTGGCCGTCACCGTGACGGAGAAAATCTCGGGCGCCATGCCGCCATTGCCATCGGTCACCGTGACCGTGACGACCGCGCTCCCGATCTGATTCGCCGCCGGGAAAACTTTCACCGTGCGGCTCGCCCCGGAGCCGCCAAAGACGATCCCGCTCACCGGCACGAGCGCCGGATTTGACGAGGCGCCGCTGAGCACGAGCGCACTCGCCGGCGTCACCGCATCGCCGACCGTGAAGGAGATCGTGCTCGTCGAGCCATTCACCGGCACGGTCCGGTTGGAGATCGCGGTGACCGTGGGCAGCGCGTCGGCGAGATTGAGGGCCAGGTGATCGGTGAAGAAGTGCCCGAGCGCCTCGGCGAGCGAGTTGGCGAATTGCCCGCGGTTCGCCTCCGTGTCGCGGACTCCGGTGTAGTTCGCCTCGATCTGCACCGCACTGATCGTCCCGCCGCTTTCCGAACCGTGCTGCGCGGTGTTGTAGCCGCCATTGAAGTACGGATCGCCGCCGGGATCGGCCACCGGAGGACTGGGCACACAGGGGTACCCGGCGATGGCGAGCCGGCCACCCAGACTCGTCGGCCCGCGCAGCAGGGCCGCAAAGAGCGAGGGCGAGCGGACGTTGAGTTCGCGGATGCTGGATTGGTTGGCGTAGGTCGCGCTGCTATTGAGCGTCATGTCGCTGAGCCCGAGTTGCCCGGCCGAGAGCAGGTAGCCGATTTCGAGTCGCTGGACGGCGTGACCGTGGCCGTGCAGGTCGATGTAAAAGCCGCGCCCGAATTGCTTCAGCACGGTCTGCTTGGCCACGAGGATGAAGTTCTGAAAATCATTCCACGAAATCTCCGTGAGGGGATTCCCCTGCCCGCCTTCGACGATCTCGCGGTTGCAGTCGATCTTCAGCCGATCGAGCCGGCAAATGATGACGTGCGGATGGTGCTGCCCGAAGCGGCTGAACATCGCCTGCCCCACGGCGCGCGCGAGGAGATCGGTATTCGTATCGGTGCTGAAAGTGCCCGAGGTGCGGTCGGGCAACTCGGCGGGATTGGCGCTCCCACCGTGCGGCGCGGAGATGATGAAAGGAAGGTCGCCAGCAATGTATTCGATGTAACTCCCGCGCCCAAAGTAGGTCGTGCCTGGCGTGTAGGTCTGGGCCACGGCCGTGATCGTGGCGGCGGCAAAGAGGCAGACGCGCCGGATGAATTTCAGGAGCATTCGGGGGGAGGCGGAACGTGGAGAATATCCAGCCCTCCGCGCCTGTCGAACCCGGAGCGGAGCCACGCAACGCTGCCTCCGGGGGAAACCGTTCGACTTCGCCCAGCGTAAGCCTTACCGAAAATCCCATGCTGCAAAAACCCCACAGCGCCCTCGTCATCGTGGGCCACGGCTCAACCACGAATCCTGACTCCAGCGCGCCGACCTACGAACACGCGGAGGCGATCGCCCGGCGGGGCATCTTCGGAGAAGTGCATTGCTGCTTTTGGAAGGAAGAGCCCAGCTACCGCCAGGTGCTGCACATGATTGATCGCGACGACATTTACGTGGTCCCGAATTTCATCAGCGAAGGTTACTTCACCGGCTCGGTGATCCCGCGCGAGCTCGAACTCGATGGCCCGATCACCCGTCGCGGTTCGCAGACCGTGAAGTACTGTGAGCCCGCGGGCAATCATCCGCACATGACGGAGCTGCTCCTGCATCGCGCGGTGCAGATCGCGCCCGGCGTGCCCACGGCCGAGACGAGCCTGCTCATCGTCGGCCATGGCACGGGGCTGAATGACAATTCCGCCATGGCCGCGAAGCGCGAGGTGGAGCGCATCCGCGAGCGCGGCCTCTACGCCGAGGTCCTCAGCACTTATATGGAAGAGGAGCCGCTGATCGCCAAGTGGGACACCCTCGCGACCCAGCCGAATGTCGTGGTCGTGCCCTTTTTCATCTCCGACGGACTGCACAGCTACGAAGACATCCCGGTGCTGCTCGGCATCGCCACGGAATCCCCTGGAGCCGCGAGCACGACGGCGATGGAAGTCTTCCGGCACAATCCGTATCACCTGCGCGGACGCACCCTCTACTACGCGAGCGCCATCGGCACGGAGCCGCTCTTTGCGGACGTGATCATGGATCAGGTCGAGGCCTTCGACGCCACCCACGCGTGAGCCGCGACCTGACGGCAAGTCTGGCGGCGTGGCTGGAGGCAGGCGGCACGCGCCTCGGCCAGCTCGCGATCCGCGCGATCGCGGAGGGTCACGAGCTTCGGCATCACGAGGACACGGGGCGCGAGGATCTCGAGCTTTTCACCCGCTGGGAGGACGCCCGCGGGCTGGCGAATGTGGACGACGCGGGCGCCTTTCGTCCGCTCAAGACGGCGCCGAATCTCCGGCACGGCTGGCGCCTCGTGCTCGGCACCTTGGCCGAGGTGCGCAAGGCGCTCGATTATTTCCTGCCCGCGATGCTCGGCGTCGCCGAAAGTTTTGCCCGCGGCGAACTCGTCGCCGTCCCTCTGCGCACGATGCTCGACCGTCAGACGGGCATGTACGCGGTGACGAAAAAGATCACCGACGAGCAAGCCCGCGCGCTGGTCGAGCGCTTTTGCGCAGGCTGCCTGAAGCACCGCCTCTGGGAACTCACGACACCCTCTTCCGCAACGGTGCCTGTTGGTTCCGGCGAGTTTCTTCTGCTCTGCCACGAGGCCTGCAATCTCCTCGTCGCGGAGGCGAGGAAAGTGGTGAAGGGGGAGAAAGGAAATTGAGGATTGGAGATTGAAAGTTGAAAATTTGTCCGTTGCTCCCGGCGCGGCGAACCGGGCAATTTTCAATATCCAATTTTCAATCCTCATTCTCCGCTTCTCCGCATGATCCTCCGCTCGCGTGTCATCGTCACGATGGACGGTCCGCCGATCGAGGACGGCGGCGTGGTCATCGCTGGTAATCGCATCACCGCCGTCGGACCATTCACCGAGATCGAGCGCGCGGACTCGGGGCCGGTGGTGGATCTCGAGGGTCTCACGCTGCTGCCGGGGCTGATCAACGCACACTGCCATCTCGACTACACCATGCTGCGCGGGGCGATCATGCGGCCGAGCAGCTTCACGGCCTGGGTGCAGCGCATCAATGCGATCAAACGCTCGCTGGATAACGACGACTACCTCGCGGCGATCAAGCGCGGTTACGACGAACTGCTCAAGTGGGGCACGACGACCGTCTGCAATATCGAGGCTTTCCCCGAGCTCATGCCGCAGCTCGGTCCGCCGGGGCTACGCACCTGGTCCTTTTATGAAATGATCGATGTGCGCCATCGGATCACGAATGAAGACGTGGTCGCCGGGGCGCTTTCCTTTTTCTCCCAGCGCGGTCATCCGCTCGCCGGCTTCGGTCTCTCGCCCCACGCACCTTACACGGCCTCAATCGAGCTCTACCAACTCGCCAACGCCTGCGCGGATTCGCTGGCCATGCCGCTCACCACGCACGTCGCGGAGTCGCGCGAAGAGCTCGAGATGTTCCGCTCCGCCGGCGGCCCGCTCTACGCTTTCCTCGCCTCCCTCCAGCGCCCGATGACGGACTGCGGCTACCACGCGCCCTTTGCGCAGCTTTGGAAAAATGGCGCCATCGATTCCCGCTGGCTCCTCGCCCACATGAATGAACTCACCGAGGAGGACTTCGGCATCCTCGAAAGTCTGCCGCGCGGCAGCGGACCTTCCATCGTGCATTGCCCGGGCAGCCATCACTACTTCCAGCATTCGCCGTTTCAATTTCACCGCCTGCACGGGCTCGGCGTGAATCTTTGCGTTGGCACGGACAGCCTCGCGAGCACCACTTCGCTGAGCCTTTTCGACGAGCTGCGCCTGCTCCAGGCGAACGAGCCGTGGATCACCGCCGAGCACGCCCTCCGCACCGTGACCGTGAACCCCGCGCAGGCCCTGCGACGGCAGCGCCAACTCGGGCAAATCTCCGTCGGCGCGTTGGCCGACTTGATCGCCCTCCCAACGTCCGGTAGCATTCCCCGTGTCCACGAAGAAATCGTGGCGAACACCCGCCCAGTGCCCTGGGTGATGATCGATGGCCAAATTCGTCCGTAACTTTTTCTCACTCGCGCTGGCCACCTCCCTGGCAGGCGCCCCGCTGCCCGCATTCGCCGCGGTGAAAAAGAATGCGCCCGCGAAATCCGTGACGGCGAAGAAATCCACGCCGTCAAAAAAACCCGCCACGCCGAAGCCGGCAGCCAAGCCGACCACGCCCGCTCCGCCAAAAGTCCCGGTCCGCAGCACCGCGGACATGGTCGCCGATGGAAATCTCACGCTGGCGGCGCACGGCGCGATCGTCGTCGATGCCTTCTCCGGCGCGCCCCTTTACGAAAAAAACCCGGACGCCACGCAGTACCCCGCCAGCACCACGAAGATCCTCACCGCCTTGCTGATCATCGAAGCCGGCAATCTCGAGCAGGAAGTGGAGGTCACGGACGAGGACTCGAAAGTCGGCGAGTCCGGCCTGAGCATCAAACCGGGGGAACGCTACAGCCGCCGCCAGATGCTCTACGGCTTGATGCTGAAAAGCGCGAACGACGTGGCCCACGCGCTCGGCCGCGACAACGCCGGGACGATGCCGCTCTTTGCCGAAAAGATGACCGCGCGCGCTCACGAGCTCGGCGCCCGGAACGCGCTCTTCCGCAATCCGCACGGCCTGCACAATGCCCAGCACTATTGCACCCCGCGCGATCTCGCCCTGATCGCCCGCACCGCGATGCAACAGCCCTTTTTCCGCCAGCTCGTCACCACCAAGGCGCACCCCTGGGCTCGGACGGATGGCAACTGGATGCTCAGCAATCACAACCGCCTGCTCAAGGAATTCCCCGGCTGCACCGGCGTGAAGACTGGCTACACCAATCCCGCCCAGCAGGTGCTCGTCAGCGCCGCGGTGGAGAATGGGCGCGAGGTCATCGCCGTGGTCATGCACACGAACAAGCCCGGCATCTGGGAGGACAGTAAGCTGCTCCTCAGTTACGGGATGCAGTACCCGCCGGGCACTGGACCGAAGAAGACAGCGCTGCCTCCAGTTTCGCTCGGCCCGCAATCGATCACCGGAAACTGACGGCCGGGCCCCGCGAAAAAACCACGGCACCAGGTTTGCTTCCCGCGAAGGTCGGGCTACACTCCGCCCAAGTTTCTGAGCCTCTTATGAAGCCCCTCCTCTCTGCTCTCACCGCCCTCACGCTCCTCGCCCCGGCGATGGCGGTCGATTACCCGACGCCCACCGGCGCGGAAGTCGCCCACACTTTTCCCTACTCCGCCATCGGCCAGCTCCTCTTCGCGAATGGCGCGCGCTACTACAGCGGCAGCGGCACGGTCATCCGCCCGAGTTCCGTCCTCACCGCCGCGCACAATCTCTGGGACGCCGACCGCGGCTTCTCCAGCGACCTCCTCTTCCGCCGCGGCCTCTACGGCAGCACGAGCCTCTCGCAGCAGCACGCCAGCCGGATCTACGTGCTCTCCGGCTATCGCGAAAACGCCCGCAGCTACTCCGGCGAAAGCGTGCGCGCCTTTTCCTACGACCTCGGTGTTCTCGTCTTCCGCCGTCCCGTGGCCGATGGCTCGTATGCTGGCTGGTGGGCAAATCCTACGCTGCTCGAAGATGGCCACTACTCCATCGCCCTCGGCTACGGCGGCGAATATCACACCGGCGATGATCTCCTCTCCGTCGCCCCGCGCGGCGGCTACTACCCGATCTACGGGGGCTTCTATGAAAATGACTCGCTCTACTTTGAGGCGGGCATGAGCGGCGGGCCGGTCTTCGGTCGCGATGCGAGTGGTAAATTGTTCGTCGCGGGTGTGGTCGTCGCCAGTTCCGTGGATCCCGTCACGGGCGGCATTCGCATCCTGAATAGCACCGCGGCGAGCTTCATCCGGCGCTACACCAAGTAACGGTGCGAGCGCACCGGTCCCGCGCGTGAAGACGAAGCCCCTGGTCCTCTTCCTCCTCGCGCTGCCCCTGCTCATCGCCGCGGGCTTTTACTTCGCGCGCAGCGGCGCGGATTTTCCCCTCGGCCCGCGCCACCGCGCAACCCCAACGGCCCGCGAACAGACAGCGAATGCCCCCGCACTGCAGCGTCCGGGCGCCACCGTCCAAGTCAGCCCCGAAGCCACTTCGCCCTCCATGCCCAGCCCGAGCGCCAGATTGCTAAAGATGATCGAAGCCGCGCTGGCGACCCTGCAAGGCGGACCGAACGCCGCGGCGCTCGAGGAACTGCGACGCGCTCTGCTCGGCGCCGAACCCGGTCAGTCCATCGCCGCGATCCTCGATTTCCTCACTGCGGGTGGCGACGCGGCCACGGGCGAAGAGTTCACCATCGGGGAAGGTGGAAAACTCACCGGCGCGCCGACCATGCGGGTGCTGCTCCTGGATCTCCTCGGCCAGCTTTCCAAGACCGCCCGCAACGACAGTGCGGCGAAATTTTCCCGCTCCCTGCTCGCAGCGAAAACCTCCGCCGACGAGTGGGCGATGGCCCTGCGCAACGTCGCCTGGAGCGAACCCGCCGCGAAGCCCTACCTCGCCGGGAAAATGCGCGAGATGCTCACCCACGAACCCTGGCGTGCGCGCCCCACCGCCGGGATGCTCGAGGCCTTCGACGTCGTTGTCTTTACCAAGGATCCCACGCTCGTGCCCGATCTCGCCGAGGTGCAGCAAAATGGCCCGCGCGAACTCCAATACGCCGCCGCCATCGCCCTCGACCGCCTCGCCGAGCAAGGCCCGCTCGAAGTGATGACCTACCTGAACACGCATCCCACCGAACTCGCCGACCGCCCCCTGCTCCGTGCCGACTACTACGCCAAAGCCGACCTCTCCCAGATCGCACAGCGGGCCGCCTTGGAGGTGTACCTCGGCCGCCCCGACGTCACCGCCGCGGAGAAGGACAAGCTCCTGAAAGGACTCGCGACTCCCGCAACTTTCGTCTCCGAAAATCTCCTCACCGAACCCCCAGTCGCCGACGACGGCGCCGCCCGCCAGGACGCCCTCGCCAAAGCCACCGCCGACTGGCTCGCCGCCAATCGCTTCCCCGACCTCCGCCTCCCGCTCGAACAACTGCAGCGCCGCCTCGGGCCGTGACTCCGCTGGGCGCGCAAGGAAAGCGGCGCGAGGACGCGCCGCTTTCTTTTCGCGCCAGTCTTCAACGCTGATCTGGCGATACACCACGCCCGCCGAGCAACTCGGTGAACTGCGCCTCGTCGATCACCGCCACGCCGAGGGCGCGCGCGTCGTCGAGCTTTGAGCCCGCGCCGGGGCCAGCGATCACGTAGTCCGTCTTCCGGCTCACGCTGCTCGCCACATTGCCCCCACGCGCCCGGATTTTTTCCGACGCTTCATTCCGACTCATCTTCTCCAGCGTGCCGGTGAGCACGCAGATCTTTCCCGCGAATGGCGAATCGCCAACCGCAGACTCCCCACCTCCGCCCTTCGGCAAGATCCCGAGGGCTTTCAGACGCCGCAAAACTTCGCGCCCCACCTCGCCCTCAAACCACTCCAGCGCCGCTCGGGCCGCCACCGGACCGACGACCGTCGTCGCATCCGCGTCCGTCACGCCTTTGCGTTTTGCGGGCTGGGCGAAATTCGCGGCCATCAGCCGCTGCCCGATCGCATTCGCTTCCGCGAGCAACTCGGCGTGCTGGCTCGCCAGCTTTTGCCGCTCTAGGTCGGTCAGCGTTCGATTCCCTTTCGAGCGCGGATTTGCAGCGTCCATTTCCTCCCGCAACCGGTGCAGCGCGGTCACATCCCGGAGCAGCGGCGAATGCGCGACTTCCTCAATGGTCGCGTGAAAGCGGGCGAGGTCGTGCGCGGTCTCCTCACCGACTTCCGGGATCGCCAGGGCGTGCAGCCAGCGCGCGAGCGGCAGGGTCTTCGCACGCTCGATGGCTTCGAGGATCTTCTTCGCGTTCTTTTCACCGAAGACGCGCGGCTCGTCGTCCGTGCCGAGGTTCAAGGTGGCAAGCGGCTCGAGCGTCAGCGCGAAGACATCGAGCGGTTCGCCCACCAAGCCCCGCTCAACCAGCGCGTCGGCGACGATCCCGCCGAGGCCATCGAGATCGAGCGCGCCGCGGCGCGCGAAATATTCCAGCCGCCGCGTCTTCTGCGCGGGGCACGCGAGATTGTCGCATTTCCAGACCGCAAACTCCGGCTCGCGACTCACGGGCCCGCCGCACGCCGGACACTTGCTGCTGATGTGGGCTAGGAAGTCGAACGGCGCCGCCTCAGCAGGCCGCTTTTCCACGACGACACGCACCACGGCGGGGATGACCTCGCCGGCTTTTTCGATGACGACCGTGTCGCCGATGCGGATGTCCTTGCGCCGAATTTCGTCCTCATTGTGCAAGGTCGCGCGACTGATGGTGCTGCCGCGCAGAAAGACGGGCTCGAGCTCCGCGACGGGCGTGAGTGTGCCGGTGCGGCCCACTTGCACCGTCACCCCGCGCAGAAGCGTCTCGGCTTGCTCGGCGGCGTACTTCCAGGCCTTGGCCCAGCGCGGAGCGCGGGAGGTGAAACCGGCGCGCTCGCGCTGCGCCAAGGAGTTGAGCTTGATCACCGCGCCGTCGGTCTCGAAGCCGAAGGTGTCGCGGATCGCATCCAACTCCTCGATGGCCGCGAGGAGCTCTTCACTGGTGGTGCAGAGCTTCGTCCAGCGCGGGGTGCGGAAGCCGAGTTCGTGCAGCCACTCGATCAGCGCGGCCTGCGTAGGCGGCAGCTCGCCGGTGATCTCACCGAGACCGTAGAGCACCATCTCCAGTGGCCGGGTGGCCACGATGGCGGAGTCGAGCAGCTTCAGCGAGCCCGCCGCAGCGTTGCGCGGATTGGCAAAGGGCTCCTCGCCCGCCGCGCGCATCTCATCGCAGATGCGCTGAAAACCGGCGACGGGAAGATAGACCTCGCCGCGCACTTCGAGCACCGCGGGATGCCGGCCATCGAGGCGGCGCGGGAGACTGTGGATCGTCTTTAGATTTTGCGTGATGTCGTCGCCAGTCTCGCCATCGCCGCGCGTCGCCCCGCCTTTCAACACGCCATCTTCGTAACGCAGGCTCACCGCCACGCCGTCGATCTTCGGCTCCACGAGCCACTCCAGCGTCTCACCGGGCAGCAGCTTCTCGACGCTCACCACAAATTTCCGCAACCCCTCTGCACCTTCGCGAGAGAAAAGATTGTCGAGCGAGAGCATCGGCACGCGATGCCGCACTTTCGCAAAGGCCGCGAGCGCGCGCCCGCCAACGCGCTGCGCGGGCGAATCGGCGGTGCGCAGTTCGGGTTGCGCTTCCTCGAGGTCGCGCAGTTCGCGCAGGAGGGCGTCATATTCCGCATCCGAAACGGTCGGCCGCGCCTCCTCGTAGTAGCGGCGATTGTGCGCCTCAAGCTCCTGCCGGAGATGGGCGGCGCGCGTGCTGGGATCGGGCATGGAGGAAGCGGAAGAGGATCACGCCCGCCCCGCCGCCGAGCGAATCCGCGAGCCAGTCGCCGAAGTCGCCGCCGCTGCGGAAGGGAGTGAAGAGTTGGTGGATTTCATCGGCGACGCCGTAGAGGGAGATGGCGACGATGGCAAAGATCGTGAGCTTTTTCCACGGCCAAGCGACGCTCCAGCGCAGCGC
>JANNXQ010000146.1:0-2341 GCA_031409655.1 Chthoniobacteraceae bacterium | reverse complement strand
GTGTTTGAGGGATCTACGGAGATGAATCAGGCGCCTCTGCGGGTCGGCAGGGTCTTTGGTTTTTCCTTCTTCGGTTTCTTGGTTTCTTTCTTATGACTGTTGTTGCCTTTGGCCATATGCGTTTTTTGGTTTTGGATGGTTTCTCTGCTTCGCTCGGGCGATTTCGCACAATGAAGCAGAGCCAAGGCGGATGATGCGAGGCTAAAAGATCCAACTCCGCATCTGAGAACGCGGTCTGCGAACTTTCACCAATGAAGTGCGGGTGCGGGCGAATTGCGAGAGGACGCACGCCGCTCCTCGAGTTCGATGGCGGCGGCCGTGGAGCGGGTCCCTAGGCGCGCCAGTTTTCCGCCAGGTCGATGAGCGTACGGACGCCGAAGCCATTCGCGCCGCGGGCGAGGTCGGCGGAGTCTTTCCGGCGATGGGAAGTGTAGGCAATGTCGAGGTGCGCCCACGGCGTGTCTTCGGCAAAGGTCTTAAGGAACGCGGCGGCGGTGCAGGCGCCACCAAGGCGACCACCACTGTTCTTGATCAGGCCGACGTCGCTTTTGATCTGGTCCGAGTACTCCTGATGAAGTGGCATCGGCCACAGCCGTTCGCTGGCGCGCTCGGCGGCGGCGAGGACCTGCTGCCGCAGGGCATCGTCGCTGGCCCAGAATCCAGCGGCGTATTCACCGAGGGCGACGCCGCAGGCCCCGGTGAGCGTGGCCAGATCGACGATGGCCGCAGCCCGGCAATCGAGGCGCGCATAGGCGATGGCATCGGCGAGCACCACGCGCCCTTCGGCGTCGGTGTTCACGATTTCAATGTGCTTACCGTCGTAAGTGGTGACGATATCGCCGGGGCGATAGGCCGTGCCGCTCGGCATATTTTCCGCGCTCGCGATGATGCCGATGACGTTGCGTTTCACGCCGAGTCGCGCGATGCCCGCCATCGCGCCGAGCACGGCCAGGCCGCCGCATTTGTCGAAGATCATCTCCTCCATGTCGGCAGCGGGCTTGATGGAGATACCGCCCGTATCGAAGGTGATCGCCTTGCCAACGAGCGCCAGCGGGCGGGCCGTTTTCGCACCGCCGCGATGTTCGAGGATGATGAGGCGCGGACCACGCGGGCTGCCGCCGCCGACCGCGAGCAGGCCGCCGAATTTCCCGGCGCGAAGCTGCTTCTCATCGAGCACGGTGATCTTCAAGCCCGTCTCCTTCGCCACGGCGCGAGCGCGAGTGGCGAGCGTGGCGGGGTATAAATAGTTGCCGGGTTCATTGGCCACGGAGCGCGCGAGGTTGGTCGCTTCAGCGACGATCCGGCCGTGCTCAGCGTTCGATTTCGCGGTACGCAGTTCGCGATCAGAAACACTCAGGCGGATGGATTCGAGCGCCGCTCCAGACTTCGCCTTGAACTGCTCGTAGCGATAGTTCCCGAGTACGAATCCCTCCGCGACCGCACCGGCGTGTTCCGGCACGGGCCAGAGATTCACGAGGCATTCCGTGCGCCCGATGCGCCGCAGATACATCGCCGCAGTCCCCGCAGCGGTGCGAAATTTCGCCGCATCCACCTTCGCCCGCTCGCCGAGTCCGACATAGAGCAGCCCTTCGCGATTCAGGTGCAGGAGCGCGCCACTTTGCCCGGAGAACTCTCCCTCGGAAACCGACGGCATGATCGCGCCGCGCTCCTCCTTCAGGAGAAAATGCACGGTTAGTTCCTCCAGCCCCGCGGGTTTGGAATCGAAGATGATCTTCACAACTGCACCACCTGCGCGGCAACGATGTCGCCCTCGGCGAGCAATTCCTTGATCAGCGCCGCGCTCGGCACGGAGTCGAGATTCAGCACCGTGAGCGCCTGTCCGCCCGCGCTGTCGCGGCTCAGGGACATGCTGGCGATGTTCACGCCGTGCTTGCCGAGCAGGGTGCCGACGTAGCCGACGATGCCGGGCCGGTCACGATTTTCGAGCAGGAAGAGAACGCCCTCCGGCTTCGCTTCCACGTGGCTGCCATTGATCTTCACGATGCGCGGCGTGTTGCCAAAGAAGGTGCCGGCCACGGAGACCCAGCCGCTCTCGCCCGTCGCGGTGAGCTCGATGAGTTCAGTGAAATCCGCCGACGTGCTCTCGCGCGACTCGGTCACTTTCAGCCCGAGCGTCTCGGCGAACGAAAGCGCATTGACGACATTCACATCGCCGCCGCCTGCGGCCCGAAGGAAGCCCGTGAGCACGGCGCGCGTGATCGCGGTCGTATCCACTTCGTTGATCTTGCCGCTGAAGTTGATGTTCAGGCTGTCGCTGCGTTTCGCGGCGATCTGCGAGAGAAAAAGGCCGAGCTTTTCGCCAAAGGAAAGATGCGGTCCG
>JANNXQ010000145.1:0-3504 GCA_031409655.1 Chthoniobacteraceae bacterium | reverse complement strand
GTTGAGAGTTGAGAGCCGCGCCATGCGAGGATGGATGCGTGTTTCCGAAAGGCGGCTCTCAACTCTCAACTCTCGACTCTCAACTGCCCCACTAGAACATCTTGATGAAGGCTTTCTTCCGCAGCTTCGCCAGCCATTCCTGCTGGGCCTTCTGGCGCTCCTGCTGTTGGAGGAATTTTTCGAGATCGCCGCGCACTTCGGAGAGTGGCTTGGTGACTGCGGGCTTCTTCGCCTCGACATAGAGCAGGTAGTAGCTGCCCGCCATCTCGATCACTTCGCTGACCTGGCCGGGCTTCATGGAAAAGGCGAGTTTGGTCAGCCTTTCATTGAGTTGCTTGCGATTGATCCAGCCCCAGTCGCCGCCGACATCCTGCGTGGGATCTTCGGAATACATCCGCGCGAGATCCTGGAACTCCGCGCCGCCCACGATCTTCTCGCGGATTTCCTCGATCATCTGTTTCCGCGACGTGCTCGCGCCGGACTGTTTGATCGCGATCATCCGCAACTTGATCTGATCCTCGGAGGTGAACTCCGGCGCGCGGTCGCGGTACGCCTTGACGATTTTCTCCTCGGGAATGTTGGTCGTGCCGCCCTTCACCGACATCCGCCGCATCTCCTGCACGATGACGACATCGCGCTGCTGCTCCTTGAATTTCTCGATCGAGTAGTTCTGCGCAGCCAGGGTGCGCAGAAAGGCCGAACGATCACCGCCAAACTCCTCGCGGATGATCGTCTGCACGCGCTCATCGACGATGAACTCGGGGAGCTGAAATTTGTTCTTTTTGAACTCCTGGAGGATGAGCTGGCGGTCGATGAGATCGTTGATCGCCTGGAGCCGCATCTCCTTTATTTTCTCCACGAGTTCCGCGCCTTTGAGCTGCTCGCGAGCGGCTTTTTCCTTCGGGCCGACGAGCTGCCGGACATCGGAGAAAGTGACGACTTCGTCGTTCACGAGCGCCGCGATGCCATCGAGCACCTCCTGCGCGGAAGCCTGGCCGGCGAGCCCAGCGGCGGCGGAAAAAGTGGCGAGCAGACGGACGGCGGAGCGGTACATGGTGAGATAAAGAAGCAGCGGCAAGCGAGCGAAAGGTGGCACGGTAGAAGCCGGGATTTTGAAGTCAAGCGACGGCGACGCCCGGCTGCGATCCAGCGGTCAAGGGACGCCGCGTCCTTGCAGCTTTTGCGCGAGTCGCCCATGATCTTCTTGCTTTGAAGTCCATGCGCGGCCCCCGCCCGTCACCTCCATCCCAGCTCGCCGCCTTCGCTCCCGCACGGAAAGGAAGCCGCCCGTGACGCCGGTGCCGATCGCTCTCATCGGGTGCGGGGCAGTGGCGCGGCTCTTCTACGCGCCGGCCTTGAAGGATCTGGAAGGGCGCGGTGAACTGCAGGTCGTCGCGGTGTGCGATCCCGCCGAGGGTGCGCGCGCGGCGCTTGCGGTGGAGTTTCCCGGCGCGCGGGCTTGCGCGGCGATCGGCGACGCATTTGCGGGTGCGCGGCTGGTGATTGTGGCGAGTCCGCCCCGCTGGCATCGCGAGCAGGCGGAGGCGGCTTTTGCGGCCGGTCTCGAGGTCCTGTGCGAGAAGCCACTAGCGGCATCGGCTTCCGAGGCCGCGGCGATGTGCGCGACCGCCGCGCGCTCCGGACGGCTCCTCGCCGCGGGTCACTACAAGCGTTTCTTCCCGACGCATCAGTGGATCAAGGCCGCGGCTTCAGGCGCGACGCCGCTGGGCGCGCTGCGGCGCATCGAGATTGCCGAAGGCGGGAAGTTTTCCTGGCCCGCCGCGAGCGCGTCCTTTTTCCGCCGGAGCGAAACTCCTGGTGGCGTGCTCCTGGACATCGGCGTGCATGCGCTGGATCTGCTGCGCTGGTGGCTCGGTGAGCCGGCGGACTTTTCCTATGAAGATGATGCGCTCGGTGGGCTCGAAGCGAATTGCCTGTTGCGTGCGACCTGGTCGGGAGGTTGCGAGGCGCGGGTGCGATTGAGTCGCGACTGGGCCACGGACGAGGCGTATCGCTTCACCTTTGAGCGCGGCGAGGTGCGGCTGCGGGTGAATGATGCGAATCATCTCGAACTCATCGGCGCGGGTCTGCCGGGCGCGCTGGCCGCGGCGCTGAAAGACGGCGCGACGAACCCGCAAGCCTTCATCCTGCAACTACGCGATGTGGTCACCGCGGTGCGCGAGGGTCGCCCGCCGATGGTGAGCGGGGAAGACGGGGCGGCCGCCTTGCACTGGGTGGAGGCCTGCTATGCGCGGCGGCGGGCGATGATGCTGCCGTGGCTCGGCGCAGAGGAGCAGGCGGCCGCGGCGCTGCTCGCGGGGAGGGGAGCGGCATGAAGATCGCGATCGTCGGGGCAAGCGGGTTTATCGGACTGCGCGCGGTCGAGTGGTTCACCCTCGGCGGTCGCGCTGAGGTGCGGGCGGTGGTGCGCGGCTTCTCGAGTCTCGCGGTGCTGGCGCGGCAGGAGCTGGATTGGCGCGTCGCCGATCCGCTGGATGCGGGCGCGCTTGCCGAGGCGGTGCAGGGTTGCGACGTGGTGCTGCATGCGGCCATCGGCGATCCCGATCAGATCGAGCGCATGGCGGAGAGCGCGGTGGTGGCGTGTCGCGCGGCGCGAGTCGGGCGGCTCGTCTGGCTGAGCAGCGCGAGTGTCCATGGGCAGGCGCCCGCCTCCGGCACGGATGAGACGGCCGAGCTTCGTGACGATCATCCTTTTCCCTATGCGAATGCCAAAGTCCGCGCCGAACGCACGCTCGTCGCCGCACGGGATCTTCCGATCGTGCGGCTCCGGCCCGGTGTGGTTCACGGGCCGCGTTCGCGCTGGATTGCGGATGTCGCCCGCGAGGTGCGGCGCGGGGTGGCGTGGTTGGTCGAAGGCGGGCGCGGGGTGTGCAATTCCATCTACGTGGACAATCTGCTCGAAGCCGTGCGCCTCGCCTGCTCCGCGCCGGGAGCGCCGGGGGAAGCCTTTCTGATCAGCGATGCGGAGAAAGTGGCGTGGCGCGATTTTCTGCTGCCGATCGCGGAGGCGGGTGGTGGCGGCGAGCATTCCTTTCGGGAAGTGGCCGCGCGCGAACTTCCAGGTCACGGCGCGCCGCCTCCGCCCTTGCAAAAACTCGTCAGCACCGAACTCGGCCGCAGTCTGGCGCTCCGCGTGCCCGACCGCGCCAAGCGCCTCGTCAAATCCCTCGCGGCCTCGTGGCCCGATCCGGTGACGCCCCGCGGGGCTTGGTCCTTGCCCGATCCGCCAGCAGTGCAGGTCACTGCGGAAGTTGGCGAGTTGATGATGGCCCGCTGGAAATTGCCGAACACGAAAGCCGCATCGCTCCTCGGTTATCAAGCGCCGGTGCCTTTCGCCGAAGGCCTGCGCCGCGGCCTCGCCTGGCTTGAGTGGACGCGCTGAGTGCCGCTGGGAGCGCCGCCGTCCCGTGCGGCATCGTCCTCAACGCCCGAAGCGCCATTCGCTTTCGCATCGTGAAGGCGGGCGCGGAATTCAAGGTCGAG
>JANNXQ010000144.1:0-56039 GCA_031409655.1 Chthoniobacteraceae bacterium | reverse complement strand
GATTTTCCCGGAGTTGAGCTGCGCCCAGCCCAAGCCATTCCAGGCACTGGCATCCTCGGGCGCGAGGCTCACTGCTTTTTCAAAGAGTGGTATCGCCTCAGAGGGCCGTCCCGCCTGCCAGAGGCCCCAGCCCTCTTGTGCCGCCTGCGCGGCGGAAGGCTGCCTCGGTGCCGAGTCTCCAGCGGCGGTGGCAGCTGCTTTCTCGGGGATTGATGGGGTTGCCAGAGATTGGCCAGCGGGAGCATTGATGGAGAGATACGAGATCCACGTTACGAGCCCAACGAGCCCAACGAGCGCGACGATGGCAAAGAAGATTGCGATGCCGATGGCGACATTGCGCAGCAGCCGGATCCACGGGTTGGCGCTTGGCTGGGTGACTCCGATCGGTGAGGGAGCCGCGTTGGCGGGACTGGCGGTCTGCGCGATCGTCTCGACCTGTGTCCGAAATTCCGCTGCGGTCTGGTAACGCAGCTCCGGCTTTACCTCCAGTGCGCGCAGGACGATCTCGTCGAGACGCACGTCGATCTGTACTTTGCGCGAGGGTGGCTGGAGTTTGTCGGCGGGGAGTTCGCCGGTGAGTAACTCGTAGAGCACCACGCCGAGCGAGTAGATATCCGCGCGATGATCGGTGGCGCGATGCGTCTTTTGCTCCGGAGCCATGTATTGCGGCGTGCCGGCGGGCTGGCTCTCCGCGAGGCCGACATCCGCGCCATTGGCATGCAGCATCTTCGCGATGCCGAAGTCCGCGATCTTCACCCGGCCATCCTTATCGAGCAGCAGATTCTCGGGCTTGATGTCGCGATGCACGATGCCGTGCTCGTGCGCAAATTGCAGCGCCTCGCACACCGGCGGCACCACCGCGAGCGCCTGCTCCGGAGTAAAGCGCCCGGCCTTCATCGCCTGCCGAATATTCACACCGTCCACATACTCCATGAGCAGGAAGTAAAACCCACCCGCCTGCCCGAAGTCATACACCCCGACGATGTGCGGATGATTCAGCGCCGCGAGCGCCTGCGCTTCCCTGGCGAAGCGTTCGGCGAAGATGGGATCGTCCGCCCGCTCGGGCGCGAGGATTTTCAACGCAACGAAGCGATCGAGCTTCGGCTGCCGCACTTTGAAGACCGCACCCATGCCGCCCGCACCGATGAACTCCAGCACTTCAAACTGCGGAAAGGCGGTGCGCACGGACTCGATCTCCGGCGGCACGATCGGGGCGCCGCCCGCGGTGGCGGTCATCGCCCGGGCAAAGACGCAGCGCGGACACAGCCCGTGCGCGGCGCCCGCGGGGACGGGTGATCCGCACTGCGGGCAGGTGGCGGGAGAGGCTGGGTTCGAGGGCATGTAGATTCCTTCGGCGCGGACGGTGAAAGGTTACACGCCACTCGCGAGCGCGGCACAGAGGTGGCGGAGTTCGTCGTCGAGATCGGCGGGGTCGTCGAGCGTCTGCGCGATCTCGGCCTTGAGCAGTTCGCGGAAACGCTGGCGCAGCCGATGCGTGGCCACTTTCACCGCGCCCTCGCTCATGCCGAGTCGCGCTCCGGCCTCGGCGTAACTCTCGGCGCCTTCCCCCATGAGCCACGGACGCAGGCTGGCAAACTGCTCCGCGCGCGGTCCGGTCTGCGTAGCCTCGAGTGCCGCGACCGCGCGATTCATCAGTGCGAGCGCCCACTCGCGGTCGAAGTGCGCGTTGGCCGCGAGCGCCGTCGGATCGGCGACTTGCAGTGCGGGCGCGTCGTCCGCCGTCGCATCGATCGGCTCGTGCACGGCCTCGGCGCCGCGTTTCTCGCGCAAAGTGAGATCGTGCTGATCGCGCAGGAAGTATTTCACCGCGCCGAGGAGGTAATTCCGAAAGCGCCCGCGCGCTGGGTCGGGCCCCGCGAGGCCACCACGCGCCAGTAACCGCGCAAAGAATTCGTGCGTCAGCTCCCGCGCCGCGTCATCGCTGCGCCCGCTGCGGCGGAGAAAGGCGAACACCGGCTGGTAATAGGCCCCGCACAATTCACTGAGCGCCGCGCGCCCTTCGTCCGCCCCACCCCTCGCCCGCAAGACCAGCGTCCAGCGCGTCGCCGCAAATCCCCCGACCGCTGCGAAAGTCGTCGGGGGCGGCGTATCAGGGGAACTCATCGCTCTTTCCTTCGGCGAAAACGCCGCGCGGTTACAGCCGATTTCAGCACGGAGCCGCGCCCGGCTTCTCGCACCAGTAGTGCAGCGCGAGTTCGACGCTCGTGTCGAACTGGTCTTCCGCGAGATCGAAACCGGTCTCACTGGAGATCACGCGGACACCGGTGAATCCGAGGCGCTCCAGCGCCAGTCTCTGCGCCCGTGGCTGCACATAGACGTGCTTCAAGAAGCCTTCATCGCCATAGACGCCATCCCAGAAAAGCGCGGCATCTTTCCCCGCAAGATTATCGAACGGTTCATTAAAGCGGCGGATTGCGTCCAGCCGTGTGGCGTCCAGCGACGAGGATGCTCCGAAGCAAGTCTCGATCGACTGGAGATTGTGCGCGGAGAAAAGAAACAAACCGCCAGCGCGAAGCACTCGGTGAACTTCGCCGAGGCACTGCGCGCGCCGCTCGACACTCAGGCAATCGATCCCATTACAACTGAAGAGCACGACGTCGAACGCGGCGTCCGGGGATGAGAACAGCGCGGCGGCATTCTCCATCCGGAAACTAACATGGGCCGCGCCCTTATAGTCAGCGAAGCGTTTGCGGCAGAGGTCGATCATCCGCGGCGCGATATCGATGCCGACATAGCTGCGGACGAAAGGGAGAAAGAAAAACGACGTGCGCCCCGCGCCGACGCCGAGATCCAGCATGTCCACCTTTCCGGCGCGCGCGGTGACTTCGTGCAGGAGCAGCCCCTCCGCGGGTTGGAGCACGGAAGTCAGATAATGGGAGGCGATCTCCGGGCGGTCGTAGATTTCGGCGAAGGGATTCATACGCGCTTGCGAGACTCAGGGTGGGGGCAATCGGCCGTCGAGCGGGATCGGGCGTCAGACCTGGCAACACTGTGCCGGTGTGGACTGGTAGGAGGCATCGCAACTTACTTCGGCGAATTTGGCAGACACTTCCGCCGCCTTCTGGGGACAAAAGAATTGAAGTTTGTGCTTGGCAACGGGAGCAGCCTCTGAGAAGCATGCGGTATGAAAATCATACTCGCTATTGTTGCGCTAAGTTTCTCCCTGATGTCCGCAGCCTCTGCCGTCACTTGGAACGTCGTGTCTGTATCGCTGGTCTTAAAGCAGGGAAACGCCGCCGGGAATGTCGTCACGACGGTGCTAAGCACGCGCAAATACTTGGACTTCGTGGCTGCCACCACTTCAACGCCGAAGACCGACCTCTTCGTTGGCTTGCGTGAGGATACCGGCGAAGTCGCCGTGGTAAAAAGATCAACCGAAACGGTGCTCTATCGGATCGTCTCCGGCTTGGGCTCGGCCGGACTGGCCGCCAACAGCACGGGCACCCTGCGCATCTCTGCCTTACCCGCGACCGTCTCCAGCCTGAACACGGACTTTTCCGGCTTCATCTACGAAACTCAAACCCGGAACTCTAGTGGTGCCGTCAGAGGAGTGAACCGGCTCTGTATCGGCGGCAGCGGAAATCAAGTAATCAAAGGCTCGGTCGTCACCACTGGGCGCAAAATCGTCCTTTAGGTCGGCATTGAACTGAGCCTTCGGCGCTTCGCCCGGCAAGTCAGCATCTCCTCCGCGATGCTCGATCGCATCGCTCCCTGGCGGCCAGTCTCCGGGCGCACCCACTTGGGCGTCAGAAGCCAAACCGGACTCGATAAAAGCGCCAAGGCCGGGAGAAGGCCTCGCGATCGGCG
Organism: Chthoniobacteraceae bacterium; assembly: GCA_031409655.1. Taxonomy (GTDB): domain Bacteria; phylum Verrucomicrobiota; class Verrucomicrobiia; order Chthoniobacterales; family Chthoniobacteraceae; genus JANNXQ01. The sequence continues at coordinate 52,211 of JANNXQ010000144.1, read as the reverse complement.
AAAGTCTGCACGGCCCCGGTGCCAAGGAGGCCATCGCTCCACACTGCCCACGTCTGCAAGTCGCCCGAGCGCTCGAGGATGTAAGGTCGGCCATTGATTCCGGCGAAATTCACCAGCAGGTCGTTGCCGGACGTGGTGGGCAAAAGTAACGCGAGGCGCGAGGACGAGACGCGCGGATCGGTGCCGGCCAGGTATTCCGCAGTCGCGGAGAACCCATCACGATCCGCATCGAGCGCAGCGTCGGCGGGGTTGCCGGGATTTTGGCCGAAGGCGGATTCCCATGCATCGGGCAGCCCGTCGCCATCGGTGTCCGTCATCGCGACCGTCGCCGCGAAGGCGAAGCGCGAGGTATCACCGCCCGGCCTCGTGGCGGTAGCAGTCAGATAGCTGCCAGCCAGTAATGCGACGGGTAACGTGACGGTGACGGTTCCCAGACCTGAGCCATCGGTCAGGAGCGGGCGGGCACCGAGGAAGGTGCGTCCTTCACCATAAGCCCCGAAGTCCACCTGCGAGGAGGCGAAGAACTCGATCCGATAACTCGCATTTGCCGCGCCGGAGACGTCAAGACTCACCGTGAGCTGCGTGGTCATCGTAGCGGAGGAAAGCGAGGGCGGCGCCTGCCCGGAGTTCGCTCCGTCGAAGATATCGATGCCGACGTCGGTGTTTTCGGCGATCGAATTGCCGAGGATCGAATTGCCCGCCGTCGCGGCACTAAAAAGCACGATGCCGCGAATGCCGTTGCCGCCAATGCGATTGCCCAAGCCCGGGGTCTCTCCGCCGATTTGGTTGCCGATGGCGCCTCCATAGATGGAGACGCCGTCCCACGCGTTTCCGCGGAGCAGGGTGCCAGTCACATCGTAGCCAATCGAGTTGCTTTGAACGAGATTGCCACTGGTTCCCCCACCTTCGATCGCCACGCCATAGTTACTGTTGCCTGAGATAAGATTGCGCGCGGAGGGGCTGCCGCCGATCACGTTATTGCTCGCGCCGCTGAAGATCCCGATGCCGGACCAGCCATTGCCGAGCGCGGTCGTGCCCGTGGGATCAAGGCCGATGAGGTTGCCAGCGACGGTGTTTCCATTCGTGCCGGCGTCGAAGAGCGCGACGCCATAGTTCAGATTGCCCGAGAGGACATTGGCCTGGCCCTGGGCCGTGCCGCCGACGGTGTTGCCGCTCGCGCCGTCGGCGAGCTGCAAGCCACTCCAGCCATTCGGAAGCGCCGTCGTGCCGCTCACATCGGTGCCGATGAAATTGCCGGTGACGCAGGTGCCCGTGACTCCGTTGCCGGAGATCGCGATGCCATTGTTCGCATTCCCGGAGATGACATTGCGCGCGGCGGCGCTGCCGCCGATCACACTATTGCTCGCGCCGTTGAAAATGCCGACGCCGGACCAGAGGTTCGGCACCGCCGCGGTGCCGGTGGCATCGGTGCCGATGAAGTTACCCTCGAGTCGATTGGCGTTCACATTTGCCCCGAGCATGGCCACGCCGTAGTTGGCGTTACCCGAGATGACGTTCGCGCGCAGCACATTCTCACTCGCACCGGTGTCGATTTGCACGCCGCCTTGCGCATTCGCCAGCGCGGTGCTGCCGTCGGGACGCAGGCCAATGAAGTTTCCCTGCACGAGATTCTCCCGGGTCCCGGAACCCACCAGGAGCAGGCCCACGCTCCGGCTACCCGAGATGATGTTCCGATCGGTCGCCGCGGGGCCGCCGATGCGATTGCGTCGCGCGCCCTCGTAGATCGAAAGCGCCGAAAGACCGGCGCTCGCGGGAACATTCCCGGCGGAGTTGCAGCCGAGCCGGCAGCGCGTGACGACGTTATCCGTCGCGCCCGCGCCTTGGATGCGGATGGCGTCGCCATCGAAATCGCGGATGGCAAGGCCGCGCACCTGACATTGGTCTTCGGTGAGTTCGACGCCGTGAGCGAAGACGTCGATCGACTGCGTGGTGTAGAGACCGTCGAGCACGATTTTCGGGCCGGTGCCCGTGCCGCCCGGTTGCGTGGTCGCGTCGAGCGTGGTGAGGCGGCCGAGCTTTGGCAATTGATCCGTGGGGCGGATCGTCCAAGTGCCGCTCGGTGCATCGTAGCCCGGGTCGGTGGTTGGGATGTTGAAAGTGATGGTGGAGCCGGGGGCATCGACGGCGCGGTAGATGGCCACGGTGAGACTGCCGGTTCCCCCAGCGAGGGTATTGGTGACCAAGGTGGAGGCAGGTGCGGCGGCGCCGTAGGTCGCGGCGAGGCCAACGCGGTCGAGCGTGCTGAGCGGGCGGGTGTATTGATTGCCCATGAGATCCGCGAAGGCCGCGTAAGCCGGCTTTGGAACGATCGTATCGAGCCCCGCACCCCTGGAGAACGAGTCACGGCGATAGTGCATCACAGAGAGAAAATCGTACGCGCCCGTGGTGGTCGCCGTGAGGACGACGAAGTTACTCTCCGCGCCCGGGAGAATGTTGGCCGTCTCGATGCTGACGAAGATGCCCCGATCTGGTCGCTGATGCTCATGCACCAGCCCGAGCGTGTGCCCCATCTCGTGGAGCAGCGTGCCGCGATTCCAACTGCCCTCCCCGATGTCGAAGGTCTGCGCCGTTCCCACCATGCCGACCGCGGACACTCCGCCGCCGAGACCCGGCACATTTCTCACCAGCGAATAGTTTGGCTGCGAAGTCCGGGGCACAAAAGACACGGCGGCGAAGGCCGAAAGATCCGTCGCAGCGTCGAGGAAGATGCGCCGCTGCGCGACCGTGACCGAGGCCTCGAACACATAATACACCACCCCGCCCGGCCAGAGCGTGACGGGCGATTGCACCGCGAGATTCGGAGATACCTCTCCTTTCGCCGTGCGCGCGGAGAGTTCGCGCAGTCGATCGCGGAAGCCGCGCAACTGCGAGCCGCGCAGTTCAAAACAACCCGCACGAACCGCGGTCTCGGGCGCCACTTCCTCCGCCATTTTATCCAGCACACGGAGATCCCACGAGTAGTCGGGTGCCGCAAAACCCGGACTCACCGACAAAAAAAGCCACACGATCAGGACGAACGAGACGGACGGCGAAGCAGGGGGATTCATGAGAAAAGGTGCGTCAGCTTTCCCACTGCGCAAGAGTCTGCACGTCGACCGGCGCACTACCCGTAACCCAACGCGCGGCGTAACAGATTCTGCGTGATGCGCTGCACGCGCTCGTCTGGGCCGTGTGGGCGGGACCAGTGCGACCATGGGAGCATGTGGCCGGGCGGATGGCTCAGGCCCTGGCACCAGAAGATGGTTGAGGCATTGAAGACAAAGTTGCCTTTCGGGCCAGGATAGATCGTCGCCGTCCATTGCTGCGGTCGCGTGCCGCCTTGGAAGGCGGTGCCCCCGCCGACGACTTCGAGCCCGTCGATCTCGGGCGGATCGCCGTGATACTCCCAACCGATCAGCCCCGGGATCGCGTCGCCCCTTTTCATCCCGGTGCCTTCAAAGATCCAATGTTCGGGCTTCGTGCAGATCCAGTCGCCGCCACCGTTCACAGGCTCCACATTGCGCGCGCCGATGAGGAAGCCCTCGTCGGGGCCGCGCTCGGGAAAGGGGCCGTGATTTTTCTCGCGGTTCACGGCGTACTGGTAGTCGCCGCCATACGGGCCACCGCGGAACATGATGCGATTCTCGCGGCCATCGAAGCCGGCACGCATCGGAGTCACCCAGCACACCGAGTTGCCGGAGAAGAACATCACATTCACGCCGGTATCGCGCAGCGTGACGACGCTGCGGTAGGCGCGGATGTCCCAGTATTCATCGTGGCCGACGCTGAGGAAGGCCTTGCACTTCAGGCCGCGATCCGGCGTGTGCAAGTCGCTATTGGAGCAGTAAGTGACGTCATAACCTTGCTGCTCGAGCCAGTAGGCAAAGGGGAACTCAAAGCAGAGCCATTCGCCGGAGCCGACAGACTGAGGGTTCTCGTAGATCTGCGCGTACTTCGCATAGGGCCGATCGAAGCTCACGTCCGACCACGGGCCTTGGGTGCCGCGGGGATCAGTATAGACGGAGAAGTCATTCGGCCAGCGATTGTAGGCCTGCCAGGTGTTGTCGCTGCACTGAAAGAGGATGTCCGCCGGGCGATCGTCCTTGACGATGAAGACGACGTAACTCTGCCAGTAAGGCTGACCTTCCGCGGGCAATGTCGTGAGCCGGCCGAGATACACGCCGCTCACCCAATCAGCCGGTATCTTCACCGAAGCACACGCTTCCCAGCGGCACTCGTGCAGTCGCGTCTCGCCTGGCGGCGGCACCGGTTGTTCTTTTCCTTCGAAGGGTCCGAGCTTCGTCATGAACCGCGCGCCACGTCCACCGTAGTAGCCGGTGCGGAAGATCTCGATGTGGAAACGCGCCGCCGGTTTCGTGCTCACAAAGATGTCCAGTGTCTCGCCCGCTTTGACCGACTGCCGTGAGCAGTAACCTTCGATGGGCGGCGAGCGAAATCCGGCCTGCTTATCGAGCCGCACGCGCGTGAGCTGCCAGTCGAGCGCACCGGGTTTCGCGTTTTCGCGGGTGATCGGATTGTCCCGTGAGCCGGATTTAGGATCTCGCGTTTGCTGCGCCTGAGCCGTTGATGCCGCGAGTACCGCGGAAGCGGTCGCCTTCAAAAATACGCGACGCGAAATCTCAAGGTCGGCTTTGCTGGCGGTCGTTTTCTTTTCGCAGGAGTCCATGGGGAGTGAACTTAGTCGGCGACCGGCGGGCGCGGACGCGAAGGACCACACTCAACGCTGATAGATCGGCAGAAAATGATTCTTCACGGCGAGACTTAGGATGGCCATCGACGTGGCGTACACCTTCCCGGCTTCCCGTCCATCGCCGCCGCCATTTTCCCAAAATCCTTCGCGCGATTGCAGGGGCAGGAGCACTTCCATCACCTTTGCCTTGCCGGCTTCCGCATACTTACCGCCCCGCTGATACATGCCCTGCGCGTAGTAGTAAGTGGTGTAAAAGAACCACCGCTCATCCGTGCGGATCCCGTCACGAAACAGGCGTTCACTGGCGCCGAGCGCTTCCTCCGCCTCGTATTCGCCGCAGATTTGCAGCGCGAGCAGTCCTTCGGAGGTGGTGGAGATTTCGCGGCCTTTCGATTGGTAACCAAAGCCCCCGGGTTTGCCGCGTCCACGTTTGTCGGGACTGGCCTCTGGCTCGTAGAGGCTCTTGATGTAATCCACGGCTCCCTCGATCGCTTCCTTCGGCACATCCAGGCCAGCATTGCGCGCGGCACGCAGGGCCATCACCTGCCAGACGGTTACAGACATATCGGAGGAAGTATCGCTCGGGAGATAACGCCATCCACCGCGTGCCTTTTCGTTCTTCGGCACCTTCTGCGCGCGCAGGATGAGGTCGATTGCCTTGCGCACGCGGTCGCGGAGGAGTTCGTCCTGCCTGGCATCCGCACCCATCCCGAGCATCTCTGCGAGCATCAGCGTCGTGATGCCGTGACCGTACATTCGTGAGTTATCCTTCTCGCCAAAGTAACCATCGGGTTGCTGCACATCGGGCTGGAGCACATAAGCCAGCGCCTTCTTCATCGCCACGCCTTCCGGTGTCGGGTCCACGGGTTGGTGGCCGCAGGACGCCAGGGCGAGGAGCGCGAGCGAAGTCATCGCCGTCTCATTCCGCCGGCCTTTGTTAGTAATGATGCCACTGTCCTCCTGCTGGGTAAGTAAGTACTTCACCCCGCGAGCGAGCGCTTCATCCACCGGATCGACGGCGAAGCTCGAAGTAGAGAGCGCAACCAGACTCACGAGAGCGACAAGGCAGCGACTCCGGGGAGCATACGCGTCTCGCGTGTGGGTCGCGGCGTCCCGCCGCGACGAACTCCCGATGAGTTGCGACATCCGAACAAGAGCTCCGCGCAGAGCAGACAAGCCAGACCGGGCTGCGGGCGAGAATCGTTTGTCTCCCATGCAAGTTGGCGAAAGTTCGTCGCAGCGGGACGCCGCGACCAGCGCCCGGGACGGGCACGCTCCCCGGAGTTTCGCAAGCCGTGCGTGCAGCGAGCGGCTCATGGCGCCTTCGCCCGTTCGGCGATTACCCGGTAGTAAGTTTCCACCTGGCTGCGGTACTCGCCGGCCACCGCTTCGCGCTGACCTTGGGTCATTTGCTCGGCCATCTGTTTTGGGAGCTTACCCCACTCGCCATTCTTCAGACCCTTTGCGTCCGGCATGGCGCCGTAGGGATTTTTCCCGCCATCGACTTTTGCGCCGCCTTTCGACGCGGCTTGCATCTCGCTTTGCGCAACGTCGCCGCCTTCTTTTTCGGACTGCGATTCACTGCGCGACGCCCGCATCGCCGCGGCGGCGGCTTGCGCGGCGGAGGCCAGCGCCTTCTGCGCGGGCGACATCGCCGGTTGCTGCTGCCCGGCGGGTGGCTGGCCCGCCTGTTGGCCGGGCTGCGGAGCCTGGGGCTTGTCTGATTGCTGGCCTTCCTTACCCGGCTGCTCGGGCTGACCTTCTTTGCCGGGCGGCGAGTTCTCGCCAGTTTTTGATCCGGAGTTATTCAAGGCCTGATCGAGCGCATCGAGCGTCCGCGCCATCCACAACTGCTCCGCCGGCGTCGGCGTCGCTGCGGTGAGATTGGTGATTTGATCGAGCAGCGTTTCGGGGGAAGTCGGCACCGTGGCTGGCTGGCCGGGCGGCATCGCCGCGGTGGGGGCGGCCGGGCCCTGCGCCATCTGCGGTGCGGCGGGCTGGCCACTGGGTGGAGAAGGTTGCGCGTTCGGATGCAGCGGCGCGGGCGTTGAAGGTTCAGGAGTTGGCGACTGCGAGGTGGGCGGCTTGGGAGCGCTGGGGGAAGGGAGGCTTTGGTTTGCGGCCGCACCGAGCTTTCCGAGTTCGCTCTTAAGTTCCGCATCCGCGGCGGCGACCGCGGCCTGCGCCTGCTCGGCCATCTGCGCCTTTTCGAGGGCCTGCTGCGCTTGAGGCACTGCCTTCTCTCCAGTCTCGGCGATCTGCTTGCCGAGTTCCTGAAGCTGCTGACCGGCGGCGGGATTCAGCAAACGTTCCTCATGCCGACCCGCACGCTCCACCTGGCCACCGGCCTGCATCGCGGAATCGGCAATCAGCGGCTGCTTCTTCGCCGCCTGCGCGAGTTGTGGATTGGCCGGCGTGGCTGGCGAAGACTCGGCGGCCGGCGCGGGCGATGGAGTCTGCGCGGCTTGCAAGGCAGCAGCAGCAGCTTGCTGGGCCTGCTCGCCAGCCATCTTCTGGACCTCCTGCGCGACGGAAGTTTCCTGCTTACTGGCTTGCGCGAGTTGCTGCTGCGCTTCGGTCAGGGTGTTTTTGGAAATGGCGCTGAGTTCCTGCCGCATCAAAGGATTTTTCGGCAAGGCCTTCTCAAGTTGCGCCAGCATTTCCTGCGGCGTCTTCTTCGACATCTCGGCAAGCTCGGCGGCCTTCTTGTATTGCTCGTCGAGTTCCTGTTTGACGCCGTTTTCCTGCTCCGTTGCACGCAGCGCCATACGACTTTCCTCTGCCTTCCCCTGCTCCATGTTTTGGTAATGTTGCGCGAGTTGTTGCAGCGCCTCGGTCAGTTTCTGCTGCTGCGTCGCGGCGTCGGTGAGTGCCTGTTTCTGGACCTGCGGAGCTGCACTCTGCGTAGCTTCGGCCAAAGATTCCGCAGCCTTTTTCGGCGGCTCTTTGAGCATCGCCAGGGCGTCATCGGCGTCGCGCGCGAGGTCGCGGCCAGCGGCCTGCATCACGTCCTGCTTGTTCGCCTCGGCACGGATGGCGTCCTTCAGTCCCTCGATCTTTTCATTTAGCTTTTCCTGCTTCGTGAGCTGCTGCTTCGCGTCGGCCTGCGCTTCTTCCGGCTTCTTCGTCTCGGTCTTTGCGGCTTGTTCCTGCGTTTCCTGTTTGAGTTCTTCGGTGCGTTTCGCGAGCTGCTGCATCATCTCGTGCAGCTTCGGCATCATCGCGGCAATGTCCTGCCGCGCCTGTTCCATCGGCATCCGCAGAAGATCGAGCGCCGCCTTCACCGCTGCGGCTACTTGATCCACCTCGGCGGAAGTGCGCACCGGCAGGCGATCGAGCCGGTCGCGGTCGCGCAGTTCGCGATCGATCGTTTTGTACGCCGGCAACCGGTCCACATCCGCGACGATTTTCCGCACGCCCTCCATCACCTTGCGCATCTCGCCCTCGAAACGCGCGCGGTTCAGCTCCTCCGGGATCGCCTTCAAGCGCGCCTCGAGCCATTCCCAATTCCGCGGATTCGTGGTGCGAGCCCGCGCCGCCACGAGCTCCCAGCGCTCGGCGTCCGAGAGCACGAGCAAGCCGTCGAGCACTTCGGAAAGATTGTGCCCGCTCTCCAGCACCCGGAAACTCCGGTCAAAGGCGAGAAGCTGCGGCCCCCATTTCTCCACGCCCTTTTCGTTCACGACCAGGCGCAGCGCCTCCAGCGCGAGCGTCGTCTGGCGCACGTCGTTCACAAAGTAAGTATCCGAACTCACCCGCGCTTCTTCCGCATCGCCGACGGCCCTCAGCCAGCTCGCCTTTGACTCCCAGCGCGCGTCCAGCAAACTCGCAAGGACCGGTGCCGGATGGCGTCCGTTGCGCACGAGGTGCTCGGCTTCCCCTCTCAAAATCTCCAGCAGTTCATAGGTCGGCCCCGTGTCGGTGAGCATCGTGCGGACGCCATCCGCCGCGAGCTTCGCGAGACTGCGCCGGCTCTCCATGAGCTGGCGGCTTCCGTCCACGAGTGCGCGGGAAAGTTCACGCGTGGGTTCGAGCAGATCGCGACCGGGTCCGCGTTCGCTCAGGACGCGGATGACGTTCGCACGCTGCTCCTGCAGCTTCTTTTGAATCTTCGGCAAACGGTTGCGGAGGTCGCCGTGCTCGGTGCGCTGCGCGAGCGGGAGCATGATTTCCTCCAGGCTCTTCGTCTCGGAAAGCACGACCCGCATCCGATCCGCGAGCAGCGCCCACTTGCGTGCATCGTCGCCGCTGCCGGCCGCGAGTTCGGTGAGACGTTCCTGCTCCTTGCTCACCACTTGCAGATTCTCCGCGAGCACATCCACTTCATTGCAGGAGAGAATTTTCCGGTAGCATTCCTCCGCGACCCGCACGCGCTGGGAGGAGCGCACGCAGTTCTCAATGACCTCCCGCATCTGGTCGCGCGCCGTTGGCGATGCGGGATCGGCGCCGAGCACATCGAGTGCGGCGTGGGCAAACTGCAAGTGACCCGTCTGCATCTTCGTGAGCTGACGACTGAGCAACACCAGCTCCGCGCCTTCGTGACCGGCGGACGCGCCCTTGAGCGTCGTCATCAACTGCTGCCAGACTGCCGCCGCTTTCTCCTGAAATTCTTCGACCTTCCCGGTGGCGCCAACGATCACCTGTCTCCGCCCCGCATCGCCATCGGGCAGCCGCTCGAATTGCTCGCGCGCATCAACCGCCGCCTTTTCAAAAACATCGCCCGCCGTGCGCAGCTCGCGCAGCAGCCGATGCAGCTCCCGCTCCGCTTCGAGCGTGAGCAGCCGCTTCGTCTCAAAGCCCGACGCCGTGATCGTGACCTGCACCGGCCGCGATTCCGCGCGGCTTCCTTTCATGTCAAACGCGACCAGCTTCAGCGTGAGCAGATCGCCCGGCTTCGCCCCCAGCTCGAATAAATCCCAGGGCCGCTCCACTCTCGTTTGCGCCCCTGATTCCGTGGCGAGCACCGTCTCCTGCCAACCGCCATCATTCACTTTCACGAGTTGCACGATTTTCGCGAGACCCTGATCGTCCGTCGCCGCGCCGCGCACTTCCACGATCTCATTTGCCGGCAAAATCAGATCCTGCTTCGGCAGCTCGAGGACCATCTCCGGCACGAGATCCGGCTCGGCGCGCAGTTCATACTCGGGGCTGAACTTATTCTCGAAACCCGACTCCGCGCCGACCAGATGCACGCGATACACACCCGACGCCTTCAGCGGCACCTTCGCCACGAGCTGCTCGCCATCCGTGGTCAGCGGGACGGTAAAGTTATTCTTCTTCCCTTCCTCGATGCGCAGCTCGGCGGTTTTGATTTTTTGATTCACCGAAAGTCGCAGCTCGACCGTGCTGCCTTCGAGCGCCGCGAGATCGCCGTGATCTTCCACCACGCGCTTCGCCGCAGCCTTCGTGTAGGCGGGAAAGGTGTAGCTTTTGTCAAACTGCACGACCGCGGGGCGCGCCCGGGAGCTGAGCTGATATTTCTTCGTCAGCGCATCGCCGGCCCGCACCCGATACTGCACGTCTTCGCGCGCGACCTGGATCGTGGAGGTGAAACGGTCATCGCCCGCGGGCGTCATCTGGATGAGTTCCCGCCCGCCGCTCGCGGTGAAAGTTTCGAGGAAGGCTTTGCTCGCGCGCCGTCCCGACAGCCGGATGATCAGCGGCTCGGTGTCCCCTTGCGCCACCACGCGGTCCGCGGGATTCGGCGCGACGATCTCCACTTTCACGGCGGAGACGCGGGCGAAATTCGCCATCGGCAGCATCGCCCGCATGAGCAGCGTGCCGAGCTGTGCGCCCGTGGCGATGAGGCCGACGATGAGCGCGAGGACGATCGCCCCCGCGATCATCAGATAGGTGCGCAGCAGCTTCACCGGCAGGAGCTGCTGCATGTCCAAGCCTTCCATCCGCTGCGCGACATCGGATTGCACGAGCGCGCGGAATTGCGGCGAATCCAGCACCTCGCGCTCCCCTGCCCCGCCGAGTTCCACCGCCGAGAGCAAATCTTCGCGCAGCTTTGGTTCCGCGTGTTCGACGAGCCGCGCCAACCGCTGCGGCCTCGGCGCATGCGCGAGCAAGCGCAGACACGAGCGCCATTCCGTGACGATCACCGCGAGATACGCCGCCCCGCTCAGCGCCCAGCGAATGCCATCCGGCAGCACAAAGAGCCAGTCCAGTAGCGCCACGAGCAGCATCGTTGCGATGAGCATCGCCAGACCGCTCGCGATGCCGCGGATGATGATGAGCCGCCGGCGGCGCTGGGCAAAGGCCGCGAGCTTGGCGGCGATTTTGGGATCGAGTTGGGTGGGCATGGGGTCGAGTGGCGTAGCGTCCAGCGAATGAACCCTGACGACCGGTCGAAATTAGCCCGGCCAGCCCCCTCCTTGGAACCGCAATCGCAGCGTTCGGCGGCCAATTCGTTTTGCCAGCCCGCCGGCCGCGCTCCATACCAGCGCGATGCCTTCCCCACAGCATGAGCATTAAGCGCGTCGTGGTTCACGTCGCCGAGACGGAACTCTCGGAGCGCACCGGCATGGGGCGCGTGGCGGTGCATTGGCGCGCCGCTTTGGTGAAACGTGGGTACGAGTTCGTCCACATCGGGCCGGCGGAGTTGGGTGGAAATTATGCGCGGAGTCTTTTTCCGCTGCTCGCGTTGCGGCACTTTCACCGGCTCGGCGTTCGCGATCCGCTGCTCCTCCTGCACGAACCCGTCGGCGGCGTTTTCATCCGCGAGCAGCGTCCGGCGATCGTCTTCAGCCACGGGCTCGAAGCGCGCGGCCAGCGGCTGCTCGCGCACCATGCAGAAGCCGGCGCCGCCACCTCCGGTCTGCGCAAGCTGACCACCGCGCCGCTGTGGAAAATGCGCGCGTGGTCGGCGGAGTCGGGCCTGCGGCGAGCGGCGGCACTGCTGCTGATCAATGAGGAAGACGCGGCCTACGCGCAGGCCCGCTACGGCGTGCCGCGGAGTCGAATGCTGGTCTTTCGAAATGGCGTGAACCCCGCGACCGCGGCCAGCGTGCAAGGTCCCATCACGCTTCTTTTCCTCGGCACATGGCTGAAGCGGAAAGGCGTGGACGTGCTCGCCGCGGCGGCAAAGCTGGTGCAGGAGCGGGGCCTCACGGTGCGCTGGGTTTTGGGCGGTGTCGGAGAGGAGCCGGCCACGGTGCTGGAAATGTGGCCCCGTGAATTGCACGCATGCACGGAGATCATCCAGAAGTTCGATCCACGCGAGGAAGCCGGCATCATCGCGCGCTGCGGGATCTATATTTTGCCGAGTTACTTTGAAGGCCAGCCGCTCACTCTGCTCCAGGCGATGGCCGGTGGCCGTTGCTGCCTCGCGTCCGCGACCTGCGGCCAGCGCGATCTCATCCGCCATCGCGCCAATGGACTCCTGCACCCGCCCGGTGATGCGGTCGCGCTGGCCGCGCAAATCGAGGAGTGCCTCCAGAACCCTGCGCTCATCGCCACTCTGGGTTCGGCCGCTCAGCAGTCCGTGAAGGACCGCGCCTGGCGCGACGTCTCGGAGGAAGTGGTGACTTTCATCGAAAAGGTCGCCAGCTCGCGCTGACGGCTCCCTGGGAGCGCCGCCGTCCCGTGCGGCAAACGTAGTCATCGCGCGCAGCGCCAAATATCCTCAACGTTGTGGGCATGGCGCTACGCGCGGTGATGAACGTTTGCCGCACGGGACGGCGGCGCTCCCAGGGCTCCGCGCAACCGAACAATCGTGCGCTCCGCGCTACAGCATTCCCGTCCGCTTGCGGATGATCCACTCGACGGTGAGCAGCACGATCACCGGAATGAACCACCAGTAGCTTTGCCAGAGGACCGTATCGGTCTCGACCACCTTGCCCTGGCTCATCGGCGCGAGGAGATCGGCGAGCCGCGAGATCTGTTCCTCCCGCAGATATTCGCCGCCACTCAGCGTGGCCATTTGGCGGAGCAGGTCTTCGTTGAGGCTGAGTTGCGCGAGCTCGCCGGTCTCGCGCGGCTCGACTTTGAAACTGGTGCGTGCCTTGAGTTCGTTCGCCGGGATGCCCACGGACTCGATCCCCACTTCATAGCTGCCCGGCTCCAACGGCGCGGTCCGTCCGCGGAAAAGTCCACCGGCGTTGTCATCGTTCTGCAAGCGGATCGCTGCGGCGCGCTGGCCGTCGCGGTAGAGCACGGCATCGACGGTCGCGTTCGTGACCGGCCGGCCCTCGCCATCGCGCAGACGCACGCGCACGTCGGCACTTTCCCCTGGGCGATAAGTGATCGCCCCTGCGTCGAGCGACACGAACTTATCGCGCACCGCAAAGGGCAGCTCGGCGATCCAGTTCGCCACCTGATTCCAGTACCGGACGTGATGTTGATCCGCGACCTCATAGCGCCAGCGCCACGATTCATCGAAGGCCTGATAGAGCACCTTCCCCGAACCGAAGGGACGCAGGACGACGCCCGCGAATTTCTGTCCCGCGGCCTCGATCTCGAGCAGCGTCTCCGCGCCCGTGAGCGGCGTGGCGCCCGAGACCCAATGCGGCGCGGGAAGCCCGGCCCAGACCTCGGTATTTTGCGCGCGATCCGGCGCAAGCGCGAAGGCCGCGAGATCGGCACTGCGATCCGTGAGCGCGACTCGCGCGAGCCCGTCGCGCACGCTGGCACCTTTCCACTCCACGGGAAAAAGCGGGCCGATCGGCGAGTCCGCGTACTCTTTCAAACGCCCGCGCGAGCCATCGATGAAGATCATCGCGCCACCGCGCTTCTCGACAAATTCCCGAAGCCACGCGAGCTCGTCACCTTTGAAAACGCTGCGCGGCACTTCGCCGAAGACGATGAGGTCGTAGCCCTGAAGCTGCCCGTTCTCGATCGGGAATTGCTCCGCCTTCGACCCGCGCGCCAGGCCCGCTTCACCGCGCAGCGTCCCGACCGTCACGCTGTTCACCTCCCACTGTTCGTCGCGCTCAAAGAGATTCCGCAGGTAACGCGTCTCCCAGCGCGGGCGGCCATCGAGCAGCAGGATGCGGCGCTTCTGCGTCACCGCCCGCTCGCGCATCGAACCCACGTTATTTCCCGGTTCGCTGTCGCCTTCGAGCGACGACACGGCCACCTGGAAATCCAGCGGCAGACTGGACGTCTGCACGTCACCGCTGCGCGCCTTCATCCGCTCCTTCACATGCTCGCCGATGGGGAAATCGTAAGCGACCTTGCGCACGTTCCGCCCTTCGGTGACGAGCGCGTGCTCCCAGAGCACCTTGCCGCCGTCGCTCACGGTGAGCTTGAAAGGCAGGCCGGCGGGCATGTCGTCCTTCAGCGTGATCCAGCCGCGCACGCGATCTTCAAAGAACACCGCCTCCGGCCCTTCCACTTTTAGCACTGCCAGATCGCGCGGACGCACCTGGCTGCCAAATCCCACGGTGAACACAGGCATGCCGCGCGCCGCGAAAACGCGCGCGAGTTCCGCTGGCGATTCGCCTTCATTGTGCTGGCCATCGGAGAAAAGCACGACGGCCCCGCGCTCTTCCTTTTCCTGTTCACCGACGCCGGCCTTGAGTCCCGTCGAGAGATTGGTGAGACCCGCGGCCGGCTTGGGCAATTGCGTGGGCAGCGACGAATCCTTGCGCGTCGGCTGCCAGATTTTCTTCGCCTCGGAGCCGTCCAGCGCCAGCAGTCGCACGTCGAAATTTTCGCCCAGCCGCGCGAGCATTTTGTTCGGCTCACCTTCCAGCAACATGGCTTGCAGCCTTTGCCAGCGGGGCATTGCATCGAATCTTTCGAGGGCTGCTTTCAGCGGGGAGCCTTCGGTCGCGGCGAGTTCGTTCACTTTGCGCTGGAAGGTGTCCTCCACCTCCTTCGCCCAGCGGGCAGTGAGTTCGCCGAGGCGCGTCAGATCGACGATGGCGCGGTTGCGATCGTCGATCTGCCTGGTCTCGCGTTTGGCGAGTTCGGCCGCGGGCTTCGCGAGTTCGCGGGCAAAACCATCGACGCGGCCTGGCTCGATTCCGGACGTCGCGAGGAACTCCCGCGCCCCTTCCACCTTCGCCGCAAACTCGCCCACGAGTTTCCGCCACTCTTCCGCGGTCGCGCCTTGCGAAAGTTTCCCGCGCTCGGCGAGCGACTGCGCATCCGCGAGCGCCTGCCCGGCCTTTGGCAGATCACTCTGCACCGCATCTTCGCGCAGCAGGCCGAGCCGCTGGAGGATGGAAAGCTTGCGCCCCGCGTCCATGGTTTTGTCGGTGAGCCCCATGCTCGCCGAGCCATCGACGAAGAGGAAAAGCCGCGAAAGCTGCCCGATGATTTTGCGGTGATGCAGCACCGGACCCGCGAGCATCAGGACCATCAAGATGATCGCGAGCGCCCGCAGCGTCGGCAGCAAAAAGCGCAGCCAGCCCGTCTGCCGCGCCGTCTCGCGGAAATAGAAAACCCACGCCACCGCGCCGAGCGCAAACGCCAGCCCAAGCCCAGCCCAGGCTGGCCAGTCACCGATGAATCGCAACGAGGTCTGGATGCGTTCAGCGCTCATGCTGTCGCTCATGTGACTGACCGCTTCATCGACGCGCGGCTTTGCAGTGGTGAACCGCCTCTGCGGACGCGGGAAAATTTCTGCTGCAAGAAGATCTCCAAAAACGCCAGCCCGAGCAGCAGCCAGAGCAGCGTCTTCCACAGTTCGGAGCCGTAGCGGCGAGTGTGATCGAGGGCTTTGTATTCCGCGCCGCTGCGGACGAGATCGACGCCGTGCTGCTTCGCGAGATCGGCGATTTCCGTGTCCGTGAGTTTTTGCAGATCGGATTCGCGGCGCGAGGCGTTCACGGCGTAGTGCGACAACTGACCGCCGGGCGGCGTGAGCGTGTAAAGGCCGGGTCGCTGGGTCTTGCCAAATTCGATCACGCCGCGTTCGCCTTTCTTCACGATCTTCACGCTCAAGGTCGCGCCATCGGGCGTGACGATCTGCGCGTCTTTGCCCGCATCGGAGACGGGCAGGAAAGCGACGAGCGGTTTGCCCACGTCGAGATTGCGCGGCGGGAAGACGGCGGACGCCAGATGCACAGTGAGCCGCTGCATCAGCGGGAGGTAGAGCGGACGCATCGGGAGATTGCTCCAATCCGCATCGGCCGCCGTGGCGCAGACGATGACCTTGCCGTCACCGAAGGCTTTCTCGACGAGGAATGGATCGCCGGTGTCGAGTCGCGCGAGGACGACCGGTTCGTTCGCACTCATCGAGTGGTCAAGCGCCTTCATCTTGAACCACACCTTGATCGCCGCGTCGCCGAGGCTGCCGTTACGCGGGTCGTTGAAAATCTCGAGCGCAGGATTTTCAAAGCGCTGCGAGACGACGCCGACCGCGGGAGATTTGTCCGTGAGATCACCGGCAATCGCGCCCCAGGCGAGCGGCAGCAGGCCTTTGCTGTCGCGAAACATCGCGCCGTTGTACCACGCAGTGTCGAGGCGGTTGCCCGGAAAGATGAGCAGGCCGCCGCCGGTCTTCACGAAATCCTCCAGCGCGCGGAGCTGGCCGTCGTTGAGCTTGCGGACATTCGCGAGCACCACGGCAGCGGTGCCGGCGAGCCGCTTCGCGTCGAGATCGTCGGCTCTGATCGTGGTGGTCTTGATGAGGTCCGCGAGTTCCACGCGCCCGGCGCTGTAGGGCTGGAGCGCGATCTCAGCGAAGTCCGTCTCGCCCTTGAGCGGCTCAGGATTCGGGTCGCCGTTCACGAGGAGCACGGGGACTTTGTCGCGCACCGGGATGCTGGCGAGGAAGGTATTGTCGGCCTTCAGCGCGTCGGCGTCGGCGAAGACTTCGATGACGTGCGAACCCGCGGTGTCGAAGGCGTGCGTGAAAAGCACCTGCCCTTTCTGATGCGGCGCGAGGGCGATCTGCGAGACGGCCTTTTCATTGCCGTCGGCTTTGAAATAGACGCGCAGATCCTTGTACGGCGCATCGCCGAAATTTCGTAGATTCGCGCGGATCTGGATCTTCTGCCCGACCCCGACCATGAGCTTGGAAAAGTCGAGAGACTCGACGGCGACGTTGTCTTTCACCTCGTCGCCGACGTCGAAGAAGGTGACCGCCGGGGCGAGCGGGAGCTGCTTCAGCCGATCGAGCATCTGCGTGAGCATCGCGTCATCGGTCGGCGGAAAACTCACGCGCTGGAAGTCCGAGATCATCACCACATTCCGCGATGACTCGTGCATCTGCCCGAGCACACTCGCGGCGAAATCCAACGCTGCGGGCGGCGTCGCCGCGCCATAGCCCGCGGAGAGTCCGGTGAGCGCCTGATTCACCCGCGCGAGATCGTAAGTCGGTTCGTCGATCAGACCCGCGCCGCCTTCGCCCATGAGCACGACCTGCACTTCGCTGCCGCGCTTGAGATCATTGATGATCCGCGTAGCTTCGTCGCGAGCGAGCGTGAAATTCGAAACGCCCGCCCGACCGGCGTCCATCGAGTAACTGTTGTCGAGCAGCACCACCGTCGAAGTCTTGGTCTCGCCGAGAAGTTGCCGCACGCCCTTCCAAACCGGCCGCGCCATCGCCAGCGCCAGCAGCGCCGGAATCGCACACCGGATCGCGAGCAGAATGAGCTGCTCGATTTGCACCCGGCGCTGGTTCTGCCGGATGACGGCTTCGAGCAAATGCATCGCGCCCCATTTCACCTGCTGAAAGCGACTCTTGTGAAAGAGGTGGATGATGATCGGGATGGCCAGCGCGAGGATGCCAGCGAGGAGGGCGAGATTTAGGAACGTCATTTCGCGCGGCGCTTCTTTGCGGGCGTCGGGTAGCTGATCGACTTCTTGGGGAGAACATCGAACGTCGAACTTTGAACATCGAACATCGAACGAAGAGGGGGATCTTCGCGCACGCTACCTCCAGTCTGACGAGCCTGAGCGGTTTCGAGGCTCTTGACGAAGATGCGAACCAGTTGCTCACACTCGGTGAGCAGCGGAGTCAGTTTGGTCGTTGGGCGAACCCAGCGGGAACGCTCGATCAGGCGTAGCCACCGATGCGTCTCGCGGAGTTCCTTAAGGCAAATCTTCAGTTTGTGAATGAAGTCGGCCAACGACTCCGCCGCCTGCATTTCACCGTGATTCGGCAGCGGCGATGTGCCGGATCGTAACACCTGCCCTGCGACATGATTCGCTCCGCGTCCACTAGGCAGCGCCTCCGCCAGTCGAATGATCCGCGCCGCGAATTCCAGCAGCCGCTCCTCCAAATCGAAGACATTCGTCTGCCTTTCCTTGTTCGAAGTTCGATGTTCGACGTTCGGTGTTCGATGTTCGCTTTTCACGTCCGGGCCATCCTCCGACTCAAATAAGCCGCCAGCGCATCCGCATACGGCTGATCCGTGCAAAACTGCACGAGATCGATCTTATGCCGCCGACACCCGCGGGTGAGGTCGTCGCGGAATTTTTCGAGGTTCGCGAGATACGCTTCCCGCAGCAGCGCCGGGTCGAGCAGGTGTTTGGTCCCGCTTCGCTCGAGGCACTCAAATTGCGTCCACTGCTTGAACGGAAAATCGAGTTCGTCGCGGTCCCAAATTTGGAAGACGAGGATCTCGTGATGCGCGTGGCGGAAATGCGCGAGCGCCTTGAGCAGCGTGGCCACATCGCCGAAACAATCGCTCAGGACGATGAGCAATCCGCGCCGGTGCAGCTTCGGCACGAGATCGTGGAAGACGTCGCCCAGTTCCGTTTCCCCGCCGGGCTCGCTCTTTTGCAGTTCATCGATCAGCACCCGCAGATGGCTGATCCGCGACCGCGGCGGAATGTAGCGGCGGATCGCCGTGTCAAAAGTCACGAGCCCCACACCATCACTCTGCTGGAGCATCAGATACGCGAGGCAGGCCGCGAGACGGGTCGCGTATTCGAGCTTCGACTTTCCGCCCGCCGACCCATAGGCCATCGACCCACTGCGATCGAGAAGGAGCGTGGCGCGGAGGTTTGTCTCCTCTTCATACTCGCGGATGTAAAAGCGGTCACTGCGCCCAAAGACGCGCCAGTCGATGTGCCGAATCTCATCCCCCGGGACGTAAGGCCGGTGCTGTTTGAATTCGACCGAGAAGCCCTTGTGCGGCGAGCGATGCTGGCCGGAGCAAAAGCCTTCGACGACCTGGCGGGCGAAGATCTGGAGGTTGCCGATCTTGCTGAGATCGCGCGGGGAGAGGAAGTCGGTGACGTGGGACATTTTGGGACCTCAGGAGAAGCAGGAGGAGAACATCGAACATCGAACATCGAACGAGACGCGCGCTCTCCCGCGTTCGATGTTCGATGTTCAAAGTTCGGCGTTCGATGTTCGCCCCCTTATTCACAGCGCCCGCTTGGCTTCCCCCCGCGGCACCGCCTGCAAGACCCGCCGCACGATATCATCCACCTTCACGCCTTCCGCCTCGGCATTGAAGGTCGGCACGATGCGATGCCTGAGCACCGGCAGCGCCAGAGCTTCGATGTCGTCGATCGTCACGTGGAAGCGACCTTGGAGCAGCGCGCGCACTTTGCCGGTGAGCACGAGGTTCTGGCACGCGCGCGGGCCGGCGCCCCATTCGATGAGATCCTTGATGAAGGCGGGCGCTTCCGTGTTGTCGGGGCGCGTGTAGCGGACGAGGTCGAGGACAAAGTCCATGACGTGCGCGGGCACCGGGACTTTGCGGACGACGCGCTGCAGTTCCAGGATGCGCTCGCCGTGGATCACTGGCTGCAGCTCCGCGCCAAAGCTGCTCGTGGTGCGGGCGATGATCTCCCGCTCCTGCTCGCGATCCGGATAGTCCACTTTCACCAGGAAGATGAAACGGTCGCGCTGCGCCTCGGGCAGCGGATAGGTGCCTTCCTGCTCGATCGGATTCTGCGTCGCGAGAACGAAGAAGGGCTCCTCGAGTTTCAACGTGTGCCCGCCGGTGGTGACCGTGTGCTCCTGCATCGCTTCGAGCAGCGCGGCCTGCGTCTTCGGCGGCGTGCGGTTGATTTCATCCGCGAGGATCATCTGCGCGAAGATCGGCCCTCTCTGGAAGACGAACTTCCGATGCCCCGTCGTCGGGTCTTCCTGGAGGATGTCCGTGCCGGTGATGTCCGAGGGCATGAGATCGGGCGTGAACTGAATCCGCCGGAAGCTCAGGTCCATGCAGCGCGCGAGCGAGCGGATCATCGCCGTCTTGGCGAGCCCCGGCACCCCTTCCAGGAGACAGTGGCCGCCGGCCAAAATCGCGATCACGAGCTGCTGGATTACCTCCTGCTGCCCGACGATGAATTTCCCCATTTCATCCGCCACCTCCCGGTAGGCCTGCCTCAGCAACGCGGCGGCGGCTTGATCGTCGATCGGCGCAGATGCGGCGGGCGGGTGAAGTTCAGGGCTGGGTGTCGTCATGGCGGAGGGTATGGGTGCGGAATGCGGGTGAGTAAACCGAGGGACCGCCTCATCCGATAGCGGAAAAGATTGCCCTAAGTTGGAAGGGTGGCTCCGTTTTCCGCGCAGCGTTTGCTCCGCCCGCTGCGGACAGCCTCCCGGCGTGGCCGCCAGCCGATCAGTTTTCCCAGAGCAGTAGTCGGAAGAATTGCCGGTCGCCGATCCGTGGACCGGTGAGCGTCGCGGGGCCGCCGGGGTGTGGGAGGGCCGCGTTGCCGGGGGTGTTCCAGAGCGACCATGTCGCCAGGTCGGTCGAGGTTTCGATTTGCCACGAGCGGTTGGCGGGGAGGGTGAAGGTGAAGGTCACGTTAGCGCCGGGAGTCGTGGGATGTGGGAAGAGGAAACTCGAGCCGTTGCGCGGGGCGGTGCCGGCGAGGAATTCGTGTTCGTTGCTGAAGCCATCAGCGTCAGCGTCGAAATCGGGCGCGCCTTCCGGGGTGTTAGCGGAGCCGAAATTGGCGAGCCGCCACTGCGCGAAACTCTGGCGCGACGGCAGGGCAGTGCCGATCCATTCGGCGAGCAAATCGATGGCACTTTGGTCGAGTTCGTTGCTGCCGAGCGGGGGCATGCGGGTGAAGCCATTCGCGGCGGCGACGCGGTTGAAGACGATGGAGTGCGTGAGACTGCCGGGAACGATGAGTTGATTGGCGGCGTTGCCGCCGTTGTTCACGGCCGCGCCGCGGATCAGGCCGGTCTGCGCGAGCGTGAGCAAGGCACGGCCATCCCAAGTGCCGCTCGCGATGCCGCCGGACTGGTGGCAATTCGCGCAGTTCACTTCGAGATAGGAGCGCACGCGCGCTTCGACGGGGAAGGCGGTTTCGCCGGGGTGCAGATGGCGCGGGAGTAAGTGGGGCGAGTCGGGGGTGTTGGAAAAGTAACCGGCCTGTTGGAGGAGCGTGAGTTGATTACCGGGGAAGCCGTGGATGGGTTCGCTGCGGTTGAGCTGGCGCGTGTTGAAGCTGAGCGCGTGGCCGGCTTGCGGGGTGTGGCAGGCGAGGCACTGGGCACGGCTCGGAATGCGATAGTTCTGCACGCGTGGCGCGCCGTTCTCGGTCACGTCGATGGCGAGATCCGCGCCCGCGTCGGGGACGAGCGTGGCTTCGGTCTGCGCAGCGTTCCAGCGGTAGCTCACGCCGTAACTTCCGGTCGCGGTCTTCACGAGCACGCGCGTTTCGATGCGCTGCGCGGTGGCGGCGTTGTTGCGCGTCGTCTCGAGATCGAAGTGTTTCACCCACACCGTTCCGGTCGGATAAGTCCACGCACCCTCCCGCTGCCACGTCATCGTGCTCGCGCCATCGGGCACGATGAACCAGCGGCGTTTCGTGGCGTGATCGCTCCAGAAGGAAAGATTCGGCGTGTAAGGCAACAGGCCCGGCGCGGGTGAGAGCGTCGCGACTTCGGTGAAGAGATTCGTGGCGCTCAGCGTCTGCGGGAAGGTGCTGTCGTCGGTGCCCTGCGTGAGCCGGCGGATCACGCCGTCGGCGATGTCCGCGAGCAGCGCGTCACCGTTCGACGGGTCGGCCCCGAAGGCGACGATGCCGCCTTCGCCGGCGATGCGCTGCACTTCCACTCCGCCACCCTGGAGTCGTCGCAACGAAGAGATGTCGCCCGTCATGAAGTCCGCAAAAAGGTACGCGCCGGTGAGGTTCGGAATGTTCGCGCCGCGATAGACGAGGCCACCGGTGATCGAGCGGTTGTAAGCCCCGGGAATCGGATTGCCGTATTGGTAGAGCGGATCGACGCCGACGAAGCCGGGCGGCGCGCGAAACATCTGCGGCCCGGCGACTGTGCCCTCGCGGAAGGACCAGCCGTAGTTCCCGCCATTCGTGACGAGGTTCACCTCCTCGTAAGCAACCTGCCCCACGTCGCCGCACCACAGCTCACCCGTCGTGGAGTCGAAGGAAAAGCGCCACGGATTGCGCATCCCGACGGCGTAGAATTCCGTGCGCACATTGGCTGCCGGGATGTTCACTCCGTTGAAAGGCACCGTCGGATTTGCAGTCACGAACGGGTTGCTTGCCGGCACCGAGTAACGCGCGATGCCGGCGTCGCGCGGCACGGAGGCGTGGACGTTCGGCTCGGGATTGCCGGGCCGCTTATCCACGTCGATGCGCGCGATGGCGGAGAAGAAATCGAGATCGATTCGCTGGCTCACCTGGCGCGAATCGTTCTGCCCGCCGCCGTCGCCGAGCGCGATGTAGAGATAGCCGTCGGGGCCGAAGTGCAGGTCGGTGCCGAGGTGAAATCCATTCACGTCGCGCTGCTGGATGAGCACGAGTTCCGACGCGGGATCGGCGGAGTTTGGATTACCAGCTAGCGTGGTGAAGCGCGAGATGCGGAAGTAGTCGAGTCCCGCGACGCGCGCGGAATAGAAGAGGTAGAAGTGGCCATTCACCGCGTGCTGCGGGTGGAAGGCGACGCTCATCACGCCCTGATCGAAAGTGTCGCCGATGGATTCATTCCCGCGCGTGGCGAGCACCGCGGCGAGATTGAGGAACATCTGCGAAGTCGGCGCGGCGACATTCGGGATGACGCGGATGCCATTGCGCCGCTCGACGACGAAGAGCCGCTGCGCATCGCCGGGCACGGTGGCGATGTGGATCGGTTGGTCGAAGGTGAGCGCGCCGAATGCGTTTGGTAACGTATAAGCCGTCGGCGGTGGTGCGGAGGGGATGTTGAGCGTCGTATTCGCAATGCGCAGGCTCGTCGCGAAGGTGAGCGTCACCGTGACCGGCGCGCTGAAGCCACCGGCGCTGTTGGCGCGATAGGTGAAGCTGTCTCCGGTGGGACTGCCCGTCGTGTGCGTGTAGAGAATGCGTCCGCCAGAATCCGGCACGGCGGTGCCGAACAGCGGCTGCTGCACGACCTCCACCGACGCTGGATTCGCGCCGGGCGCATCGTTCGCGAGCACGGCGACGCGCACCTTTTGTCCGTGATGCAGCGTCGCACTATCGGGCTGCAAGATCGGCGGCGCAAAGATGGCATCCGGTCCCGCGGCCTGGCTGGCCGTGACTTGGGCGGGCGTGAAGGCGTGATTGTAAATGCGCACCTCGTGGTAGGCCGCGTTGGCGTTTGAGAGGATGTTCCACTGCGAACGGCCGAGCCAGTTGTTCACATCCTCGATCTCGTTGAGGTGAAAGGCGACCGCGCCCGACGCCACGAGCGCGCCATTGCGATACCACGACACGGTTCCGCCGCCCGCGGTGTCCTGAAACGTGAAGACGTAGTGATAAGTCGTGCCCGCCGTCGTGGGGAGCGCGGAGTCGAGATAGAGCGGCGTGCCGCCATTGATCCGCGAGCCCTGGCGCTGGGTGTTGAGGTTGTTGTCGCGGTTGATGAGCAGCGCGAGCCCGTCGCTGGTCTCGGAGGTCGGCGGCACCGCGGCGGAGTTTCCGGTCCATTCGCCCGGAGCGCCGAGGCCGTCGCCCGCGTGGTTCATGCGGCCGAAGTCGAAGAGCGGCTGAAAAAAGCGCGCCGCGATCGGTGCGGCCCAGATTTCCACGGTGAGGTGCGTCTTCGAAGAGACGAGCCCATTGGGCAGATCGAGATACGCGGCGATCCCCGGCTGTGCCGTGCCGCTCGTGGTATTCCCAGGAAGCGTGATGCGCGCACCATTGAGCGTCGCGCCAAGGCCGCGCAACGTGGCATTCGTCCCCGAGATCGTGTCTGCGAACACCGTTCCGTTTGGGACTGCGGCGGCGGCTTGGTTGAAGGACCAGCGATGCAAGAGATCTGCACGCGCCGAAGCGGCGGTGAGGAAGAGAAACGTCGCGAGCAGGAAGGGGTGCCGCATCGGCAAGAAATGACGCATCCTTATGGATACGCAATTTCCCGGTCGCTCGTTACCGGGGGTTGAAACGAACTCCGACGGTTTTGCGTAGAGGAGTGTGCAAGCCCTCCTCGCGCCTTATGAAAACCAAGCTCGTCCTTCTCGTTCTCGCGATCCTTTCCGTCCCACTCCGGGCGCAGGCGCCGGGGATCATCACTTACCAAGGCCGCATCACCAATGCCGGCACGGCCTTCACCGGCACGGGGCAGTTCCGCTTCGTGATCTATCGCAACGGGCCGCCGACGAGTCTCTGGAGCCACGACAACTCGAGTGTCGAGGCGGCGATGCCGGTCACGGCGGTCTCGTTGCCGGTGACCAGCGGCCTCTTCTCTGTGGGCCTCGGCGATACGACGGTGGCGGGCATGGCCATCCCGATCCCGGCGGCGATCTTCACCAATGCCGCGCTGCGCGTGCGCATCTGGTTCAGCGATGGGGTGGTCGCGCCGGCGATCATCGCCGATCACGCGATCACTTCCACGGGCTACGCGTTCCTGGCGATGACGGTGCCGGACGCGAGCATCACCAGCGCGAAGATCGCGGGGGGCGCAGTGGGCTCGGCGCAGCTCGCGGATGACATCACGGTGTCCGATCTGCGCCTCAACCAGAGCGGCCCGGAGACGGTGACGCTGGATGCCTCGACGGGGAGCGGACAGGGCGCGCTGCTCACGCTGCGCAATGGGCTCGGGGCGCAGACCTTCACGCTCGATGGCGACTCGCTCGACCGCGGCAGTCTGCTCACGATGTTCAACTCCGGCGGCACCTCCACGCTGGTGCTCAATTCCGACGCCACCGACGAGGCGGCCTCGCTCTCGCTCCGCATGTCTTCCGGGATCGAGACCGTGGAAATCAATGCGGCCTTTGGTGGCGGGCAAGGCGCGGTGATGTACCTGCGCAGCGGTGCCGGCGGCACGACGATCACGCTCGATGGCGATGAAACTGGAGCAGGCATCATCAAGGTCGCCAATGCTTCGGGGGCCACGCGCGCGGAACTCGACGGACTCGGCTCCGGGGGCGGTGGCGAGCTGGTGCTGCGCGATGAAGATGGCACGACCACGGTCTTCATCGAAGGCGCGGAAGGCCCGGGCAATGGCGCGCAGATCGCGCTCTACAAAGGCGCGGGCGGCTCGCCGTCGATCGTGCTCGATGCGGACTTCGGCGGCGAAGGGCGCATCTCCACCCAGGTGCTCGAGATCACGGCGGGGAGCGATTTTTCGGAGAACTTCGGCATCCGCTCCGAGCACGCGCAGCCGGGGATGCTCGTGCGCATCGACGCCGCGCATCCTGGTGAACTCGCTGTGGCCGATCGCGCCTACGATCGCGCTGTCGCCGGTGTGGTGAGCGGTGCGGGCGGGGTGCGGCCTGGCCTGCGCATGGGCCAGCGCGGCAGCATCGCGGATGGCGCGCATCCCGTGGCGCTCTCGGGCCGCGTGTATTGTCTGGTCGATGCGGAGCGCGGTGCGATCGAGCCCGGCGATCTCATCACCACGAGCGACACGCCGGGGCATGGGATGAAAGCGAGCGACCACGGGCGGGCGCAGGGCGCCATCATCGGCAAAGCGATGACGCCGCTCGCGAGCGGGCGCGGCCTCGTGCTCGTGCTGGTGTCGCTGCAATGAACCCGCCGGAGGAACGAACGATGAAAAAACATCCAACACTCAACATCCAACATCCAGCATCCAATGGACCTCGCGGACACAGGGGCGCGGCGACCGTGGCGGCATTGGATGTTGGATGTTGGATGTTGAGTGTTGGATGTTCCCTTCTCCTCCTCGCCACGGTCGCAGCCGCCCCGCCATCCGTCACCCTGACCGTGAGTCCCATCGAACCCAACGCCGCGGGGCCGCTCGTCTATGCGCGGATCGGCGCGGTCAGTGGCAATCACACCACATCAGGGCGCCTCTGGTTCACGGTGCGCGTGATGAATAACTCGTCGCTGATCGACTACAAGATCACGCGCGTGCAGGCCACGCTGCTGACCGGCCAGCTCGCCACTGTGCATCCCTTTGACCGCGACATCGACCTGCCGCGCTCAGGCGTGGTCGAGATCGGGCTCACGGCCGCAGAAGTCATCTACCTCCCCGCGCCGGCGCCGGACACCGTCTTGATCAGCGTCTTTGCCGAGGGAAATCCCGAGCCGAAGACCTGGCAGCGGCCGCTCGCCGCCTACGTCGCTCCCCTGCCGGGCGGACAATACATTTTCCCTGCTGATGAAGGCGACCTCGGCCCGAATGAATACTTCTCCGGCGGCACCCACGAGCCGCCGCACAATCAGGGCTGGGGCACGGACTGGCGCGTGTATCGCATCGACTCGACGGACACGCATCTCGACTACCGCCTCGGCGGCAGCAATAGCGTGAACGCCGACGCGCTCGGCTGGGGCATCCCCATCCGCGCCATCGCCACCGGCACCGTGCTGCGCACCGTCACCGGCATCATCAATAATCCGGCACCAGGAGTGCGCGCTTTCCAAAAGATGGGGGAGGTGGACGGCGAGCAGATCAGCGATGTGAAAGTGACGCGACTGAGCAGCACGCGAGCGGCCAGTCTCCAGCGGCTGCCGGCGGGTGGTGTGCAGCTCTCGGTGTGGGAAATGGCGGACGTCGGGCGGCAGATCACGCGGCTGGGTTCGTCGCCGATCGAGCCCGGTGAACTCGTCACCCACGCCACCCTCGACGCGCTCACCGACGAGAAGGTGGTCGGGATCCTGCGGCTGACCAGCGGGACGGAGCGCCTGATCGTGTGGACCATCTCAGACGGAGGCGCCACGGTCACGCGCGTGCATGGCGACGGCGCTGCGGTCGAGGAGGTCGCGATCACGAAGATGTCCACGAGCCGCTTTGCCACGGCCGTGCGCGCCGCGGGCGGCGGGATGCGCGTCACGGTGTGGTCGGACGAGGGAAACTTTCCGCAATTACTCGCCAGCGAAAGCGCAGGCGACGCGACTTCGCTCTGCATCACCGGGCTGAGCGAGACGCGCGTGGCCACCTCGCTCCGCACCGTCGCCGGCACGCTCAAAGTGATCGCCTGGGATTTCGTGGAGCGCAGCAGCGTGCTCGATCGCAAAGGCGAGCGCACCCTCGGCGCGATCACCCGCGTCGCCGCCAGCGTGGCCACCAAGACGGGCTGGCTACGCAACCGCTGGGTCACCGCTTCGCGCACCAATCCTGGTGGCGTCATGCAGCTTCACCGCTGGGACGCGGCGGAGGATGGCACGATCAACAACCCCGAACTCGTGACCACCACCGATGTCGCCATCACCGACACCGCGCTCGCCCTCGCGCCGGGGCGGGGGAAAGACGGTGCGGACAATGTGACCAGCGTCTCGGTGCTCGCAGGCGGCACTTTCAAAATCAACGGCTGGGGCGATCCCGATGTCGCCGAGCCCGCGACCTATGAGTACTCCGCGCAGAATACCGCCGGCCTCGTGGACCGCGTGAGCCTCGATGAAACGGACGCGACGGATTACTTCGTGGGCGTGCGCACGACCGGTGGCGCACTGAAGATCATGACGTGGCACTGGGCCGGCGGCAGCGGCAACGGCGTGTATGTGCTGCACGGCAATTGCCGCGTGCTCTACGCGCACTTCCAGGAAGGCAGCGTAAATACCAATGTGCTCTATCCCGGCGCGACCGTGAGCGCCGGGCAAATCCTCGGACACATGGGAAACTCGGGCGCTTCGGGCGATGTCCACACGCACATCCACGCCGACCGTCTCGACCCGATGCCGCAGACGGTGCAGGAAGTCATCGACCTGGAAACGGCGGGGACCATCGGCACCCTCATCGTTGGCCCGCGCCCACTGCCCTTTCACCAGGCGCGGACGATGCGCATCGACTGGATCGTCCGCGGCGGCGAGACGGCGAACGCCTTCACGACGATGAGCGGTCACGGCACCTACGCGCCTGATCTCGGCATCCGCCCGCGATTGAACACGCGCTACGTCGTGCATGGTCTCGCGAATGTCGCGCCCAATGGCTTCAAGGACATGCTGCCAAATCTGAACGGTGGCCCATGGCGCACTGTCGGCGACGCGCTCGGCGGTTCCCCGAGCGGCACGCGCCTCTACCTCCGCGGGGGCAGCTACCAGGAGAACGCCCTCTTCACCACGCCGATGACCATTCGCCGCTACGACTTCTACGATGCGGATGGCCCGGTCGTCATCCAGCGCTGACTCGCATGAAAACCACGCTGCTCCTGCTCTTCGTCGCCGTCGCGAATGCGGCGGCGCAATACACCATCGACTGGCACACCATGGACGCCGGCGGCGGCAGCGGCTCTGCGGGTCCATTTGCAATGCACGGCACCCTCGGCCAGCCCGACGCCTTCACCGGGGCCGCAGGGCCGTTCGCTTTTGTTGGCGGCTACTGGTCACTGATCGATGAGCCGGTGCCGCTGCTGCGCATTTTCAAAAGCGGCGCCGACATCGTGCTCGCGTGGCCGAATCCATCGCCGGGATTCGGCCTCCAGACATCGCCCGATCTCGTCACCGGCTCGTGGACTGCCGTGGCCATCTCGCCGGTGAAAGCGGGCGAGGAATTCCAGGTCACCTGGGGCCAGCCGAACGGACGCCGCTTCTTCCGCCTGCGCCGGCCGTAACGCGACGCGCCCTCCTTTTCCAAACCAACCAAAACCCCACCATGAAAACAAACAACCCGACCTCGAAGCTCACCCGCCGCAGCGCCTTCGGCCTGATCCTCGCCGGTATCGCCCTGCCCTCCACTCGCGCTCTCGCGATGAGGGACGTCTTCGTCCGCAGCAAGCCGCACATCCTCCTCACCCCGATCGTTCTGAGCACCTGTGGCGGGGAAAGTTTCACCGCGCGCTTCGACAGCGATCTCACCGCCGGCGCCAACGGCTCGGCCCGCGGCTATCTGCGCTTTGATTTCGGCGATGGCAGCCGCGCGGATTACGCGCCGGAGGTCGGCGGGCTGGACTTCGATCCTGCGGGCCAACCCATCCGCGCTCGCGTGCTTCTGCGGCTGCGCCGCAGCGCGGGCCGGGTGGCGCAGGATTTTGCGTTTCTGATCATCGAGCCCGACGCAAGCGAGGATTGCCTGATCTACACCACCATCGGGACGCAAGTTAACCCTGGGCCCCTGCGCTTCGACGTGCCCGGCGAGTGGACGGTCCGCCGGTGAGCGGCCAGCGAAGCGGCTGTCTCCAGACTGCCGATTGAAATGCTCGCGCCGGAGGCGGACAAAAATGGGTCAGGTGGAGGCCGTGCTCCTCACCGCCTTGCCTCAGCGTGTGCGCCTCCGGCGCGAGTGGTTGGTTCGGCAGTAGGGAGACAGCCGCTCCGGTTGCGTCCGGTCCTGCGTTGTGTTTCCGCGCGATGGGGGCGTAGCTTGGGCGCATGAAACGGTGCGCGCGCCATGCCTGAATCCGATCCTCGCGTGACCCGAGTGCGCAGTGCTTTTGCGGCGGCCCTGACCGAAGCGGACTGGGCGGGCGCCTGGGTGCCGCCGGCGGTGGAAAAGCTCGCGCCACTTTTCCCGGCGTATGTGATCGAGGCGCTGATCGGGCGCGGTGGAATGGGGGCGGTGTATCGCGCGCGGCAGCGGTCGCTGGATCGGCTCGTGGCGATCAAGCTGCTGCCGTTCGAGCTCGGCGTGCGGGAGGATTTCGCGGAGCGCTTTCGCCGCGAAGCGACGGCGCTCGCGCGGCTCAGCCACCCGCACATCGTCGCGGTGCATGATTTCGGGCAGGCGGATGACGGGCACTTTTTCATCGTCATGGAATATGTGCATGGAACGGATCTCGCGGCGCGCTTGCAGCAGGGAAAGTTGCCGCGGGCGGAAGCGATCACGGTGGTGCGGCAGGTCTGCGAGGCGTTGGAATTTGCGCACGCGCACGGAGTGGTGCATCGCGACGTGAAACCGGGCAACATCCTGCTCGATGCGGCGGGGCGCGTGAAGGTGACGGACTTCGGCATCGCCCAGCTCGCCGGCGACGAGCCGCGCACGGCGCTCACCGTCACGGGCGCGCTGCTCGGCACGCCGGAGTATGTCGCGCCGGAGCAGACGCAGCCCGCGGCAGTGGTGGATGAACGCGCGGATATCTTCAGCGTCGGCGTGATGCTTTACGAGTTGCTCACCGGGCAGCTCCCGCGCGGCGTTTTCCGTCCCCTCGCGCAACTCGTCCCGACGGCCCGCGCGCTCGACCGCGTGGTGACGCGTGCGCTGCAAAGCGAACCGAGCCTCCGTTACTCGACCGTCGGTGAGTTGCGCGCGGCACTCGCCGTGAGCGAGGCACCGAAGCGTCCGCGGTTCGCGGCGCTGGCGGGCGCGATGGGCATCGCGGCGGCAGCCGGCGTCGCGGTCTGGCAGTGGTCGCCGCAGGCGCTGCTGCCGGTGGCGGTGGCACCGGAAGTTCCCGCGCCATTCGTCAATAGCCTCGGCCTGCGCTTCGTTCCGGCGGGCACGCCGGGCGTGCTCTTCTGCACCACGGAAACGCGCGTGCGCGATTTCACGGCGTATGCGAGCGCGCGGGAGTTGGGAGTCTTCGCCGGCCACGTCGCGGTGAACTACACGGGCGGACAGGAAGGCTGGCTGCGGGCGGAGGGAACTTGGAGAGACCCGAGCGTGCCGCAGACTCGCGATCATCCGGTCGTTGGGATCTCGCATTTCGAGGCGATCTCTTTCTGTGAATGGCTCACCGAATACGAGCGCGCATCCGGACGCATCGCCGCGGAAGATCGTTATCGGCTGCCGACCAACGCGGAATGGAGCGTCGCCGCGGGTCTCGAACCCGACACGCCCTTTCCGAGCGGGCGTTATCCGTGGGGCGCGAAGTTTCCGCCGCCCGCGAATGCGGGGAACTATGCGAGTAGCGAGCTGCACGCGAGCGGAGGTAAACATTCTGCGCTGCCAGTGATTGCCGGTTATCAAGACGGCCACGCTTATGCCGCGCCCGTTGGCAGCTTCGCGCCGGATGGGCGCGGCCTCTACGATCTCGGCGGCAACGTCTGGGAATGGACGGACAACGGCACCGATCCCAAGGAAACGCTGCGCGGCGGGAGCTGGTGGGATGCCGATCCAGACAAGCTCGATACCGCGTGCCGAATTTCGCACGAGCGCAATTTGCGCTGCTACAGCTTTGGCTTTCGCCTCGTGCTCGCGCGAAAAATCGCCGCGACCGCCACCGCGCCGTGAGGTATCGGTGGCGGAGATGTCGCCGACCGTCACTCCGCCTTCTGCCTTCCGCGCCACGCGCTGGAGTCTGGTTGCGCGTGCCGCGTCGCCGACGGAGCCCGCCGCGCGCGCCGCACTCGAAGAACTCTGCCACCTTTACTGGACGCCGCTGCACGCCTTTGCCTGCCGCACCGGTCTGAGCGCGACGGATGCGGAAGACGCGACGCAATCGTTCTTCGCCGAGTTCCTGCAACGCGAGCGTTTCGCCGTCGCGGATCCGCAGCGGGGAAAGTTGCGCACGTTTCTTTGCACGGCGTTTGCGAATCATTTGCACAGTCTGCATCGCCACAAGTCGGCGCAGACGCGCGGCGGCGGACAGGTCCACATCTCCATCGACGCACCGCGCGGCGACGATGCACCGCCGATCGACCCGGCCGACTCGCATGAACCGGCGCGTGAATTCGATCGCGCCTGGGCCCTCGCCACCATGGACGCCGCCGTCGCGCGTCTCGAAGTGGAACTAACCGCGCGCGGCAAGTCAGGCACGCTCGCACCGTATCGCGGCTTCCTCGGTCTCGACACCGGCGGCGGCGAAGACTACGCGGCCACCGCGCGTGTGCTCGGCGTCAGCGAAGGCGCGGTGCGCGTGAATGTCTGCCGCCTGCGGAAGGATTTCCGCACCGCGCTTTTCGCCACCATCGCCGACACGCTGGACGCACCCACCGACGAAAGCATCCGCGCCGAAGTGCGCGCGCTCATCGAAGCGCTCAGCAGCTGAGTTCAGAATCCCGTGGTCGGAAACCAGCGACTGTAGTGATTTTCGTCCAGCCGCGTGAGGGGGATGGCGAGGGGCAGCGGCACTCCTTTCACGGCCCAGCGCGCGATGTCTTCGCGGTGGCCGAGGCGGCCCATGGTGTCGAAGAGATTGCCGTGCGGTTTTTCGGTCCAGCCGTGCTCCACCTGCGGATCCCAGATGGCGATGCCGCTCGCGCCTTGCTGGTAGAAGGTGGTGACCTTCTTGCACAGTTCCTCCGGCTTGCCCGATTTCCACGAGATGACGAAGGGATACACGCCGACCTTCGTGCCCTTCGTCAGCCGTGCGTAATAGGCCATGTCCGGCTGGGTGAAGGAGGTGTGGTGCGCGAACCACGCCACGCCGAGATCATCGACGAGGCCGCGCTCGATCCACAGCGGCAGATCGAAGCCGAACTTCCGGTTGTCCGCCTCAGTGCTGAAGGTGCCGAGGGAAATCTTGTAGCGCGCTTGGCGACCCTGCGCGCGTGCGGTGTCGTCGAGCAACGTGCGGATTTCCGTGAGGAATTCCGTCATGATCGCGGCCCGCAGGGCGAGGATGCGCGGGTCGTCTTCGGGCACGGTGCGCGCATCGGCGTCGTGCAGTTTTTGGAAACGCGCGGAGAAGGCTTCTTCCCAGAGCATCATCGGCATGCCGCGATTGAAGAGCAGGCCCACGCCGTCGGGCTGCAAGTCGAGCGTCTCGCGGTAGATCGCCAGCACTTGCTGGCGCACCTCCGGCACCGCGTAACTCATGTGCATCGTCGGCGTGCCGTCGCGATCCACGCAGCGCCACTCGGGATGCGCCTCGTAGAAGCGGCTGTTGAAAGTCTCCTCATACGGAATCGCCGCTTTCCAGCCCGCCGGGCGCACCATGACGTGAAACTCCGCGCCCTGCGCGCGCGCCGCTTCGCGGGCGACTTGCAGCGGATTGATCCCTTTCTTGAACAGTGCCTGGGCGGACTTCACATAGGTCGCGTGCGCGCCGCTGCTAAAGTCCACCGTGCCTTCGCCGGGCAGGTGGCCGACTTTGCTCGGGTAACAGACGAGGTCCGCGCCGAGCACTTGGAACCACCACTTGCCCACATCCGAATCCTCGAAGCCGCGGAAATTTGCGCGCAGATCGTCCGCCGTCTGCGGCTTGTAAGGCCAGATCCAACTGTGGCCATCGAACGTGGCGATCGAGGTCCGCGTGGCGCGTTTTTTGGGCGCGCGATTCGCCGACCACGCGGCCACTTCGTCGGCAGTCAGCGGAACCACCTTCACGTAGCAGACCGTCGCGGGCAGCGAGACCTGCGGCGCGATCTGCACCGACTGCCCGTCGAGTTCGGCCACGGTGAGAAATTGCTCCTGGATGACATCCCGGCGGTCCGGCGAGAGCGCGAGATTGTTCGCCATGTTTTTGAAAACGGCCTCATTACTTAGCTTCACCCGCAGCCCGCTCTTCGCCTCCCTGAACCCAGTCGAGACCGTGGCCATGCCGACGTAGATGGCGTGCCAGCCGCGCGCGGCCAGCGGCACGCTCACCTGCGGCGCCCCGGTGCTGGAGTAACAGGAAAGCGCGGAGCCTTTCAACGTCGCCGTCTCGAACGGGAGCAGCTTCCACTTCCCCTTTGCGCGTTGGCCGGTGATGAGCGCGGCGGCCGGCTGCGCTTGCGACAAATCCGCCAGAACCGTGGCCTCCTCCGCGCGCGACCAGCGACGTGAGTCGGCGGGCAGCAACTCCGTCGTTGCCGGCTTTTCCGCGGCGGTGAGATGGAGGTTAGGCAGGCCGAGGATCGTCGCGGCGAGGAGCGGCAAGAAGAGGTTGGATTTCATGGGTCTTTCGTTGAGTGGGTGGAGCGCGGCCTCGGCGCGGAATACTAATGGGACGCCGCCGTGTAGTGCAGGTCGTCGAGAAAGATTTTCACCATCTGCCCACCGGCCTGCGACGTGAAAAGCCCGAAGCGATCCAAGGTGGCGCCTTCCTTTTTCTGGCCGGGCTTCAGCGCGAGCGTCACGGACTCCGCACCGAGTGTCACGCGCAGCTCGCCATGGCCGCCGTTCGCGGCGGGATCATAGACGAAGGACCAGTCGAAGATCCGGCCCGGCGTGAGCACGGGGCCTTGATCGACTTTGCCTTTCGTCGGTTTCGCGGTGGCGAATTGCGGGATGAAATAGTGGCCGATGCGCGTCGGGCCGCCGACGTGGATGCCGATGAAATTTCCTGCTTCATCCGGCGAGCGGTCTTTGCTCGCGCTGCTGAACCAGCCGAGGTGCATGTCCGAGTCCGGCCCGGCGGTGACCAGCTTCACCTTGCCGCGCGCTTCTAGCCGTTGCTCGAGATCGAAGGGTCCTACGCGATCCGCGTAGTAGCCGTAGTCGCCGCTGCGCCACAGTCCGCCGCCGATTTCGCCGGGCGCGCCACCCGCATGGTTCGTCTTCTCGCTAAAGCCGAAGTCGTGCGCGCCGGTCACTTCGCGATCTTCGTAGGTCGTGCGATTGCCCACCGCGATCCAGCCGGGATCTTGCGCGAAATCGTGCGCGCGTCCGTCGATCTTCACGTCGTCAAAGAATACGGTGGCCGAGCCGCCGAATTTCATCCCGTTGATGAAACCGAAGCGGTCAAACGTCGCGCCCTCTTTTTTCAAGCCCGGCGTCACATCGACGGTGAAGGTGGTCGTGTAGGGAAAGCGCGCGTGGGCTTCGCGCTGCGATGCCTCGGGCAGGGTTCCATAGTCCTCCGTCGTGTGGGTGTCGCTGCGCAGCGTGTAGGTGAATTGCCCGTGCCCGCCTGCGCCCTGGGGATCATAGGCGAGCGTCCAGTGGTAGCGCGTGCCGTCATTCTTCAGCGGCGTCGGACGGAATTTTCCCGGCAGATACGGCGTGGTGAAAGTGCCGCAGCCTTTGTTGCCATCGGTGCGCATCCGCACGGCGAGTCGCCCGCCTTTGCCCTCGAAATCCATGTCCATGCCGAGTGAGCCGAGGGGTCGCCCGCTCCCGCCGGGCTGTTGAGAATTGTAGAAGCCGAAGAACAACCCGCCACCCGGCTGCGACGCGGTGACCGCGAAACTGCCCGACGCCGTGAACCTGTCCTCGAGCGTCTTCACGGGCGAGAGCGGCGCGGCATACATCGCCGGCGTCGTCGAGCGCTGGATGCGCCCGCCGATTTCCCCCGCGCCCCGCCCGGCGTGATGCGTCGCGCTGTAGCCAAAGTCCTGCGTGACCTTCGGCGCGTTCGTTGGCGGGATGCGGTTGTGGTGCGCGTCCCAGCCGGGATCACGATCGAAGGTCTCAGTCTTGAGGCGCGGCGCGTCCGCAGCGCGGAGTCCAGCGATGGTAGCGAGCAGGATCGTGAAGAGGAGCGGCAAGGGTGAGCGTTGGTGTTTCATGGGGATGGAGTGGGTTGATTTCAAAAAAGCACCCGGATGCGATAGAACCCGCCCCGATGCGGTGAGCGGGTCGTTCAGCGTCTTCGGTGCGATGACCTTCGCGTAGTAGGACGGCCTGGGGGCGCGATTGACGCGCCCGCCCATTTCTCCCGCCACACCACCCGCATTCGCGCTGCTGGATCGATAGCGGAAATCCTGCGTGACCGTGCGCGTGCAAGGCACCGGCCCGGCGCGGTTGTTTGCACTCTCCCACGCGGGATCCGCGCCGAAGGCTTGGAACTGCTGCACGGGAAGCATCGAGGCAGCGTGGATCGCTGGCTCACCGGCCATCACGCAAAATGTGAGGATGAAACGGACGAGATGCTTCATGGCGGATGGGTTGACCCGGTCGTGTGAGTTACTTCGCCTTTTTCGGCGCGGGATCGGTTTTGCCCGTGGCCGGATTCAACTCCGCCAGCACCGCTCGCAGTCGTTTCCGCGCGGTGACGGTCGCGGGATTCGTCGCATTCTCCGGCACCGGTTTTTCCGCGAAGGGCGCGTCCGTCATGTCGAAGAGTTCGCCGCGTTGGTTCAGCTTCGAGGCGTCGTCGCGCCCGATCCATTCGTTGCCGAGTTGCGAGAAGATGATGCCGAGATCATCGCCGAGGATGAAGAGGATGTTGGGCCGGGCCGGTTTCGGGACGCTTTCCGCGCTCTCCAGTGCGCCCACCGCGAGCAGTGCCGCGACCAGGCGTAGCAGCGCGAGCAGCGGAGTAATGGAGAGATGGATTTTGTTTTCATGGGGATCGCGAGGCGTGTTCAGGGAACTTGCGCCGCCGGCCATTTGGCGGCGGCCACGGTGTAGGTCAGCTTGTCGAAGTAGATCGCGTGAGGTTTGCCGCCTCCCTTCCGGTGGGTCAGCAGCCCAAAGCGGTCGAACGCGAAATCCGCGCCCTTCGCTCCGTCTTCGAGATCATAGATGACCGGCGTGCCGTCTTTGCCCAGTTGAAGTTTGAATTGGCCCCGGCCTCCGGCGCCATCAGGATCGTATTCCATATAAAACTCGCGCCATTCACCATCCTCATAGACGCGCGTGGCAGGGTTCCATGCCTTGAGCATCTGCTCCTCGGGCTTGAGGGGAGAGCGATAGGAGGGAATCATCCCATAGCCGTTGCTCCCGGCGGAAACGGTCACTCCCAAAAACTTGTTCGGGAGACCATGGCCTTTTCCTCCCGTCACCTGGTCGCAGGCAGTGGCACTGTTGTACCAGCCAATCAACTCGCCGGCGTCCACATTCGCCCAATCGATCTTGAACCTGCCGGTGACGTACATGTGATGATCCCTGGCGTTCAATGTGCCATTCAGGCTGGCGCCGTACGAAGCGCGAGGAACATTCAGATTCTCGAAACTGGCCAGATAAATGATCCCGCCCATGCAGTAGCGGTCGCTCTCCGGAATGGTGTACATGGGAGAGTAGCCGTTCGACCCATCGAGGTACGACAATGCCCTGGCCCATCCGAATTGATGATAGGGACGGACAATGTAGTCCTTGGCCGTGAAGGTGTTATTTTGGCCCACCCAGGCGGCGGGCACCGAGTTGAAATCATTCGAGGCGGGGTCGCGCTGGCCGTTGGTCGTGTTCGTCACGTCGTCGAGATATGCGGTGATCGGCGCTTCTTCGGCAGGAAGTTTTGCATTCCACATGCCGAAAATCTCGATGTCACCGCCCTTCTTGATCTTCTCCTCACCAAAATGGAAGACCTTGGACGTGCCGTCGATTTGGACCGTGAATGTTCCAAGGCCGTAGGCACCGGTGGGATCCAATTCCATGACATAGTGATGCCACTCCGGACCCGCCGGGAAGGTGGTGATCGCCCCCCAGCCAGCTCCGCCGTGGCCTTCGCAGTTTTTCAGCGTGCCCTCGGCCGCGACATTGATGCACCGGCCCTTGCCTTTGATGCTAATGCTGCTCATGCGAATCGCGAGCGAGCTCGGCTCGTGCCAGCTTTTGCCATGTTTGCTCGTCCAGCCAAGGTGGAAACAGCGCCCTTCATAATCGGGGACTTGAAACCACCCTTCCGACCGCAGCTTGTCACTGAAGTGCAGCATTTTTTCGCCATAGTCGTAGCCATAGTAAGATATCCCGATGGCTGGCGAGAAGCGGCCACCGACGCAGCCGCCCGTACGTCCGCCTGCAGGCTGGTATCCATAGTCCTGGATGACGGTCGCCGGTTCGTGCGGGCTCAGATTGTTGACCGCGAAGAAAGTGGAGCCGGTGGGATCGGTGTCGAAGAACGCGGTGCGGGTGTGCGCCGTCGCTTCCGCGTGCGGCACGGGAAAGCCCGAAATTCTGGTGTAAGCCAGGTTATCGAGCCAAAGGGTGCTGGTCTGGGAACCGGTTTGAGCCGTGACGATGCCGAAGCGGTTGAACTTGTTGGCCGCGAGCGCGTCTTTCTGTTCCTTGCTGAGCGAGAGTGTGGACGCAATGCCGCCAACCGTGAGCGTAATCTGGCCGCAGGCATTGGTCCCGCCGATCGGTGTGTAGCTGAGCGTCCATTGGAAGGGCTTGCCATCGGACACGGCCAGCGGCGGACCATTGAGGAATGGGGAGCCGGTATGGCCCAATGCCGCGCGAATGACGGAGCCCTCCTGACGCCAGCCGATGAATGCATCCGGCGCAACATCGGGAGCGGAATAAGTCTCGGAGTTGAACCAGCCAACATTGGCGTTGCCCTGCATCGCGGTGAAGATGCACCAGCCGGAAGCGTTGAGGGGCGTATCCGCATCGAGCAGGGTTAAGCCGCCAGCGATATTGTCCGCATACCAGGAGATGGCACCGTCGGAAACTGAGCCGCCGATTTCACCGTGAGCGCAACCAGCGGAGACGAGATGGTTCGTGCCGGAGTAGCCGTAGCCGATGTTTGCTTTGCCGCCGCGATTGTCCTTCTGCTCCCAGTTCACACTCCGGTCGAAGTCCTCGGTGAATTGGT
This sequence comes from Chthoniobacteraceae bacterium, assembly GCA_031409655.1. Lineage (GTDB taxonomy): Bacteria > Verrucomicrobiota > Verrucomicrobiia > Chthoniobacterales > Chthoniobacteraceae > JANNXQ01. The sequence continues at coordinate 14,045 of JANNXQ010000144.1, read as the reverse complement.
AAGGATTGGGAATCGTGGGAAGTGCGGGCGCCAGTGTGGCTCTGCCCGATGGTTTGCCTTGGAGTCGTTCAATGCGCTTGAGCATCGCTTCCCGTTGCTTCTCTCGCTTTAGCGCTTTGCGATCTCTTTTGTTTAGAGTCGTGCCATCCGGGCCGACATCCTTGGCAGCAGCAGCTTTTCCGCGGCCAGGCTGCCGGGCAGCCTCGTCCGTCGCGTTGGGAGCGTCGCCCGGTTGCGCGGGTTTGGCCGTGTCCAGTTGCGCCCAAGCCGGCAACGCTGTCAGCAGCGCATTGAGAATAGCCAGCGTGCGGAGGAGTCTTTTTGCCGTGGAATGTGGGGAGTTCATTTTTGGGGGGTTGACTCGGTAGTGTGAGTTTACTTCGCCTTTTTCGGCGGGGGCTCGGTCTTGCCCGCGGCAGGATTCAACTCCGCGAGCACCGCTTGCAGTCGTTTCCGTGCGGTGACGGTCGCGGAATCCGTCGCGTTCTCCGGCACCGGTTTTTCTGCGAAGGGCGCGTCCGTCATGTCGAAGAACTCGCCGCGTTGGTTCAGCTTCCAGGCGTCGTCGCGCACGAACCATTCGTTGCCGAGTTGCGAGAAGACCCACTCGCGCGGTGTGGCTTTTTTCCCGCGCAACTGCGGCGCAAAACTGCGTCCGTCGAATTTCACCCCCGGTGGCAGCGGCGCACCGGCGAGTTCCGCGAAGGTCGGCAGCAGGTCGGTAAAATCCACCAAGTCCCGCAGCACACGCCCGGCGGGCGTCGTGCCCTTCCAACTGGCGATGAGCGGCACGTTGGCTCCCCCGTCCGTCAGGTCGCGCTTACCGCCCCACAGTCGGCGCCCGCCAATCGTGCTGCTTCTTCCGAGCTGCTTATTCCGCTCAGCGATCGGCCCGAATCCCGCATCGGTGCCATTGTCGGCTGAGCACAGAATCAACGTCCGCTCCCGCAACCCTAACTTATCCAATTCTGCGACTAACTCGCCCACTTGCTTGTCGAGATAGGCGACATAGCCGTCGTAGCGAGCGGCCTTGCTCGTCTCGCCAGGCTTGGTGTCTGGCGTGGCCGTGATCGGGTCATGCACGAGGTGCGATGCGTAGTAGAAGAAGAATGGCTGGTCGCGGTGCCGGCGCAGAAACTCCAGGGCAAACGCCTGCTGCACGTCGGGATAAAACGCGCCCTCCTCCTTTTGCACCTTCCTGCCATTCTCGGTGTAGCTCATTACCTGCGACGGACTCGCGGCCACGTCGGACATCCGGTAATCGTCGAAGCCCCACTCGCCCGCCAGCCCGCTCATCTGCCGCCACTTGCCCGCCATGCCGGTCACATAGCCGGATTGCTTGAGGATCCGCGCGACCGAAGGCTCCTGCCTGGGCGTCAGCAGGCCCGCGGTGCCATTGGATAGACCTCCGGTGCGGAAGCCATATCGGCCAGTGATGAGCAGGCACCGCGAAGGCCCGCAGACTGGCGCCGCGTAACAGCGCTCGAAGCGCGTCCCAGTCTGTGCGAGCGCGTCGATGTTCGGCGTCTTGTTCTTGAACCGTTCCGAGCCGTAACAGCCGAGACCATCGATGCCTAAATCATCGGCGAGGATGAAGAGGATGTTGGGCCGGGCGGGTTGCGGGACGCTTTCAGCGCTCTCCAGCGTGCCCACAGCGAGCAGTGCCGCGACAAGGCCGAGCAGCGCGATGCACGGCTGGGACGGCAGGCATGTCCGGCTGATGTGAGTCTTGGATTTCATATCGTGGCTTGCGTCAAATCTCACCGCTTCGAGTCAGCGGCCCGCGCGCTCACATCCCACAGCCGGATCGAGGTATCGCCGCCGCCGCCGCCGCTCGCGATCGTGTCTCCGTCGGGTGAAAAGGTGAGCGACTCGACGCGCCCGGTGTGGCCGGTGATCGTGCGCAGCGCACGACCCGTCGCCGCATCCCACAACTTGATGGTCGTATCCTTCGATCCGCTCGCCAGCGTCCTGCCATCGGGAGAAAACGCGACCGCGTCCACCTCCGCGCTGTGTCCTTCCAGAATCCTCAGCGATTTTCCCGTCGCGATCTCCCAGATGCGGATAGTGGTGTCGCCGCTACTGCTCGCGAGCCGCTTGCCATCGGGCGAAAGTGCGAGCTTCTCGATGTCGCCGGTGTGACCTTCGAACTGCGCCTTCTGCGCGCCGCTGCGCGTGTCCCAGATGCGGATCGTCCGGTCGGTGGCCGCGGTCGCGATCCACGTGCCATCGTGCGCGAAGACGACCGACTTCACCCGCGCGGTGTGACCGCGGAGCGTGTGCCGCAGCTTCCCACTCGCCACGTCCCACAGCCGCGCGGTCTGGTCGAGACTCACGCTCGCGAGCGTGCGCTGGTCCGGCGAGAAGGCCACGGCACGCACCACATCGGTGTGGCCTTCGAGCGTGCGCAGCGTGGCGAGCGATTGCGCATTCCAGAGGCGGATCGTCTTATCCCCGCTGCAACTCGCCAGCAGATCGCCCTTCGGCGAAAAGACGACGCCATACACATCGAGGGTGTGCTCGGTGAGCGTGCGCTGGAGCTGGCCCGACGCGACATCCCAGCACTTGATCGTGTGGTCGCGGCTGCTGCTCACAAGCGTCCGGCCATCGGAGGAAAACTCGACCGACAGCACCGAGCCCTGGTGGCCTTCGAGAATGCGGAGAGGTGCCGCCGGCTGCGCCGCGAGGAGGGTGGACGCGAAGACGAGAGCGAGCGAAGGAATCAGGCGGGAGAGCGATGGGTGGTTCATGGAAAGCGGGCTGCTGCGCGAGGCGCTGCGCGCGACCTGCCGCATCAGCTGTCCCTGTTTGCGCGTATCCCTGAATGCGGCAAGGAGAGAGGGCAGGTTTTTCATGTTATTGCCGCCGTTTCTTCAGCGTTCGTTTTTCTCTGCATAAAAATCAACGTGGACGCGTGCGGCCTTGCGCGCGCTGTCGGGCGAGGAGATCGGTCAGTTCCTGCACTTTCTCGGGGTGTCTGGCCGCGAGGTTGTGCGCTTCGCCGGGATCGTCCGCGAGATGGAAAAGCTGCGGGGCGCGCGCGGGACGCTCGCGGGCGGCGGCGGTGAAGCCGATGCCGCCGCCGACGCTCTGCACCAGTTTCCACGGCCCGCTGCGGATGCCGAAGGGTCCGCGCAGGCCCGCGCCGTGCGAGATGAAAGTCTCGCGCGCGGGCCGCTCATGCGGCTGGCCGAGCAGCGCGGGCAGCGCGTTCATGCTGTCGAGCGCGGCATCGTCGGGCAGCGCGGTGCCGGTGAGCGCGGCGAAGGTGGCGCACAGATCGGTGAGCGCGAGCAGCTCGTGATCTTCGCTCGCGGCGGGAATGTGCCCCGGCCAGCGCGCGATGAAGGGCACGCGATGCCCGCCTTCAAAGCCCGAGCCCTTGAATCCGTGCAGCGCGCCATTCACGCGATGCTCGCGGTTGACGACGCCTGCGTAGCCGTCCTCGACCACGCCGCCATTGTCGCTCGTGAAAATGACCAGCGTCTTCTGCGCGAGGTCGAGGCGGTCGAGCGTCGCCAGCACCTGGCCTACGGTGTCGTCGAGTTCGGCCAGCACTTCGCCGCGGGTGCCGCACGCATTCAGATTCTTGAAGCGCGCATGCGCCGCTTGCGGCGCGTGGATGCCGTGCGTGGCGAGGTAGAGGAAAAACGGCGCGCCCGCGTGCTGCTCGATGAAGGCGCTCGCTTTGGCCGCGAGGGTGTCCGCCATGTCTTCGTCCACCCAGCGCGCGGACTTGCCGCCGCTCATCCAGCCGATGCGCCCGATGCCGTTGACGATCGTGGCGTTGTGCCCATTGCGGCTTTGGACTTTGAGCAGTTCCGGGTTCTCGCGCCCCGTCGGTTCCGCACCGATCTTTTCGCGATAGCTCACGCGGATCGGGTCGGCGGGATCGAGTCCCACGACGCGGTGATTCTCCATATACAGACACGGCACGCGGTCGCCGGTCGCGGGAAAAAAGAACGCGTAGTCGAAACCGACCTCAAGCGGCCCCGGCGTGATCTCGCCATTCCAATCCGGCCCGCCTTTTCCACCGAGACCGAGGTGCCACTTGCCGATCGCGCCCGTCGCGTAGCCGGCTTTTTTCAATAGCGCGGGCAACGTCGCCGTCCCCGGCGCAATGCACAGCGGATCGGTACCGCTGAGAATCGCCGAGCCCGGCTGCTGCCGCCACGAATAAGTGCCCGTGAGCAGCGCGCGCCGGGTCGGCGTGCACATCGAGCCGGGCGAATGCGCGTCGGTGAAACGCCGCCCAGCGCGCGCGAGCGAGTCGAGGTGTGGCGTCTGGACGAGCGTCGCGCCGTAGCAGCCGAGATCGCCGTAGCCCACGTCGTCGGCGAGCATGACGACGATGTTCGGCGTGTCGGCAGCAAAGCCGTGGGCGCAAGCGAAGGCCACGAGCGCAGAGAAGAGCAGCGTGATGGAAGTACGCAAAGTGGAACGCATGTCGGTCGGCGCAGATGGAAGTAGCGCGGGTGAAAGGGTGGGGAGTCTGGCCAGTCTATCCGCGGCCGACTGCATTCCTTGGCGGATGATTTGTGCGCGAGGGCACGGCTGGGGGAGGCCCGCGGAATTTATTTGTCCAGAATTCCTTCCGAGCGGACTTATCTGGCCATCACCTATGCTTCCCCGCCTGCTCGCCGCTGCCCTGTCTCTCTTCGCTGTCGTTCGCGCCGGGGCCAATGAGGGCCTCGCTTTCTTCGAGAAAAAAGTGCGCCCGCTCCTCGCCGAGCGCTGCCTCGATTGCCACAGCACGGAGAAGAAGGTGAAGGGCGGGCTACGGCTCGATACACGCGAGGGTTGGGCGACGGGCGGGGATTCGGGTGCGGCGATCGTGCCGGGGGAACCGGACAAAAGTCTCTTCATCACGGCAATCCGCTACACGGATCGGGATCTCCAGATGCCGGAGAAAAAGAAGCTCCCGGCGGAGGAGATCGCGGTGCTGGAAGAGTGGGTGAAGATGGGCGCACCCGATCCGCGCAGCGGCGGTGCGGCGGTGAAGAAGCAGACGGGGCTGAGCATCGAGGAGGGGAAAAAGTTTTGGAGTTATCAGCCGGTGCGGAAGCCGGAGCCGCCGACGGTGAAAGACACCGCGTGGCCGCGCACCGATCTCGACCGCTTCATCCTCGCGAAGATCGAAGCCGCGGGAGCGAAGCCCGCGCCCGACGCTGAGCCGGAGGTGCTCGCGCGCCGCCTGTATTACAACCTGATCGGCCTGCCGCCGACGCCTGAGCAGGTGGACGCGTTCGTTCAGGAATACAAATCACCAATCACCATTCACCATTCACCGGTGGCTGCGGTGGTGGATTCCCTGCTCGCCTCCCGACATTTCGGCGAGAAGTGGGGCCGGCACTGGCTCGATGTCGCGCGCTTCGCGGAATCGAGCGGCGGCGGGCGGACGCTGCTCTTCAAGGATGCGTGGCGCTTTCGAGATTACGTCGTCGAGGCGTTCAATGCGGACGTGCCCTTCGATCGGTTCATCCGCGAGCAACTCGCGGGTGATCTGCTTCCCGCGCCGACTCCGGCGGAGCAGCGGCGCAATCTCACGGCCACCGCTTTCCTCGCGCTCGGGCCAACCAATTACGAAGAGCAGGACAAACAGCAGCTCCGCTTCGACGTGATCGACGAGCAGCTCGAGACGCTCGGGCGCGCCTTCCTCGGGCAGACCATCGGTTGCGCGCGCTGCCACGATCACAAGTTCGACCCCGTGCCGCAGCGCGACTACTACGCGCTGGCGGGCATCCTTTCCTCCACGCGGACGCTCTTCAACTACACTGACAACGTGGCGCGCTGGATCTCCGCGCCGCTGACGGGGGAAGGCGACACCGAAGTCGCGCTGCGGGCGCACGAGGCGAAGATCGCGGCGCTGGAGAAGGACATCGAGGTGGCGAAGGGCGCGCTCGCGACGCTGGCGAAAGCCGTCTCCGAAGAGACCAGCAAACCAGGGACGGCCATCGCGCCCGGCGACCTGCCGGGCATCGTGCTCGACGAGACGCAGGCGAAAGTCGTCGGGGAGTGGAAGTCGTCGCAGCACCTCCGCAGCTACATCGGCGAGGGCTATCTGCACGACCTCAATGCGGGCAAAGGCGAGAAGACGATCACCTTTACCCCGGTGTTGCCGAAGGCGGGGAAATACGAAGTGCGGCTGGCCTATGCGCACCTCGCGGGGCGCGCGACCAATGTGCGGGTGAACATACTCCACGCGGAGGGCGAGGATACGGTCTTCGTGGATGAATCCGCGGCCCCGCCGATCGACGGGCGCTTCATCTCGCTGGGCAAATATCGCTTTGAGAAAGACGGCGCGGGGTACGTGCTCATCTCGAATGACGACACCGTCGGGTTTGTGACGGTGGATGCGCTGCAATTTCTCTCCGAGGAAGACGCGACGGCCGCGGACGACACGCGCAATGCCGCCGATCCCGAGCGCGCCGCCGCCGCGAAGCGCGTGAAGCTGCTCGAACGCGAACTCAAGCAACTCACCAAGGCCGGCCCGCAACGCGAGACTGCGATGGCGGTGCGCGAGGACGATGAGATCGCCGACACGCACCTCCGCGTGCGCGGCCTGGAGAAGCAGCGCGGGGAGATGGCGCCGCGCGGTTTCCTGCAAGTCGCGCTGGCGACTCCGCAGCCCGCGCTGTCCACGAAAGAAAGCGGACGCCGCGAACTCGCGGACTGGATTGCCAGCGCGGAGAATCCGCTGACCGCGAGGGTCTTCGTGAATCGGGTGTGGATGTGGCTCTTCGGCGCGGGGCTGGTGCGGACGGTGGATAATTTCGGCACGACCGGCGAGAAGCCGTCGCATCCCGAACTGCTCGACTACCTCGCCACGCGCTTCGTCGAGGAAGGCTGGAGCGTGAAGAAACTGGTGCGCGAGATCGTGCTCTCGCGGACCTGGCAGCAGGGAAGTCAGAAGTCAGAAGTCAGAAGTGAGAAGTCAGACCCCGACAATCGCCTCTTCGCCCACGCGAATCGCCGCCGTCTCGACGCTGAGCAACTGCGCGACACCCTGCTCGCCGTGAGCGGCAAGCTCGACCTCAAATATGGCGGACTGAACATCGGCGGCGCGGGCGACATCGACGCCAACAACTTCTCCGCGCAGAACACCGAATACGCCTACGTCTTCGCCGACACCCGCCGCAGCGTCTATACGCCGGCCTTCCGCAATAAGCGGCTGGAGCTCTTCGAGGTCTTCGACTTCGGCGACATCAACGCCTCCATAGGCCAGCGCAACGTGAGCACCGTCGCCCCGCAGGCGCTCTACTTCCTCAATCATCCCTTCGTGCTCGAGCAGGCGCGCGCCGCCGCGGAGCAGACGATGGCCCTCGCCGGCACCGATGAGGAAAAGATCGCCGCCGCCTTCCGCCGCACGCTGGGCCGCGCGCCGACAGGCGGCGAACTGGCGAAGTGCCGCACCTTCCTCACCACCGGCCCCGCGCCGACGCTCGAGCAGTGGGCGCAGCTCCACCAGACGCTGTTTGCCTGCCTCGATTTCCGTTACCTCGACTAAGCGCCCCTCCGCCATGCACAGCTCTCTCTTCACCCGCCGCTCCGCGCTCCAGACTCTCGGCTGCGGTTTCGGCTATCTCGCCCTCGCCGGTCTCGCGGCACAGGAAAAGGCGCGCGCCACTTCCGCTGTAAATCCGCTCGCGCCCAAGGCGCCGCATTTTCCGCCTCGGGCGAAACGCATCATCTTTCTCTTCATGTCCGGCGGGGTGAGCCATGTGGACTCCTTCGATTACAAGCCGCGCCTCGATCGCGACGACGGGAAGATGATGGACTTCGCCGATCTGCGGAGTCTGGCGAAGACCGGCAAGAGCCCGCAGCAGCGCGTGATGAAACCGCTCTGGAACTTTGCGCAGCACGGCCAGAGCGGGCTCTGGGCGTCGGATCTTTTCCCCGAGATGGCGAAGCACGCGGACGACCTCTGCGTGATCCGCTCGATGCACACGGAAGGAATCGCGCACGGTCCGGCCACCCTTTTCCTGCACACGGGCACCACCACTTTCATCCGCCCTTCGATGGGCGCATGGGTGAGCTACGGCCTCGGCTCGGAGAATGAAAACCTGCCCGGCTTTGTCTCACTGAGCCCCGCGCTCGGCAACGGCGGGCCGCGCAATTACGGCAACGCCTTCCTCCCCGCCGTGTATCAAGGCACCGCGATCGGACGCGCCGGAGTGCCCGCGGTGGAGTCCAGTATCCGAAATCTCCAGCCCGCGCGTTCGCCGGAGGAAGCGCGGCGGCAATTCGATCTGCTGCGCGACCTCAACGCCGAGCAACTCCGCGCCAAGCCCGGCGAGAGCGAACTCGAAGCGGTGATCAACAGCTACGAACTCGCGTGGAAAATGCAGAGCGCCGCGCCACCCGTGCTCGACGTGATGAGCGAGTCGCCGGACACGCAGGCGCTCTATGGCATCGGCGAAAAGGAGACGGACAACTTCGGCCGCCAATGCCTGCTCGCGCGCCGCATGGCCGAGTCCGGCGTGCGTTTCATCCAGGTGAATTACGCGGACAACTCAAACAATCCCGCGTGGGATCAGCACTCGAATTTGAAGAAACACGGCGAGCACGCGAAGGCCGTGGACAAGCCCGTCGCTGGCCTGCTCACCGATCTGAAGCAACGCGGCCTGCTCGACGACACCATTGTCTGGTGGGGCGGGGAATTCGGCCGCACGCCGTACGCGGAAAAGAACGGCACGGGCCGCGATCACAACCCCGCCGGCTTCTCGATCTGGCTGGCTGGCGGCGGCTTCAAACGCGGCGTCACTTACGGCGAGACGGATGAATTCGGCCACCACGCCATCGTGGACAAAGTCCACATGCACGACCTCCACGCCACGCTGCTCCACGCCCTCGGGCTCGATCACGAAAAGCTCACCTATCGCTACGCCGGCCGCGACTTCCGCCTCACGGATGTGTACGGGAATGTGGCGAAGGATCTCTTCGCATAGCGGCGAGCGCATGGAAGCGCCGCTGGAGACGATGGAGGTGATGGCCAATCCGGCGGCGATGAGGGCCATTCGCCGGGACCAATCCGGCAAAGGCAGATACCTGCCGCTGTCGGTCCTCGATGAAGCCGAGGGTTGAGTTGAACCCGGAGGTCGCCGGCTTTGTTCGCCGGCCTCGGAACCGCGCCGACGCCTGCGCGAAGGCTTGCGAGGATTGGAGGAGGAAAAGGGAGACTTGAAGCAACTGGAAGCGGACCTGACGGGATATGTCCGCCTGCGCGTGGGCAGCTACCGGGTCATCGTTCGCTGCTTTGCAGAGCGAGGTGAACGTGTCGCGCACTGTGTTTATGCGGAACGGCGCGCGGTGGTGGATGAGTTGTTTTCGGAGATTCTGCGCGGCGGGCCGTAAGCGCGGGCCGCAGCCGGAGGTAGAACGAGGGTGCCGGCGGGCCGCTCGCCCAAGGAGGGGCGCGGTCCCGCCGTCCGCCACCTGCTGGGGCGGAGTGACATCCGCGGACCGGAGCGGACGATGACCCGCGTTATTCGCTTGATGTGGCTCCGCGCCCGCAGGGGATGGGCGGCGGGACGCGCGCCCCTCCTTGAGTCTGCCGCCACACTCGCTCTACGGGTCCGTCACCGTCAGGCGCATGAAGAGCTTGGGTCCGGTGCCGATGGAGAGGCTAAAGGTGTGCTGGGCGCCGCTGCCGGTGTCGGGGATTGCGGTCCAGTTTCCATTGAGCAGCGTCGTGCTCCACCCGGTGCCGTCGAGGATGCGGTTGACGTTGGCGGGCTGGGTGGCATTCGCGAAAAAGTTTGCCCTTCCGGCAATTCTTATTCGGGCCGCCGAAAGTAGCACCGGGGTTCAGCCCACCCAGGCGGCAGCGACCGATTGAACGTCGTGATTGACAGGCCACGCCCTTACGGGCTGAAGCCCATGGCTACTTTCGCTACGGTCTGGTGATCTCCACCTGGTAGAACTTCTTCGCACCCGTCGCGTTCAGGTCGGTCACGGTGCGTTGCGCGCCGGCGTCGCTTTGGGTCGTGCCGGTGAGCGTCGTCCAGGTGCCGGTCGCCAGGTCGGGGCGGAACTTTACGGCATAGCTGCGGCCACCGGTGAGGACCAGCGGGTTGAAGATGATGTTCTTCCTCCCAGGCTGGCCGGCGACGGGCGCGATCGCGATGCTGAACCGCGAGGCAGGATCCGTCGGCACGAGCCCGGCGGTGTATTCGAAGGCGTTGGTCTGGCCGTCGCGGTCGAAGTCCACGAGCGGGCCGGCATTGGCATTCGGGGGCTGGCCGAAGTATTGCACCTGCCAGGCGTCGTCGATGGCGTCGCCGGCGTAGGCGCCGAAGTTGTCGAGGTTCACATTGAGCACGGTGAGCGCGAGGGTGCTGAGGTTACCCGCAAAGTTACCCTGCGCGGTGGCGGCGGTGGCTTGATAGACGATCCCGGCGGTGGCGAGGCCGCTGGGGTTGATCCCGGTGAGCGGCCCGGCGGCCACGCTCCAGGTGACGGAGGCGGCGCTCACCGCGAGCGTGGTGGCATCGTCGAGGAGTTGCGCGGCGCTCAGTTGCAGCGTGGCGGTTTCGTTCACCGAGGTGCCCGGCGTGGCGCTGAGCACCAGGCCCGTCACGTCGTAGAGCTGGCCGATGTAGCCGTGCTTCGCGGTCTCGGCCGGCGCAGCCACGGTGGAGATGCCGGTGATGCCGCCGGCGCTGCCGTCATTCGTGTAGCTCGCACTCGTCGCGCGGCGGCCGCCGCCATCGGCGGTGTCGGTGGCGATGGTGTAACTGGCTGACGTGCGCGGGCCGGCATGGAGGGTCGCCGCCAGACTGGGGAGGAGGAAGGTGCCGAGAAGGGTGCTGCGGATCAATACGGATGGAGTTTTCATGGGTTGGAGAGGTTTAGTGGGGTTGCGAATTCATGCAGAGATTGCCATCGCGGCGGGGTCTCGCCTCCGCCGGCAATTGACTCACCGTCCATCCCTCCATAGCCTGCCCCCATGACTGCCACCGAAGAACGCCGCTTGAAGGGATTGCTCAAAAGCGCACTCACCGAGGTCCTCGAGGAACGCGGCGACCTGCTGCGCGACGCCGTCCGTGAGAGCTTCGAGGATGTGGCCTTGGTTCGCGCCATCCAGGCGGGCGAAAAATCCCGGCTCACCAGCCGCCGGAAGATTTTCCAGCAGCTCGCACGCGGGGCGTGAAGACGCGCTTTCGCGAAGCGTTCGCCGAGGATCTCGCGGCCCTCACCGATGCCGGACTGTTGCGGCGGATCAAGCGGGTGATCGAGTAAGTGGAAGCCGCCCGGACTTTCCAGGAGATTCCCCAGCTCAAGCGGCTGGAGGCCAAGGGTAAGTACTACCGCATCCGCGTGGGGAATCATCGCGTGGGCGTGGTCTTCGAGGAGGGCGCCGTCACTTTCGTGCGCTGCCTCGACCGCCAGGAAATCTACCGCCACTTTCCGTAAATCCCGCCCTCGCGGAGCCCGGGGGCTCGCGAGGGGCGGCGCAGGAGCGGCGGCGGGGAGCAGGAAGAGCGACCCGCCCACGGTGGCAACTAACTGCCCAGGCGTGGTGATGCGCATGGTGCGGTGATGCGCGATTGGTGAGTTCATCGTTTCTGCACGGTCTCGTGGTTAAAGTTCGTCACCCAGATGCCGGCTCCGTCATCACAGATGCCAAAGGGGAGCAGCGACGGTCAGAACGCGGACCGGGGTCGGGTGCAGGTTACAATTTCGTCACGGTGTCCTCGTAGTAGTTAGTCACCCAGATGCTCGACCCATCAAAACAGATCCCGTATGCGCCTGAGCCTGCGGCGAATGTTCCTTGGAAGGCCCCGGTCCTCGCATCGAGCTTCGTCACGCTGCCATCGAAGAAGCTCGGCACCCAGATGCTCGATCCGTCGAAACAGATGGCCTGGGGATATTGGCCCACAATACTGTACGTCCCGAGGACGGCCCCGGTGCTCGCGTTGAGCTTCATCACGGTGCCGCTGGCGCTGCCATAGTTCGCCACCCAGATGCTGGATCCGTCGAAACAGATGCCCGTGGGTGCATTGTCCACACTGTAAGTCCCGAGGACGGCCCCGTTGTTCGCGTTGAGCTTCGTCACGGTGTCGCTGCTGTTGTTCGACACCCAGATGCTGGATCCGTCGAAACAGATGCCGCTGGGATTATCGCCCACACTGTACGTCCCGAGGACGGCTCCGTTGTTCGCGTTGAGCTTCGTCACGGAGTCGCTGCTGCGGTTCGACACCCAGATGCTGGATCCGTCGAAACAGATGCCTGTGGGACTAGCGCCCGCACTGTACGTCCCAAGGACGGCCCCGTCGGTCAAGCGGATCTTCGTCACGTTGTTGCTGTTGCCGTTCGCCACCCAGATGCTGGATCCGTCGCAACAGATGCCTTGGGGATCTTGGCCCACACTGATCGTGGTGATGTATTGCCCGCTGGAAGCATCGACAGCCGTGACGGTGTTGCTGTTGCTGTTCGTCACCCAGATGTGGGCTCCGGTGAAACAGATTCCATGGGGGGTACTGCCCGCGGGGAATCGGTTGTTGGCCTGAGTGGCTTGCCACCACTTGAGCAGCGCCACCTTCTTCGGGTTTAAGTTACCCACCAAAGCGCTTGCCGGTACATTCGTGAGCCCCGAGCCATCGCCGACGAAGGCCGCGGCGGTGACGGTGCCCGCGACTTGCAGTTTGGTGGAGGGCGTGGCGGTGCCGATGCCAACGTTGCCGTTGCCTTTGATGCGCATCACCTCCCTGCTGTTAGTGATGTTATTCGCCCAAGTGAAAAACTCCAGGTCGCCGTCGTTAACGGCGCTGTTTAACAAAGATGGAAGGATTTCCGACTTCATGCCGAGGAAGTCCCCGCCCGCCCCGGCCGCACTTTGGAAACCGAAGCCCACCTTGACGCCCCGTGCGCTGTTGTCCACCGAACTACCGGTGCCGCCAGAGTTGTTCCCGATGATCCCGCCGTTCGCGACATCGAGCTTATTGAACGGCGTGGCTGTGCCGATGCCGACGTTATTGTCGGTTTTGACGTAGATCGCCGCCCCGCCAGCTCCAGATTGGAGGAGGAGATTACCGGTGACGGCCCTTAGCACGACGTCATTACCGGCTGCATCGGCGCTGTATTGCCCTCCGCTCTGCGGGATGGCAAGCGTGCCTCGCTCCGCGTTTCCGGCGTCCCACAGCGAAAAGCTTCCGCCGTCGCCGACGCTCCGAACTCCCCCAAAGTAGCTGGAGACAGAGAGGACAGTATAAAGTCCGCCGCTCGATGTGACGTTTGGCAATCCGGCCGCCACCATCGCATAACCCACCGCCGCGAGGCGCTGGTCGGGCGAGACGAGCTGGGAGCCATTGGTGCCGTCATTGAACCACACGCGCAGGCGCACGTCGTCATTGGCGAAGACGCTGGCGGCGATGGGGGTGCCCGCGCCGCCAAGGAGCACGGAGTAGAGCCCCTTGGTGACGGTGAGCGAAACGGCGGTGGCCGGCTCCGTATCGCCGGCGGAACCGTCGTTCTTCCACAGGAGGGTGGGGCCGGCGCCCTGGACGAGGGCAAACTTGAAGGAGCCCGTGCCATTGAAGTTCGTGGCGCCGACGGTGACGCGGCCCTGGTAGTTGATGATCTGCGGCACCTGCGCGTGCAGGGCCGTGGTGAGGAAGCATAGGCAGCCGAGGGCGGCGAGGAGGATGCGGATGTGTTTCATAGGGTGGCTTTCAGGTGTGGTGTGTTGTTTGAAGTGGTGGTGAGTGTGGAAGGCGGGGGATGAGGAAGGACGAAGGACGAAAGAGTGAGAGCGGCGGGCGAAGATGGGTGTGTCTGTGGGGCTATACCCCGGTCGATGACGAACATTACAAAACGACCGCATTTTTTTTTGAGGCCGTGGCCGGGAGGCGTTTGGCTCGGGCACGCGCCGCCACACTATCGCACTTCGCACCGTGATCAGTGCGGGCTGGCCCGGATGAACCACACTACCCAGATGTGACTGCGGACGGCTTGTTTCTTACCTCTTACCCTTCGGCGTTCGCTGGAGGGAGTTTGACGTGCGGATACTCCAGAATCCTGCCGTCCACGGTCACGAGAGGTGC
>JANNXQ010000143.1:0-2578 GCA_031409655.1 Chthoniobacteraceae bacterium | reverse complement strand
AATCATCGCCGCTTGATCTGCCGTAACCGCGAGCCGCGAGACAAGCCGCAGATACACGCGCCGCGCTTTCGACAAATGCTTCCATTTGGATTGCAGTGAGACAGTGATTTGTGAACGCAGCGGAGCCGGGAGTGCCTTGCTGTCAGTGAAACATTTCTCTACGCACTGCCACGGGTCTTCTTCATCTCCAATGTCGGAAGTCAGCGCCGCAGCGACGATTTCACCAAGCGGCATCCCGAATGCCGTGAGCGCCGCGCCAAGGCCTGGACAGACTCCCCGCTGACGGCGCACCTCAATAATTCGGTCGTTGATCCACGACTGCACCCGTTCCCACGGCCCCGGCACCACCTCGGCGCAGCGCACAAGGCAGCGTCGCATTTCCTCCAGCGCGCCCAACGCCGCGTCACCCGAGACGTGCTCCGTGGCGTAGCTGAATTCCCCGCGATGTTCCTCCGGCGCGAAGGCAACATAATCCGGCAAATGCAGCGGCGCACCGTCGCCGATACGCTGCAACAAGGCGTGGTAAGGCATCAGGAAGCCGTCCCGAAAATTGGGCCGCAACGTATGCACGACGGGGCGCTCCCATACCCACGCACCCATGCCTTGCGGGTCACCTTTGATGTATTCGCGCAATGGCTTGAGTTCGCTGACCCTCGCCGCGCCAATGAGCACGCGGCGATTGTCCTCAATGCCGGGAATGGCCTTCGCGTAGAAGAATACCAGTGACCGCCCCGGCGAAATCCCGCTCCAGAATGACTCCAGACACGCGCGCTGATTATCGGGATGCAGCACCCAAGTGCCGGTCGCTTTCCACCGCTCCATTGGTTCCCTCTCGTGATCGTAGCCGATGGCCAACCGCTCATCTCGCGCCACGGCTCCTTCGCGAGTCAGCCAGTTGAAAGGCACGCCCGGTGCGGAGTAAGCAGGCATTTCCAAAGGCGTCGGCATGATGTGCTCATAGTCTTCATCGTGGCCGAGTTTGTGATTGATGCTGAGGTTGAATGCCCGGCTGGACATAAAGCCAACACGCTCTCGCAGACATGGCGGCACCTTCTCGCCCATATCCGCCATGTGCTCACCTGCATGTCCCGATTCCCAAGCGTCCTCCCGGCTTTCACTGATGCCCCGCAGACACAGGCACGCATTATTGCTCAATGGCTTGCGGCAGACGGTCCCATCCCACCCCGCGTCGTGCCACGGGACGCGGATGGAAAGATGGCGGAATGGTAGTTGGACTTTCATAAAATTTTTGTCTGCCGCAGGCGGTTACTTGTTTTCCAACAGCCGGGTCGCGCTGGCGGTGAGCGTCTTCATCTGGCGGATGGCGATGGCATTTAGTTTGGTGAGTCGTTGGCTGGACGGGAGGGCCATGTGGATGAGTTCGGCGTTGAGGCTTTCGAGGTTTGCCAGCACGAGGAGTTGCTCGATGGTGGCGTGGTCGCGCATGTTGCCGTCGAGCTTGGGGTTGGCATCGCGCCACTGGCGGGCGGTTTGGCCGAAGAGAGCGACGTTGAGCAGGTCGGCCTCGGTGGCGTAGGTGATGGCGGCTTGGGCGGGGGTGACTTCGGGCGGGATGAGGTGCTCTTTGATCGCGTCGGTGTGGATGCGGTAGTTGAGCTTGGAGAGGGTGCGATTGAGGTTCCACGCGAGGGAGAGGCGGCGGCTTTCGTCTTCTTTGAGACGCTGGAATTCCTTGATGAGGTAAATCTTGAACTCGGGGCTAATCCACATGCCAAACTCGAAGGCGAGGTCGCGGTGGGCGTAGGTGCCGCCGTAGCGTCCGGCGCTGGCGCGGAGGCCGATGGCTCCGGTTTTCTCCACCCACTCTTTCACGCTGAGTTTGTAGCTGTTGAGCCCGGCCTGACTTTTAATTATGGCGAATTCGCCGGAATTAAACTTTGGGTTGTGGACGGTTTCCCAGATGCCAAGGAATTCGACGGTGTTCCGATTCCGCAGCCAGTCGGAGATGAAGAAGTCGCCGTCCTTGGCCTTGAGCATGTCGGTCAGGGAAATGTAGTCGCCTTCCGCCGTGCTGAGGATGGTGACTTCGACTCCCTTAACTTCGATGGTGGCTTTGGCGGGCTTTTTCATCGTGCTTGTTTCATCGAATTTGGAAAAGTGCGCTCGCAGTCAGCTCGTGGATGAGCGTGCGGATGCCGCCGCCTTGCTGCTGCGTGCGGGCCACGATGCCGGCGATTTCATCGCGGTCGCTAAAGGCGAGGTCGCGGCCGGTGGAGTAGATGGCGAGTTGCTGCGCGAGATTCTTCAAGAGTTGCGGCTTATCGGCGGCGAGCAGGGTTTGGAATTCGCGGATGCCGGAGAATTTTCGTTCGTCCGGCAACACGCCGCTGGCGTCCACCGGCGGGCCGTCCTTCTTCATGCCACCATCGGCGCGGATGACACGGTAACGATCACGTAGGCCGCCGATCATATCGAACGACTCCAGCGCGAATCCCGGCGGGTCCATCTTCGCATGGCAGCCGGCACAGGACGGATCGGCGCGGTGCTTGTCGAGTTGCTCGCGGATCGTCGTCGTGCCGCGCACGTCGGGTTCGACGGCGGGAGTGCCCGGCGGCGG
>JANNXQ010000142.1:0-17847 GCA_031409655.1 Chthoniobacteraceae bacterium | reverse complement strand
GGACGCAGGACGCCGCGCTGGTCGGAGGTGATCCCGGCGATGTTCGTGCCCGCGTTGATGGCGGGCGAACCGGCCAGCAGCGCGACGGTCGCGGTCGGCCCGCCATTGAAGGCGAATGCGCCGAGCCCGGCCTGGGCGGCGTTGAGATTGAGCAGATTGTTGGACGACGCGGCGTTCAGCGGCCCGCCCCAGAGGTTGTTCTGATCCGGCGCGGAGTTGGCGGCGACGATGGTGTTGGTCATCGTCACATTCGCGGAGTTCACCGCCATGCCGCCGCCCGCGCGGGTGGCCCCGTTGTTGGCGAAGGTCACGTGACGCAGACTGGCGGTGCCTTCGAAAAACTGCGCACCGCCGCCGTCGAGCGCGGTGTTGTAGGCGATGGTCGAATTGGTGATCGTCGTCTGACCGTGGCTGATGAGCGCGCCGCCACCGTTGACGGCGGTGTTGTTGGAAAAGGTCGAGCCCGCGATGACCGCAGTGCCGTCGAGCCGCAGTGCCCCGCCGTTGAAGGCGGACTGGTTGCCGCTGAAGGTCGAATCGGTGACGGTCAGTCCATTAAACGAGGCGATCGCTCCTCCGAGCTGTCCCGCGGTGTTTAGGGAGAAAAGCGTGCTGCTGATGCCGAGGGTGCCGTTGCTCCAGATTGCGCCGCCCTGCCCGTTCGCGGCGGTGGCGTTGTTGTCGAACGACGATCCGCTGATCGTCATCGTGCCGAGGTTGTAAATTGCGCCGCCATGGTCGGCCCGGTTGTTGGTGAAGCGCACGTTCTGGATGTTGACGGTGCCGGTGCTCCACAGCGCGCCGCCACTGCTCACCATGCGGATGTCGCCGCCGCTCAGCGTGAGATTGCGCAGGGTGAATGTTCCGCCGCCGCTGATGAAGATGCGGCGCGGCGTGGGCGAGGCGAGCTGGATCGTCACCCCCGTGCCGCCGTCGATGGTCACATTGCCGGCGATGCGCAGCGCGGTGTCGTCGCCCGCCCCGTTCCAGCCATTGACGACCGTCACCGTCTGCCCCGCGAGGCCCGGCGCGAAAGTGACCGTCTGCTGCCCGCCCAGCGTCTGCGCGTAAGCGACCGCTTCCCTCAAGCTCGTCTGCCGGTCGCGGTTGTTCACCACATCCCCGAGGAGGGTCACCACGAGGCTCGGCGGCTCGAGCACGGAGATGGTGGCCACCGCACTCGTCCGCACGGTGGGGCCGGCATTGCTCACCCGCACATAGTATTGCGCATCCGCCGTCAGTGCCGGCGTGGTGTAGGTCGGCGAATCGATCCCGACGGGGATGTCCGGCCCGCTCCCCGAGACCTGGAACCACTGATACTTCAGAGCCGTCCCAGTGGCCGCGACGGAGAGGGTGGCGGTTTGGTTGTAGGGAATCGTCTGGCTCGCCGGAGAAGTCGTGATGTTTGGCGGATCGACCACGGTGATGATGGCCGTCGCACTTTTCTGAAGGCTGTTCGCGGGGTTGAGGGGCGTGGCGTGGGCGATGCAATGGTAATTAAAAGTCCCGGTCGTATTGAATACGGGCGGTGTGTAGCTGGTGCCGGTCGCGCCCGGGATCGCGACGGGGTTCGTGTCGAACCAGGTGCCGATATACCACTGGTAATAGACGGTGGCGCCGTTCCGCATGGTGGCATGGACATTCAGCGTCACCGTGCTGGAGCGGTTGATGGTTACCGGCCCGAGATTCAGATCGAAGAATGGCGCAGACTGGAAGGTGTAGGGAAAACCCGTGAAGGTGTTGGCCACCGGGGGCGACTCCGTGCGTTGGCCTGCCCAGTTGAGATAGAGCAGGCCGAGGTAGCTGCCGGTGTTGGCGGTCACCGTCCACGAGGAGCTCGGCTGCGCCGTGTCCGGCACCACGCTCGTGATGGAGACGCCGCTCACACCGCTACTGCCGCTACTGAAGGCAAAGTTATTCGCCGTCACATTGCTCACCGGGGTGTCAAAGGTCACCCGCCACCGCACGGAGACTTCCGCCGTCGGCGAGGGGTCCAGAGTCACGATCGAGGTCACCTGGACACCCGCGGTCACCAGCACGCGATAGTAGTAGCGGGTGCCAACCGGCGTGTAGCTGAACTCGATCAGGATCGTCGAGCCGGCCGCCAGGGTCTTCGGATAGACGCGCAGGGTCTCGGTCGGGAAGATGCGATTGAAGGAATTGTTCGGATCGGGAGCGAAAGTTCCCACGGTCGGCCACTCGGCTACGCTGGTTCCCCCGGACACCTTTGCCATCCTCGCAGCCGAGGGCGACGGATTGGTGAAAAAGTGAAGACGCCCGCCGGTGGTATTTGGAATATCCACGAAGTTGTCGCTCCCGCCGATATTGGGCGCGACGGTAGCATTGATGTCCTGCGCGCGGGCGACTCCCGCGAGGAGGAAAATGGAGAGGACGAGGAGACGGTGGATGGTTCGCACGATGAAGAAGGTGGTTCACCGCTGTTCTCAACGGTCTTTCGCGAAACGTTACCGAATCTCCGAAAAAAATTTTCCGGCGGTGAGGGCTACCGATCGGCCAGGCCGAGAATCCTCCGCGCCCACGCGGCGTAGAGGCCGTCGTGGCGTGGGTCGGCGAGCATTTTCCTCAGCCGGAGCAGGCCCTCGCCTGACAAAACCGCCGGCGTGCCCGAGGCGTCCAGCCGCACGAGCGCGAGACTTTCCAGGAAATCCGGGAACCACTCCGGCACGCGATCGCGGGGCTGCGGGATGGTCCACAGCGCGCCTTCATTCATCGAATACCCGAGGAAGACCTGGGTGCCATCGGGCGAGAGGACGGCCCGATAGGAATCGGCGTCCATGCCGAGCCCGCCCGAGGCCGGGGCCGGGTAGTGGACGGTGACGGGCTCGCCATTTTCTGCATCCCAAAAGCGGAAGCCGAGATGATCGCGCACGAGAAGACAGGCCCCATCGCGGGTGAAGCGCACGGTTTCGGCGGTGCTGCCCTGCGGGAGCGGCGGTGATGCGGGTTCGCCGGTGCGTGGATGCCAGAGACGCGCGGTGCCATCGCGGCAGGCCGTGGCGAGGCGGCGGCCATCGGGGCTGAACTCCAGGTGCGAGAGCCAGGCGAAATGCGGCATCGGCCGGCCCACGGGCAGGCCGGTGGCGGCGTCCCACACGCGCGCCGTCTGGTCGTAGGAAGCCGTGGCCACGAAGCGGCTGTCCGGGCTCCATGCGCTCGCGAGGATCGTGTCCGTGTGTCCGGCGAAGGTCCGCACTTTTTCTGCCGTCCGCAGATCCCAGAGGTGCGCGAGGTGATCGGTGGAGGCGGAGAGGAAACGCCCGCTGCCATCCGGCGCGAAGCGCAGCGTCTTCACTTCGCCGGGATGGTCGAGCGTCCGCAGGAGCGCGCCGGTCGCCGTGTCGTAGATGCGGATGTGACCGTCATTATGCCCGGCGATGATGCGGGTGCCGTCGGGCGAGATTTCGCCGGGGCGGATATTGCCGGGCTGGTGGTTCGCCGGCCACAGCGGCGCGCCAGTGTCGAGCGACCACCCGTGCAGCCAGCCGTTGGAAGTCAGCGCGTAGTAGCGGCGCATGTCGGGGGAGAAAAGGTGGACATAGACATCGCCGCCGACCGCGGCGTCGAGCAGCACGCGCCCGGTCGCCAGTTCATAGACATGCGCCCGCTTCCCCGGCCACAAGCCGAGGCAGCCGAGCCGCCCATCGGGGCTGAGCCGGCAGCCATTGAAATCGCGCTGCCCTTCCACGCGCTGCACGCGGGGCGGAGCCGTGCGGCTCTCGCGCCAGACGCTGATCGGTGCCGCGCCGTCGGGCGACGGCCAGGGCGCGAGCAGCAGAGCGCGGCCATCGTGTGAGAAGTCCGGGGCGACGAGACGATCATCTCCGAGCCAGATGCCGCCGAGCAGGGAGCGGCCCGTCGCCGCATCCCACACGTGCGCGCGACCATCCCGGCCATAGCTCGCCGTGCGTGCGCCGTCGCCCGAACCGATGAGCGCGGTGGGTTGGTAAAGATGCTGCATCGGTGGCGAGACCCGCAGCCCGGAGGCGGTATCGTGGACCATCAGTTCATTTGAGAAGGCGGCCAGCGTGATGCGCCCGCCGCCGCCATCCAGCGCGAGCAACTTCAGCGACGAGAGCGGGCTGTCGATGACGCTGAGCGGCGTGCCCGCATCCACGTCCCAAGTCCGCGTGACAAAGGCGCCATCGATGAGCGCCACCCGTTTTCCTCCCGCCGCCAGCGCGCCCTGCCGGAAATCCGCCTGCGCGGCGACGGCGAGCTTTGCCTGGCCGGACTCCGCTTCCCAGACCGTGGCGCGCTTCGCATTCCAGGCCAGCACCCGCGATCCATCGGCGGAGATCGCCGCGCCACGGATGCCTCCATCGAGGGAAAAAGAGAGCGGCTGCTCCGGCTGCGCACAGCGCCAGACTTCCACACGATCGCGGGAACGCGCAAGGAGCCGCGAGCCGTCGGCGGAAAAGCGCAGATCATTGATCGGCTCCGTGCCGGTGCGGGCGAGGACGAGAGCGGGACCATTGAGCGCCGCGTGGACTCGCACTTGCGCATCCTTCGTCGCGACGGCGAGCACGAACGGGCCTTGCGCCACCGCGAGCGCCGTCGCCACCGCGGGCAGCGCGATTTTCGCCCGCACTGCGCCCGTCGCCGTGTCCCACACCTGCACCGCCGTGTCCTCCCCGGTCGCCGCGAACCAACGGCCATCCGGCGCGATCCGGGGCGGTGCGCGTAGTTTCCCCACGGGCACGACTGGCGGCCCGACGATCACCGGAAACGCGCTCTGCTCGACGAGGGACATGGCGAGCATCGCCGCCTGCCAGCGCCCGGGATCGGCCCGCAGCCTCGCGGCGAGCGCCGCCAGGGCGATCGGCGCATCGTCGCTCCCGGCCTGGCGCACGATTTCCTTCCACGCCAGGTGGTCGAGCGTCTTGAGTTGCTGCGCGTTCGCCCGCTCTGCGCGCCGCCATTGCCACGTCACGCCCGCCAGGCCGAGCACCAGCGCCAGCGCCAGCGCGCCGAGCAGCGCCGCAATCCCCGGCCGCCGCCGCGCCCAACGCCAGAGCGCCTCGGGGGCGGTGATCGGGCGCGCGCGGATCGGCTCCCCACGCGCGAAGCGCTCTAGATCCTCGGCCAGTTCCAGCGCCGTGGCGTAACGCTGCGAGGGCTCTTTCTCCAGGCACTTCAGGCAGATCGTGGCAAGATCGCGCGGCACTGCCTCCAGTCGTTCCGGCATCTGCTCGACGACCATCTTCGCCGTGGCCAGCGGCGACGCGCCCACAAATGGAGGCCGGCCCGCGAGCAGTTCGTAAAGCACCGCGCCGAGCCCATACACATCGGTCGCCATGGTCACATCCGCCTGGCGCGAGTCCGCCTGCTCGGGCGCCATGTAGCTCGGGCTGCCGAGCATTGCGGCGGAACGCGTGATCCCGCTGTCCTGATTCACCAGCTTCGCCAGGCCGAAATCCGTCACGTGCGGCTCGCCCATTTCGTCCACGAGAATATTCGACGGCTTCAGGTCGCGATGCAGCACTCCGCGCTCGTGGGCAAAAGCGACAGCGCGCGCCGTCTTCACCATCATCGCCACGATCTGTCCCGATGACGGCGCGACTCCCTTCGCCCACGTCGCGACATTGCGCCGCCCGGACACGAGCCGCATCGAGAAAAAATGCTGCATCTCGTGCTGCCCGATTTCATACACGGAAACGATGTTCGGGTGATGCAGCCGCGCCGCCGCCGCCGCTTCATTGCGGAAGCGCTGCACCGACTCCGCCGTCGCCAGCTCGCCCGCGAGGATCATCTTGATTGCCACCTCGCGCCCGAGACTCATCTGCCGCGCGCGATACACCACGCCCATCCCGCCGCGTGCGATTTCCTCGATCAACTCGTAGTCGCCGAAGCCGCGCCAATCGGCCGGGTCGGGCAGATCCTCGTCCACCGCCTCGCCCGCCAATCCGAACCCGCTCGCGAGACCGAACAAACAGCGCGGGCAATGCGCGCCGAGCCGGCCTGCAGCGAGCGCCGCGCCGCAAGTCGCGCACGTCCGCTGCGCTGCGGCGTCGGGATCGTTGGAAATGGGATTCGCCATCGTGGTTGCGGACAGTTCTTACCGGTTCCCGCCGAAACGTTTCAAAAATCTCACAGTCGGCTCGGCACACCCGCCACGACATTCGTCAGGTGGCGCAGCTCATCCTCCATCTCCTCGGGCGTCGTCACCGTCGCCGCCATCTCCTCGCGCAGCAGGTCCCCGTATCGCCGCCGCATGCGATGCATCGCCACGCGGATCGTCCCCTCGCTCAAGCCCAGCGCCTCACCGATCGCCGCGTAACCGGGCCGTCCCGCCGCGCCGGAGAGATGCGGCTCCATCGCATCGAAGAGCGCCCCACGTTCCGCCTCCACATACTCCGCGCGCAGCCTCGCCATCACCCGCTCCAGCAACCCCAGCGCCCAGCGACGTTCGTATTCCATCTCCGGCGTCGTCCCGTCCACCGCCATCTGCGCGCCACCCGCATCCTCCTCGTCATCGAGTGACACCACAACGACTCCACCCCCGCGTTTCTGCGTCGAGCGATCGCGCTGGGCATTGGCGAGGAAGTGGCAGAACGACGAAATCAAAAACGTGCGAAACCGCCCGCGATCGCGATCCGCCCGGGCGATCGCATTGTGCTCGAGCAATTCCGCGATAAACCCCTGCGTGAGATCCTGCGCGTCCTCCGGCGAGTGCCCCTTCCGGCGCGCGAAATAGAAGAGCGGCCGCCAATAATCGCGGCACAAATCCGCCAGCGCCTCGTGCGCCCCAGCCTCCGAACCCGCATTAGCCCGCACCACCACACTCCATCGGGTGTGGGGAAATTGCGGACTGTTCGGGTCTGGTAAATCAACGGGGCGTTCATCGCGCATCGCTGCGGACTGTCGCGGGCACCGCGCACCGATTCAATGGGCCAATGCGCTCCGGGATCTACGCATCCAGCTACGGCGCAACGCTCACCCGCACGCGAGCGAAGCGGTTGGGCGTGATGGTTGGGTCGGTGACGGTGACGCGCTCCCAGGTTGCATCAATGGAGACGACGGCCGCGCCGCTCAGGTCGAGCGGCTGCAGGGCAGTGAGGTCGTCGCCGGTCTCGATGATGCAGGTGATGCCGGGATTGGTCGCGGCTTTGCGGCGGACGAACTCGATGAACAGGCGGCCTTGCGGGTCTTGTGTGATGAAAGGCAGCCCGGCGGTGCCGTTGGCGGGCAGCACGCCGAGATTCACCCGCGCGAGGTCGCCGGCGTTCGGGGCCAGGTTGAAGGAGTATTTGAGCAGGTTCGCGACGCCGTCGCGGGAGGGGTTCGCGAGGTCTTCCGTGCCGTTGTCGGCGAGACTTTGGAGCGCCCGCCAGATGGGGAGCGGGCCGTTCAGAAGTTGCCAGTTTGTGCCGAGCCCGCTGTTGGAGCCGAGGCGGAGGTAGTTAGTCGCAGCGTTGTTCCGGGCGAGGATGGAGCCGTTGGCCGTGATGGAAAGCTGCGTCGCGAAGCCGTTGCTGTAGGCCGGGCTGCTGCTGCTCGACCATCGGTAAATGTTGAAGTCATTCGCGTTGCCATCGGGGCCGAGGAACCAGGTGGCGCTGTCGCCGGCGGTCACGGAGGAAAGCAGTTGGTAGCCGCTGCCGAGGCCAGTGGTGGAACCGGGGCGGGCATAGACTCCGCCGCTGGAGTTTTCCACGAGCACGGTGCCGTCGAGGGCCTGACCGATGCGCGTGGCCGTGCCGTTGTCCACCCAGGTGGCGAGTTGGCCGGGCAGTTCGCGATAGACGCGCAGATCGCTGCCGACGGCATCCGGTCCGAGATACCAGTAGCCGCCGCCGACATTCACGATGGTCTGGCCGGTGTCGAAAGGCGTCTGCTCAAACGCGCCGATATCGACCACGCCAAACTGCGGGCGCAATTTGCCGCGCTGGTCGTTCGTCGGGGCGCCAGTCGCGGTGCCGCCATTCACGGCGGGGCTGCCGGGCAGCAGCGCGACCGTCTGGGTGAGGCCGCCGTTGCTTGCCAGCGCGCCCAGGCCGAGGCTCGCCGCAGCGATGCCCACTTTGTTTCCATTCACGCCATTCGTCAGGCCGCTGCCGTTTGGTCCGGCCACATCTGCGCCGAGGAGGTTGTTGAAGCTGTTCGCCGCGTCCAGTGGATTGACGATGGAAGTCACGTTGTTCGGCGAGCCGTTGGCCGTGTTGCGGGCGACGATGCTGTTCACCAGCCGCGTCGCGCCGGAGTATCGGTGAATGCCGCCGCCCACCGTGCCGGTGATTGAGTTATCCACGATGGTCACATTGGTCAGCGTCATCAGTTCGCACGCGGTGGAAATCGCGCCGCCGTTTTGCACCGAGGTATTGCCCGCGAAGGTCGAGTTTTTCACCTGCGTCTGCGTGCCTGCTCCGTAGTTCCAGAGCGCGCCGCCTTCCTGCGCGCTGGTGTTGCCGGTGAAAGTGCAGCCGTCCACATTCAGGAGGCCCTGGCTGAAAATCGCGCCGCCACCGGACGGACAGTTGCCGCCCGTGAGCGTGAGATTTTGCAAGGTGAGCGCCCCCGTGCTGCTCACCTGGAAATGCCGCCGCGGCACGCCCGCGCCGATGGCGAGCGTGACGCCCGGCGCATTGCCAGGCCCCTGAATGGTCACGGGCGTGGTGACTTGCAGCGCCGAGACATCATTGCTTCGGCTCCAGCCTTTGGTGAGCGTGACCGTCTGCCCGGCCAGACTCGGATCAAAGGTCACCGTGCCGCCCCCATCCGCCTCTGCCACCGTCAGCGCCGAACGGAGCGGAACGTAAATTCTCCCCCGGAAAACAGGACCGTTACCTACGTAGAGTGTTTGGATTCCAGGATCATCGGCGACGGTGTCCACCGTCATCGTATGCGGCACACTGGCCCGCGCCCCGATGTCAATCTGGTTGGGGTTGCGCAATGCGCCGGTGGCATCAAAGGCCAGCGTGATGGGCTGGCCCGCCAGGTTGGTCTGGGTGGTGCCGTATTGCGCCCGCTGCACCGTGATCTGGGCCGTGCCCGAGCGATACCCGTCATAAGCCGACGGAATGACAGGATTGGTGCTATGGGGCACATCCGTGACCACCACGATCTCGCTCCCGATCCGCAGCGGCAGATAGGGTGCGACATACTCCACATGATCCACCGTCAAGGTCGTGCCGTTATCCACCGTTACCAAACCGAGGCTGCTCCCGGCCCCTTTTAACGGGCTATCCTTGCACAGCGGGACGGTCAGGCCAGGCCCGCCGAAACTGCCGATTCCGGGGAGGCCGAACGTAGTCGCGTAATCCTGCCCGTTGGAATTCGCCCCATAAGTCATCAGATAGGCAGCCCAATTGGTTGCCTGCACCACTGGCGAGTTCTCGGAGATGATCAATGCCGGATTGCCGTAGCCTAAGGTCGGGACGCCTAAAAACGAGTTCTTCACGCGCAGGGTTTGCGCGATAGGAGATGGTCCTATGGTGCCCGGATCCTGTATATTCCATGCCCCAGCGCCTTCCAATACCCCAGCCATCAATGTGGAATGGACGAAGGTGATCGGTGTGCCTTGAACCCCCACTTGCGATGTTGGCGTAAAATATGCCGAGCAAAAAGTGTCATTGGCGCTAAAGGCGCTCAAGCAATCGACCGCGCAAAGGTCGGGAAGTCTGCCAAATTCGTTAGCGTAAAAGGTGTTATTGAGGCTGATCAAATCGCAAAGCGACGCCAAGACGACGGGGGCGCTATTTCCCATCACACCACCACCACCGGTGAAAACAATACCCTCCGCTGTAGTTCCGATGAAACGGCATCCTATGATGACCGCCTTCACTCCTTCGGCATAGATGCAGATGCCAAATCTGCCAGAGTTGCCCTCAAAATGATCGTTTTGACAAAGGAGCGTCCCTACGGGGTCCAAAGAAGTCGTCTGAGCAAAGTGGATGAGCGAAAATCCATCAGAATTGAGATACTGATTGCCCAAGCTTGATATATTTCCCGCCACTCCATCGATAATGTTGCGGCCACTGCGAGCCAAAAACCTACAGTCGCGGATGGTCAGACTGCCAGCCGAGACGATGAAGCGAGTTGCGGTGCTTCCAGGGATTAGGATACTTCCAACGGGTCCGTAGGAATACTTTAAGTCAAGGCCGGAAATCGTGACATTATTACCAGCATTGATCGCAAAGACTGACTCCACGGCAGGGTTGGTAGTATAGTAAGCCACGATTCCGAGATTGTCCCTGCCCGGGCCGTTAATCGTGAGCGAAGAGGAAATCGTGATCGTCGCGATCCGGTTGAGCGTGATTTCCCCGCCATTGAGGCTCGGGTCGAAGGTGATGACGTTGGTGCCACCGGTGTTATTGGCCGCATTGATGGCATCGCGCAGCGTGACCACCGGCCCGAGCGTGGCGATGGTGATGTTGGGGTTGAACCCGACAGGGTCCGCGTTGCTGTTGACCACGAGATTCGCCGCCTGCGCCAGCACGGGCAGGCACAGGCCGAGCACCCCCGCGAAGAGCCCGCGCCAGCGGACGCGGGCACGGGCGGAAGGAGCGGAGACAGGATTGGCCGGGGATGAAGTATTCATTGCACCCGAGTTCTTACCGGCCCCGCGCGAAACCTTACGCGATTCGGTAAAAAAGTTTTCCGCGTTGCGGCAGGCGCATCACTTTTCCGGTCCACGCGGCGTGTTCATCGTAGGAGACGGGCTGGGCTGGATCCCCTCTCAGCGAGATCACGCGGGGCGCATCCACTCAACCGCCTCCGCCGGCGGGGCGTGAGCACGCCGAGCGCGCCGAGGGCGAGCAGGGCGGCGGTGGCGGGTTCGGGGACGGCTTCGCCGGTGATTTTCAGGGACCAATCTTCGAGGCGGTGTTCTTCGCCGGTGGATAAATCGGCGACGAAGAGGGTCCAGTCGCCGGCGGCACTCAGGCCGTCGAAGTTACTGAGCAGGGAGGTGCGGGGGTCGGTGTCGAGGACGAGGTTCGGATCGGTGGCGCGGGCATCGGGGGACCAGGTGCCGGTGAGCGGCGAGCCGGGAGAGGGCGTGGTGACGGTGCGATAGAGATGCACGTCGCCATTCCCGGCTTCGTCGTCGAGGGTGATGTCGAGGCCGTTGTCGTCGTAGCCGAAGGGCGCGGCGAGGGCGCGGCCGACGCGATTGAGGAGCACGGAGAAGCCGGTGCTGTGGCTCAGGTAAATGTAGAGGTCGCCGGCAAAGGCGAGCGGCGCGAAGTCGGGCGTGGCGGTGATCTTCAAGCTTACCTCGAGGTCGGTGATGCTTCCGATAAAGGTGGTGAAGTTTTGCACGTTGGCGAGGCCGCTGGGGTTGCCGTCGGGGATGTCGAGATTCAAGCCGGTAAAGCTATGGGTCTCGATGAGGACGGCGCGCGCGGGGATAGCGGCGAGCGCGAACAGTGTGAGTGCGGCAAGAAGTAAGTTACTTTTCATCGGAGTAAGTCAGTAAGAGTTATGGCGTGACGGTGCGGTAGAAGCGCGAGGGCGGGAGCGGCGGTGGGTCGATGATTTCGATTCGGCCCTGCGCATCGGCTGTCACGGTGGCGAGGGTCTGCCAGTTCGCGGGGGCGAGGCTGTCGGTGGATTGCACGCGGTAGGTGCGGCCAGGGATGGCGGCGAAGCTGATCCCGGCGGAGCCACCGGGGAGCATCTCGATTTTCGTGATGTTCTGCGCGGTGCCGTTGTTGCCGATGATCTCTACATTCACGGTGCCGGTGGCGGTGCCGCCGTGGCCGTCGGAGAGCTGGTAGGTGAAGGTGTCCGCGCCGGTGGATCCGGCGGCGGGTTGGTAAAAGGCGCGTCCATCCGAGAGCGAGACGGTGGCCTGGCCGGATGACGGCGTGCCGAGGGCGGTGATGGTGAGCGGCGTGTCGCCGTCGGGATCGGTGTCATTCGCGAGCAAGGTGGCGAGGAGCACTTTCACGCTTTGCGTCGGGTAGCGGTGGATGATGTCGAGCCCGGCGACCGGGTTGCGATTCTGGAGCTGCCAGACGGAACCGAGGCCCGCATTGGAGCCCACGCGGAGGTAAAGTTGTCCCGCGTTGTTGAGGGCGAGGATGGAGCCATTCGTGGCGACGGAAAGCTGCGTGCCGTAACCAAAGCTGTAAGTCGGTGCGCCGCCGGCGGCCCAGCGGTAAATGTAGAAGTCCGGCCCGAGGGCATCGGGGCCGAAGAACCAGGTGGCGCCATCGCCGGCAGTCACGGAAGTCAGTAACTGCCAAGAAGTGCCGATGCTGCCGCCACTCGATCCCGCGCGCGCATACACGCCACCGCTGGCATTTTCCACGAGCACGGTGCCGTCTAGGGCCCGGCCGATGCGCACGCCCACGCCGAAGCCCACCCACTCCGCGATCTGCCCCGGCACTTCGCGATAGACGCGCAAATCCCCGCCGACCACATCCGGCCCGAGATACCAGTAGGCCCCGCCGACATTCACGATGGTCTGCCCCGTGTCGAACGGCGTCTGCTCATACGCGCCGATATCCACCACGCCAAACTGCGGCCGCAATTTGCCGCGCTGATCGGTCGCGGGCGCACCGCTGCCGCTTCCGGCATTGATCGCCGGGCTGTTCGTCGCCAGCGCCATCGTCTGCGTGGGGCCGCCGTTGCTCGCGAGCGCGCCGAGGCCGGGGTTGGCCGTGCTCACGATCGTGCCGCCGAAATTGACCGCCGTGCGGATCAAGTTGCCCGCGCCGCTCGACGTCACGCTGCCGCCGCCGCTGCTGTCGGCCACGAAGTCCGAAACGGCGGTGTCGCTGCCGCCGAGGATCGTGTTGCGGATCGTCGCCACAGCCACGCCGTTGCCGGGGCTGGTGTTATTGCCGCCGCCGCCGGTGTCGCTATAGACGTAAGCGCCGCGTCCGCCATCCGCCGCAGTGTTGCCGCTAAAGGTGCTGCTCTCGATGGTCAGCGTGCCATTGCGGGCAAAGATCACGCCGCCATAGCCCCGGCCGTTGTTCGCGCCGGTGCCGGCGAGGGCGGAGTTATTGGCAAAGGTGCTGTTCGTGATCGAGGTCGTGCCGCCATTGGCAAAGATGGCTCCCCCCATGCCCGCGCCGCCACCGCCCCGGTAATTGCCGCCGCCGCGCCCACCGCCGAAGCCGCCGTTGCCCGCGGCGGCCCCCGAGTCGGCTCCACCACCGCCACCGCCGAAACCGCCGAGCCCACCGAGCTGCGCATTCTGGTTGGTGCCCCCGCCTCCACCGAAGCCACCACTGCCACCATTGTCGCCCGGTGCGCCGAACGACCCGCCACCTCCGAAACCTCCGCCCGCGCCGCTGCCCCCACCACCGTTCGGCCCGCCTCCGCTATTGCCGGCGCCATCTCCGCCCAGGCCACCACCACCGAAACTCACACTTCCCACGCCGCTCGATCCTCCTTGGGAAATGTTCCCCAAAAACGTCGAGGCCACGACGCTCACGGCTCCGCCATGGTTGAAGATCGCGCCGCCCATCCCCGCCGCACCGCCCGCGTTGGAACTATCACCGCCCTTGTGGCGAAAGCCGCTGAACGCCAGATTTTGCAGCGTCAGACGCCCCGTCGCCGCGACGTAAAAAGCGCGCAGACTCGAGCCCGCGCCGCCTCCGGCCAGCGTCACCCCGGCGGCGCTGCCGACGATCGTCACCTCCGTGCGGATGCCAAACGCGCTCGGCCCCGCCGTCGGGTCGCCGATCGTAGTCAGCGTGATCGTCTGCGGCGTCGCGAAGACCGTCGGGTCGAAAGTGATCGTCTGCGGCGTGCCCGCGCCATTGGCGAGGAAAAGGGCTTCGCGCAACGCGAGGCCGGTGTTGTCGAAGTTCAGCTTGTCCGCCGTGGTCGTCACCACGAGCGCCGCCGGCACCGCCGCCGCCCCGCTTTCAAAAGCGCCAATGTCCACCGCACCGCCCACGAAGCGCACGTAGCCGCGCTGATCCACCGCCAGCCCCGCGGCGATGGCCGTGGCGTTGCTGCCCGCATCGATCGCCGGGCTGCTGCCGAGCAAGGCCATCGTCGGCGTCGGCCCGCCATTGTTCGCGAGCGCGCCGAGCAGCGGATTGATCGGCGAGCCGACGGTGCCCACCTGATCGCCGTTCGCGCCATGGGTAAATCCGGTGGCCGTCGTCAAGCCGGCGATCGTGTCCTGCGAGCCGATGAGATTGTGCCCGGCGGAGGTGAAGGCGCCGCCCAGATCCGAGCTGGAGGAGTTGGACGTGTTCCCGGCGATGATGCTGTTGGCCACCGTCACCGTGCCGGCACCCGCGCGGACGACGCCGCCACCCGGGAAGAGGCCTGATTGCATGTGGTTCGCCGAGACAGTGCAGTGCGTCAGCGTGACCGGTCCGCTGCCCGCGTGGTAGAGACCGGCGCCACCGAGAGAGCCGTCGGGTGTCAATGCCTGGTTTCTGGACAGCGTGCAATTCACCAGCGCCGCCGCCGCCGTGCCGCCGAGGTAAATGCCGCCGCCATAGCCCGAGCCATCAGGTGAACTGGCGACCCCATTGGCGGTATTGGCGGCGATGGTGCTGCGAGAAAGCAGGAGCGTGCCCGCCGAGCAGTAGATGCCCCCGCCCAAACCGTCCCCGCCCGTTTCGCCCACCGCCGCGCCACCGGTCACGGAGTTTCCGCTGATGACGCAGGCCGTGATGGTGAGGATGCCGTTGCTCGCACTGGCGATGCCCCCGCCCGCCTCGGTCGGCCCGACGGAGGGACCGGCGACCGTCGCGCCGAGGCGCCGCCCATTCGCAATGGTCAGCCCGGTGAACGTGACGTTGTAATTCCCGCTCCCGATGTTGAACACGCGGCTGACGTTGTTGCCGCTGACGGTGAGCTTGTCCGCGCCGGGGCCGGTGATCGTCACGCTGCTGTCGATGGCCAGCTCGGAGGACAGCGTGATCGTCCGCGCCGTGCCATCGGAGAAATTGATCGTCCCATTCGTCCCATCGGAGAAGGTGATGGTCCGGAAGGCGGGATTGGCGGTGGCCAGGGCGATGGCTTCGCGCAGGCTGAGATCGCCGGGGCCGTAGTGGCCGTCGTTTTCATCCACCGTGGTATCCACGACGATGACCCCGATCGCCGCCTGCACCTCATACGCGCCGATATCGACCACGCCAATCCTCCGGGCAAACGGTGCGCCGCGCTGGTCGGTGGTGAGTCCGGCATTCGTGGCCACGGCATTGTCGCCCGCGTCGATCGCCGGGCTGCCCGCCGACAGCGCATGCGTCTGCGTGGCACCGCCATTGCCGGCCAGCGCGGTGGTGAGGATCGTGTTCAATGCGCTCGGGGTCGTGCCATCGCTGGTCGCGGTGAGATCGCTGGCCACGGGAGAAAAGCCCGCGAGCGCCTGGCCGGTGGTCTCCCCGCTCTGGCCCAGCAGATTGTGCCCGACCGAGATCGCTGCCGCGGAGCCCTGAATCTCGCGGCCCACCGAGGTCGCAGTGTTGCCGGCGACGATGGTATTGGCCAACGTCAGCGTGCCCGTATCGAACGCGGGGAGATAGATGCCGCCACCGTTGCCGGCGCTGTTGCCCACGATCGTGCACTGGGTGACCGACACCGTCGCGCTCCTGATCGCGATGCCGCCGCCGTTGCCTCCGGCCAGGGCGTTGCCGGAGATGGTGCAATTCGCAATGGTCGCCGAGCCATCCCCGCAAAAAATCCCGGCCCCCTCGCTCAGATACCCGACGGTATTCCCGGAGATGGTCGATCCCACGACCGTCAGCGAACCGTAGCTCGAGATCCCGCCACCCTTGGAGCCCCCATTGTAGCCATGGTTGTCCGAGATGATGGACTCATGGACCGCCAGCGTCCCGAAATTCATGATCCCCGCGCCCTCATAATCGACCCCCGTGCGATTGTCGCTGATGACGCATCGCGAGACCGTGAGCGAACCCCCATTCAAGATGCCGCCGCCATGCTCGAATGGCTGGTAGCCGCCGGTGATGGTCACGCCGGAGATCGCCGCGATGGTGCCGTTGAGCACCTCGACGACGCGTTCGGCACCGTTGCCGCGGAGGGTCAGCGTCCCCGCGCCGGGGCCGCGGATGGTGAGGCTCTTGTCGATGAGGAGCTGTCCGCTGCTGAGCGTGATCGTGCCCGCGACCGCAAACTGGATGGTATCGCCCGCCGCCGCTGCCGCGATGGATCCCCGCAGCGAACCCGGCCCGGAGTCATTCGTATTCGTGACCGTGACGACCGCCCCCTGCGCCGGCAGGAGCCAGAGCGCCATGATGATCCCCGTCCAAAAGCGGAGGCGCAAAATCGCCGGAATGGAAGTGAACGGAGTCGGGAGAATTTTCATTGCACCCGAGTTCTTACCGGCCGCGCGCGCAACCTTACGCGAATCGGCAAAAAAGTTTTCAGCGCCTCGCTTCGCCGAGGATTTTCCGCGCCCACGCCGCGTATTCATCTTCGGAAATGCCGACTGGGAGCGCGGGTGGTGCGCTGGGCGGGAGGAGGCGGAGTTCGCCGTGGTCGTCGAGGCGCAGGCCAGCGAGCGTTTCGAGGAAGGCGGGGAGCCAGGCTGGGGCGGGAGCACGCGGCTGCGGGATGCTCCAGAGCGCGCCGTCATTCATCGAGGCGGCGAGGAAGACGCGCGTTCCGTCGGGTGTCATGATGGCCCGCCAGTTTTCGCTGTCCATGCCCAAGCCGCCGGAGGATGGCTCGGCGTAATGCGGCGTGACCGGCTCGGCGTTCGCGGTGTCCCAGAAGCGGAAACCATCGTGGTCACGGACGACGAACGCTTTGCCATCGGCGGTGAAGCGCACGGCCTCGCCGCTCGTCTGCAGCGCGAGCGGCGGTGATGCGGGCTGGCCGGTAAGCGGATGCCACAGGCGCGCGGTGCCATCGCGGCAGACGGTGGCGAGGCGTGTGCCGTCGGGGCTGAATTCCAAATGCGACAGCCAGCCCAGATGCGGCATGGGCGCACCGATGGGCTGGCCGCTCGTCGCGTCCCAGATGCGCGCGGTCGTGTCGTAGGAAGCGGTGGCGATGAAACGTGCGTCGCGGCTCCACGCGCCGGCGATGATGGTGTCGCTGTGGCCGGCGAAAGTCTGAAGTTTTTTCCCCGTCGCCAAATCCCAGACGTGCGCGAGCCGGTCCGTGGAGGCGGAGAGAAAGCGTCCGCTGCCATCGGGGGCAAAGCGCAGCACTTTCACCTCGCCGGGATGATCGAGCGTCTGCACGACTTCGCCGGTGGCGGTGTCGTAGATGCGGATGTGGCCATCGTTGTGCCCGGCGATGATGCGTGTGCCGTCGGACGAAATCGCACCGGGGCGGACGTAGCCGGGCTGATGATTCGGCTTCCAAAGTTCCGCGCCGGTTTCCAAGTCCCAGCCGTAGAGCCAGCCGTTCGCGGTGAGCGCGTAGCAACGCTTCATGTCGGGAGAAAAGAGCGGGACATAAACATCCCCGGCGGTCGGCTTGTCGAGCAGCACGCGGCCCGTCGCGAGTTCATAGACGTGGCAGCGTCGGTCGGGAGAAAGACCGAGCACACCGAGACGGCCATCGGGACTCATCGGGCCGGCATCGAAGCCGCGCTGTCCCTCCACCGCGTGCCGCAGCGGTTCGCTCCGCGCGCTGCCACGCCAGACCATGATGGACTCTGGCTGTTTGTCCGCGACATGCACGAGGACGCGTCGTCCATCTCGTGAAAGCGCGACCGCGACCCGCTTCGCCCCGCCGACGCCATACACGATCGGACTCAGTGCCCGCCGCCCCTGCTGCGCGTCCCACACGATGGCGGTGTCGTCCCAGCCGTGGCTGACCGTGCGCGTGCCATCCGCCGAGGCGCTGAGTCCCACGACGAAGTAGTGATGCCGCATCGGCGGCGACACCGGCAGTCCGGACTCGACATCATAAACGGTCACGTCATTCGCCGAACCC
>JANNXQ010000141.1:0-6482 GCA_031409655.1 Chthoniobacteraceae bacterium | reverse complement strand
AAAGAACATGCAGTATCACCCCGACGCCGGCTGGCTGAAGGCGCACGGCTACAGCGAGGCGCTCGCAAAGTGCGTTCACATTCCCGAAGCGGATGACTTTCTCTCGCCGTTTGAAAACCACCGGATGCCGTGGGTCGTGCTGCACGAACTGGCGCACGGCTTTCACGATCAAACGATCGGCTTTGACGATGCGCGTGTGACCGCTGCGTGGAAGAAATTTCGCGACAGTGGCAAATACAAGTCCGTCCTCACCAGCCCCGGCTATACCCGCGAGCACTACGGCCTGAACGACCCCAAGGAATTCTTTGCCGAGATGACCGAAGCCTACTTCGGATCGAATGATTTTTACCCTTTCGTCACCGGCGAACTGAAACAGGCCGAGCCGGAAATTTTCGCCCTCATGGCGGAAATCTGGGGCGCGCTGCCCGGTCGCGACAAATCAAAGGTCACGGCCAAGGCGTAGCCGCTGCGCCGCTGCCGCTCCAGCGGGGAGAAGGAGACCGGACGGGGTGGTTGTGCTGAGTTTCATGTCGGCGTGCTTTTTCACGCCAAGACTGGGGCGTTGGAGTGGGATACTTTTCAGCAAACACTCCGATGAACATTCGCATTTTCCTCTTCGCTTTAGCCCTTTCGCTGTCTTCATCGGCTCGCGCGGACCTTGTCGCCTATTGGCCGTTCATTGACACAGGGACGCTGGGAAATGATGTGGTGGGCGGGACTGTGCTCACGGCGACGGGTGCGACTTTTACGGCGAGTGGGAAATTTGGGGGCGGCGTGGCGCTGAATGGCAGCACTCAGTATCTCGCGGGCACGGTGAATAATCTGCCCATCGGCAACAGCAGTTACACGCAGTCTGCCTGGTTCAAGCCGACCGTGCTCGGTGCGCGAGGCATCGTGGGCTGGGGCGCTTACGGCGGGACGCGCCGGGTGATTGCGCTGCGGTTCTCCGATAGTGGGAATGGGTTCAGCCATTACTGGTGGGGCCAGGACCTCGTCGTGACGGGGCTTGCCACGAATTTCCTCGATGGCAACTGGCATCACGTCGCGACGACTTACGATGGGACGACGCGGCGGATTTATCTCAATGGTGCGCAGGTCGCGGCGGACGTGCCGGGGACTAATAACGCGACGGCGGCGAACTTCCGCATTGGGAGCACGAACAACAGCGAATACTTCACCGGCACGCTGGATGATGTGGCGCTTTATAATAACGCACTAACTGCCGCTGAGGTGCAGTTTCTCGCTGCGGGCGGGTCGCCGATTGCGGGGCCGATCATCACTTCTTTTACCGCGACTCCGGCGACGGCTTTCGAGGGCGGCGCGGTTGCTTTGAGTTGGGTGGTGAATACGGCGAACGTCATGGGGACTTTCAGCTATGAAATAAAATACGGCGCGGCGGTGGTGAGCAGCGGCTCGGCGGCGACGGGCACTTTCAACGCGGTGGTCCCAGACCTCGCGGGCATTCCAGGGCCGGTGACGTGGACGTTCCGCGCCATCGAGACTGGCGCGACGAATGTGACGAAAACGGCCAGCGCCAGCATCACGGGTGATCCCGGTTTTCCCACGGCATCGAGCCAAGCTGGGCTGACGACTCCGGGCGGCACACCGCTCGCAATCACACTGGCGGGCAGCGATCCGAATAGTGGCACGCTTAGCTATATCGTCGTAACTCCGCCGACGCGCGGGACGCTGAGCGCGGGCACTGCGGCAGCGCGGACTTACACGCCGACGAACGGGCTGTATGGCGCGGACGAGTTCACCTTCAAAGTGAGCGATGGAAAATACGAGTCGGCTCCGGCGACGGTGCGGCTCACGGTGCTCACGCCGCCGCTCGCGCCGATGTCGGTGATCGTGGATGACCTCACGATTCGTCCGGAAAATGTCGCGGGCGATTTTCTCTCCACCGTTTCCAGCCCGGACTCGAACATCGGCGAGGCGCACACGTTCACGCTCGTGGCGGGCGTGGGTAGCGATGAGAACTTCCGCTTCACGATTGTCGGCAATCAACTGCGGGCAGCGGTTTCTTTCGCTGCGCTGACCGGCATTCCGCAGCGCATCCGCATCCGCTCGACGGACGCGGGCGGGCTTTTTGTGGAAGGCGCATTTGTCCTCAGTGTGGTGCCGAAAACACGCGGCGTGGTGATCAACGAGATTCACTACAACGGGGTGAACAACACCGTGCGCAACTCCTTCATCGAGCTCTACAACGACGGCGCGACGACGGTGAATCTCGCGGGCTGGCGCATCTCGGGCGGCGTGGATTACCTCATTCCCACAGGCACCACGCTGGCGCCGAATTCGTATCTCATCATCGCGGAAAACCCCGCGACGATCCTCAGCGTGTGGGGGAAGACGGCCCTCGGTCCGTGGGATAATGCGGTCATCACTTACCCCGACGGAGCCAAGGAAAACTCGGGACTTTCCAATGACGGCGCGACCGTGCGGCTGCGCGATACGGCGAACAGCATCGTCTCCGACGTGGACTACGAAAACCACTCGCCGTGGCCGGCCGATGGCAATGGCGAGGGCTCATCCATCGAACTCATCAACCCGCTACTTGATGGAACCCACGGCAGTAACTGGGCCTCCGCCAAAGCCGCGGGCACACTGGCTGGCGTGAGTGACATCGCCTCTCCCGGTGCGGTGAACATCCGCTTCGCCGCGACCGCTGCGCCGGCGATTCGCAATGTGACGCACACTCCGCTGGCACCGACGAGCAGCGATCGAATCATCGTTACTGCACGGATCACCGACCCAAATGGCGTCGCCTCCGCGTCGCTCGCATATCAGCTTTGCGCGGCGGGGAACTACATCCCTTCGACACTCCCTAAAACCGTCTCGGGCGGAAACTTCGTGAATGTCGCCACGCCGCTCGCCGCGAATCCTGCATTCGAGTTGGCGGCAAACTGGACCACCGTGGCGATGAATGACGATGGCATCGGCGACGACGTGCTGGGCAGCGACGGCATTTGGACAGCGTCCATTGCTCCGCAGGCAAATCGCACGCTCGTCCGCTATCGCATCACGACTGCCGATAACCTCGGCGCGTCC
This sequence comes from Chthoniobacteraceae bacterium, assembly GCA_031409655.1. Lineage (GTDB taxonomy): Bacteria > Verrucomicrobiota > Verrucomicrobiia > Chthoniobacterales > Chthoniobacteraceae > JANNXQ01. The sequence goes on along the minus strand of JANNXQ010000141.1, from coordinate 3,431 downwards.
GCCCGCGTGCCCTACATCGGCGACCCATCGCGGAACTTTGCATGCTTCGTTTACAACGGCGTCCCGGCCTACGAGGGGACGAGCGCGGCGAATTTGCAGACGATGCCGGTCTATCATTTCCTCACGCGCAAGGCGGACTTCGATCAGTGCGTGGCCTACGATGCGAACATCTCGCAACGCCTCGTCGCAGGCACGAGTTGGAACTTTGAAAACTGGGAGGCGTGCTTCGTCTGCAACGGCGTCGTGTACGATCACATCCCGTATCGGCTGAAAGGCGCGAATGGCCGCTACACCGCGTCTGGCACAGGCGGAGTGGGCAATGGGAAGCGGGCGTTCAAGTTTTACTTTAACAAAGGCTACGAGTTCGACGCCATTGACCAAACGGGCAATCCCTACCCGGAAAAGTGGTCCACGATGATCACGGAAAACACTTGGGAGAATCGGGCGACCCACACCTTTTCGCTCAATGAAATGGTGAACATGCACTTGTTCAATCAACTCGGGGTTCCCGCACCGCGCGGTCACTGGTCGCACTTCCGCACGCTGATGCAGACCGCCGAGCAGCCGGACAAATGGCACGGCGATTTTTGGGGGCTGATGTGGGTGCATGAGGACTACGACCGCCGCTTCCTGAAGGCGCACGATTTGAAAAATGGCAACCTCTATAAGCTCACTCGCGACGGCGCTTCGGGCATCGTGCAGTTGCGCTATCAGTCCACGTTTGGCCCGATCAACGGCTCCGATCACGGCGACATTCACAACTCCCTCATTGGCACGAGCACGCCCGCTTACATCACGAGTCGGGTGAACCTCGACTTGTGGAGCCGCTACCACGCGTTTTGCGAAGCGATCCGCCATTACGATTACTGGCCGGACGGCGACAATAACGGCGGCTGGTATTTTTACCCAAACTACAATGCGGCCAACGGCAGCAAAGGCGTGCTGTGGTATCTGCCGAGCGACGTCGATGCAACGTGGGGACCGACTTGGAACAGCGGCCACGACGTCGTTCACAACGCGCTCTTCAACGACAGCGCAAGCAGCGGCGGCGACACCAGCACGAACCCGACGCTGTGGCCGAATTACTTCAACCAAGTCCGCGAAATCCGCACGCTGCTTTGGCAGTCGGCGCAGCTCAATCCGCTCATTGACGAGTTCGCCGCAGTCATCCGGCCCATCGTGAATGCGGAGTTCACGCGCTGGCATCCGACCAACGGAGCGCCTGCGGATTCGGGCAACTTCGGCGGACTGTTCGGGCCGAACAATTCCGCGCTCAGTGCGGTCGGACAGACTGCGCTCGATCTTTACATCGCGGGCATGAAGGACTTCGCGTTTGACGCCAACAACAACGGCGGGACTTGGCCCGGCGGCAACGTCGCCGTGGGCGGACGCGCCGCTTTTCTCGACACGCTCGGCAACAATCTCGCAGAAAATAGCACGAAGTATCCAGCGACACCGACGATTACTTTCTCGGGCAGCGTCGGCTTTCCCGTGAACGATCTTCGCTTCACCACGAGCGCGTTTAGCGACCCGCAAGGCGCGGGCACTTATGCTGGCATCCAATGGCGCATCGCCGAGGTGAACACGTCCGCCGTTTGGACAGCGGGCGTGAAGCGATTGCTGGAAATCAACGCCAGCCACGACAGCGGCGACATCGCCATATTCGCTGGCGAATACAAATTCCCCGCCATCGGCTGCGAGCCCGGCAAACGCTACCGCGCCCGCGTTCGCATGAAGGACAACACCGGCCGCTGGAGCACCTGGAGCGCGGCGGCGGAATTCACCGCGGGCACCTTCGACTCGACGGCTTACGCATCGCAACTGGTCATCAGCGAAATCATGTATCACGCGACCGACCCGACCAACGCCGAGCGCGCCGTCGCCGCTGCGCTCGTGCCGCCGCAAGCGTGGGACGATGACTCTTTCGATTACATCGAGCTGCGCAATGTGAGCGCAAGCGCGGTGGATTTGACGGGCTTTCAATTCACGTCGGGCTTCGACTTTACCTTCCCGAATGGCACCATCATCGCACCCGGCGCAAACCTGCTCGTGGTGCAAAACATCGACGCCTTTAACACGCGCTACGGCACCGGCAAACCCATCGCCGGAGCATGGAGCGCAGGTAAACTAAGCAACGGCGGCGAAGCGATCACCCTGCAATACGGCCTCGTCACGCCCGCCGTGTTCTCCTTCACCTACGCCGACAACCCCGCGCTCAACTGGCCCACCGCGCCCGACGGCCTGGGTGCCAGCCTCGTCCGCATCGCCCCCGAAGACACCACGCGCAACGCCAGCCTCGGCGTGAATTGGCGCAGCAGCATCACCATCGGCGGAAGCCCCGGCGGCGACGACCGGCAAACATTTTCCACATGGCTTACGAATAACTCCCTGGCCGGCGCACTCACTGACACCGACGGTGACGGCCTCGCCAACCTGCTCGAATACGCTTTCGGCGGAAACCCGACGACCGACTCGCACGCGCTGCTCCCCACCGCAGCGATACAAACGATCACCGCGAATAACTACCTCACTCTTACCTTCCAGCGGGCCAACATCGCCGACGACCTCACGCAAACCGTCGAGTTTTCCACCGACCTCGTGACCTGGCCGATCAGCGCCGTGCAAGTGTCCTCCGCCGACAATGGCAACGGCACCCGCACCGAAGTCTGGCGCTCCAGCGTCACGGTGGATTCCGCCGTGAAACTGTTTGGCCGGGTGAGATTCACGAGACCCGACGGCCTCGGCAACCTGCTCGAATACGCATTCGGAGGAAGCCCCTCCACCGACTGGCACGCGCGGCTCCCCGCCGCCGCGCGACAAACCATCGCCGCGAATAACTACCTCACTCTAACCTTCCGGCGAGCCAACATCTCCGCCGACCTCACGCAAACCGTCGAGTTTTCCACCGACCTCGTGACATGGCCAATCACTGCCGTGCAAGTGTCCTCCGCCGACAACGGTGACGGCACCCACACCGAAGTCTGGCGCTCCAGCGTCACCGTGGATTCCGCCGTGGAACTGTTTGGCCGGGTGAGATTCACGAGACCGTAGAGCCTGTCATGCACTTTGTGCGGTCACCGCGGTGGAGGGCCAAAGGCCCGCAGACAAGCCAGCCCAGGGCAACGCCCTGGGTAACGAGTCGGAACAGACCCAGCCCTGACAGGGCGCAACAACGTGGGCCGCCCTTTCAGGGCTTGTGCGTCTTTTCTCCGGGGTTCCCAGGGCGTTCTCGCCCGCCCACCGTCCTCCCTATTCCCCTCCGCCGCCTCGGCCCTGGGCTGGCTTGTTTTCGCACCTTCGGTGCTCCCTCCCGCCGAGCGCCCGAAGTGCATGACAGGCTCTAGGGCTTGGCCGGCGGGGCGAAAATGTCGTTGAGCAGATTGCCCAGGCGGTAGCCGGCGAGCGTGACGCGCTGGCCGGCAATCTCCCGG
>JANNXQ010000140.1:0-28210 GCA_031409655.1 Chthoniobacteraceae bacterium | reverse complement strand
CAATCCTTTGGGTTCGGCCTTTGGGAGGCGCTCGAAAACCACGCCGAAGAGGCTCCAGTCAATGACCTCATCCAGACGTGCCAGCGGGTCACCCATGGCATGCAGTTCTTCCAGTCGCATGGCCTTGTCAAAAAGCCCGCTTTCATTGGGTCGGAGATACTTGGACATCGTCCCAGTATCCCATCACATCCAGGGACCTTCGGGAAGCAAACTCAATTCACCTTTTTGTAACTGATGCTTGCTTCATAAGGAGGGTTTTTAGAGGTGCCCACTAGATTCATCAGGGAGATCATCGCCCGGTTTCGAGTGAGACCCACACAGCGGTTCCACGCAGCTCGCATGCTTATCCGCATAGTCGCGAAGACATGTTCCACTCGGACTCGAATCTTCGACCGCGCGTGGTTTTTTTCTTCTGGTTCCCATTCAGAGGTTTGTTCCGGTAAGCTCGTGCAATGGGTTTTGCCGGCACTTTCTTCTCCGCGAAAATCCGCTCACACCTTGCTCCGGTATAGGCGCTGTCCACATAGGTCGTGGGATCTCCCTCCGCGATCAGTTCGTCGAGGGCATTGCTGTCATGCAGCGAGGCGGCCGTCACCGTGAAGTCTTCGATCAGTTTGCTCCGGCTATCGACTTTGACATGATTCTTGTAGCTCACGAGTATCGCTCCCCGTTCTTCTTGGTCCAGCGGGCGTCCACATCTTTCTGCTGGGCCTTCGCCGGGTGGTCCGCCCACGCTGCGGGCACTGCCCCGGCCTTGATCTGGGCGTTCTCTTCGCGGGAGTTGCGCTGCCGTGGAACTTCGACAAAAGTGGCGCCCACCATCTGGCCTTTGCGGGCAAACATCCCTTTGGCCTCGAGCGCGGCGTGGAAGATCACAAAGAGGGGCTCGAACAAGTCATGCTTGGTGAGCGTTTCGCGGAAAGCCCAAAAGGTCTTTTCGTCTGGAGACTTGTCGGCGTCGGTGGAACGAAGAAAGCGCTTGAAGCTCAAGCGATCGGTAGTTTGAAACTCGAGTTGCTGGTCGCTGAGTTGGTAGATGTTCTGGATGATCATGGCATTGAACATCAACAAAGGTGCAAAGGGAGGCCTTCCACCCAACCCTTTGGGCTCGACCTTGGGAAGGCGTTCCAGAACCGGCGCAAAAAGCGTCCAGTCAATGACCTCATCCAGGCGCGCGAGCGGATCCCCCATCTGGGGCAATTCCCCGAGTCTCATGGCTTTGTCGGAAAGGCCGCATTCGTTGGCTTGAATATACTTACTCATTACGAGTGAGTTTTACGTCTATTCAGCCACAAGTAACAAGCACAAAGCTATCTATTCTTGCATCTTACACTAGGTTAAAAAATGAGTTTTAAGAGGTCCCCTTAACCCAATGGTATTAGGGGTCCGGCTCAGCCTTTGCGAAAAACTTAAAAAAGTCGCGCTCATACTCAAGGAACAACTGGGGTGGACCCCGAAATCTGGCCACGGTTGATGGAAATTAAGCTATGGCGGAGTGGCGCGTGAGAGTGGTGGATGATTCGGACATTGGAGTCAATGCGGGAATTGCTTGGTGGGTAGTTCTGCCGAGGGAGCTCCGATGTTTTGCTCCGGAGTGGAGGAGCAAAACATCGGATGCGAAATCCCTCCCTGCCTCGTTTGGGTTGGCGGTCGGGGTCGGGTTCATGCCGCGGTTTTTAAGGGCACCGCGCTCTCGGCGGCCGGCTTTTTCCCGTGCACTTGCGCCGGGGTTTCTCCGCCGAGCGAGGCTTTGGGTCGCCAGTGGTTGTATTGTTCGAACCACCGCCGCAGCCCCGCCTCCAGCGCGGTGATGGTCGCGTATTCGCGCAGGTAGATTTCCTCGTATTTGACGCTCCGCCACAGCCGCTCGATGAACACGTTGTCCATCCACCGCCCCTTGCCGTCCATGCTGATGGCAATCGAGCGCCCCTTGAGTTCCCCGACCCATTCCACCGCCGTGAACTGGCTGCCTTGGTCGGTGTTCATGATTTCGGGTAACACGCGGCCGTCGCCCGCGGCCTGCGTGAACGCCTCCACCACGAGCGCCACGTCCATGGTGTTGCTCAACGCCCAGCCGAGCACTTTGCGCGAATGCCAGTCCATCACCGCGCACAGGAACGCGTGGCCGTACGGCATCGGCACGTAGGTGATGTCCGCGCACCAGACCTGGTTCAGGCGGGTGATGACCAGCTCGCGCAGCAGGTAGGAATATTTGACGTGCTTGCGGTCCGGCACGCTCGTGCGGGGGCGGCAATAGATCGTCTCCAGGCCCATCTCGCGCCGCAGCCGCTGCAGCCGCTTTCGATTCACCACCAGCCCGTGGTCGCGTTCCAGCACCGTCACCAGCCGGCGCGTCCCCAGGCAGGCATCGCGCAGGTAGATCTCGTCCATGAGCCGCTTGATCTTTCGATCCTCCGCGTTCTCGGGCACCGGCTGGTATTCGAGCGTCGAACGCGCGATGTCCAGCATCCGGCATTGCTCCCTCACACTCAGTTGCGGATGTCCTTTTTCGACCAACTCGGCACGCCCGCTCATCGGCCGAGTTGTTTGGAGTTTTTTGTCAGGAAATCCACTTTGATGGTCAGTTCCCCGATCTTTGCATGCAGCTCGTCGCGCTCCTGCTCGAAGCCCTCCGGAGCTCCCGCCTGGGCGTTTCTGTCGAACACGCCCGCCATGCGTTCCTGCAGGGTTTTCTTCCAGTCCGAGACCTGGACCGGATGCACCCCATATTCGCTGGCGATTTGCTGGATGGTTTTGACTCCCTTAAGCGCTTCGGGGGCGACCTGGGCTTTGAATGCGGCTTCGTGCCGCTTGCGTTTGGCATTCATTTTCGGTGGTTTTGTGCTGCGTTTTTACACGCTCTCCCACCGCCATTTTATAGCTTAACCTCTGGCGCGATTTTCGGGGTCCACCTCACACACCAACAACGGCTATGACGGCGCCGATGAGTCGATCGAATCATCAAAAACGCTCTCTCTTTCGCTTGCTAAGCAAAAGAACTCGACAAAAAACATCGCCACACCTAAAGGCATCGTGAGTTCCGCTTTTTTTCGACTACCAGACGATACTTAAATTTGTGCAGCATCGCCCGGTAAATTGCCTCTGCTAGGCTCAGGCAGACGCCAGGCGGCACCCCTCCTCCGGATAAATTCACGACCCAAATCCCAAACCTAACGGAAACCTCTCGGAGGAACTGATTCGAAAGCCGAGAAAGATTATTGGCTCATCACTCGGTTGGCTTCGTGATTATGTCACTTTTTTCGATTCCCCGCTCAATTGCTGGACTCGTAAAGCCTTAAAATAATGGACCCCGGACAGGATTCAAAATACTCTTTTAGTCAAGCGACCTCACTCTAATTTACTCAAATTCAAGAAAGCCTTAGGAACGTGCAAGCATCTGCAACATGTTAGAAATCAAATACGGCAAAACGGAAGAAGCCTACGAAAGTTACCCAGAAGTTCTGAAGCAAATTGTCAAGACGAATGGATTTTTCAGCATTCTGGACGTTGGGGGAGGCGCGCAACCGATGTTTAATCTAGAATATATTTTAAATGAGAAACTTGATTACACCGTTCTAGATATATCCAAAGAGGAACTCGCGTGCGCGCCAAAAGGATACAGCAAGTGCCAAATGGATATAGCTGCAGCGAACATATCCTTTCCAAAGGAGTTCGATTTTGTGTTCTCGAGATTTATGGCTGAGCATGTTTATGATGCCGCTGGATTGCACACGAATGTTTTCCGTGCACTTAGGCCGGGGGGCATGGCTGTACATTTTTTCCCAACACTTTATGCTCTTCCTTTCGTTGTAAATTGGCTTTTGCCAAATTGGACAGCCGCTCTGTTTCTCAACAAGGAAAGAAGAGACAGGGGAAAATTCCCGGCTTATTATAGGTGGTGCGTCGGGCCGAATCCCCGAAGTGTGCAACGCTTCGCGGAACTTGGATATGAAGTAATGGAATATTCAGGCTTTTTCGGACATGGCTACTACGACAGCTTCCCAATTCTAAGAAACATACACGGATGGTTTCGAGAAAGGATGCTTGAACACCGCATTGGGATGTTCACAAGTTTTGCATGGATAGTCCTGCGGAAGCCATCAAGCATAAAGTAGCCGAAACTTCGATCGAAGCAGGCTGTTCAAAATTCCACACCTATATTGGCCTCTGGGCTTGCCCCGGTTTGGTGGAAACCCGGGGCGGTGCGGTGGGTTAGTGGTTTAGTTGCGTTTGTTTTCGAAGTCCACAGGGAATTGGTAACCGCGCGCGCTGTGGAGCCGCACACGGTTGTAGAAGGTTTCGAGGTAGTCGAAGGTCGCGGCGGGAGGCGAAAAGCTGGCCGGCGCCCTCGCGTTTGAAGGTGCTCCAAAAGCTCTCCATGGCGGCGTTGTCGTAGCAGTTGCCCTTGCGGCTCATGCTCGAGACGAGCTGCGCGTCGGCGAGCGCCACACAGAAGTCGCCACAAGCATACTGGACGCCCCGATCGCTGTGGTAGAGCATCCGGGCGGGCGGACAGCGGTGACGCAGCGCCAAGGCCAGGGCGCGCAAGGCCAGTTCGGCGGCCATGCTGCCTCCGATGGCCCAGCCCACGATGCGGCGGCTGTAGAGATCCATGATCGCGGCGACCTAGAGCCAGCCATCGGCGGTACGCACGTAGGTGATGTCACTGATCCAGACTTGATCGCGCCCGGTCGGCTTGGGCACTTTGGCCACTTGGTTGGGGGTGATCGGCTCAATGTGCCCGCTCTGGGTCGTCTGCGGCACGAAGCGGCAGGGCTGGCTCCCACGCAGGTCTTCGGCCTTCATCCGCCGGGCCACCCGCTTGCGGCTGCGCGCGTGCCCACGGCGGCGCAGTTCCCGCATCACCCGTGGACTGCCGTAAGTGCCGCAGTTCGCGCGATGCACCGTGTGGATCTGGCTACTGATGAGGACATGCTCCGCGGCACACGCACTCGCAGCGGCCTGCTGCCAGCGGCAGTAGCCGCTGCGGCTGACCTGGAGCTCTGCACACAGCGCCCCCACCGGGTGTTCGGCCTTCATCGCTTCGACCCGCTCATAGCGGGCGAAGGCGTCTCGCAGAGGATGCCAAGGATTTTTTTAGGATGTCGCGCTGCTCGCGTACCCGCGCCAGTTCAGCTTTGAAACCCCGGTTCTCGTGTTCCAGTCTCGGGTGGCTGGGCTCCGCTTTCCCAGCGTAGCGTCGCTTCCGCTCCTTGAGCGCCGGCGCACTCACGTCCTGTTTGGCGATCAGGCCACCGCTCTGACCGCCGGGCAGCCAGTGCTCGACGGATTAGCGTTTGAACGCTTTGTCGTAGCGCTTGCTCTGCGGTGCGCACTCGGGCGCACTCGTTTGGTTCTTGGTTTTGTTCATCGTTCGGTGCTCATCCCACCGCACCGCTCCCCGGGTGTCCTCCAAACCGGGGCAAGCCCAGCTTGAGGCGGGCAACCGCCATCGCACCCAGCATCCTAAGAAAAAAAGCAAACCGCTGATCCTCCAAAGAAGTTCTTTGGCCTCATTTCTAGTAAGCTCACAGCTTAAAAAAGCGCTACTCACATTTTGCCGAAAGTATGCAACATATCCCCGGGAGCAAATCCGCCTCTAACCTAAAGCTTTATCCTGCATCGAATGCGGAGCATGCCGAGTGGATAGTATCGGGGCCTTCAAAGAACGAGGGAAAGCGATGGCGCCGAAGGTTCGAAAGCAAAGAACTAGCGGAAGAGTTTTTTAATCGGGAAACAGAAAAGTTGAGTTTTGAAAGTTGCTCATCGCCCAGTCCTTCAGTGCCTATTCTTGGAGAAGGAATTGCAGACGCCTCTCCGGAAAATAGTTGTAGAGGGGAGGAGCTTGATGATAGTAGGAAACCGAAGGAGACTTCAAAAGCTCAAGGTGTTCAAAGTCATTCTAAATATAGTTATGGTGCGCTGGAGGGAAAGAATAGTCGCCGCTCGATAAGTGGAGTATGTTCGTTTTTGCTGACCCTTTGTGTTGTGTTGCTCGGGTATGCCATTGATTGGAAGTTAATACCGCTTAGAAATCGAGAATCAGCCGTCGCAATTTACGCTGATTTTGAAGCCAACCCCCTCCTCTCAGGATGGAGCGCATCAGGCCCGGGTGCTGATTGGACGGAAGCGGAGCACGTTTCTGGCAGGGCAGCGCTTTCGGTGCGTGGTGCAAACTGGGAAAGCCGCTTAGTTGAGGGAGTTGTGGGAGGATGGTTTCGACTCGCGTTTCGCTCAAAAGGACTAGGCGGAGTGCCTCCGCCCCCTAGCAATGAGGCTCGTGGATGTGTGATCGTCTTCTCTGATGGTAGTGGGAAACCCGTCGGTCCGGGCCTCCTCTTTGAAGTGCAGCGGGCAACGCGGTGGCGGATGAACGAATTTTGGTTTCGAACACAGCCTTCGATGGACTCGGACGGAAATCTTAAACCAATGGGCCTGAAGATCCGACTTGAGGCCGATGAACGAGACCAGTTCTTCGTCGATGAACTCGTCCTTGAAAAGGTGACTAAAGCCGAGGTAGCAGGATGGGCCGACGGGTTCTATGGGCGCGTCCCATTGCCGTTGAACTACACGCCTGGGGAGAAACGGTGGGAAAGGATTCCACGGGTGATGGCAAAACTCAACGGACACCAAAAAGTGCGGATTGTGGTCATTGGCGACGAAATTCAACAAGAACTAGCCAACGCTCCGATTGATCTCTTTTTCGAACGATCCTATCCAGGTAGCGCTGTTGAAATAATTCCGCTCTTCATTCATGAAATGAGCAAAACGGGAGGCAGTCAAAATTTGAAGGGTTTGCTTACGAGCTATAAACCGGACTTAATAGTCTTCGGAGGCATGTTGGATGAGGATGATATGCCAGTTTTGCAAAACCTTGTGAAGGAAGTGAGGGTGAATGATAATGCTGCAAGGAAGAAAACGGAAATGCTTATTTTGACGTGTGGCTGGGGTTCTACTGTAGTGAAACAAAAGGGACCGCGTTTTTCATCAGATATGCGTGAGCTTAATCAAGAGGTTGCGATGAACCCTAGTGTTCCAAATGACATGCGGGGACAACTCTTAAGGTTTGCTGAGGCGAATGGAATAGGATTTCTCGACATGATGGGAATCCTAAGTGAATTCATATACCGGGCTGCCTCCGCGGCAAATTCGGGCCCGGCAACTGCGGCGGATGGGGTGCCTTACGGATTTTGGACTCGGGATTGGATCCACCCCGCTGAGATCGGAAAGCACTTGATGGGAAGAATTCTTGAATCGTACTTTGCGCCAGCAAAAGCGATTGGGGGAAAGCGGAGCAGGCACGACCGAAGTCCCACTATGTCTGGGGAAGAGGTTCGCACGCGCGATTGGACTCTGTTGATTGAAGCGAAACGGAAATTTCAAATAAGCCCGACTGAGCGTCCGGTGTTTGTGAAGACTTTTGAAAGAGGGGATATTGTTGGTGACGACGACGTTCGAAGCGAAAAGCCATTGACGTTCCGACTAGGGAACGATGTTCGAAGGGAGGTGGGATTTAATTTCGATGATCCGGCGGATTTACGGCAAGGGGATGTGGCGGTTTATTGGTCGTTTAGTTCAGATCGCTCCGTAGGAGAGGAAAGGAGCAAGGTCGCCATGCATCTTTGCTTTACCGATCCCGGGAAGGGTGGGAGGCATGATCGTGCGCACGTGTCGCTAATCGTTCGACCGGGCGGGGTTTCCCTTTTGAGCGTTGGTGGCGAACTGTTAGCAGAGCAGGGCGTTGAGCACCCCGTAGAAGTGCCCGTGGAGAATTTTTTCGATGTCTCTACGGAGGCGAAGTTCCGGCTCGTTCTCCGCAGGACGGGTAGTGATAGAGTGATCGTTGAGGCGTCAAGTTGGAGTTCACGGACCAAGCGTTGGGAAGGCTTCACTCCTCACGATCGCCCCGGTGCACCGCCCCTCACTATGGAATTGAGCACTTCAAGGAATCTTCTGGGAACCGCAACGTTCAAATCTATTTTTTTTGAGATGTCCTCCGATGTACCGAGGTTGGGAGCCGCCTTGGTCACAGTTCGCCCTTCGTTGGTGCGATGATTCAGTGGCACGGAAATGGCACCTCCGCGCGCATCGTTAAGTCTTGAGGGTCACGTGTCCCAAGTTCACTCATCATGAAGCGGAAGTCTTCAGTAGCGGCTGAAGTTGTGGTGCCGCTCCGAGAGGTCGGAGGATGGATGCGAGCAGCTGACGGGTTGCAGTCAGGGGCGTGGTTTGCTTTGCAGGCCGCACTCATCGCTGCTCCGTGGATGTATGGGAGCACAAGGCATTGGGCGCTAGTAGTCCTGTGCCAAGTCCTCACCGTTGTCACGGCTGGCTGGGTTTCTGCGGCTTGGTTTAAGCGGCGTGTTGTGTCGGTAGATCGCTATTTGGCGCTGCCAATTCTATTCCTCTTTCTATCGGGATGGTTGGTTGTTTTGACAGGGGCGCGGATTGAGGCTGACCCATTCAATACGAAACACTTCGCTGACCTTTCTCAACGCTGGCCGGGAAGTTTTATCGTGAAAAGTCCTGTGGAAACGATGTGGCTGTTCTCGGGCCTGTTCGGCGCATTGTTACTCGTTTCCGACCCTTCGACGGGAGCTTGGCGCCGGAGTTCGAGTTACAATACACTCGTGTGTGTTGGCGCTTCGATATCCTTGCTAGGAATAGTTCAGGTTCAGCTCAAGGCGCCGGCAATTCTTTGGGATATGAAGGTTCCCTTCACGGGTTATTTTTTTGCGACGTTTTTTCAACACACGAATGCCGCGTCCTTTCTCAATTTGGTTTGGCCCCTTGCGGCCGGAGTTCTTGTTGCGCGCATCAGTGTGGCGGGTGCAATGGAGAGGAAGGACCGGCGAATTACGGGGCTGTGGGTGGCGGTTTTTGTCATAGGCCTTTCCGGATTGGCCGCCCAAGTTTCAGTGTTTGGAGTGGTAAATGCGGCGATCCTCATGGCGCTCTTGCTGGGGTGGGTGCTTTGGAGGCTGCCTGCTCGCTATCTAGTACCCATGGTGCTGCGGTTCTGCATTGTGGCTGCCATCTGTGGGTGCGCGATTGGTGGGGTGGTTGTTTTTGGGAAAAAGTGGCCTGGGCTGAAGGCCCGCTGGCACGATCTGCAGGTTGTTTCGCGGACTGCGGTCCCGGTGGTTGCGAAGCCGGAAGTGCAGCCGAAGGGGGATTTCCGGATGCGCGCGGACGGGTTGATCGACTCGCCGGGCGGTGATTCGACGGCTCAGGGGCGTCTTGTTGGATATCGCCGACTCGTGAAGATGCTCTGTTTGCAAATGGTGCCGAAGGGAGGGTTGCTCGGCTTCGGACCAGGTAGTTGGAGCCGCGCGTATCCGCACTTCACGAATGATCCCCTGATGCGCACGTTTTATCTCCAGATGCAATTTGCGCATCAGGACTACTTGCAGGCAGTGGTGGAATGGGGAGTCCTGGGTGCGGTCGCATGGGCGTTGGTCATTGGTGGTGCGATCCGAGGTGGGTTGTGTCGGTTGCGCCGGTTTCGGATGGCAGGGGGCTCGATCAGTGTGGAGGAAGGGAGGGTTGCTGGCGCTCTGGTGGCGATTTTTGGAGTGGGACTGCATGGGCTCTTTGATTTTCCGCTGCAAGTCCCCTCGATCCAACTCTACGTCGTTGTTCTTTTGGGTTTGCTTTGGTCGGCGGGTGCTCAGGCGCGTTCCAGAAAGGCGTTTCGCCCGTCCGAAGATGTGGCTTCCAAACCCGCCACGACCTGACACGTTCCTCACGCAGCCTACCTTTGCATGAAAATTGCCGTTTGGGGAATCAACTATGCGCCGGAACTGACCGGGATCGCGCCGTTTAATCGGGCGCTGTGCGAGTATTTGGCGGAGCAGGGGCATGCGGTGGGTGTGATTACGGGATTCCCCTACTACCCGGAGTGGCGGAAGCGGGACTCGGATCTCGGCTGCTGGTTTCGCACGGAAGTGGAGAATGGCGTCGTCATCCGGCGTTGCTGGCTCTATGTTCCGAAGGTTGTGGGGCCGTTGCGGCGGATGATGCACGAGGCCAGTTTCGTAGTGGTATCCCTGCTCCGAGTTTTGGCTTTGCCGAAGCCCGATCTTTTTGTGGTCGTTTCGCCTCCGCTCCCGCTCGGGATCGCAGCTTGGTTTGCCAGTTTGGTGAAAGGTGTGCCTTTCGTTTTCCATGTGCAGGATTTGCAACCGGATGCAGCGGTCGGTCTCGGGATGGTGCGCCCGGGCCTTTTGACCCGCATTCTCTACAAGATGGAGGCTTTCGCCTACTCGCGGGCGTCGAGGGTTTCGGGGATCAGTCTCGGGATGTTGGGGAAATTTCGGGAGAAAGGCGTGCCGGCGGAGAAGATCCTCTATTTCCCGAATGGCGTGAAATTGCCGATCGAGCTTCCACCGCGGGGAGCTTTTAGGGGCCGCCATGACATTCCCGAGTCCGCATTCCTTGCGATGTATTCGGGAAATCTCGGCGTAAAACAGGGGCTCGAAGTGCTCGTCGAGGCGGCGCGATTGCTCCGCGATTGGGACGAAATGCCGGCCCACGCTGCGGAGTCGATGGATTCTGGCAGCGTGCGCCCGGTGAAGATTGTCATCGCAGGCGATGGGGCGCGGCGGGCGTATCTGGCGGAATTGATTCGGAAGTATGATCTCGATAATGTCATCCTACTGTCGTTGCAGCCGGAGGATGCCTACCGCGAGATGCTGGCGGATGCGGATTGCTCGGTGATCACGCAGCAGGAAGGCACAGGATCGTTCTTTTTCCCCAGCAAGCTGCTGACCTCGCTCGCCGTTGCGAAGCCCGTGCTGACGGTTGCCGACGAGGCGAGCGAACTGGCCAGGGCGACGATCGAGGGGCGTTTTGGGATGAATATTCCGCCAAATTGCCCGGAAGCTCTCGCTAGGGCGATTCGGACGCTCGCGACCGACCAAGGTGGCTACAGGCCCTCGGAGCAAACGCTCCTCGGCGTGTAGGCGCTTTGGAAAAATGCGAAATACTTTTGGCTTATCCCCACTTCGGCATGTACTATGCACCAAGACTTTCTCGCCCCCAACCCTGAGAATTCCGCATCCTTGCTCAAATCGTGGCAAAAACATCGCTAGCGATAATCCCCCCGCCAGACGCCCCTCCCACATTGGAAGATATGGGACAGGCCGCTTTGGTGTTCGTGCAGCGGTTTGACATGAAGCACGTTTTAGCGGGGTTTGAGAAAGAGTTGCGGGAACTCGCAGGTGAGGTTTTTCCAGCGCCAGTGGCTGAAAATCGGGTCATCGCGACCTTTGGTGCGGACGGGGTGTTGACGGGAAAGCGGTTCTAGTCCGCGGCCTGGTGACGGGTGGGCGGAGTCGGTTGCTACGAAGATTTTGGGTGCGTCACGAGGCGACGCAGTTGGAGGCGGTCTGAGGGTTGGTCTTTCCGGATTCCCGGGTGAGACTCGTCGAACTTCCCACGTGGGAGGGTTCATGCTCTATAAGTCCATGGCTACGCTTCACCGTCATCACGGCAATTTCCGTCATGTCTGACGTTCGGCGCGCCCGCGCGCGGTGGCTCTGGACTTGGGCGCTTCTCGGCGTGGTCTGGTTTCTCGTTTGCCGGAATCTCTCGGTCCACTGGTCCGTGAATCCGGTCTATAGCTATGGCTATCTGGTCCCGTTTTTTGGAGTCTATGCGGCCGCTGCGCGCTGGCGGACGCGGCCGGCGCCGGGAGTTCCGCTGAGGTTTGGAGGGGTGGTCGCGACGCTCGCGGCGCTCGCCTTTCTTCCGACCTGGCTGTTCGTCCAGCCGAGCCCAGACTGGAGCCTTTGCGGCTGGCTGATGGCCGTCGAGGTGGTGCTCTTGACGCTAGGGATTGTCGCTTGGGCAGGCGGAACGAAGTGGCTGTGGCATTTCGCCTTTCCAATCTGCTTCCTCTTCACTGCGGTGCCTTGCCCTCATGTCGTGGAGATCCCGCTCACCCACAATTTGATGCGGGTCGTCGCTTCCACGACGGTGGAACTCCTGACGATCGCAGGAGTGGCGGCGGTCCAGCACGGCAATGTCATTGAGATCAGATCCGGGTTGCTCGGCGTGGAGGAGGCGTGCAGCGGAGTGCGGTCGCTCCAGGCGGCGTTGATGGGTTCGCTCTTTTTCGGGGAACTCTTTCGCTTTGGCTGGCAAAAGCGGGCGCTCCTGCTCGCGGTCGGCCTCACCGCGGCGCTGGTGACGAATGTGGCGCGCACCTTTTTCCTCGCCTGGAACGCCGCTCGGGACGGCCTCGCCGCGGTCGCGAAGTGGCATGATCCCGCTGGGTTTGCGATCCTCACCGTCTGTCTCCTGATCGTTTACCTCGCCGGGTTGCTCCTGAGTCGGAACACCCCGGCTCCCTGGGAGGCGACGCGGACGCCGCCCGCGCAGCCCTTGCCCATCGCTTTCCTCGTCGCCCTGACGGTCTGGATCGCCGCGACGATCATCGGGACAGAATGGTGGTTCCACGACAGCGGCAGACCGCCGGAGAGTCACTGGGGTCTCGTGCCGGTGCCAGGCAGTGAGCCAGTCGATATCGGCAGTGTCGCCGCTGGCCAGCTTCGCTGCGATGACACCACGGCTGCCACCTGGCTGGACGCGAGCGGCAGCCGCTGGACGCTCTTTTTCCTCGAGTGGGATCCCGGCCCGACGGCCTCGCGCGTCCTCGCCACCACCCACCGTCCAGAGATCTGCCTCTCGGCGATCGGGATGAAGCTCACCGCTGATCGCGGGCCGCTCGAAGTGCGCGGAGCCGGGATCCCGCTGAACTTCCGCGCCTATACCTTCCAGCAGGAAGGTCGCCCCGTCTTTGTTTACTACGGCGTCTGGCAGATCCGGGCCCCTCGCCCTTCGCGACACGGGACACTTTCGGAGTCGCCGCACCGGGCCAGCGTGCAGGCAGTCCTTTGGCGGGAGCGCAATCTCGGCCAGCAAGTCGCCGAACTCGTGGTGTCTGGCTACCAGACCGCCGAGCAAGCGGACGCGGCCTTTCAGGAGACGATCGAGAAGCTCTTTATTCTCCGGGTTCCATCCGTTCTCGCGGCGGATTGAAGGCCTCTTAGGATTGGCGTTTTCCGACGATTTGGCTGCTTGACGGACTACCCGGCAGTCCCTCTTATACGCGGGTTTTCCGCTTGGGAGGGTTCCTCCACGGTGGCCTGTTTGATTCTCCATTTGCCCATGAATTATCGCCCAATCCTCGGTGCCGCGTTCGCATTGCTCGCGAGCTTCCTTTCTATTCCTGGCAGTCAGGCCCAGCGTCCCGCCGCCCCGGAGGCTCCCATCGTTCGTTCGATCGACGTGCAGTTTGCGGGAGCAGCGCAAATCTCGCGGGAGCGAATCCTCGCGAACATGCGCACCCGAGTGGGCAAGCCCTACAGCGAGCAGGTCGTCGAGGAAGACATCCGCAATCTCTACCGGACGGGAAATGTCTCGAACGTCCGCATCTTCGGCGAGCCACAGCAGAATGGTGTGAAGGTCATCGTGGTCATCGCAGCCAAGGCGCAGATCAGCGAAGTGGTGCTGAATGGTCCGGATAAGGTGAAGGCGAGCCGCATTCGCAAAGAGATCTCGGCGAAACCCGGGGATCAGTTGAGCGAGGCCACGCTGGAGCAGGATCGGCAGAAGATCGTCGAATTCTACGCGAACAAGGGTTTCGGCGATGTGGATGTGAAATTTGATACCGCGGTGAATGAGAAGGCTGGCACCGCCCGCGTGACCTTCACCGTCACTGAGGGAGGCAAGACGATCATCCGTGAGGTCAACGTGCAGGGAAATAGCGGCGTCAAAACGAGCGACGTCAAAAAAGTCATCAAGACCCGCCCGAAAAGCATCCTCAATCCCCTCACTTATTTCGGGAAGAGCAACCGCTTGAATATCGATCAACTCGAGGCCGACGCGATCGCGGTGCGCGAACTCTACCAGAGCCGCGGTTACTTTGACGCGCAGGTCAGCGCACCGCGCGTCGAGCGGCGGAGCGATGGGCAGGTTGACCTCACTTTTAATGTCAGCGAAGGCGTTCAATATCGCGTCGGACGGGTCAGCTACTCAGGAGCTCAAGTCTTCACGCAGGACGAGATGACGACGGGCGCGAAGGTCAAGACCGGCGAGATTTACTCCCCGCAGAACGTGCGGGCGGACATCAAGGTGATCCAGGATCTCTACGGCTCCCGCGGCTACACCGATTTCAACGCCGGTGCCCAGAACAAGCCCGCGGGCAAGGGCACGATGGACGTCGCCTTTACCATCGACGAAGGCGTCCAGAGCTACGTCGAGCGCATCAACATTTCCGGCAACACCCGGACCAAGGACAAAGTCATCCGCCGCGAGGTGGCGCTCATTCCGGGGGAAATCTTCAACATGGTGCGCGTCGATGCCTCGAAGCAGCGCCTGAACAACCTGAACTACTTCTCCAAGGTCGAGATGTACCCGAGCGAAACCTTGGTCCCGGGCCGCAAGGATTTGAATATCAACGTGGAGGAAAAACGAACCGGTTCGTTTAATTTCGGGGCGGGCTTCAGCTCGATCGACAGCCTTCTCGGATTCGTCGAAATCACCCAGGGTAATTTTGACGCCATGCACTGGCCCACCTTTACCGGTGGCGGCCAGAAGTTCCGCATCCGCGCCCAATATGGAACGCGCCGGAAGGACTTCATCCTTGCGCTCACCGAGCCATACTTCCTCGATCGCGAACTTTCGCTTGGCGGCGAACTTTTCTATCGCGAGGCGTCCTTCGTGTCTTCCGTCTATGATGAGAAACGCTACGGCGGAACCATCACCGCGCGGAAGCGGCTCGGCACCTTCACCTCCGGTCGCGTCGGCTACCGCCTCGAAGACATCACCATCCAGAACGTGGATGAGGATGTTTCGCAAACGATCAAGGACGAGGAAGGCTCGCGTCTGAAGAGCGAAATCAGCGCTGGCATTCTCTATGACACCCGGGACTCCGTCTTCCTCACCCGCCGTGGCGAGCGCATCGATTTCTCGGGCTTCGTCGCTGGCGGCTTCCTCGGGGGCGACACCGACATTTACGGCTGGGATCTCGAAGCATCGAAATACTTCCTCCTCCCGTGGGATACGATCCTGACCCTCAATGGCGAACTCTCGAGCGTCAGCACCTGGTCCAGCGGGGATCGCGTGCCCATCTTCGACCGCCTCTTCCTCGGCGGCGCGAACAATCTCCGCGGTTTCAAATACCGGGACGTGAGCCCAAAGGACGAAGACGGCGAGCCAATCGGTGGCAACAGCCTCTGGCGCATGACTGTCGAGTATACCTTCCCGATCGTGGACAAGGTCCGCGGGGCCGTCTTCTACGATGTCGGTGCCGTGGGCACTGGTTCGTATGACTTCGGCGGCGATGTGAACAGCGACGTCGGCTTCGGCGTCCGGCTCGATCTCCCGATCGGCCCCGTGCGCATCGACTACGGCATCCCTGTGCAGGCCGACCGCTTCAACGACTCGAGCGGCAAGTTCAATTTCAATATCGGCTATCAATTTTGAACGCCGCACGGTAGCGGCAGTCTCAGCGTCTCCAAATTTCACCCAACCAACCCCATCCCTTCATTTCTCTAATATCCACATGAAAAAGCACGTCATCCTCACCCTCGTCCTCGCCCTGTTTGGTGCGTCCGCTGCCCAAGCCCAGCAACTCAAGATCGGTTCTGTCGACATGAAGAAGGTCTTCGAGAGCTACTACAAGACGAAGGATGCTGAGGCGAAAATCAATGAGGCGCGGAACAATGCGAAGAAGGAACTCGAGGACCGCCTTGATATTCAGAAGAAGGCCATGGAAGAGGTGCAGAAGATGAACACGGAGATCGAGAATCCGGCCCTGAGCAAGGAAGCCAAGGAAACCAAGACCAAGGGCCGCGACGAGAAAATCGCCGAATTGCGCACCATGGATCGCGAAAACTCCGAGTTCCGCGCCAACCGTGAGAAGCAACTCCAGGAGCAGTCCGTGCGGATGCGCGCAGGCATCGTCGAAGAGATCAACAAGATCGTGGAAGCCAAGGTGAAGGCGGAAAACTTCGACCTCGTCTTCGACAAGTCCGGCCCGAGCCTCAATGGCGTGCCGATTGTGCTTTTTTCGCGGGATACCTATGAGTTCACGAACGATGTCGTCGCTGCTCTCAATAAGAACAAGGGCAAGGAGACGAGTGCCGACGCTCCGGCCAAGCCCGAGAATGGCGACAAGAAGCCCGCCAAGAAGTAGTCCCCCAACACTTTGACCACCGTGCAAATCACGGTCCAAGAACTGGCCGCCCTCGTGGGCGGCCAGTTTTGCGTCCCGACTGAGGGGGCGAAGCTCATCACCGGCGTCGCGGGTGCGCGCGAAGCCAGCGCCGGCGACGTGACCTTCCTCGGCAACGCGAAATATCTTCCGCAACTCAAGGCCACCCAAGCGACCGCAGCTCTGGTGTCGCTCGACTTCGCAGAGGAAATCCCCGCGGTCGCCATTCGCGTCGCGAATCCTTCGCTCGCCTTTGCCAAGGTCGTCGAGCGGTTTGCTCCACCGCCGATCGTCTTCCCGCCTGGCGTGCATCCAAGTGCGGTGATCGGGCGAGATGTGCAGCTCGGCGAGGGCGTTTCCGTCCAGCCGCATGTCGTGATCGAAGATGGAGTGAAGATCGGCGCGGGAACGGTGATCGGCGCGCACGGCTACCTGGGACACGGGGCGAGCGTCGGCGAAGGGTGCCATTTCGCCCCACGCGTGACCATCGGCTCACGCTGTGTCGTCGGAAACCGCGCCATTTTTCACAGTGGAGTGGTCATTGGCAGCGATGGCTTTGGCTTTGAGTTCTCCGGTGGGCGGCACGTAAAAATCCCGCAATCCGGAATCGTGCAGATCGACGACGACGTCGAGATCGGCGCGAATACCACCATCGACCGCGCGCGTTTCGGCCGGACTTGGATCGGAGAAGGCACGAAGATCGATAACCTCGTCCAGATCGCCCACAACGTGGTCATCGGGAAGCGCTGTATCATTGTGTCTCAAGTAGGTATTTCCGGCAGCACGCGTCTCGGCAACTACGTGACGCTGGCCGGCCAAGTGGGGGTCGCTGGCCACCTCGAAATTGGCGATCAGGTCGTCGTTGCCGCGCAGAGCGGAATTACCAAGTCTCTGCACGGGAAGGAGATATTCATGGGATTCCCAGCGGCGCCAGTAAAAGAATTCCGGGAGAGAATTGCCCGAATCGGCCGGTTGCCCAAGCTTTCCGACCGCGTCCGGCGCTTGGAGCAGCTTTTGGACGGGCAGGGCAAATCTTTACCACCCGACAGCGAACGCTTGAGTGTTTAGAGCCACACGCCTACTTTCCCGCCCGTAATGGCTAGCCGAAAATCCACCAACGCCGCCCCCAAGCGCAAGCCCAGCACGCCGAAACGCAAGGCCTGTGCGCTGCGCTTTCCGCTCCAGCGTCAGTTTGAATTCTCCGAGCCCGGCCAAGGTCGCTATTTCCATCTGCGCGACATCTTCAACAAGATGAATGAGCGCTACTTCGGCAATCGCCTGAAGCGCTACCGCATCGTGTGGGGTCAGCGGCGGGCGGAGCGTCCGCGCGAGATCATCGTCTTCGGCACGATCCAGGAAGAGGACCGCATCATCCGTATCCATCCGCTGCTCGACCGCGTCTTCGTCCCCACTTGGTTCGTCGAGTACGTCGTCTATCACGAAATGCTCCACGCCTTCGTGCCCGACGAGTACGACAGCGCCGGTCGGCGCAGCGTGCATCACGAAAAGTTTCTCGCTCGGGAGAAGAAGTTCCACTGGTTCCGCCGGGCGAAAGCGTGGGAGCAGGAAAATCTTGGCCGCTTTCTCGCCTGAGATCGTCGGCTGCCCGGGGCTCGGTTCAAAACCAGTTGAGAGTTCGCAGATAAGGACTGAGACTCCGCGCCGCCGTGCTGCCTGACGCTCCTTCATCCAATCCAACTCCAACAAAACCCGCCCGCGTCGTGGTGGGCATGAGTGGCGGCGTGGATTCGAGCGTCGCTGCATTTCTGCTCAAGCAACAAGGCTACGACGTCGTCGGCGTGACGATGAAAGTGTGGCCGCAGGACTGTCTCTCGCGGGCCGAAGACAAATGCTGCGGGCCGCAGGCCATTGCCGACGCGCGCAGCGTCGCGCACTCGCTCGGCATCCCGCACTACGTCGTGGATGAAGCGGAGAACTTCGAGCGGCTGGTCATCGATTACTTTGCCGACGAGTACAAGAAAGGCCGCACCCCGAACCCCTGCGTGATGTGCAATGAGAAGGTGAAATTTGGCAACCTCTGGGGAAAAGCGAAAGCCATCGGTGCCGACTTCATCGCCACCGGCCACTACGCGATCATCGAGCATCACGCCGATCGTGCCGCGCTCCGGAAAGGTCGCGATCCGCGCAAAGACCAATCGTATTTCCTCTTCAGTCTTCGTCAGGCGCAACTCCAGCGCGCCCTCTGTCCGCTCGGCGGGATGGAAAAGACCGAGATCCGAGCCATCGCCCGCCAACTCGGACTGAAGACCGCGGACAAAGTGGACAGCCAGGAGATCTGCTTCGTGCCCGGCAACGACTACAAGGCCTTCCTCCGCTCGCACCTCGGCGAACACGAATTCCACCGCGGCGGTATCTACGACAAATCAGGCAAGCGTGTCGCGGAGCACGAAGGCATCGAACTTTTCACCATCGGCCAGCGCAAAGGCCTCCCCGGCGGCTCCGTGCGCCCGCAGTATGTGATCGATATCGACCCAGCTTCGAACCGCGTGATCGTGGGCGACGCCGAGGATTTGATGACGGAGGAATTCACCATCGACCATTGCGCGTGGCACGGCGAAGCGAGCGAGCCCTTTGAAGTCTCGGTGAAAATCCGCTACGGCCACGCCGGCGCGGTGGCCACGGTGTACCCGGATGCAGACGACGTGGCCCGGGTGCGGCTGCACGTCCCGCAGCGCGCGGTCACTCCGGGGCAGGCGGCCGTCTGCTATCGCGGCGATGAAGTGCTCGGGGGCGGCTGGATCGTGCGTCAGCAGGCCGCCGTGCCGTTGGTCGGTTAAATCCGGGATTCTCTTCAGCTGCCGCGTGGGCCTTCGATGACCGCGCGCTTTGCAGTCAGCGACCGGAGAGTGATGACGATCATCGCGAGCGACGCGATGCCCATGGCCGTGATCAAGACGGCGGCGGTGAGCTTTTCACTCTGCCCGCCGGCGACGGCCGTCCAGCTTACCGTGGATCGCCAGAGGAAGACGCCACTGAGCAGCAGGGTCACCACCAGGCCTGCGCCTCGCGGCCATCCAGCGCCACGGCTTGCGAAGATGCCGAGCAGGACCGCGAGGCCGCCAAAGGTGCCGCCTGACATCAGCGCGGTCTTCGCCTTTTCCGGATTCGAGAGATAGCCTGCCAGTCCCATCACCGAAAGGAAAAGGCCGTACGCGATCATCCATTTGCCGAAGGAGTCTTTTTTCATCGGGCAAATAATAGCCGCGATCTGTGAAATGGCATCTCGACCGTGCCCGGGAGGAGCGAGCGAGCCGCGGTTCTGACCGGCAAAGGGCGGATTGAACGACGCCCGCCGCTGCCTGCTCACAGCCGCGGGTCGCGTTTCCCGGCGAGCATTTTCTCCACGATCTCCAGCACGGCCTGTGAGGTGTATGGCTTCGGGAGAAAATTGACGCCGGGCGTGAGTGTCAGATTCGCTCCGGCAAAGTCTGGGCTGTAGCCGCTGGTGAAAATGATGGGCAGCCCTGGTGATTCCGTGAGCAGCATTTCGCTGAGGTCGCGCCCGCTGACTCCGCCTGGCATCACCATGTCGGTGATCACGAGATCGATCTCCCCGTGGTGCTCCGCCCAGCGCTGCATCGCGCTGGCCGCATCCGGCGCAGTGATCACGCGATGGCCGCTCATCGTCAGGATTCCCTGGAGCAGGTAGATGAGCATTTCCTCGTCATCCACGATGAGGATCGTCGCGGACTCGGCCGCAGGTCTCGCCGATGGCGTGGCGGAATCCTCGAAACGAGTGGTGGCGGAAATCGGGAGATAAACGCGGAAGGTGGCGCCCGCACCGGGCGCGCTCTCGACCTCGATCCATCCGCCCAGCTTTTCGACGATCGCATAGACCACGGCCAGGCCGAGACCCGTTCCGGCGCCGAGGTTTTTCGTGGTGAAAAAGGGCTCGAAAATGCGCGGCAGATTTTCCGGCGCGATGCCGCCGCCGTGATCGATGACGCTGAGCCGCGCATAGTCGCCGGGCGTGGCTTGCGGGCGAGTTGTGGCGTCGATGGCGACCACCTCGAGCCGCACGATCAGCGAGCCGCCAGCGGGCATCGCATCGCGAGCATTGAGCGCGAGATTCAGGACGATTTGCTCGATCGCCGCCGCTTCGCCGGCCACGATGAGATGAGCGGCACCCAGCTCCCACTGCTGCGCGATCTGCGCGCCGAGGAGGCGCGCAAGCAGCGCCCGAGTCTCCTCGAGCACGGCCACGAGGTCCAGCGGCTCGCGGGCGATCACCTGTTGCCGCGTGCAAGTGAGCAGTCGGCGGGTAAGGGCCGCAGCGCGTTCGCTCGCGGCGAAAGCCGCGCTCAAGGCCGCGCGCGTGCCATCGCTCAGCGCGTCGCCATCGAGCTGCACGCTGAGGTGGCCATGGATGACCCCGAGGATGTTGTTGAACTCATGCGCAACGCCGGCGGCGAGGGAGCCCACGGCCTCCATCTTCTGCGCCTGCCGGAGCTGCGCTTCGAGATTCGCCAGCTCCGTGACATCGGCGGCCATGAGCAGAAGGTGATCGCGCCCGCGCCAGATGAGACGCTCGCTCCAGAGCTGCACCTGCCGCACCTCGCCGTCGCCTTTGCGCCACTGCGACGCAAAATGCCGCACCGGCTCCCCTGCCTGCACGAGCAGCCGCACTTCCGTATGCTGGTCGGCGTCCACCCACAGCCCGAGTTCGTCCGCTGGATGACCGATGATCGCCTCCCGGCCGCGCCCGAGGAGCGCGACGCCCGCCGCATTGATCTCCACAAAACGCCCGTCCGCCAACGCCTCCATCAGCATCGCCACCGGACTCGCCCCGAAGGCCAGCGCGAAGCGCTCCTCCGCGGCCCGCAGAGCCTCCAGCGCCGCATTGCGCTCGGCGACTTCCGTGCGCAGTTGTCTATTCGCCCGCTCCAGTTCCGCCGTGCGAATGACCACCCGCGCTTCGAGGCTCTCGAGTTGCCCGCGCAGTGCCCGCGAGAGCAGCCACTTTCGCCCGAGCGCATGCGCCGTCTGCAGCGCTTCGATTTCAGCGCAAGACTGGCGCAGGATCAGCAGCCGATCAGAGACGCCAAGCCGCCGGACCGTCGCGCGCCAAGAGTCCTCGCCATCGCTGCTGCACAGGACCACCTGCAGATCGGGACACTCGCGCCAGAGCGCCCGCGTCGTCTGTACGCCGTCCCATCCTGGCGGGAGTTGCGCGTCGATGAAGGCCACCGCAAAAGGCCGGTCCGACGCCAGCGCCGAGCGCGCCATTTGCAGACCGTCCTCCCCTTGAGTCGCCGTCTCGATCGCAAAGTCCACCGCGTCCTCGGCACTCGGAAATTCGCGAAAAAGCTCCGCCGCCTCCAGCTCCAGATCGCTGGCGTCGTCCTTCGTAGTGAGGATTTCCTCCAGCCGCTCGCTGCGCGCCGGATCACTGGTGATCACGAGTACGCGGATGATCTCGACGGCCTCACTCATCGCATTCCCCGCACGCGCGATCGGTGCAGGTTGAGTGAAAGTGAACGCACGGCATGACCAAGTTTTACCGCCTCCGCGCCGCGCGGCGACGAACAAAGCGCAGCCTCAGAAAAAAGGAGCCCCGCATTTTCGCGCGCGCAGGGTAGCAATACCGGTGCGTCCCACCGACTTCCCAAACTCCTACCCATGAATCGCCGCACTTTCCTCCGCTCCTCCGCCACCGCTCTCGCGTTCGGCAGCACACCGTCCTTCCTCACCCGCCGCGCTCGCGCCGCTGACGGGAAGCCCCGGACCATCCTGCTCCAGTCCGCCTGGGACACGGTGAACATCGGCGACATCGGCCACACTCCGGGCACCCTGCGCATCCTCGAGCAGCATCTGCCGGATGCGCACGTCATCCTCTGGGCGATGAAGCTCGACGAGCGCGTCACCGCGCTGCTGCGCGCTCGTTTTCCGAAAGTGGAAATCCTGCAAGGCAGCCTCACAGGCACGAAAGAGAACGATGAAAAACTCCGCGCTGCGATTGGTCGTAGCGATCTTTTCATCCGCAACTCGGGCATGGGCCAGGACACAAACTTCATGGAATATTGCCGGAAGATCGGCAGACCGTACGGCCTCTACGGGCAGTCCTATTTTCCGAGCATGGTCGAAGGCAAAGGCGGAGAAGAGCGGAAGGAAATGCTCAACGGTGCCTCCTTCCTCTACTGCCGCGAGAGCAAGACGCTCGGCATCCTCCGCCACGCCGGCGTGAAGACGCCAGTGCTGGAGTTCGGCCCCGATGGCTGCTTCGGCATCGACGTGCGCGACGACGTGCGAGGACTCGCGACGATGAAGAAGTTCGGCCTGGAGGACCGGAAGTTCATCACCATCCAGCTCCGCACGAACACCGCCAAACTCCCCGGCGTGGACGACAGCCGAACGCCCAAGCTGAACCCGCTGCATCCCACGCCGGAGCAGATCGCCGACGACGAACGCCGCGCCGCCGTGTATCGCGACCTCATCACGCAGTGGGTCACGAAGACCGGGCACAAAGTGCTCATCGCGCCCGAGGTCAAAAAGGAAATGGGCCACAACAAACGCCTGCTCTTCGATCCTCTGCCCGCCGACCTGCAGCAGAGCGTCGTGAATCTCGACGAGTTTTGGAATGCTGACGAAGCCGCCTCCGTCTTCGCCCGCGCGCACACCGTCGTCTGCCACGAGCCGCACTCGCCGATCATCGCCCTCGCGAACGGCACGCCGATCATTCACACCTACTCGGAGTTCCACAGCCCGAAGTGCTGGATGTTCAAAGACATCGGCCTGCCGGAATGGCTGCTCGAATTTGACTCCACACCCGCCGCGAAAATGGCGGAGACGCTCTTCGCGATTCACGCCGACTACCCAGCGGCACTGGCCAAGGTGAAAGCCGCGATGGCCTTCGTGCATGAGCGGCAAGCGGCGACGATGCGGGTCGTGAAAAGCGTCCTCGCGGCGAAGTAGAGGCGTGGCGACTGGCGTGATGCGGCTCGCCCTTTCCGTCCGCAATCTCGCGTGCTTCGTCTGCGCGCTCGCAGTCACGAGTCTCGCCATCGGCGCTCGTTTGCCGCTGCCGGACCTCCCCGACGTGGCGCAAAAGTGGCGCTACTTCGCGGCGCATAAAGATGAGTTCGACACGCTCTTCCTCGGTTCGAGTCGCGTCATCGAGCAAATCGATCCCGCCATCTTCGATCGCGAGCTAGCCGCGCAAGGTGTCACCTCACGCACCTTCAATTTCGGCCTGCACGGGCTCTTCCCGCCCGAGGATTCGTACCTGCTGGATTGGATCCTCGATACCGGTCCCACGCGGCTCCGCACCGTCTTCG
Organism: Chthoniobacteraceae bacterium; assembly: GCA_031409655.1. Lineage (GTDB taxonomy): Bacteria > Verrucomicrobiota > Verrucomicrobiia > Chthoniobacterales > Chthoniobacteraceae > JANNXQ01. Next base: position 4,693 of record JANNXQ010000140.1, on the reverse strand, counting down.
TGGAGGTCAGTATGTTCCGCGCCAAGTTTGGCGATCAGGCACCGGAAACCCTGCGCGCCGCTTACTGGCACGATTGGCCGCGCACCGAATACGTGCGCCGCGTGCTCTTCGACGACGTGCGCTTTTCCCGCAAGAAATGGCGAGCCTCCCTCACGAAGCTTTCCGAACGCGGCGGCCTCTACCTCACCCACCTGCGCCTCTTCCTGCGCAAGACCCTGAACATCGGTCGCGGCTCGTCCCTCCTGCCCTGGCGCGGCCCGGCCCCGCAAACCCGGGCGCTCGGCCCACGCTCGGATGGCTTCCCCACCTCCCCCGATGAGGCGCAGATGAATGCCAGCGAGCGCGCGGAATACGAGCGCCTCTTCGCCGCCTTTCAGGAAAAGCCCGCCGTCCGGACCCCACTCCCTGCGGGCGCGCAGGCGAACCTCGACCGAATGCTCGCGCGCATCCGCGCCGCCGGCGCCCAACCGGTGCTCCTCATCTCGCCATCAGTCAGTCCGCTCGTCTTCGTGCCCCGTCGCGAAGTCGCTCCGATCCTGGATTTCTCCGACGCCGCCAAATGGCCCGAACTCTTCAAAGCCGAACACCACCGCGACCCCGGCCACCTCAATCCCGCCGGCGCAAAAATCTACACCCCACTCGTCGCCCGGGAATTCCTCGCCCTCGCGGCTGAGCCGCAACGCTAGCGCGCCCTGAGCATCGTCACTCAGGGTCTGGCGGACGCCCTGCAAATGAAGGTCGCGGGAGTTTCGAGGGAGGAAATATTCCGGCGATTGTTTGTAGGCTGCGAAGGCCTCGCACCGCAGAGCTGAGGGCTGCGGACGAGGACAACTTTGGAACAATTATCGACCTGTCCCGTTGTGCGCTTCGTTGTGCGTGTCCCGTTGTGCGCTTCGTTGTGCGCTTCCTTTCCGCGTGACACGGCACGCTCCTGGCATCACTTTCTCCCTACCATGAGCGCTGCGCAGATCATCGCTGAACTCCCCAAACTCGCTCCGGCGGAGTTGCTCACGATCCGGCGCAAACTCGTCGAGCTGGCGCAGCAGAATGAAGAGGTCGCCGCATGTGACGCGATGGCGATGGAAGGCGCGCAAATGCTCGACCGCATGGAGCAGGACGATGCCGGGCGCTGAGCGGGGAGAGGTGTGGCAGATCGATTTCGGCATGGCCGCCAAGGGTGCGGCCGGCCCTCCTCCTCACCGGTGAGCCTGCGGACAACGAACTCGACCTTTTCACGGTGCTCCTGCACACCACCGCCATTCGAGGAAATCGCTGGGAACTGGCCATACCCAAGCCCTTCCTCCAGACCGGAGCGTTCCACCTTCAGCAAGTGCAGACCATTTCCGGCGCCAGGCTCTTGCGACGCTTGGGCACTCTCTCCACACCCGAAATGCAGAGAGTGGAGGACGCACTTGCGGGCCGGTTCGGGTTTTAGAAAACCCGCGTGTCCCACAAGCGATGCGGTAGAAGCTCTGCTTCGAGGCGAGGGAAGGTCGGGGCCTGCGCGGCCATCGCACCGCCGCGCCTCGCCATGAAATTGCCCCGGCAAGTGCGTCACCAAAGCTTCACTTTGGGAACGAGAGATATTGCCGGAAAGGCAGCAGGACCGGGCGCATCGTCGTCCCGATCCACCATGCCGAAGGCCAGCGTGTCGCCTATGCGGGACGCTCGCCCCGGCCCGCCGCCGGTCGAGCTTTCTCCGAAAAACAAGCTGCTGCCGGGCTTTCGAGAAGCGCAGGAGGTTTTCCATCTCTACCGCGCGATGCGTGAATCGCATGGCACGCGGAGCAAGGGTGCCAAGAGCGGCGGTTCTGCACCTATGCACGGACCGACCCCTTCCCCTCTCGATAAGTTCCAAGCCCGAACCCGCGCCTGGCGGGAAGACGGTCAACTTATGGGGCTGGTGACCTCTACGAACCGCCCATTGCGGACCCGCATGATGGGTGGTGTGGGAGCCGGGAGGTAATACCTCCCGGCGACCCGATTAGGCGTTCGGTTCATTTGGCTGACGGGTAGAGCGTGCCGACGGTGATAAAGAAGGCAACAAGAAGGAAGCCCACAAAAGCGACCCAGTAACGACCCGGCGGTTTGACGAACACGCAAATGAGCAGTGGAAACACGAGTGAGGCGAGAGCGCCGCCGAGAATGGCTGGCAGCAAATATGCAAAAATCTCGCCGTGAAACTTGCCTTGGAGGTGAAGGAGCACGGCTGAATGAATGAAGGCGAGTGACAGAAGCAGCAGCCAACCTGGCCAATCGATGCGCGGACGAGGGCGGTTCGGCACGGCTGAATCAGTCGGCGCTTTGCGTTCATTCAGGCGCTCCGCAATGTAAATTTGCTTCGCGGCGAACTCCGCAACAGACTTCGCAGGCGCGGTGATAGGAGACGGTTCCGATGCCGTGAGACCTGAAGCCTTCAGTTCTTTGAGGCGTTGCTTGACGTAGAAAGCTTTGGCGCGGCCTTCGTCACCGTTCGCTTGAGTTGTGGCTTGAAGCCACAGGCCTTTGCGGACGTTGCCGTCCTCAAGTTCCTTGGCGATGACCTCGTAGAATGCTTCGTCAGTCATGGGTGAGCGCGAGAACGCCTAACGACTGGATCATGAACAAATCTGTGGGTGTTTCACAACGTCTTTATCAGCGACTGATTTGTGGGTTTTCAACGGGGTTCCGGGTGGCTGGGTGCCGGTGCTTGAACGCCAGCAAAAGCCTCGGTTGGCACGCGCCGGTGCGTGGTATGGCGGGTGGGAAGGATCCACCATGCGGTGGGGCGCGGGGCGCGGGAGCGCGCGGCTGCGTCGGGCGAGGGCGGGCGGCGAGGGTGCCGGACGGAAGCGGCGCGTCGGGACAGGGCGGCGCTGGCGCTGGCACGCAGTTTTGCGCTGCGGGATCGCACGTTTGAGAGATCGCGGGGGAGCGGTTGGAATCAGGAACGCCCCACTTTCCAGGAAATGCGCCCATTTTCACGGTCCCACCCAGCCGTGGCACGCTGGCAGCTAATCGCAGAGCGAATATGCCGCAACCGTTGACTTGGGACATGCCAAATCTGGCGTATGACTCGCCATTCGTGTTCTGGGACGGGGCGGTGCCAGACCCCATCATACCTATGAGTAATGACAATCGGATCTCCACGGAGATCAGCGCGCAGAAGAAGGCGGCCATCGTCGCCGCCATCCAGGCTCTGAAGACGGAACTCCAGGGCGTCATCATCAATCTCAATGCCGACGAGCGGCAGAGCCTGCCTAAGATCGCAGATAAGACGCTGGCCTTTGATGAGAAGTGCAAAGCCTATATGGCGCAGCGGCCGGAGTTAGTCCCGGGCTTTGTCAATCTGACGGAGATGGCCAAGGACCGGAAGTTAGTGGATGACTTACTCCCGTGTCTGCAGGAGTTGGCGCCGATCTGCGAGGGGCTGGAGGATACGGTGTCGGTGGCCTATACGGACATCTACGTGGCCGATCTCGCCTTTCACGCAAATGTGAAGCAGGCCGCCAAACGGGGCATCGCCGGGGCCGATACGATCTACAACGATCTCAAGCAGCGCTTTTCTGGCGGGCCCACCGGCGGGAATAATGGGGGCAATGGCGGCGGCGGCGGGGCACCCACGCCGTAGGCGCGGAAACGTCTTATTTTCAATGAGTTCCGCCACGGATAAACGCTCCGCCGGGAGAGAAACAGGTCTCGGGCGGAGAGGCGTTTCTCGGAAAAAGGGAGAAATGCGGGGTTCCGAGCCGCGCCCGCGGAGCCCGGACCTCCGCGCGGCTCCCTCCGAACCGCACACGGGCGGGTGGGCGCTGGGCGCACGCTGGTCTGAACCGCGCGCCCGGAGTTCCGAGGCCCCCGCGCGGAGCCTGGTGGGGGAAAGGCGCGGGTCCTGGACCCGTGCGTGCGGTTCGCCGGGGAGCGCGGGGAGCTCCACCGGAGCAACGCGGAGCCCGGACCTCCGCCTTTCGCCCTCGACCCTCCGCACGTCCCTGATGCCGCCACGATTTTCCGGCCGAACCCATCCACCCTCACCCTTCACCCATCCACCCCATGCCCTTCGATCCCGCCAAACCTGCGAATAACGCCGCGCTCAACTCCGCCGAGCTACGCGGGCAACTGACTTCGCTAAACGACGACATCCAAACGCGCGCCACCTCCGACGACCTCGCCGCGCAGATCGCCGGCACCTCCGCCAATAGCAACGGCGCGGGCAGCCTCGGCCTCGCCATCAGCGACCCGCCGACCCAAGGCGAAGTGCAGGCGATCGCGGACAAGCTCGACGAGCTGATCAACGCGCTGCGGCGGTAGGGGGAAAGTAGCCGCGGGCTTTACTAATACGATTTGCACAGTCGAATTGCCTGAAGATCCAGGGAACGCCAACGGCGTTTCATCCGACAGCCCAGGGTTGCGAGGAACGAGCTACCCTGGGTTTGCGATTTAAAATGGGAACAACCCTGAAAGGGTTGAGTCAATCGTGGTCGAGGACGAAACCCCTTCAGGGTTTGCCTCGCTTTTACCCGATCGAACCCAGGGTAGCTCGTTCCTCGCAACCCTGGGCTGGAAGATGGAACTGATCTGTCTTCGAAAAGGTGGACAGGGCTAATGGTTATTTGATGGAGGTTAGAGGTGGATGGTTCGGGGGGAACATTTCTTTTTCGAACTGGAGCGGAGAGCGGTAGCCCAGCGCGCTGTGGCGGCGGTGCGGATTGTA
>JANNXQ010000139.1:0-34847 GCA_031409655.1 Chthoniobacteraceae bacterium | reverse complement strand
GCAACACGGGGCGGGGGCGCCCCTGCTCCTTGGCTACTTCCCTTTCTTTGCGCGGGCGGGGCCGGTCCAGGTCGGTTCGACATTCCCGGCGTTCCATTTTTCCCACGCGGCCGCGAGTTCTTTGAATTTCTCCGGCTCCTTGCTCGCGAGGTTTTCCTTTTCGCCAAGGTCCTTCGCGAGGTTGTAAAGTTCGGCCCCTTCGACGCTGGCCGCGCCGCCGCGCTCCATGGTCGCGTTGCCCGTGGCCTTCACGAACTTCCAGTCGCCCATGCGCACGGCAATCTGCTGGCCAAAGCGCCAATAGAGCGCCTCATGCGGCGCGCCGGATTTTTCGCCGGTGAGGAAGGGCAGCAAGTTCACGCCGTCGAGCTTCCATTCCGTCTTCACCTCCACGCCGGCAGCGGCGAGCGCGGTGGGATGGATGTCGAGTTGGATGACTGGCCGGTCGTCCACTTTCCCGGCCGGGATGCGACCCTTCCACTGCATCATCCACGGGACGCGGACGCCACCCTCCCAGGTCTGTGCCTTGAAGCCGCGGAGCGGGCCGTTGCCCGCGGTGTTGTTCGCCGTCGGTCCGCCGTTGTCGCAGAAGAAAAAGATGAGCGTGTTTTCCTCCTGCCCGAGTTCGCGGATCTTGCCGAGCACGGCACCGATGCCATCATCCATCGCGGAGAGCATTCCGGCGAAGTTCTTGCGTTTCTTGTCGGTGATCTTGGCAAAGCGGCTGAGATATTTCTCCGACGCCTCCATCGGCGAGTGGACAGCATTGAATGCGAGGTAGGCAAACCACGGAGCGTTCCGGTGTTTCTCGACAAAGGCGACCGTCTCCGCGGCGAGGGCGTCGGTGGTGTAGTCGAACTTCCCCGCAGGCTCGATCCCGCGCAGCATCGGGCTGCGGTCATTCGCCGCATCGAAGTAACTGCGCGCACCTCCGAGGAAGCCGTAAAACTCGTCGAAGCCGCGCTTGAGCGGATGATACTCAGGCTCGTAGCCGAGGTGCGATTTGCCGAACCAGCCGGTGACGTAACCCGCCGCTTTCATCCGATCACCGATGGTCGTCTCCTTGAGCGAGAGCCCGATGCCCGGCGCGCTCGGCCCTGGGCCGGGATTAAATTCGTGGCCGAAGCGGTTCTGGTAGCGGCCGGTCATGAAACCGGCGCGCGTCGGCGAGCAATAGGGACCACTCACGTAGCCGCTGGTGAAACGCACGCCATTCGCCGCGATCGAATCCACGTGCGGGGTGGGGATTTCCTTCGTGAAGCCCTGGCAGCCGAGTTCACCGTAGCCGAGGTCGTCGGCGAGGATGACGAGGATGTTTGGGCGCCGGGCCTCTGCAGCGTCAGCGGCGATGGAAAGTGCGAGGCAAAGGTAAAGAGGGAGGAGACGGTTCATGGTGAGGATTGGACGGGGAGTAACAGTCAACGCCGAGCGGGCGGAGAAGTTTCGCCCCGGTTCACCCCGACGGGCAATCCCGCTCCAGACTGAAGGCGCGATTTGCCACCCGGCATCGCCGTCCGTTTCCAGCCGGGCACCGCGCTGCCTTCCGCTTACTTCCCTTTCTTCCCGCGCCCTTTGAAGGTCAGCTCCGCGATCCCGCTCTTGTCGAGGCCGCCGAAGCCCAGCTTCGTCATCTTCGTGAATTGCGCGAAGCTGGCCGCAGCGAGCGGAAGATTGAGCTTCTGCTCCTTGGCAAGCTTGAGGGCGATGCCGCTGTCTTTCGCAGCATGCGCGCCGCTGAAGAAGCAGGAGTGGTCGCGATTGACCATGTCTTCACCGTCGGTCGCGAGCACCCGGCTATTTGCGCCGGTCTGCGAGAAGACTTCCATCAGCGTCTTGAGGTCCAGCTTCAGCGCCGCGCCAAGGCCGAGACCCTCGGCAAGCCCAGCGGTGTTGATGTTCATGACCATGTTCACCAGCGCCTTCACCTGCGCGGCCTGCCCGGCTTTGCCGATGTACCGGAGCAGCTTCCCTTCGTCGGAAAGTTTCGTGAGCAGCGGCTTGAGTTTGTCGAAGACCGCCTTCTCGCCCCCGCACATCAGATAGAGCGTGCCAGCGAGGGCTTGATTGATGGACGACGCCATGCAGGCCTCGAGGCTCGCGGCGCCCGCCTTCTTCGCCAGCTTCTCGACCTGCACATGGGTCTTCGGAGAAATGGTCGCGCAGTTGATGAAAGCGCGGCCTTTCGCGCCCGTGAGCAGGCTGTCCTTCTTATTGGTGAAAATCGCGAGCTGGGCCTTGTCATCGGTGACTACGGTGATCACGACGTCGCTGAGTTCGGTCACGCGGGCCAGCTTCGTGCAGGCTTCGGCGCCGATCTCTTTGGCAATTTCCGCCGCGCCTTTGCGGTTCACGTCATAGACCGCGGTGACTTTGTACCCGCATTGCTTGAGTCGGCGCGCCATATTCGCACCCATACGACCGACGCCAACGAATCCAATTTTTTGAGACATAGAGATGAGGGGAGAGTTTAAGCGGTGAAAAATGGGTTGTGCTGCTTCTGCTCGCCGACGGTGGTCAGCGGGCCGTGGCCGGGACAGAGCACGGTGTCATCCGGAAGGCTGAGGATTTCCTGGCGATTGGTCGCGAGGGCGTCGGAATACGAAATCGCGCCGCCGCCCATCGAACCCGCAAAGACGGCATCACCGACGACGGCAACGGGACGCGAAAGCCCGGAGATCACGAAGGTGATGCCGCCAGGCGAATGGCCCCATGTGAGCCGCGACTCGATGCGGAGCTTGCCGCAGTTGAAGGTGCGACCGGCGGCGAATTTCGCCGCGCCCTCGACGGACTCGCGGTCTCCGACGAATGCCGGCGCGCCGGTCTTTTCCCGGAGACGATCCAGATCGAAAATGTGATCGCCGTGCGTGTGAGTGAGCAGGATGAGTTTTAGCGTGAGCTTCTCCTGTTCGAGAAGCGCGAGCACGCCGCTGCCATCCGCACCCGTGTCAAAGGCCACAGCCTCCCGACTCGCGGCGTCCCAAGCGACGTAGCTATTCACCGTCATGTCTTCGAAGAGGGTATTGAAGCACGCGAGCCCCGCGACCTCGATGGGCTGCGGAGACCACGTCTTCTTGCCGGCAGCCACGAGCTGCGCAGCGCCGAGGCCGAGCACCGGTGCCACGGCCCGCGCGGTCGCTTCGTCAAAGTTACCGTCGCGCAGGCTTTCCACCGCCTCGGCAGTCACCGAGGCGCGCGCAGCCACGTCGCCATCCGCGAGTTTTTGGCCGCGCATCGCTTTGCCGACGATGTCAGCAAAAGTGTCTTCGAGAGGGATTGGCATGGGAGGATTGGGAATCGAGATCAGTGGATGGTGAATCGATGGAGCTGCTCGGTGATCGAAAGGGATGCTTCTTCCATCCACCTATCACCAATCACCATTTACTTTCACCCACCCCGCCGACCCAGTGCGCGCCTCCCCCGGGGGTGGCGCGCACCAGTCAAAGCGGAAGGTCGGACGCTTAGCTGAGGACTTCCTTATGGAAGGTCGCCCAGTCGTCGAGATTGTTGAGATCGACGGCGCCGGGGCTGCACGAACCGTCGTCGGCCATGCCAGAGGCGGCGAGGATGCCCTTGCGGGTCGCGTCGTCGTGGATGTAACCGCGGATCGCCGCGTTGTTCTTGTAAACGCTCGCCTTGTCGAGCTTCACGCCCGGCTGCGTCTTGATCCACGCTTCAAACTGCGTGTAGCTCGGCTTCTTGCTCTTGATGAATTCGCGCACGGCGGCTTCGTTCAGACCAAGGGCCGCCAGCACCATGCTGTCGTAACCTTTGCCGATCCCGGGGTAGTCGGCGTGCAGCTTGCCGCAGGCTTCGAGCGAAGCTTTCTGCCAGAGGCGTGGAAGATGGATGACTCCGAGAGGACCGGCGACGCCGGAACTGATCATGGGAATGTAATTGCTCATGGTGTGTTTTTCGTGTGGTGAGGTGGGTTGAACAACCGGCGCCGGCGGATGGTGACCATCCAACTGGAGCCGCGAAGGGATGCTGGTTTTAGGTCGGCGGACGCTCCGCAAAAAGGAAAAAATGGGAGAAATTCCCAGCCACCGTATCATCAGCGGTGATTTCGCCCGCAAGCCCTGCTCCTTCTCCCCGCACACTGGCCATCTCTCTATCCCCGAACTCGGCGCACTCGTCGCCATCATTGCCAACAAAGATCAGCCCGTGGCCCGGTTCGGCTATGGAAGAGCCCCCAAGAAACCGCCAGTCGCCGAAGGAGCCGCGCCCCATGCCGCCAAATTTTTCACCCCGCATGCGCTGACCGTGGATTCCAAAGGCAACCTTTCCGTGCCCGAGTGGACCCGCTGGGACCGCGTCTGGAGATTCACCCCCCACCCGCCTGACGCCGGAGCGCCCCCCTCAGTCCAGAGTCGTCTTCGGAGGCGCGATGATTACCCGACCAGGGTCAGCCGCAGGCTTGGCCGGCGCGGTGACCGGCACTGAGTACTCCGCCGGTAAGTTGCGCACATAAGCCGGGCTCCCGTAAATGTCCCAACCAACCGGCACCCCGAGTTGGTCCGCAATATCGCGGACCGCAAGGTAAGTCGGCAGCGAGTCCTTATAAACATGGAACCAAATGACCGCCTTGGGATTGGCTTTGAATTTGCGCACCAGCGTTTGAAAGACGGACACGAGATTCTTCGTCTGCTCAGGCGTTTCGCCCGCGTTTGGCAAGGGCGTCAGTTTGATCGGGATGCGTGGCGATGCAGGAGAAGGCACCACCTCCACTTTGATCTCCCGGCTGCCGAGACGCAGTCGCGCAAAGTGATCGGTGAGTTTCTTCGGATCGAAGACAATCTTCCGCTGGGGCGACGAACGGCCGGACTTATCCTTCACCATCACCGGCTTGCCATCCGGCCCTTTGACCGTCTCGCGGCTGATGGCGAGCGCGGACTCACTCTTCTTCAGCTCGGCCTCCACGAGATCGTTGAATTGCTCATCATTGGTGTAAATCACGCGTCCGCCGATCACGAGAAAGTGCTGCACTTCGGCCTTATCCGGCATCGGTCGCGGATTCGGCAGCTTTACGATCGTCGCTGGCGGCGGCTGATACACCGGCGTGGTGTCGAGCTGGGCTTTCATCTTGTCGAGTTCGGCGAGTAACCGATCCACCGCCGCCTTCTTCGTCTCGCGCTCTTTCTTCCGCGTCTCGAGCTGCTTTTGCAAGTCGTCGAGATCCACGATCTTGATCTTTTGCTGGTCCTTCGAGACTTCCATCGTCTGCAGCTCCTCCGTCGATTTCTTGAGTTCCTGCTCCAGTATTTTGGTCTCGTCCTCCACTTCCTTCGGATCCTTCTTCGGCTGGAGTTTTTCGACCTCCTTCTTAAGCTTCTCGTGCTCTTCGATCGGCACCGGCGGGAGATCGGAGAGCACTTTGCGCACGGACTTCGCGAGCCCGATACCGATCATCACGAGCACGATGATCAGCACCCCGACGACGTTCGTCATCGTGTCCATCAAAGCGACAAACGGCAGTTCTTCTTCGTGAGGCTTGGCGCGGCGTGCCATGGGTCAGGTTATGCTTTGGGCGGCAGAGCTGGAATCGCGGCCGGCTTTCCGGGAGCCGGGGTTGTCTTTGGCGCGCCCGGAGTCGGGGTCGCCTGGGGCGGAGCGATGGCTTCCGGCGGAGGCGCCATTGCGCCGAGAAACTCGCTGAACATCTTGAGATCAATCTCTCCGCGCCCCGGGATCGGCAAACGACCGATCTGCTCGACCTTGTAACCATAAGTCGCCTGCGCCCAACCGGCACCAAGGTTAAAGGCCCCCATGCCATCCTCCCGGAGCAGGAAGATGATTTTACTCTGCGGCACGGTCAGCACGCCCCTGAGGAAGGCATTGAAAGCAACGTCTGCGGCGATCACATCAGCCACCGCGCTCACCGCGGTCTTCGTCTTTTCGTCCCAGTAAAACGTCAGCTTCCCCGCAGAGGCTTCGACGAAAAACACTCTCGTCCCTTTTGCCAGGCCGGATCCCCCCGGCTGCACCACCACCGCCGGCCCTTTCACCACGGGCGGTTTCCGCTGCTTGATCTCCGCCTCCAGCGCCGCGATCTCTTTCTTTAAGGGTGGTTCCTGAGTATTGAGGCCGTTGATTTCGAGGAGCAGGTTATCCAGTTCCTTGAGGAGGTTCTGACTTAGCTCCAGGTTCTTCTCCCGCGCCGCCGCCGAGGTATCGAGCAACTTCCGCAATTTCGCCAACTGTTCGGCTTTTTCCTTGGCCTGTTCCTTTAGTTTTTCAAGCAGCTCCGTCTTGTCCTCCACGATTGCGCTCACCTTTTCGTTCTCCTTTTGCAGCTTGAGCAACTTCAGGTGATCGGTGGCTCGCTGCAGCTCTTCCGGCGTGCGTCCATTGATCTTTTGCGTCTGGGCCACCACGAGCACCACGATGATCAGCACCAGCACTCCGATCAACGAGCACAGGATGTCCAGAAACGGGATCAACATGATCTCGTCCGTCCGGTGAGCGCGTTTTCTGGCCATGTGGCGGAGGGCTCCGAAAGTTCAGTGCTCCCGCCGAGTTACTCGCGGCTGAACCAGCCTTTCTTCTTCACCTGCTGGATGACCACCTGCTTCTCACCGAGTTGCTCCAGCACCGCATTGAGACTCTGAATCCCAGACTCCAGGCCGCCGAGATACTGGGAGGCCACGCGCATTGATTCATTGATGCTCGTCTCCACCTCTCCGCGCATCGCGGTCATGTGCGTGACGAACTGCGTGATCGCCGCTTGCTGGTGGATCTCGATGCGCCGGTCCATGTTATTCGTGTATTCGAGCAGCCGCGCGGAGAGTTCGTTGAGATCGGTGAGAAACTCCCGTTGGGCTCCGGCGATCGCCCGCACCACCGAATCCCCCACGGCTCCGAGATCTCCGCCTGCCGCGCCACCGCCGTCGTTCAGACGCGGGAGCAGCACTTCGTTGCAAAAAGCGTCGATGTCGTTGAGCGCTTCTTCCTCGTGTTTGGCGAGGGAGTTGAGCGGAAAGTTCAGGATGACCGCGAAGACCAACCCGAGCAGCGTGGCGTCAAATGCCGTACCCAGTCCGCTTGTTACGTTATTGATCGAGCCAACGATCTTCCCGACATCCTCCACATTCGCGAAGCTCATGCCGCTGATCGCCTGCGAGAGTCCGATGACCGTGCCGATAAAGCCGAGCAAGGGAATCGCCCAGAGAAACGCCCGGATCATGATGTAACTGCCCATGATGCGCGAACCGTCGATCCCCGACTGACTATTCATCATCGCACTCACGTCCGTGACGTTCTGCCGTATTTCGAAGAACTCGAGCGCCTTGCGAATGCGATTTACCATCAAACTGTCACGGAGGTTAAATGGGAGCCGGTAAACGTGATCGATGAAGAGCCCGACATTGGAGGCGTTGATCTCCTTGCCGATTTCCATAGGCAGTACGTCGAGAATCATTGCCTGTCGCTGATGCTCCAGTTTCTTCCACTTGAGGAAACAGATCGCGATCGCCCAGCAGAAGAAGAGCGTATTTGCGAAACTCACCGTGAAATGGTTGTAGAAGAGATTCGCGAGCACCTCGCCAGCGTTGAACTCGGAGGAGACCTTGGTCGGCGACGCTCGGAAGAAATAGATGATCGCAAACCAGACGATCGTGACCCCCAAGCCAATGCCGAAGCTGACGCGCGCGTTCGGATTCGTGGGATCTTCCTCGATCCAGGCCTTGCGCTGCGGATCGCCGGTCGGATTAAACCGGGCCTCTGTTCCAACGCTGCCCCGTCTTGGGGGGTTCGGCGGCGGCACCCCCGGGGCCGGCTGTTCCGCTTCGGGGGGGGTTCCGGGAATCTGGATCTTGGCATTGCAACCCGGACATTTAACGACCTGTCCGGCCATTTCAGGCTCGGCCATCAGATGCATGCTGCAGGAAGGACAATTGAATTTCACAGGCGTTAGCTTTTCGCTGGTTGGCCGTGTTTTGCAAATCAAGGAGTGACCGGCGGCCCAAAAAATGACACCTCTGCAGGAACGGCCAGCCTTCGGTCGCAGGAGTTGGCCACGCCACGGAACCAGCGGAATGCACTGGGCGGAGGAAGTTCGGTGGCTCATCCTTCGGCAGACATGCTTTCCCTCCTCGTCATCGGTTGCGGTAACATCGGTGGACGTCACCTGCGCTGCTATCAGCAGACCGGGCGTTGCTCCGTGGCGGCCTGCGCCTCCCTCGACGCGGCTCTTGCGAGGGGCCACTTCGATGCCGCAGTGATCTGTACCCCCGCGTCGTTGCACTTGCCTATGGCGCTCCAGGCTCTGGCCGAGACGCTGCATATGTTCGTCGAGAAACCGCTGGCGGTCACCATCGCCGGCCTCCGCAGTCGCGAGCGCGGAGGCAGCGCGGTTCCCATCGCCGAGATTCTCTCCGAACTATGAAAGCACTGCTCCCCTCCCTCCTCCTCTGCGCCACCGCAGCCCTCCACGCAGCCACGCCACTCGACATTGGCTCGCGTTGGGAACTCTTCGTCGATGAATTCCTCGTCGCGCGAAAAGGCGGCGTCACCCTCAAGCTGCACGATCCAATCCGGCGCGAGATCGTTCTTACTACCGATCAGCCGTGGGAAGGGCCGACCTGTGCGTACTTCTCCGCGATCCAGGATGGAACCAAAGTGCGACTGTACTATCGCGGCTCGGCCGGAGGCTCGGATCACAGCGACGCGCAGGTCACCTGTGTGGCGGAAAGCGCGGACGGCATTCACTTCACCAGGCCAAAGCTTGGGCTGATCGAAGCCGGCGGCACGAAGGACAACAACGTCATCTGGCGCGGGGTGGAGTCGCATAACTTCTCGCCCTTCCTCGACACCAACCCGAACGCGAAACCCGAGGAACGCTACAAGGCGCTCGGCGGCGTAAAGCAACCGGGTAAGAACTGGCACCAGGGAGAAACTCCGGGCGGGCTCTATGCCTTCGCGTCCGCCGACGGCATCCACTGGCAGAAGATCAAGCCGGAGCCCGTCATCACGAAGGGCGCATTTGATTCGCAGAACCTCGCCTTCTACGACAATCCGCGAAATCGCTACGTCAGCTTCAGCCGCATCTTCAGTAACAAAGTCCGCGCTGTGCAAAGCAGCACCTCCGCCGATTTCCTCACCTGGAGCGACGGCGTCCCACATCGCTACGCGGAGGGCGTGCCGTCGGAGCACTTCTACACCTCCGCCACGGTTCCCTGCCCGACGGCACCGCATCTCTTTCTCTCCTTTCCCAAGCGCTTCGCCACCACCCGCAAGAAGGTGCCGGATCACCCCGGCGGCCCCGGTGTTTCCGATGCCGTCTTTATGTCGAGCCGTGACGGGGTGCTGTGGGATCGCCCCTTCCTGGAAGCATGGGTGCGTCCCGGGCCGGATCTCAAGAACTGGACCGATCGCAATAACATGACGGCTTATGGCATCATCGAGTCCGGGCCGGATGAGTGGTCGCTCTACATCAGCGAACACTACCGCCACGCCGACCATCGCATCCGACGGCTCAGTGTGCGGAAGCAAGGCTTTGCCTCCATGCACGCCGATGCAAAAGGCGGAGAATTCACGACACATCCCATCAAGTTCACCGGGAAGAAACTGCTCCTGAACTACGCCACCTCGGCAGTCGGCTCCGTGCAGATCGAGCTGCAAGACGAAGCTGGCCAGCCGATCCCCGGCTTTGCGCTGGCCGAGATGCCCGCGCTTTATGGCGACGAGTTCGACGCTGCCGCGACCTGGAAAAGCGGGAACGATCTCAGCGCGCTCCAAGGACGGACCGGCCGCTTGCGCGTGCGGTTGCACGATGCCGATCTCTACGCGCTGCGCTTTGCCGAATGAAACTCCTGCCACCCATGCCAGCAGCCTTCCTCCTCACCTTCCTCGCGCTCGCCACTCTCCGAGCCGCTGAACCTGCTCCGTCCACAATCCAGCGGTTCGTCGGCATCGATAACGTCTGCGCGTGGCCGAACCTCACGCTACTCCCCGATGGCAGCATCAACACCACCATCTTCGGCCAGCCGAGCCACGGACAAATGGCCGGAGCCGCCGAGTGCTGGAACAGCAAGGACGGCCAGTTTTGGACGAAGGTCGGGATCCCCGCGCCGAACGAACCGGATACGAACCGCATGAACGTCGCGTGCGGTCTTGCCAGGAACGCCGACCTCCTCGTGCTCTGCTCCGGCTGGACCGACGTGAAACAACCGGAGCGCCCAAAGCAGGCCGCGTTTCGCGACGCCATCATCCCGATCTGGGTCTGCCGGAGCAGCGATCGCGGTAAGACATGGTCGCAAATCAAGGCCTTCCCCGAAGTCGAGGCCGGCTGGTCGCCCTACGTGCCGTTTGGCGACATCAAGATCGGCGAGGACGGTGCGCTCCACGTGAGCTGTTACCACGGTTCGCTCAACGAACCCGCGACGAGCTATAAGATCGGCAAGATGCGCTCCTGGCATCTGCGCAGCGATGACGACGGCAAGACCTGGAAGACCGTCTCCCTCATCCATCCCACCGGCAACGAAACCACGCTCCTCCACCTCGGCGGCAAACGCTGGCTCGCCGCCGCGCGCGAGACCGCGATGGATCTCTTCACCTCCGAAGACGACGGCGTCACCTGGAGCGCTCCAAACCGCGTCACGCAGAAAAACGAGATCAACGGTCACCTCGCCCGCCTCAAGGACGGCCGCATCCTCCTCGCCTACGGCAACCGCATCAAAACCGGCGACCAGCTCGGCGTGCTCGCGAAGTTCAGCAGCGATGAAGGCAAGACCTGGGGCGAGTCCATCCGCATCGCGAAGACAGCGACCTGGGATTGCGGCTACCCCAGCACCGTGCAGCTCGCCGACGGCAAGCTCGTCACCGCATGGTATTCGGGTGCCTCCGACTATCACGCCCGCTATCACATGGGAGTCGCCATCTGGGACGCGCCCACTGCACCTTGACGCACCGTCATCCCTGCGGCTCGCGCCTCACGACAGACCAGACCCTCACCCAACTCGAACCCTTGATCGCGCAATTCAGCACGAACGTGAAAGCCAGATTCCACCGCGACGGCGGGTGGCAACCCCATCAGTCACTCACCTTATGAAACTCCGCCCATCCCGCGTCCTGCGCGAACTCCGCGCCGGTCAAAACGCCACCATCCTCAAACTCAACCTCAACGATCCGCGCATCATCGAACTCGCCGGCCTTGCCGGTGCTTCGTCCGTCTGGCTCTGCAACGAGCACGTGCCCAACCACTGGTTAAATCTTGAGCACCAGATCCGCGCCGCGAAACTCTACGACGTGGACACCATCGTCCGCGTGAGCAAAGGCAGCTACAGCGAGTACGTAAAACCCTTCGAGTGCGACGCCACGGGCATCATGGTCCCGCACGTCACCAGTGCCGACGAAGTGCGCCACATCGTGGATATGGTCCGCTGCCGACCGCTCGGCAGCAAGGCCCTCGACGGCGGCAATATGGACGGCCTCTTCTGCCAGGCGCCGCTCGCCGACTACGTGCAGCACTGCAACACCGAGAAGTTCATCATCCTGCAGATCGAGTCCCCGGAAGCGCTCGAGAACATTGAGGAGATCGCTGCGGTGCCCGGCTACGACATGCTGATGTTTGGCGCCGGTGACTACAGCCACCGCATCGGCAAGCTCGGCCAGGTCAAGGATCCCGAAATCGTCGCCGCGCGGCGGAAGGTCGCCACCACGGCACTCAAGCACGATAAGCACGTGGCGGTCGCCTCGCTCTTCGGAAACAAAGAGGAAGTCATCGCCGAAGGCGCGCGCGTCTTCACGCTCGGCGCCGATGTCATCGAGATGGGCAATGCCTTTCGCCACATGGTTACCTCCTTCCACGGCGACACCCTGCCCGCCGCTGGCGATTCCCCTTACCGCGCGAAGTAACTATCACATCGCCCTCCTTCTCCCTCCATGATTGCGTCCTATTACTCACCGGCGGCGCTGGACTCGATGGCCGAGGACTGGCCGCTGTCCTGGCCCAGACCGGAGCCATCCTCATCCTCGCCTCCCGCGATCGTGCCAGGCTCCAGACGGTCGCGGAGGAAGAAACAGCGAAGGGAAATAGCGTCTTCGCGGAGAGTCTCGATCAGGGAGATGAAACCTCCGTCACCGCGCTCACCGCTCAGGTCCAGGATTTCATCTTATCCTCACCGCCCAGACAGTAGAGGAAGCCGCCGCTCTTAACCAAGGGTGCCCTGCCCTCATAGGGCAGGGCTTTGGCTGGCTGATCAGTGTCGGCCTGCACTTCGTAGAGGAAGGCCTCGGCGGTGAACACCTCCGTGAATCCTCCGGCGAGATAGATGTGGCGGTCGTCCAAGGCCACACCAGTCAAGCCACGAATGGGGGTCCTCATTGGCTTCAGCGTTCGCCAGGTCATTTTGGCGGGAAAGAAGGCGTGGGATTTCCTGCGGTTCCGCACTTCCAGGGCGACTTCGTCGCAATACATCCCGCCGAAAACGAATAACTCTTCACTCACCACCGCCGACGCCCCCACGCCTATCCCCTGACACCCCAAATCGAACTCGCTTACCCGACGTCCATCCCCTGACACTTGGCCAGTTAGCTTTGACCCCTGCGGAACCCTGAGGGCCTTGGGGGATGGCGTCGCTTCGCGCGCAGCGCCACTCTGAAAGTTGGGCTTTCGGCGAGTGTGTGGCATGGCGCGCGGAGCGACGCCATCCACCGACGCACGTCTTTCAACAGGCTGCTATATCTCCACCCACGAACCCGGGATGGGCACTGGGTAGGCGCCTTTGGCATCGGCCTTGATGGGCGCTTCGCTTTCGAGCGTGAGTTGATCGATGCCGGGGAAAAAGCGGAAGTTTGACGCCATGGCTTCGTCCCAGGTGATCACGCGGCCCATGTGGATTGCGGCGCGGCTCATGATGTCGGCAAGGTTGGAGAGCGCGGCGCTTTTGGCTTGGTTGAAGGGTTTGTTATTCCGGATGGCGTCGAGGAAGTCGGTCCACTGTTCGTGGTAGGGAGTGTTCGCTTCGTCGGGCGCGGCCCAGGCGATGTTATCCGGGGTGCAGCGCTGATCTTTGAAGATGCGGACGGTACCAGCGTGGATGTTACCGCTGAATTGCGCGGCACACTTAGTACCGTGGATGTAAGTGGCGAAGTCGGCGTGGGTCTTCGGAATGTAACGAACAACGTCATACGCCTTGCTGCCATTCGGGAAGGTCCACTCAGCGGAGAAGGAGTCGAGATTCTGGCTGCAATCGGCGCTCTCCGCGACGCGTCCCCCGACGCCGTGCGCGGAGACGGGCGAAGCACCATGGATCCAACACAGTTCATCGATCTGGTGAATGTCCATCTCGGCGTAGAGGCCGCCGGAGACCCAGAGGAACTTGGTGAAGTTGCGGAGTTGCCATTCCAGATCCGTGGTTTCGGTAGGCTTCGGTTTCAGCGGGCCACTCGGACCCATGCGATAGGCGCGACTGAAAAGCACTTCACCGAGCGCGCCATCCTGCAGGCGCTTGATGAGTTCCTGCCGGTTGCGCGAGTGCCGGCACATCAGACCGGCAGCGATTTTGAGGCCCTTCTTTTCCGCCGCTTCACCCGCGGCGATGATCCGGCGCACGGCGGGCGGATCGGTGGCAAAGGATTTCTCCATGAAAACATTCACGCCTCTTTGCACCGCGTATTCGAGTTGCTGCGGGCGGAAGCCTGCGTAGCCCGTGAGCATGGCGACGTCGCCGCTGCCGGGGCGCAGGGTGTCGATGGCGTGTTTGAAGGCATCGAAGCCGGTGAATTGCCGATCCGACGGAACCTCGAAACGATCGCCGAGCTTTGCCCCGAGCACGCCGTGCGAACTGCGCAGCCGATTTTCAAACAAGTCGGCCATCGCCCACATTTTCGTGGTGCTACCCGTGGCCTCCATCGCATTCACCACCGCACCGCTCCCGCGATTCCCGCTGCCGATGAGCGCGAGGCGGATCTCGTCGCTGCCCGCGGCGTGGACGTGGGGAAGCGTGAGGCCCGCGAGCGCGGTGCCGGCGGCGAGCTTGCCGGTCTGGGAGAGAAAGGCGCGGCGGGAAGGATGGGGCCGGGGATTGGATGGGGAGCGGGGCGCAGGAGTCATGATCAAGCTGACCCGGCACGCCGGCCGCTCCTTAGTCCGCAACCGACACGCCATCCGCGTTGCTCAGCGGAATCGTGAATTGCGCGGGCTGCCTCGATGGGGTTCAACTGCACCTCCGACGCGTATGCTCACGATCGCTCAAGCCCTGCAAATCGCGCTGCAACACCACACCGCGGGGCGGCTTGCCGAGGCCGAGTCTTTTTACCGAAAGATCCTGGCCGCCTGCCCGGAACACGCCGAGAGCCTGCACCTGCTCGGCACGGTGGCGCAGCAGACTGGGAGAAATGCCGACGCCATCGGCCTCCTCCAAAGGGCGATCGCCGCAAAGCCTGACGAGGCGTCCTTCCACAACAATCTCGGCGTAGTCCTGCGGTCCGCTGACAAGGCCGAAGAGGCGATCGAAGCTTTCCGCAAGGCCCTCCGCTGTGACGCCGGCTTCGCCGATGCGCATGGCAATCTCGGCCATGCGCTCGCGGAACAAGGGCGTCTTGCTGAAGGGGCCGAGTCTTCACGGGAGGCCATCCGGCTCAATCCCCGCTCGCTCACACCGCGCTACAATCTCGGGCTCGCGCTGACGCTGAAGCGCGACCTCGACGCCGCCGAGGCTGCCTATCGCGAGATCCTGCGCCTCGATCCGCGCCAGAGCCAGGCCGAGGTCCAGCTTGCCTGCCTGCACCATGCGCGCGGGGAACACGACGCCTCCATCGAACGCCTCCGCCGAGCGGTGGCGGCGGAACCGACCAATGCGGCGCGTCACAGCCAGCTCCTTTTCTACCTTCAGTGCCACTCCAATCAGGATCGTGAGACCCTCCTTCGCGAGCATCGGGAATGGAATACGCGCCACGCCGCGGCGCTCACCGCAGCCGCAGCGCCGCACCCGCGCGCGGACGATCCAGAGCGGCCCCTGCGGATCGGCTACGTCTCCCGACACCTCAGCGACAATGTCGTCGGCTGGTTCTTCCACATCCTCCTCGAAAATCACGACCGCGCCCGTTTCAAGATCTGCGCGTACAGCGACTCGATCACGGACGAATTCGCGACGCGGATGCGCGACCAGTCCGATCTCTGGCGCGACACCCGCCGGATGAATGATGCCGAAGTCGCCGCACTCGTCCGCGCCGACCACGTTGATATCCTCGTGGATCTCGCAGCGCACAGCGTCGGCAATCGACTGCTGACCTTTGCGCGCAAGCCCGCGCCGGTGCAGGTCACTTACCTCGCCTACTGCGCCACCACGGGCCTCGATGCCATGGACTACGTGCTCACCGATCCCCACATGGACCCACCGGAACAAGGGAGCGCAGGTTACTCAGAAAGCCCGATCCATCTCCCGGAGTGCTACTGGAGTTACCGACCGCCGATCGCGACTCCGCCGGCCGGACCGCTTCCCGCACTGGCTTCGGGCCACGTGACCTTCGGCTGCCTGAATAACTTCTGCAAAGTTACTTCCGTCACGCTCGCTCTTTGGCGTCGGTTACTGCTGGCCGTCCCGGAGTCGCGACTCCTGCTCCACTCCGATGCGGGGAGCCACCGGCAGCGCGTCCTCGACTACTTCGCAGCCGGCGGCGTCTCGGGCTCGCGCCTATCCTTTGTCGGTTACCTGGCGCGCGCCGAATACTTTGCCACTTACCACGAGATCGACATCGCGCTCGATCCGTTTCCTTTCGGCGGCGGGGCGACTTCGTGTGACGCGCTGTGGATGGGCGTGCCGGTCGTCACGCTCGTCGGCGCCCGCGCCGTCTCGCGGGGCACGCTGACTCTGCTCGCCAATCTCGGCCTGGAGGAACTCGCCGCGCACTCTGAAGACGCCTACCTCCGCACCGCCGTCGCGCTCGCCGGTGATCTAACCTGGCTGGAAACTCTGCGCACCAGCCTGCGCCCGCGCATGGAGGCATCACCGATCACGGATGGCCCCCGCTTCACCCGACATCTCGAAGCCGCCTATCAGACCATGTGGCAGGATTGGTGCGGACGGCCATGATCCCCTGCTGAGAGTTGCCGGTTGAACATTCATCCCATCTTTACCCACCTTCCATATCCCACCGCCATGACTCCCGCTCCCTCACTCACCACGTTCGCTGCGCTCTTACTCTCCCTGACCCTGCCTCGGCCATTCGCCGAGGCCCCGACGGTCGCCAGCGCACTGCGGCCCTTTGTGGAAAGCCACAGTCTCGCGGGCGCGGTGACGCTCGTGGCGACAAAGGACAAGGTGCTCAGCATCGAGACGGTCGGCTTCGCGGACATCGCGGCGAAGAAACCGATGACGCCGGAAACGATGTTCTGGATCGCGTCGATGACGAAGGCCATGACAGCCGCCGCGTTCATGGTCCTCGTCGATGAGGACAAAGTGCGCATCGAAGATCCGGTGGAGAAGTATCTGCCGGAGTTCAAGGATCTCTGGGTCGCGATCGAGCAGGACAAAGATCACGTCCTCCTTCGCCGGCCAGGGCACGCGATCACCATTCGCGAAATCCTCAGCCACACCAGCGGGCTGCAGTTCAAGTCCGGCATCGAGCAGCCCACGCTCGATCAAATCCCGTTGCGCTTCGCCGTGCTCAGTCATGTGCTCATGCCACTGCTCTTCGAGCCCAGCACGCAGTATAAGTACAGCAACGCGGGCATCAACACTGCCGGACGGATCATCGAAGTCTTGAGCGGGATGAGTTACGAGGACTTCCTGCAAAAACGCCTCTGCGATCCGCTCGGGATGAAAGACACGACCTTCTGGCCAAATGACGAGCAAGTGGCGCGGCTCGCGAAATCTTACAAACCAAACGAGGCCAAGAACGACCTCGTCGAGACGCCGATCTCGCAACTTACCTATCCCCTCCCCGATCGGCGCCGTCAGCCGATGCCGGGCGGCGGCCTTTTCTCCACCGCGAGGGACACCGCCAAATTCTGCCAGATGTTACTCAATCGCGGCACCGTCGGCGACCGTCGCATCCTCTCGGAAGACGCGGTGAAAACGATGACCAGCCGGCAGACCGCGGAGACGATCAAGGATAACTACGGCTTCGGACTAACCATCGCTGGCAGCACCTATGGCCACGGCGGTGCGCAATCCACGAATATGACCGTCGATACCGAACTCGGCCTCATCACCGTCTTCATGGTCCAGCACACCGGCGGCTTCCCCGGTAACGGGAAGGAAAGTCTCGGGGTGTTTAAGAAGGCGGCTGCGGAGAAGTTTGGCCGCCAATAGTCAGGCTCACGCGCGCACCGCTCCTCCGAGCGACCTCACCTCGTCCGAGAAGGCAACTCGTGTGACTTTTATCGCATTCCTGCAGACTCGCTATGCACTTCCGGGCAGGGATCCCATTCACGCTGAAAATTCGCGGCGTGACCTCACGCCGGTGATCCGTTCTATGCTCCCCACATGAGAACTCTCCTCCCTCTTTCCATCCTTCTCGCGTGTTCCCATGTGCAGGGTGCGATCGGCGATTCGGTGAAGGCGCTCGCGAGTGTGGGAAGCGAGGGCCGCGGCAACGAGGCGGCATCGGCGGCGTGGAAAGAAGTGGTGCAGGCGGGGCCGGGGGCGTTGCCCGCAGTGCTCGCGGCGGCGGAAAAAGGGAGCGCGGTGGCGGATAACTGGCTGCGGCTCGCCGGGGATGCGATCGTCGATGCAGCGGTCCGCGCGAAGCAGCCGATGCCGGTCGCGGAGATCGAGGCGTTTTTGAAAGACACCAAGCACGCGGCGGCAGCCCGGCAGCTAGCCTTCGATCTGCTCGGGAAAGCGGATCCAGGGCGCGCGGATGCGGTCGAGCCGTCGCTCATCGCGGACCCGGTGCAGGAGTTGCGGCGCGGGGCGGTGCAGCGGGTCATCGATGCGGCGAAGACGCAGGATGACTGGCAGAAGGCACTCGATGCGGTGCGCGATGAGGATCAGACGAAGGTGATCGCCGCGGCGCTGAAGGAACTCGGTGTGCCGGTGGATCTGCCGCGGCACTTTGGCTTTCTGATGAAGTGGCAGGTGATCGGGCCTTTCGACAACACGGAGCGCAAGGGTTTCGAGACCGTCTTCCCCCCGGAGAAGGAACTGCGCCTCGATGCGGAATACGCGGGCAAGGGGGCGAAGGTAAGGTGGCAGCCTTTTGAAAGCGCGGACGAATACGGGAAGCTCGATTTCAACAAGCCGCTCGGGATGCAAAAGGAGGTGACCGCCTACGCCACCACGACTTTTGACTCGCCCACAGAGCGCGACGCGGAGCTGCGGCTGGGCTGCAAAAACGCCTGGAAGGTGTGGCTCAATGGCGAGCTGCTTTTCGGTCGCGATGAGTACCATCGCGGGCAGCAGATGGATCAGTACAAACTTCCCTGCCGGCTGAAGAAGGGCACGAACACCGTGCTCGTGAAGGCATGTCAGAACGAGCAGAAGGAGCAGTGGACGGTGGAGTGGGAGTTTCAGCTCCGCGTCTGCGACCGCACCGGCACCGCCATCCTCGCTGCCTCGAAATAATCCGCCATGAAACTGTTCCGCCTTATCGCCTGCGCCGCGCTGCCTTTTACCGCTCTCGCCGGAGATTGGCCGCAATTCCGCGGACCCGAGAGCACTGGCACCGCGCCCGGTCTGAAAATCCCCGTGCAGCCGAAGATCGACTGGAGTGTCGCGCTGCCAGGCCGCGGCCTCTCGAGCCCGATCGTCATCGGGGATAAGGTGTTCGTCACCTGCTCCAGTGGACCGAAACAGGAGCGGCTCCATCTTTTCTGCTTCGCGACGGCCGATGGCGCGAAGCTCTGGGAGCGCCAGCTCAAGGCCACGGGCCGCACGATGGCGCAGGAGAAAACGTGCGTCGCGGCCTGCACCCCGTGCAGCGACGGACGCCACGTCTTCGCGATCTGGAGTAGTAACGATGTCGCCGCCTTTGACCTCGACGGCAATCTCCGGTGGGTCCGCGGACTGACCGCCGATTACCCGAATGCGAGTAACAGTCTCGGCATGGCTTCATCACCAATCGTGATCGGCGGTACGCTCGTGACGATGATCGAAAATGACAGCGAGAGTTACACCCTCGGCCTCGACGAACAGACTGGTCGGAACCTCTGGAAGCTCGACCGCCCGAAAGTGGCGAACTGGACCAGCCCGGTGCCGTGGCGGGCCGATGCCAAATCCGCACCCAGCGTCGTCCTGCAATCGTCGAAGGGCCTCGTGGGCGTTGATCCTGTGAGCGGCAGTCTGCTCTGGGAATATGGCGAAGGCGCTTCCACCTCGAGCTCCAGCGTCGTCGCCGCGGGGGTCATCTACGCGCCGTCAAATGGCCTCACCGCCCTCAACCCCAAGCCCGGCACTGCCACCCCGGATCAGCTCTGGCGCTCGAAACAAATCAACCCCGCGACGATCAGCCCCGTGGTGCTCGACGACCGCATTTTCACCACGAACAACGCTGGCGTGCTCACTGCCGCCGATCTCAAGACCGGCGAGATCCGCTGGAAGCTGCGCCTCACTGGCCCCTTCAGCGGTTCCCCCGTCGGCGCAGGCCAGCAGCTCATTGCGGTGAGTGAAAAGGGCCTCGTGCAAATCGTGAACCTCGCCGCACCCGAAGGTGCCATCGCCGGCCAGCTCCAGCTCCCCCTCAAGCCGGACAGCAAGGAGCTGATCCTCTGCACCCCGGCCCTGAGCGGTGGCCACATTTTCCTGCGGACCGACAGCACCCTCTGGCGGCTCGGGGAATGACGGGGAAGGCACCACGTAGCGCCGCTTCCACCACGCTCTGCGGTGCAAAAAAAAAGCGCTTCGGAAGGACTTGTTCGTCCTTTCCGAAGCGCCAAGAAGATTGCCCCGCTAGTGCCGTCGCGGCGGTGTTCCCGTTCCCCCATTAGGTCACGGGCGGATGACCTGGGACGGGCTTCGATCTTCCAGTGAAGGCATGATCTACAACCGCCCACCCCGGTCTCCTGAGTGTGTTGTGATTACCGGTTCGGGATTACCATCGATTGTTCGAACACAGCAGAGCAAATTTTTCGCTGCGCTCCGCGGGTAAAACACCGGCGGGGCAGCCTGGAAAGCTGGCAAAGAACGAGTGCTCAGACAGTGGTGGCGACCTTCCGTTCCGTCAATGGACAAGCCTGTAAAAGCGCGCGCGAGGGGGTGTCTTCAAGGCGCGGGGGCGCCCTCGACCCTTGGAGCAACTCGGGGCGAGGGCGCCCCGCCACCTTGGTGGCGGCTACTCCCGCAGCGCGACCGCGAGGTTGTTCTTCAGGCGCTCCTTCAGCTTCGCGTGTGCGGTGTTCACTTCGTCCGCGGTGAGCGTGCGCTCGGTGCTGCGGTAGGTGAGCGAAAAGGCGAGCGAGCGCTGATCGGCGGGCACTTTCGCGCCGGTGGGATCGGTGAAAACGTCGAAGAGTTCGACGTTGGCGAGCAGCGGTTCGTCCGCGCCGGTGAGCGCGTCGACGATGGCGTCGTGCGCGAGATTCAGCGGAGCGAGGAGCGCGATGTCGCGCGTCATCGCCGGAAAGCGCGGGATCTCGCGATATTTCTTCGCGGCATTTTCCGCGCGGGCTGTGGCGAGCAATTCGAGTCCGAACTCGGCAAAAACGATCGGAGCGCTGGCGTCAAGCGCACGCGCGTCAGCGGGCCAGAGCTGGCCGGCAAAGCCAATGGGCTGGCCATTCATCTCCACGGTCAGCGAGAGCGCGAGCGCGGGATTTTCCACCGGCTTGAAGGTCGTGCCTTCGCCGAGTGCGGCGGTAAGGATGCCTTTGAGATCGTAGAGGTCGGCGTCGCGGCCTTCGCCTTCGCGCCACGAGCGTTCGCTCTTCGGGCCGGTGAGAACGAGCGCCGCGTGGGTGGTCTCTTCGCGGCCCGCGCTCGCGCTGAAGACACGCCCGATCTCGAAGAGCCGAATGCTCGCGGTTCCGCCACGGACATTGGTGGCGATGGCTCCGAGCAGGCCGTGGAGCAGGCCTGGACGGAGGACGACCTGATCGTCGATCATCGGGTTCTTCACGCGGAGCAGATTTTCCGGCAAGGCTTGGGTGAAAGCGAGACCGCGCGGCTCGGCGGGGACCAGCGTGAGGCTGCGCGCTTCGTGCAGACCTTGCGCGACGAGCGCCCGGCGGAGAGTCATTGCGCGATCATACGCGAGGTCCGTCGGTGAGGCCGCGGCGATGCGCGCCTGCACCCGCGCGGGGATGGCGTCCATCCCGACGACGCGGGCGATCTCCTCGATGAGGTCGATCTCGCGGGTGAGATCGGGGCGAAAACTGGGGACGCTCCACTGTTGGTCGCCCGTTCTGCCGAGGCCGAACCCCGTGAGAATCCGCTCGATGCGCTCGCCTGACGCCGCGATGCCGAGCAAGGCCTGCAAACGATCGGGACGCAGCGCCACGCTGCGCGGACTCATCTCCGCTACGAAGTCCACGACCGGCTTTCCGCTGAGTACCGAATCCTCTGGGACGCCACAGACCATGGACGCGGCGGAACCGCCGGAGAGTTCCATGATCAGCTCAGTCGCACGGGCAGAAGCGAACGGAATGAGAGCGGCATCCACGCCGCGCTCGAAGCGATAGCTGGAGTCGCTCGCGAGACCGAGTTCCCGGGAGGTGCGACGGATGCTCTGCGGCTGGAAGGCGGCGCTCTCGAGCCAGATCTCGGTGGTCGATGCGGAGACACCGCTACCTTCGCCCCCCATGACCCCGGCCACGGCAAGCGCGTGCGTTTCATCCGCGATCACCATGTGCTGCCCGCCGAGTTGATACGTCTTGCCATCGAGCGCGAGGAACTCCTCGCCAGCCCGCGCCGCGCGCACGTTCAGCGCGCCCTTCACCTTCGCCGCGTCGAACGCGTGCAACGGCTCGCCGAGTTCGAGCATCACGAAGTTGGTGACATCAACGATGTTGTTAATCGGGCGCAAGCCAACGGCCTCGAGTCGGCGGCGCAGCCACTCCGGGCTCGGACCGACCGTTACGCCGCTGATCTTGCACACGGTGTAAAGCGGGCAGGCGCTCGTGGCGACCTGGATGGCCGCCAGACCAGTGGTCGGCGGCGTGGCTTTCGGCCCAGCGAGGCGAACCGGTTTGCCGGTGAGCGCGCCGATCTCGCGAGCGATGCCATTTACGCTGAGCAAGTCCGCACGGTTTGGCGTGATCTCGAGATCGAGGATCGTGTCGGACGGGAAGAGATCGCCGATCGGTGTGCCGATCGAGGACTCCGCCGGCAGGATGAGCAGGCCCTCCGCGTCTTCCGCGAGTTGCAGCTCCTTCGCGCTGCACATCATGCCTTGCGATTCTACGCCGCGCAGTTTGCCGACCTTGATCGTGAAATCCGGCCCGAGCTTCGCTCCCGGCAATGCGAGCGGCACCTTGTCGCCGACTTTGTAATTCTTTGCGCCGCAAACAATCTGCCGCGCGGTGCCGGTGCCATCGTCCACCTGGCAGACACTGAGCCGGTCGGCATTCGGGTGCTGCACGGATTCCTTGATCTGCGCGACGATGACACTCGGGATCGCGCACCCGCGCGTCTCGACACCTTCGACTTCCACGCCAGCGAGCGTGAGCAAATCGACAAGCGCATCGACCGTCGGTGGCAATTCGACGATCTCGCGGAGCCAGTTGAGGGAGATTTTCATGTAAAAAGGGAAGCCCGCGACTAAACGGGGCTTCCCCGCGCCAGCCAAGGCAAAAGCCGAAAGGCAAAAGCCGAAAGGTCGGAAGCGGCGGGAGTCGGGATTCAAACGCTTGCTGGCCCCAGACCCCTCTGTGTCAGACGATTCCTACAGGAATGAATTTTGCGATCCGGCCATTTGCGGTGTACCTCTCCTCCGCGCATGACGCTAACAGCCAATGGCAGTAGGGCCGAGTGTCCGTCGCAAGTCTGAACTCCTACCATGAGTCCCCCTAATCCGTCCCGGCGTCCGCGTCCGCTCGCGAACAGCGTCGCAGCGCTGCTCCTCGCCACAGTGCCAAGTCCGGCACAGACGTACACGGCGCCAGGCAACGGCACCTTCACCAATCCGCTCGTCTGGAACTTCGGCGCGGGGCCGGGGCCGGCGAGCGATGCGGCGCTGGCGCTCAGGTTGCAGAGCTTTGGCGGGTCGCTCACGGCGTTGAATGATCTCAATCTCACCCTGCAGATGCTCGACCTCGCGGGCAATGGCACGCTCACGCTGGCCAGTTTGCTCGGCGGCGACTTCGCTTTCAGCGGCGCGGGGGCGATCAATTTCGGCTCCAGCGCGACGGTCACACTCTCGGCGGGCGTCGTGCTGGGTTCGGGACTCACCTCACTCACCTTCGACGGCGCGGGGGCGGGCGCTCTCACCGTCTCAGGCGTCGTCTCGTCGAATACCGCGGCCGGCGCGCCGCTGGTCATCGCCACGGATGCGGGGAATGCGAGCACCGGGATCGTCAAGCTCAGCGGCGCGAATACTTTCTCCGGCGGTGTGGTGCTGAACTCCGGCACCCTGGACCTCGCAAACGCCCGCGCGCTCGGCGATCGCGCGAATTCGCTGACCATCAATGGCGGCAATCTGCGCACGGCGTCCGCGCAGACCGTTGCGAACAACGTCACCCTCAACGGCAACCTCAAGCTCAACGGCTCATCGACACTCACTCTCGCCGGCGTTCTCAGCGGCGCGGGCGGCGTGACCCAGAGCGGCTCCGGTTCCGCGGGAGTGCTTCAACTCCGGGGCATCAATACTTACGCGGGTGCCACGACGGTGCGCGCGCTGGATCACGCGGCGACGGCGGTGGATAACGCGGCGTCCATTTACATCACCGGTGCGGCGGGCTCGATCCTTCAGACTTCGGGGATCGGGGTGAGCGCAGGCGGCACCTTCCGCTTGCAGTATGGCGACGGGCATTCGGCGGCAAACTCGCGCGTCTCGGCCTGGACCAGCATCGGGGTCACCGGCGGTTTCCTCGAGACGTTTGGCAATGACGGCCTGGTCACGCAGAGCCTCGGCACGGTGAATCCGGGCGGGCTCACCACGATCGTTGCGGGCACCGCGGGCGGCGTCTCGCCCCCAGCGGGCGCGGCGACGGAGGTGGCCATCGCCAATCTCATCCGCAGCGCGGGCGGCACAGTCACTTTCACCGGACCGAATCTTGGCGGTGCAGCGGCTGGACCGGGGCTAGCGGCGGCCCAGGGGAACGTGCTGCTCACGCTGCTGAATGGCGCGGCTCCCGCAGGAGCGCTGGTCGGCGGTGGTGGCGGCGCGGGCACCCCGACCATCAGCATCCTCCCTTGGGCACTGGGAGACATCGTAAACACCGGCACCAGCTACGCCGCCGGCAGCGGCTTTGTGACCTACACCGCAAATGGCGTGCGGCTGCTGAACACGGCAGCGAACGAATACAACACCTCCAGCAACTTCAACGGCCTCCCGGACAATTTTCAAAACATGCGCATCAGCGGGTCGGTCACCTCCCCCCTGGCGCCGGTCACCGTGAATTCGATCTTCGTCGGATCGCCCGGCCTGAGCATTGGCGGAGCGAATGCCATCACGATCACCAGCGGGGCGCTCGCGAGCAATGTCCTCAACCACACGATTGCCGCACCGGTGAAACTCGGCGCGGGTGGCGCGGGCGAGGGCCTGATCAGCGTCGTCGGTCCACTCAGTACGACGAATACTTTGACGATCTCGGGGACCGTCACCGCCGGATCGCTGGTCAAGAGCGGGCACGGCACGCTCATCCTGTCCGGCACGGGCAATACCATCGCCGGCGGCATCACCATCAATGGCGGACAACTCAGCGTCAGCGCGATCGCGCGCCTCGGCGGCGCGACGTCGCTCACTTTCAACAGCCCCAGCCAGACCGCCGCCGGCGCGGGCCTCACTTTCACCGGCTCGGACACCCTGGGGACGCCGATCGTCACCAATGGCGGTATCGCCGGCTTCAACGTCACGAGCTCCACGCTTAATTTGAACAGCAACATCACCGGCGCGGGCGGCCTGCGGAAAGACGGCGCTGGTACCCTCGTCCTCGCCGGCACGAACAGTTACTCCGGTGGCACCTATCTCGGGGCCGGCACTTTGCAGTTCGATGCAGATGCTCGGCTCGGAGCGGCGGGCGGCTTCCTCCACACTTCCGGCGGCGTGCTGAATCTCACCGGACCGTGGACGAGCGCGCGCGCTTTGACCATCGAGACGGGGAATGCGCTGCAATTGCTCAAGGGTGGGAACACCGTCACGCTCTCCGGACCCATCAACGGCACGGGGCCACTGCAGATCTTCGGTGCGGGCACCCTCACCATCGCCAGCGGGGACAATGGCTATGCGGGGACCGTCTCCATCGGCGACGCCACCCAGGGCGGCACCTTGGCCCTCGCGGGCCCGGGGGCGCTGAATGCAGCAAGTGTCACCTTCGGCGCGAGCGCCGGTCCAGCCGGCACCTACAGGCTGGATCTCAGCGCCGCGACCGCGCCGAGCGGCACGCCGTGGCGCAGCTTTTCCTCGCTGACCACGGCGGGCGACTTTGGCCAGGCGCACACGGTGCAACTCGGCTCCGCCGCGCTCACGCCGGTGGATTTGCGCGTGAGCGGCGGCAGCTTTGGCGGGGCGGCGGGCGTGCTTCAGGGATTTGGCAAGCTCGTCAAGACCGGCCCAAATCCGTTCACGCTCAATGGCACTTTGCCGAATCCTTTCACCGGCGGCGTGGAAATCTGGTCCGGCCGACTCGACTACGGCGCGGATGCGCAGCTCGGGAATCTTGCCAACGGTATCACCATTCAGGGTGGCACCTTAAACGCCACGGCGGACAGCACGACAAGCCGAGCGATCACTCTCGCCGCCACCCCGCAGCCCCTGGTCGCCAGCGCCGTCGTCACGCTGGCCAATAGCCTCAGCGCCGCGAGCGGCACCGCGCTGACCCTCAATGGCACGATCGGCGGCAGCGGCGGCTTCAACAAATCCGGCACCGGCACGATCAATCTAGGCACGACCAATAACTACGCCGGCGATACTCAAATCACTGCCGGCATCCTGACCTTCACTGATAACGCGCAGCTCGGCGCGGCCAGCAGCCGAATCCGCTTGGGAAATGGTACGGCCACGCTCCGCCTCACGGCTGCACCTGGAAGCGCCACGACTTTTCCCCTGCCCCGCACGATCTTCGTCCTCGGCGGCACCGAGACGATCAACGCCGCGACCGCGACGGCCACGCTCGATCTTTCCGGCCAGATCCTGGCGGTAAGCGGAGCTGAGTTGAGCCTCTCCGGTCCTGGAAAATTCATCATCTCTGGCGACAACCGGTCTTTCTTTGCGCCGGTGCGGATCAGCTCGGGTGAGACGGCAAATACGATCACGCTCGGGAGCACCGGCCAATTGCGCCGCGCGACGTTGCGCGTCGATCGCGTGGTTAGCGTGGAAACCACATTCAATCTCGCCAACCAGGCGCGCGAGCTCGGGGCGGTGCAGAATCTGGACGCGGGATCGAATATCGCCCTCGGCTCCGGCGGACAGCTCACCACCGGCTTCAACAACATTGCCATGACCTGGGATGGCAACATCACCGGCAACGCCGCCGCCGCTTTCACCAAGACTGGCACTGGCTCGATCGCGCTGACGGCCAGCGGCAACACCTTTGGCGGCGGCTTTCATCTGCTCTCCGGCACCGGCACGACCACCATCTCCGCCAATGGTGCCCTGCCCTTCCAAAACGCCATGACGCTCGGGGCGTGGGGAAACAACACGAACCGCGGCCCGCTGCTCGCGCTCAACAACGCGAGCGACCTCGGCACGCGCCTCGCCGACACCCAGGCCATCTTCAGCAACGCGGGCGAGTTTCAATTCACCACCAACGGTGGGACCGCCACGAGCGAGACGGTCGGCTCGCTGCGCGGTGCGGGGCTGAGCATCGTGACCATGAACGCTGGCGGCACGCTGAATTTCGGCGACGTCGCGAATGGTCTCACCCGCGTGAACCGAGGCACCTTCCTCTTCCGCGCCGGGAATGCGAACATGGGCACGGCTGCGGTGGCGACGACCGCGATCGCCAAGCTCACCTTCGGCAATCTGCCCGGTACACAACTCGTCGGCGGTGGCGGCGCCATCGGGACCAGAACGATCAGCATCTTGCCTTACGCAGTCGGCGGAATCACCGGCTCGGATCCGGGATCAAACTTCGTCACCTACGGCGCGAACGGCGTCCGCGTGCTGAACACCGACCCGAACTCCGAAGTGCGGGACAGCCTCACCACCGCAGCCGCGACGGAAAACGTGCGGCTCAACACCGGGTCGCTCACCACCACCACGATCAGCGGTGGGGACAAGACGGTGAATGCTCTCAACCTCGCCGGCACCGCGAGCCGCACGCGCCTCGAGAGCGCCACGACGGAGAAGCTCATCGTCTCCAGCGGCCTCATTCTCAGTCCGGTCGCGAATGTCTATACGACCAACGCTGCCGGCACCGCGGGCGTGCCGCTCGGCATCCAGGTCGCCGAACTCCAGACCGGCGCGGCGAACACGCGGGAATTGAATGTCTTCGCCGTCGGCGACCTCGCCCTCGGCGCGAAAGTCACCACCAGCGGCGGCCTCACCAAGTCCGGCGCGGGCGCGCTCTACCTCGGCAACAGCACCAACACCTTCACCGGTGCGACCACGGTGAACGCCGGCAATCTCGTCATCGACAATCTCGCCGCGCTCGGCGGCAGCACCCAGCTCCAACTCGGGGGCGGCTTCCTCAAGTATCGCGGCCCCGATGCCACGCTCACTGGCAAGAGTATCGTCGCCGCAGGCGGCAGTGGCGCGGGGCTCGGCGCGAGCGCGGGCTTCCACGTCGTCAGCGGCACCACGCTGGACGCGGCGAGCACGAGCGTGAGTGGCAATGGCGGCATCTTAAAAGACGGCAGCGGCGTGCTGCGGCTCACTGGCGCAAATACGAACAGCGGTGCCACGCTCATCGCCGCCGGCGCGTTGGCCATCGACAACCCCGCCGCGCTCGGCACGAACCCCCGCGTTGTCTTCACCGACTCCGCGATCAGCACCGCGGGCGGGCAGACGCTGCGCTTCGATGCGCCGATGACGCTCACGCAGGACTTCATCGTGAACAGCGCGCAGAACGGCACTGGGTTTGGCTTCGACACAAATGGGAACGCCGTGACCCTCAGCGGCACGCTGCTCGATGCGCGCAGCACCGCCATCCGCGGCCTCTACAAATTCGGCGCGGGTGAGCTGAACCTCACCGGCACCGAGATGTTCACCGGAGCCAGCCAGATTTTCGGCGGCACGCTGCGGCTCAGCGGTGCGAATGGCAGCCTGCTCAACAGCACCGGCACCGGCGGCTTCCTCAACACCGCCACCGTGCTCGTGAATCCCGGCGCGGCCCTCGTGCTCGACAACGCCGCGACGAATAACAACAACCGCCTGCCCGACGTGTGGGACACGCCCTTCGGCACCGGCAATGCCGCCAGCGGCGCGCTGCGGCTGAATGGCGGCGAGCTGAAAATCATCGGCCACGCCGCGGGCACCAGCGAGCGCACCAATCAACTCGATCTCTTCGCGGGCACGGTCACGCTCTCTGGCGGCGGCACCACCCTCACCAGCGGGCTGCTTGCCCGGACCAGCGCCGTCAGCGCGGGCCTCATCCGCGGCACGAATCTCGGCGCGCTGCCCGGCCCGGGGAACACGAACTGGTTCGTCACCGATCTCGGCAGCGGCGGCGTGCAACTCGGCGGCGCGGGCGGCGCGGAAGGCACGCCCTTCATCAATCTCCTCCCCGGTTTCATGGGCGACACCAGCGCCACCGGCAGCGGCACGGATTTCCTCACGTACGCGGCGGACACCGGCTTCCGCACCCTCACGGCGGGCGAATACTCGGGCACCATTCCGGCGGGAAATTTCGACCTCAACCGCGCGCCGAACGTGGCCCTGACCGGCGCGGCCTCGGTGAATCAGACCACCGCCCTCACCGCGCTGAAGCTGGGCGCCGGCGCGAGCGTGGGCGGCCCCGGCACGCTGCTCCTCGGCCAGAGCACCGTGCTGGCCACGGGCAATGCCTCGATCGACGTGCCCAGCCTGAGCACCAATCTCACCGACGCGAATGCGGGCTACGTTTTCCTCATCCCCGGCGCAGGCACCACGCTCACCGTGGGCAGCATCCTGCCCGGCGCTGGCCTCATGAAATATGGCGAGGGCACGCTGGCTCTGAACGGTCGTTACACAGCGACCGGCGCGGTGACCGTCGCGCAGGGCACGCTCCGGCTCGATAGTGCGACGGCCGCGCTCAATCCCCTCGGCAGCGCCGTCACCGTCCTGCCGGGAGCGACCTTCGATCTCGGCGGCAGCGACCGCTCCGTCGCCAGCCTCAACACCGCGGCGATCATCGGGTCGTTCAATCTCGGCCAGGTGAGCGACGGAACGGTCGCCCTCGGCGCAAACCGGCTCACCATCTACGACAACGTTGGCGGCCTTTTCACGGGCGACATCACCGGCACCGGCGGCGTAACCAAAGCCTCCCAGTCGAGCGGCACCAGCACCTTCACCCAGCCGCTCAGCTACACGGGCAGCACCGTCATTCGGAGCGGCATACTGCAGCTCGCCGGCGCGGGCACCCTGGCCAGCACGGCGGTGGAAATCCGCGGCGGCACGCTCGCGTTCAACAACACCGACGACAACGCTGCTGCCGGTGGCACCATCGCCAATCGCATCGGCACGAGCACCCCCATCACCCTCGCGGGCGGCGGCATCGCCTTCACGGAAAACGCGAACACGCCAGGCAATCACAACCTCGGCCCCATCACGCTGGCTGGTGGCAGCACGCTCACGATCACCAGCGGCAGCAGCGCGCCCAGCACTGTCTCCGTCGCGAATCTGGCCCGCAGCGCCGCACGCGGCACGCTGAATGTGAACGCCACGAATCTCGGCCTCACGCAATCGCCGATCGGCGGCGCGCGCATTTTCCTCACGCAGATCGAAGGCGGCGCTCCGGCCGCGGCTCTGTCAGGCGGCGGCGGCGCGGTCGGCACCACCAATCAGAGCATCCTGCCCTGGGCCTTCCAGCCCGCGACCAGCAGCTACCTGACCTACGGCGCGGACGGCCTGCGCCCGCTGGCCACCAGCGAATACGCGACCAGCCTCATCAGCGCAGGCCCGACGGACAATGTCCGCAGCACCGGCGCGGATATGCTCGTCGCAACGACCACAGTGAATTCGCTGGTCGTCACCGGGGGCAATGTGACCGGCGCTTTCGATCTCACACTCGACAGTGGCGGCCTGTCCATCACCGGAGCCGGACTGACCCTCGGCGCGATCACGAATGCGCTCCTCACCGGCTCGGGCAATACCCGTGAGCTGGTGATTAACGACAGCGGCGGCACCACGCTCGACTACAACCTCACGACCAGCGGCGGCGTGACCAAGTCCGGTGCCGGTGCCTTGATCCTGGGCGGCACCAACACCTTCACCGGCGGCCTGACCATTAACGAGGGCGCCGTGAACTTTGCCTCCGACGCCAACCTCGGCACGGCGGGCGGCGCGGTGCGCTTTGGCGGCGGGTCCGCCACGAGCCTGACTTACACCGGCTCCGACACGCTGGCCTTCAACCGGGCCGTGGAGACGACCGGCTTCGGCGCCTTCACCGGCGCGGCCTATCAGCGCTGGCAGCTCAACCAGGCGATCACCGGTGCCGGCGGCATCGGCTACGCCACGAGCGACGCCGTTTTTGAGATCAACGCCGCGAACAACTACACGGGCCCGACCCAGTGGAGTGGCGGCCACCTCTACATCGACGGTGACTCCGCCTTCGGCAACGGCGGTGAGATCCTGCTGGCCACGAGTGCCACCGGGCAAGACATCGTCCTGCGCGGCAACTGGACCAGTGGCCGGCTGATCCACGCCGCCGGCACGACCAACGCCGGCGCGATCCAGACCAACGGCTACGACGCCACCTGGAGCGGCCAGTTCGTCGGGAGCACCACCTTGAACAAAAATGGAACCGGCAATCTCATCCTCACCGAGGCGATGCCCTACAGCGGCGCGCTCACTGTCAACGCCGGGGCTGTCGTCCTTCGAGACCGCGGCTCCCTCGCGGCCAATGCCTGCACGCACACGGTCAACGCCGGAGCCGCGCTCACCCTGGACGACACCGGCACGCATTCCTCCGATCGCCTCCACGACAACGCGGGTGGCGTCACACTGAACGGCGGCTCGCTGAATCTGCTTGGCAGCGGCAGCGCGACGACCGAGGAAGTCTTCAACGGGCTCGCGCTCGGGGCCGGTGCTTCGACGGTCACGCTCACGCCCGGCAGCGGCCAGGCCGCCATCGTCCGCCTCGCCGGCCTCCCGACGAACGCCGCCACCGCCGCGAGCCTCTGGCGCGGCACGAATCTCGGCGTGAACGCCCCCGGCACCGCGAACAGCGCGAACCTTCTCCTCACCCCGACGAATACGAACGAGTTCCCGCTCATCGGCGGCGGCGCCCCGGCGGGCCACCCGAGCATCAGCATCATCCGCGGCGGATTCGGCGACACCAGCGCCACCGGCCTCGGCACGCAGCTCGTGACCTACGACCCGGTGAAAGGTGTGCGCCTGCTTCATCCGGCCACGGAGTTCACTGCGACGCTCGTCGATGGCAGCGCCGTCACCGACAATGTGAAGGCAGACGGCAGCGCCATCGCGCTGCCCAGCGCGACGACAATCAACGCCCTCTGGCTCAAGGATGTCAGCAGCGTGACCGGCATCGGCGAACTCACGCTCACCTCGGGAAATCTCCTCGTGACCGGCATTGGCAACATCGTTTCCAAGACCATTCGCGCTGGCAGCAACGCGCTGGCGATCGGCGGCTCCGGCGACGTGACCTTCGATATCAATAGCGCGATCACCAGCTCGGTCGGCCTCATCAAGACCGGCGCCGGCACCCTCACGCTCAGCGTCGCCAATACCTACGGCGGCGACACCGTGCTCAAGGATGGCGTCTTCGCCGTCGGCGATGCCTCAGCTTTCGCCAGCACCGGGCTTTTCATCCAGGGCGGCGAAATCCGCAACGTCAGCGGCAGCCCGCTCACCCTCGTGAACAACCTAACGCTCAACGGCCCGATGAAAATCGGCGGCGCGGAGGATTTCGAGTTCAGCGGCTTCGTGACGCTGAACAGCGCGACGCGCGAAATCGAAACGACCAACACCGGCACGACCACCTTCAGCGGCGCGATCTCGAGCAGCCAGACGCTGATCAACTACGGCCTGACCAAGACCGGCCCCGGCCTGCTCGTCCTCGCCAACACCAACTTCTTCGACGGCCCGACCACCGTGCATACCGGCACCCTCGAGACCACCGCTTTCGAGGCCCTCGGCTATACCGCCTCGGTCGCGGTGAACGCGGGTGGCACCCTACTCCTGAGCAGCCTCAGCGATCAGGTCAACGACAGCGCCCCCGTCACACTCGCCGGCGGCAAGATTCGCGGCGCAGTCGATGGCCTCGACGAGCAATTCGGCACGCTCACCTTGAGCGCCAATTCCGTGATCGACTTCGGCACCTTCGCCAGCGGCATCGTCCTGCGCTTCGACGACAGCAGCGCACTGGGAGCGAACTGGACCGGCACGACGCTGAGCGTCTGGAACTGGACCGCCGGCCTCGATCGGCTCTACATCGGCGTGGATCCCAGCGGCCTCCTCGGCGGACAGTTGAGCAAGATCAACTTCTACAGCAACAGCGGCACGACTCTCGCGACCGGCTTCACCGGCGGCCTCTACAACACGTTCGCGCCCTTCGATGGAACCCTCGGTGAAGTCTCGGCCACGCCCGTCCCGGAACCTTCCGGCGTCGTGGTCGGTCTGGCCATGTTTGGCCTCGCTGGCTGGCGCGAGAGGCGCAAGTCCGAGAAGCGCCGCCAGGAGAGCCGTCGCGGAGGCGCGGCCTAGCACACCGACGGGCGGGCCGCCCATGGCAGGCACGCACCGTCAGAACTGCGCGAGGAAGCGCTGGTCGTTGTCGGTGAAGTAGCGGATGTCGGGGACCCCGGCCATGATCATGGCCAGCCGGTCGAGACCGAAACCGAAGGCGAAACCGGTGTACTTTTCCGGGTCAAAGGCTTGGTCTCCACGCCGCGCATTGATCTGTTCGAAGACGGCGGGATCGACCATGCCGCAGCCGGCGATCTCCAGCCAGCGATCGCTCGCGCCGAGGGCGCGCGTCTTGATGTCCACCTCGTAGCTCGGCTCGGTGAAGGGGAAGAAATGCGGGCGGAAACGAAACTGCGCATCTTTGCCGAAAAGCTCGCGGAAGAAGAACTCCAGCGTGCCTTTCAAGTCCGCAACGCTCACGCCTTGATCGACGTAGAGGCCTTCCATTTGCGTGAACTGCGCAAGGTGGGTGGCGTCGATCTCGTCGCGGCGATAAGCAGCGCCCGGCGCGATGATGCGGATCGGCGGCGGCGTGGATTCCATGGTGCGGATCTGCACCGTGCTCGTGTGCGTGCGGAGCAGGCGTCCATCGGCAAAGTAAAACGTGTCCTTTTCATTCCGCGCTGGGTGGTCAGCGGGCGTATTCAGCGCGTCGAAGCAGTGGAACTCCGTCTCGATGTCCGGCCCATCCGCGAGCGCGAAGCCCATCCGGCGGAAGATGCTCACGGCGCGGTCGAGGAGTTGCGTGATGGGATGCAGCGTGCCGGTACGATGCGCGGTGCCGGGCAGTGTGACATCGACGCCGGCGAAGGCCGCCTTATCGGTGTCGGCAAGCAGCGCGGCTTTGCGTTCGTCGAGCGCGGTCGTCACGGCGCTGCGCACGTCGTTGAGGAGTTTGCCGAGGCGCGGCTTGTCGTCCTTCGACACGTCTTTCATGCCTTTGCTCAAGGCGGTGAGCGCGCCGGATTGGCCGAGGTATTTTACCCGGTGCTGTTCGAGCGCCGTTTCATCGGTCGCGGCGGCGATGGCAGCGAGGGCCTCGGTGCGGAGTTGGTCGAGTTGGGAATCCATGGGGAATTTCAGATTGGATGCGGACCTCGGATCTCAATCTGAAATCTGAGATCTGAAATCTGCGATTCTGAAAAGAAACAGCCTCGAACACGCGGGGCGCATTCGAGGCTGTGAAATCCTGACGTTCGATGCGCTTGCTTAAGCGGCCTTCTTCGCGGCGGAGCGTTTATCGTCGAGCGCGGCCTTGGCCTTGTCGAAGATCGCCTTAAACGCGGCCTCGTCGGTCACCGCGAGGTCGGAGAGGATCTTGCGGTCGAGCTCGATCCCGGCGGCTTTGATGCCTTCCATGAAACGGCTGTAAGTGAGGCCGTGCGCGCGGGCGGCGGCATTGATGCGCTGCTGCCAGAGCATGCGAAAGTTGCGCTTGCGCGTCTTGCGATCGCGGAAAGCCCAGTATTGGGCTTTCATCACCGCATTCTTGGCGTAGCGGAAAAGTTTTGAGCGCCGGCCGCGGAATCCGCGGGCTTCATCGACGACTTTCTTTCGGCGCTCGCGGCTCGCGGGCGCATTAGTGGCTCTTGGCATGGTCTGGTTCGGTTACTGGTTTCGTTCGGCGAGCTGTTGCTGTTTTTGGTGAAAAGATCCGCCTCCTCGCTCACCGAGGCATCCCGCAAAAGGCGGGACAGACGGGCAGGATCGAAAGAAGCGCTCCCGTTTAACCGAAGGGAAGGCAGGCCTTCATGCGCTTCACCATGGTGACGTGGACTTCCCCGTCTTTGCCGAGCTTGCGCTTGCGCTTGGAACTCTTGCTCGAAGCGAGATGACGAAGGCCGGGTTTGCGGCGCATGATTTTGCCCGTCGCGGTGATTTTGAGGCGCTTGGAGGCGGACTTTTTCGTCTTGCGACGTGCGATGGATCGAGGCATGTACCGGGTATGGTAGCGGGCGAAGCGCCCTTGGCAATCTCTTTTTTCCCCTATGCGACGCTGCTCAGCAAAGGGCGCCGAACAGCGGCGA
>JANNXQ010000138.1:0-16970 GCA_031409655.1 Chthoniobacteraceae bacterium | reverse complement strand
CAACAAAGGCACCGCCGAGTGCATCGAGATCTGGAACAACGTCTTCATCCAGTTCAACGCCAACCCCGACGGCAGCTTCACGCCACTCCCCGCGCAGCACGTCGATACCGGCATGGGCTTCGAGCGCCTCACCTCGATCATCCAAGGCACGAAGGAATTCACCGACTTCGCCAACGCGAAAATCTCCAACTACGAGACCGACATCTTCCGCCCGATCTTCGACGAGCTGGAGAAAATGAGCGGCCACCAATACGGCAGCACGCTCCCGCAGCCGAACGCCGCCGGGCAGATCATCCCCACGAGCGAGCAGGAGAAAATCGACGTCGCCTTCCGGGTCATCGGCGATCACATCCGCACGCTCAGCTTCGCCATCGCCGACGGCATCCAGCCCGGCAATACGGATCGCAACTACGTCCTGCGCCGCATCCTGCGCCGCGCCGTGCGCTACGGCCGTTCGCTCGGATTCAAGGAACCTTTTTTCTACCAGCTCGTCCCCGTGCTGGCGCGCACGATGGGCGACGTCTTCCCCGGAATCCGCGCGAAGCAAAAGCACGTGGAGGAAGTGCTGCAACGCGAGGAGGTGTCCTTCAACAAGACGCTGGATAAAGGCATCGCCCTCTTCGAAGCCGAGGCCGCGAGACTCACCGGCGCGTCCGAAGTCACGAGAGAAGAGGGGAGCGTACGCTTCCAGCGTGCCGGGTCCGGCTTCCAGCCGGAGCCATCGTCGCGCTCCACACGCTTCACCAAACGCAACCTCCCGCACTACGAACTCCCACACGGGATCTACCACGTCACTTTCAGCACGCGTGAACGCCGCGTCATGTCACCCGCTGCCCGCGACATCGTCCGCGACGGCTTCGTTCACTTCGACCAAAAGCGCTACGACCTCTTTGCGGTTTGCATCATGCCCGATCACGTCCATGTCCTTCTGCAACCGTGGGTGAAGCAGCAGGACGCCGCAGGAAACTCCGTCTTATGGTCGCTCTCGGAACTGCTCCATTCGGTGAAATCTTTCACCGCGAACGAAATCAACAAACTCGAAGGACGCACTGGAGAGGCCGTGTGGGAAAAGGAAAGCCACGACCGGCTGATGCGCAGCGATACGGATGTGGAGGAAAAGTTCCTCTACGTGTGCGGGAATCCTTGGAATGAAAACCTCATGCAGCCGGGTGAGGCGTATCCTTGGGTGTGGACTTGGAACGATCGGACGGCACTCACGACCGGCTCTGCAGTCGCGAGTGAAGTGGGGAGCGCACGCTTCCAGCCGGAGCCATCGTCGCGCTCCACACTTTCTCCCGAAGGTGTGCGGCAGGATGCCTCCCACAGCACGCTGGAAGCGTGCGCTCCCCAAGGCCCGTCGAGCTTGCAGGCGGAGTCGCGAGTGATCTCGGGGGCGTTTGCGTTCCGGCTTTATGATGAGCAGGGCTTCCCCCTCGACCTCACCGAACTCATGGCCCGTGAGCGCGGCCTCACCGTGGACACGGCGGGTTTTGAAAAGCACATGGAAGAGCAGCGCGCCCGCGCCCGCGCCGCGCAGAAGAAAACCATCATCGAGCTTTCCGAAGTCGAGACGAAGACGCCCACGAACTTCCTCGGCTACGACCACGACCACACCGGCGCCGATGTGCAGGAAGTGCTTTCGGTGAAGGGCAAAACCGTCGTCATCGCCAACAACTCCGTGTGTTACGCCGAGATGGGCGGGCAGGTCGGCGACACCGGTGAGATGACCCACGGCGGCAACGTCTGGCGCATCACCAATACGCAGAAGAGCGGCCACGCCTGGCTGCACTTCCTCGACGAAGCCGATGCGCCCGCCGTCGGCGAACACGTCACCATCGAGTTCGACCGCGCGCGCCGCGGCGCCATCCAGCGGCACCACACCGTCACCCACCTGCTCCACTGGGCGCTGCACGAAGTCGTGAGCAAAGAGGCCACGCAGAAAGGTTCCTTCGTCGGCCCCGACAAGCTCACTTTCGACTTCAACAGCGCCGCACTCACGCCCGCGCAGGTGCGCGACATCGAGCGGCTGGTGAACGAGCGCATCGTCGAAAACGCCGCCGTCTCGTGGATCGAAGTGCCTTACGCCGACGTGCGCGGCCGCGGGGACATCATGCAGTTCTTCGGCGACAAATACGGCGAGACCGTGCGCGTGGTCGATATCGGCGGATTTTCCAAAGAGCTGTGCGCCGGCACCCACACCCGCGCTACGGGTGAGATCGGCCTCTTCCGCATCGCCAGCGAAGCCGCCATCGCCGCTGGCGTCCGCCGCATTGAAGCCCAGGCCGGCCTGAATGCCTACGACCTCGCCACCAGCGACACGCAACGCCTCCACGCCCTCGCGACAAAGATCGGCACGCCGCTGCCCGAACTGGAG
The DNA here is from genome assembly GCA_031409655.1 of Chthoniobacteraceae bacterium. Taxonomy (GTDB): domain Bacteria; phylum Verrucomicrobiota; class Verrucomicrobiia; order Chthoniobacterales; family Chthoniobacteraceae; genus JANNXQ01. Next base: position 14,596 of record JANNXQ010000138.1, on the reverse strand, counting down.
AAACGCATCGAAGCGATGCTCGCGCAGCAGAAGGAACTGGAGAAGGCGCTCAAGTCCGCCCAGCAACGTGAAGCTGCCGGCCGCGCGAAAGAGCTGCTCGCTTCCGCCACCACGATCAACGGCACCCCCGCGATCATCGCCAATCTCGGCACCGCCGACGGCGACACGCTCCAAACCGTTGCCGACGCGCTGAAGTCCCACGGCTTCACCGGCGTCACCGTCCTCGGCGGCAGCGCGAATGGCGCGGTCGCCCTCGTCGCGAGCGTGAGCGCTGACTTCACCGCCAAAGTGCAGGCGGGCAAAATCATCCAGACCATCGCCCCGCTCGTCGGCGGCAAAGGCGGCGGCAAGCCGGATAACGCCCGCGGCGGCGGCAAAGACCCCTCACAACTCGACGCCGCCCTCGCGCACGCGCGGACGCTCCTGGGGTGATTTTCCCGGCGACACCGTGCAACCTCACACCGCCCTGCGCCGCTACCGACTGGTACTCGGCGGGTTCATTGTCGCACTCGTGCTTAGCGGTGTGACCGCATTTCCGCTTCTCCACGAACTCGAACTTCTTGCGCGAATCCTCGGTATCCCCGCTGACGCCGCGCCCGCCACTCTGCGTGGATTGGTGTTCTGGATTGCTACAGTCCGCGAGGGCTTGCGGGCGATGCATTCTGCATATCCGTGGCTGGCTTACGGCACTGACTGGCTGGCCTTCGGCCACATCACTATCGCGCTCTTTTTCCTCGGTCCGTGGCGTGAGCCGGTGGCCAATGCGTGGGTACTGAAGATCGGCCTCATCGCCTGCGCCGGAGTGATCCCGCTCGCGCTGATCTGCGGGCCGATCCGGGGCATCCCGTTCTACTGGCGGCTGATCGACTGCAGCTTCGGCGTCTTCGGCGCGCTCCCTCTGCTCTACTGCCTGCGGTTGTCGAGACAGATTGCGGTGCAACGATGAGTGACACCGCAACGCCGGCGTTGAAGCAGATGTTTAACGAGGCGCGGTATCGGAAGATCGCGCGGGACATGGCGGCGGCGTTTCCGAAGTTTGACCAGAAGCGTTTCCTCGCGCTCACGCTGCCAGGGCTCGAGCCGCTGGCTCTGCTCGCGCGCTTGCGGCGGGCGACGGAGGCGCTGCGGGAGACTTTGCCGCAGGACTATGGGAAAGCGGTGGCGCTCCTGCGCGCGGTGGCGCCGCGCTGGGGCGAAGGATTTACCGCGCTGGTGCTGCCGGACTTTGTCGGGCTCTACGGACGCGAGGACTTCGATCGCTCGCTCGATGCGCTGAAGTTCTTCACACAGTTCGGTTCGTCGGAGTTTGCGATCCGCGAGTTTTTGCGGCGCGATTTGCAGCGGACGTTACGGGTGATGACGCATTGGTCGGGGGACGAAAATGAACACGTGCGTCGGCTGGCGAGCGAAGGCTGTCGGCCGCGCCTGCCGTGGTCGTTCAAGCTCACCGCATTGATCACCGATCCGTCGCCCGCCGCGCCGATCCTCGAAAACCTCAAAGCTGATCCGAGCCTCTATGTGCGGAAGTCGGTCGCGAATCATCTCAACGACATCACCAAGGATCACCCCGCGTGGGTGCTCGACCGCATCGAATCCTGGGGCCTCGCCACGCCGCACACGGCCTGGATCGCAAAACGCGCACTGCGGACGCTGATCAAAAATGGGGATCGCCGCGCGCTCGGCGTGATCGGGGCGGGCGCGCGGGCGGAGATTGCCGTGGACACTTTCAGCGTCGCGCCGAAACGCCTGCGCCTCGGGGAAGCGGTGACCATTTCCCTCGCCCTCCGGTCCACGGCGCGCGCGGTCCAGAAGCTCGTGATCGACTACGCGATCCACTATGTGAAGCAGTCCGGCACGACTTCGGCAAAGGTCTTCAAGTGGAAGGAAGTGACGCTGGCACCGGGTGAAAAGCTCGCGCTCGCAAAGGGCCAGGTTATCCGCGATTTCACCACGCGCAAACATCACGCCGGAAGACACGCGGTGGACTTGCTGGTGAATGGCGAGAAGCTCGGCTCTGGCGGATTCCAGCTCGTGGGGTGAACTGCGCCTGGCTCCGCCGAAATGCTCAACCGGTCGCGCTGCTCAAGCGTAATACTGTAAATCCACCATTCAACTTATGACGACTGCTTCCTCTCTCGATCCTTTTCTCGGAGCACTGGCCGCTGATGCGCTCTCGATGCCGGTGCATTGGTATTACGACCGCCTCTCGCTGCGGCGTGACTACGGCCGCGTCGATCACTATGTGGCGCCGAAGAGCCCACATGCGGACAGCATCCTCTGGCGCTCGAGCTACACGCCGCCGAATGAGCGCGGCGATATCCTCCATGAGCAGGCGCAATATTGGGGCCGGCGGGGCGTTCATTATCATCAGTTCCTGGCGGCTGGGGAGAATACGCTGAACCTGCAACTCGCCGTGGAACTCTACGAGGAAGTGCGGGCACGTGAGGGCTACGATCCGGAGGTCTGGCTGGCCCACTATATCGACTTCATGCTCACGCCGGGCCGGCATCGCGATACCTATGTGGAGGAATATCACCGCGCCTTTTTCACGAACTACGCGCGGGGCAAGAAGCCCGCGAAGTGCGGGATCGCGGATGTCCACATCGGCGGCCTCGCGCCCGTGCCGGCGCTCGTCGCGGCGCTCGGCCCAGACGCACCGCGGCTGCGGGAGATCGTGCAGACGCATGTGGGTCTCACCCATCAGGATCCCGGAGTGCTCGCGGCGGCGGATGTCTTCACGCGGGTGCTCGTGCGGACGCTTGCCGGGCAGGCGCTCCGGGCGGTGATCGAAAGCGAAGCGACCGACTGGGTCTCGGCGGCGAAGATGGCGGCCTGGGCGCTGGAGGGTGATGAGCAGGTGATCGGCGGGCGGCTGAGCCCAGCTTGTTACATTAAAGATGCCTTTCCCGCGGCGCTCTATCTCGCGTGGAAATATGCGGGCGATTTCGATGCCGGGATTATCGCGAATGCCAATGTGGGTGGAGATAACTGCCATCGCGGAGTCGTGGTGGGCGCGCTGCTCGGCGCGGCGCAGAGGGTGCCGGAGCGCTGGTGCGCGGGCCTGCTGGCGCATGGGCGATTGGTGGCGGTGCGGTGATCCTCCGCAGTTCCCGCGGCCGCCTAGCTTGAGAACCTGCGGCATCGCGGAAAATATCCAATCCGTCAGAATTCGTCGTTAGACATTCGGCGCCCGGTAGTTCATTGGTGCGGTCCAAGCCATGAGCCGCTCCCTTTTCGTCCTCCTCGCGACCGCAAGTCTGGCCAGCGCCGCACCGAAGGCGGCACCCGTGCCCGCTCCCTCCACGCCCATGCCGGTGCGCACGGCGGAGCCGGTCGGGCAGGTGCGTCCGGCGCAGGCCAAGGTCACCTACAGCCAGTGCAGTGTGGACGGCCCTTTCGTCGCGATGACCTTTGATGACGGGCCGCACGGCACGAATACCCCGCGGCTGCTGGACCTGCTCAAGCAGCGCAAGATCAAGGCGACCTTCTTCATCGTGGGCCAATGCGCGGCGGAATATCCCGACATCATGAAGCGCATCGTGGCCGAGGGGCACGAGATCGCGAACCACTCGTGGTCGCATCCGCAGCTCACGAAAATGGGGGAAGGCGGCGTGACCGAGCAACTCGGGAAAACGCATGACATCATCATCCAGACCACGGGCGTGACGCCCAAGGTGATGCGACCGCCCTACGGAGCCTTTACTCCGAATCAGCAAGGCTGGGCGTTTCGGAAGTGGGGCTACAAATGCATCATGTGGGATGTCGATCCGCTGGATTGGAAGGTGCGCAACGCCGCGCATGTGAAGTCGCACATCCTTTCGCACGCAGTTCCGGGTTCGATCATCCTCGCGCACGACATCCACAAAAGCACCATCGATGCGATGCCCGAGACGCTCGATGGGCTGACGGCGAAAGGGCTCAAATTTGTGACCGTCTCGGAGTTGATCGCCATGGACCGCCCGCCAGTCCCGAAGCCGAAAGCCACGCCGGTTCCGAAGACGGCGCCGGAGGGGACAGCGCCCGTGGTGCCCGTTCCGGCGCCGGCTGCGGAGGTGCCGTCCACGGCGTCGCCGGTCCCTGCCATCCCGAAGACGCGCTCCTGAATGGTTGCCAGGAACCGGGGAAAATGCCCTGGGAGCGCCGCCGTCTCGTGCGGCCATCCTGCCGACACGCGCGCCGCGCCAGACCTCCTGGGCCTTCGTGGAAAGGCGCTGCGCGCGATGGCTGCGTTTGCCGCACGGGACGGCGGCGCTCCTACGCCGGCTTCCCCGAACTAGCGCAATTCCGGCGAGTGCCATCTGGACACTTCCCAAACCAGCGGGGAATTGCCAACCTCCCGGCCCACTACTAGCTCGAAGTTTCCCTCTCATGAAATGGTACTACGCAGAGAATAACGAACGTCGCGGTCCAACCGCGGAAGCCGATTTTCAAGCACTCGCCGCGGCGGGAACGATCAAGCCGGAGACGCTTGTCTGGTGCGAAGGCATGGCTGCCTGGCAGGCGTACTCCGAAGTCGCGCCTGGTCTCACCGCGGCCTCGCGCGCGGCGTCGGCGGCGGCGGTGGGCGGGGCTGGGACGGTGGCCGTGGCGACTGGACCCCGCTCGAGTGGGGTGGCGGGCGAAGGGCTGTGCAGCCAATGCGGCCGCGCCTTTTCTCCGGACGAAATGATCACCTACGAGGGCCAGACGGTCTGCGCCGAGTGCAAGCCGCTCTTTTTCCAGCGGGTGAAGGAAGGCGCACTGGTCAGCGGTCAGCGCGAGTATGCGGGCTTCTGGATTCGGTTTGGGGCAAAGTTCGTGGATGGGATCATCAATAACATCGTTGGGCAGGTGATCGGCTTTGCGCTCGTGCTCACCTTGGGGAGCAATAACACGACGACGATCCTGAGCGTGGTCCTCGGCCTCCTGATCGGGCTGGCGTACCAAGTTTATTTCCTGGGCAAGTTCGGGGCGACCCCGGGCAAGATGGCCTGCAAGCTGGAAGTCATCCGCGCCGATGGTTCACCGGTCACTCACGGCGTCGCGGCGGGTCGTTACTTTGCGGAGATCGTCAGCGCTTTCACTCTGATGATCGGCTACATCATGGCGGGCTTCGACGAGGAGAAACGTGCGCTGCACGATCGCATGTGCGGCACCCGGGTGGTGCGGAAGCGGTGACGGATGACCGCCCGCCTCCTCGCCTGCTCCAAGTGTCGCGCGCCCCTGCCGCCCGCGTCCTATAACTCCGTGGCCCTGCGCCCGTGCCTCGCCTGCGGCGCGGACTATCGGGTGGCGGTCTTCCCCGCGGCGCTCCGTCCGCCGGGCCTCGGGACCAGCGCGGAACAGGTGCTCGCGGAAGGCGAGGTGAGCTGCTTTTACCATCCGGCGAAGAAGGCCGTGGTGCCGTGTGAAAGCTGCGGACGTTTCCTCTGCGCGGTCTGCGATGTGGAACTCAGCGGCGCGCACCTGTGCCCCGGCTGCCTGGAATCCGGGAAGAAAAAAGGCCGGCTGAAGCAGCTCGAAAATTCGCGGACGCTCTACGACAGCATGGCGCTCGCGGTCGCGGTGTACCCCATGATCTTCGTCTGGCCGACGCTCCTCGGCGCGCCCATCGCGATCTATCTCGCGATCCGCTATTGGAATGCGCCTTCGAGCATCATCCGGCGCGGGAAATGGCGCGCCGTGCTCGCCATCATCCTTGGCGTGCTCCAGATCCTCGGCTGGGTCGCGGTCTTCGTTTCCATCGGCCGCAATCCCTGACCCCATGGCCACGGAACCCATCTCTTACATCAAGCTGCCGGGCCGTGGGCTGCGGCGGGCGATCGCCGCGATCAGTGCCACGCGCTGCCGACTGTGGCTGGGGCCGGACCATCTGCTGGCTGTGGATTCCACGATCGCCTCGGAGAGCTACCGGCGCTTTTACTTTCGCGATATCGAGGGTTTCGTGACCCGCCGCACCGCCGGGCGGCAGGTTTGGAATTGGGCGCTCTTCGCGGCTGTTCTCATCACGGCGGGGCCATTCGTCGCCTTCTGGTACACGTCAGGCGAGAGCACTGTGCCCTTGGCTGAGGCGGCCGTCATCGCGGCGTTCTGGCTGGTCTTCATCCTCATCAATACCTTCCGCGGCCCCACCTGCCAGACGCACGTGCGCACGGCGGTGCAACTTGAGCAACTCCCGAGTCTCAGCCGTCTGCCCGTGGCGCTGAAGGTGCTCGAGATCGTGCGACCGAGCATCGAAGAAGCGCAGGGCCGCTTGACGGAAGAAGAGTATCTCGCCGCCCCGTGGGTCGCGCCGGATCATGCCGCGGTCGCGCGGTTCGGACCGGTCAAGCCGACGACTGCGCCGGTCACTCGGGCGAGCACCAAGCCGCACGCTTTTCTCATCAGCCTGCTGCTCGCCGAGGCCGTGCTGGCGGGGCTCGCCTTCGCGCTGCGGAAAGAGCCGCTCTTTGCGCTCGGGATGATCGTCACGCTCTGCGGCTTCATCGCCTGCATCGTGGCGCTGGTGCGGCAGGCCGGGCGCACCCTGCCGAGCGGCCTGCGGACCCTGCCAAAGATCGCCCTCGCGTTTTACATTCTCGAAATGATCGCGGGCTTCGTCTTCACCGTGATGTTCAGCGTGAACCACGTCGGAACGCCCGTCCTCACGGGCTTGGAGATCATCGGCGAGCCGGGGTTTCCAGAAGTGTCGCTCGTCAGCGGAATCATCGCCGGGGTGCTTGGGCTGGTCGGGCTGGCCTTGTTGGTGGGTTCGTCGCGGCAACCGGAGGCGGGCGCTGATGCGCCGGCGTCGTAGCCGCCATGGCCACGCTCCTCGCCCACCGCTGCCTCCATCACCCCGTGCGGGAGGCAGTGGCGCGGTGCCCCGAGTGTAACCACTTTTTCTGCCGCGAATGCATCGCCGAACACGACGACCGCGTGGTCTGCGCGGCCTGCCTGAAAAAACTCGGCGGCGATCCGGCGAAGAAAGCGCGCCGCCGGATCAACCTCTGGCCCTTTGCGCAACTCGGCACCGGGCTGGTCGGTGCGTGGTTGTGCTTCTACCTCCTCGGGCGCCTCTTCCTCGCCCTGCCCGATGACACGCACGGCGAGAGCCTCTGGAAGACCCGCTTTATCGAAGCGCTCGGCAACGACGACGATGAGTAAGAAGACCTCCCACCGCCGCGCCGGTGTGCCGGCCACCGATCTGCTCGAGTCCGCCGCGCACCTGCTGCGCAGTGCGCCCGCCTCCACGCTCCTCCTGCACTTCATCGGCAGTGTGCCGGGCCTGCTCGGCGCGCTCTATTTCGTCGCGGATATGAGCCAGAGCGCCTTCGCCGCCGAGCGTCTCGTCTCGTCTGCGGGCGGGCTCGCCGCCCTCTACCTCTGGATGAAATGCTGGCAGGCCGCCTTCGCCGCGCACCTCCGCGCGATCCTCCTCCTGGAAGCTCCGCCCCGCTGGAGCCTCGGCCGTATCCTGCGTCTCGCCGGGGTGCAGTCCCTCTGTCACCCGCTCGGTCTCCTCCTGCGTCCGCTGGCGCTCGTCGTCACCCTGCCGGCGGTCTGGATGGCCCTCTTTTTCCAGAACGTCACCGCGCTCGGCGATGGCCGCGAAGGTCTCCGCGCCGTGACCCGGCAGGCCATCGCGCAAGCCCGCCTCTGGCCCGGGCAGGCGCACGTCTTCACGCTCTTGCTCCTCCTTTTCGCCTTCTTCGTCTGGGTGAATCTCGCGATTGGATTCGTCGCTGCGCCGATGCTGCTGAAGATGTTCCTCGGGATCGAGACCGCCTTCTCGCGCCACCTCGATGGGTATCTGAATACGACCTTTTTCAGCGCGACCTTTGCGGCCCTCTATCTGTGCGTCGATCCGATCCGCAAAGCCGCGGTGGTCGTGCGCTGTTTCCAAGGCGGTTCCCTGCGGACCGGCGATGATCTCGAAGTCCAACTCCGCACGCTCCGTACGGTCTCCGAGGCCGGTGCTCATCCTCTGCAACTTCATCCTCAAACTGGGAGCGCGCGGGGATGATGACGATGAAGATGATGAGGGGCCGCTGCGCGATGATCGCGTTCGGGGTCGGTGCCACCTTCACCTGGCCGACCGCTCGGGCCGAGAATCCTCCGGCCGCCCCGCGCGTCGAAGCCACGGAACTCAGCCGCTCGATCGACGACGTGCTCGAGCAGCGCGAGTTTGCCTGGCGGTCCCCGCGCGTCGAGGCCGAGGTGCCAGTTGAGGACGAGACGTGGTTTCAGAGCACGCGGCGGGAATTCGGCGCGTGGCTCGAGAAGAAGATGTGGAAGCTGGGAAATTGGATGGGTCGCGGTTTGCGGAAGTTGGTGGATTGGTTTTCCGGCGGTCGCACGCCGCAGGACGCCGCTGCGGGCGCTTGGGATTGGCGCGGCGCGGTCACCAATCTCCTCTACGTCCTGCTTGGCGGGGCCCTGATCCTCCTCGTCGTCATGCTCGTGCGGGCGCGGCGGCGCGCCCGAGCACGCCCGGTCGCCGCGGTGGCGATGGCGGCACTGCCCGATCTCACTCGCGAGGATGTCACCGCGGATCAGCTTCCCGAAGACGGCTGGCTGAAGATGGCGCGCGATCTCCTGGAGCGCGGTGAACTGCGGCTCTCTTTGCGCGCCTCCTATCTCGCCGGACTCGCCCATCTCGGGCAGCGCGAGATGATCCTCCTCGCCCGCCATAAATCGAACCGCGACTACGACCGCGAGCTGCGCCGCCGCGCGCGGGGCAATGCGGATCTCATCGCTTCCTTCGATCGCAGCCTGCTCACTTTTGAGCGCTCCTGGTATGGCGAGCACGAGGTCACGCGCGAGACCCTCGGGGCTTTCGCGCAATATCTGGAAAGGATCCGCGCATGCTGAGCCGTCGCACCCTGGCCATCGTCGCTGCCGCGCTCCTCGGAGTCGCGTTTTTCGGCGGCGTGATGCGGCTCTTCGCACTGCGCTTTTCCGCGGGTGGCGTCTATCCGCCCTACTCCTCGCTGCGGGCTGATCCGCTCGGCGCGAAAGCGATCCACGATGCTCTTGGCGCGCTCCCCGGCGTGGACGTGCAGCGCAATTTCCGCGCACTCCCGCGGCTCCAGCCGCCAGGCCCGATCACGCTCGTCTACACCGGCGTTCCGAAGCGCTCGCTTTGGCAGAGCCAGGAGTTGGAAGTCTTCGAGACCCTCGTGCGCGGGGGCTCGCGCGCCGTCTTCACCTTCTTCCCCAGCAATCATCCGCCGACCGCGCTCGAAGATCAGCGGGCCGAGAAAAATGAGCGCGAACGAAAGAAGGAAGCCCGAAAAAAGGAAGCGCAGAAGAAGGGAAAAAAGGCCGGCCAAGGAAAGAAGGAGGACGAGGAAAAGACCGAGGAAGAAGAGGACGAAAACGAGGGGCTCATCAAATTCGCGAAGGTGGCGAAGGGCTGGGGCTTCGACTTCGGCCACCTGGTGCCACCGGCGGAGGAATCCCCCGCCCGCAAGGCGCTGGCTGCCGATCCGAAGGGATCGCTCGAACCGGAAATCTCCTGGCACAGCACCCTCTATTTCAAGGATCTGACGCCCGAGTGGACGACCCTTTATACGAGTGACGGCCAGCCCGTCGTCGTGGAGCGAAAGTTTGGCAAGGGCAGCATCGTCCTCGCGGCGGACTCCTTTTTCCTGAGCAATGAAGCCTTGCGCGCCGAGCGGCTTCCGCAGTTGCTCGGGCGGGTTTTCAGCGGACCCGCGACGGTCGTCTTTGATGAAGAACATTTCGGCATCAGCGAGCAGCAGGGCGTCGCCACACTGGCGCGAAAGTATCGACTGCACGGCGCCGTCGCTGCGCTGGCCTTGATTGCGGCGCTTTTCGTCTGGAAGAATTCCACGCGCTTCCTCCCGCCCCGCGAAGATGTGGATACCGGCGACATCGTCAGCGGCAAGGAATCCTCCGAGGGCTTCGTGAATCTGCTGCGCCGCACCATCAAGCCAAAGGACATCGTGCGCGTCTGCGTGGAGGAGTGGCGGAAGACCGCGCCACTGGCGGGTCGGGAACGCCCCCGGCTCGAAGAAGCCTGGGCCACCGAACAGGCCCGTCCGCCAAAGGAACGCAATCCCGTTGCGACTTATCGCACCCTTAGCAAAACCGTCACTCGCAAGACCTGAATGAAGCGAACATCGAACATCGAACTTTGAACATCCAACATCGAACGCTCCGAGTTGAGAGCCGTTCGGTGTTCGGTGTTCAATGTTCGATGTCCGATGTTTCCCCTTTGCCCCGTATGAACCCGACACCCACCCCAATCCACGATCTTCTCAACCGCGCCCGCGCCGAAGTCCGCAAGGTCATCATCGGCCAGGACACCGTCATCGACCGCGCGCTCATCGCCATCTTCACCGGCCACCACGCGCTCGTGGAAGGTGTGCCCGGCGTGGCGAAAACGCTCCTCGTGCGCACCCTGGCGCGGGTGCTCGGGTGCGAGTTCAACCGCATCCAATTTACGCCCGACCTGATGCCCGCGGACATCACCGGCACGAACGTTTTCAATATGAAGACGAGCGAGTTCACGCTCATCAAGGGCCCGGTCTTCACGACCTTTTTGCTCGCGGATGAAATCAATCGCGCCCCGGCCAAGACCCAGTCCGCGCTGCTCCAGGCGATGCAGGAGAGGAAGGTGACGATCGACCGCGAGACCCACACGCTGCCGGACGGCTTCACCGTCTTCGCCACGCAGAACCCGGTGGAATACGAGGGCACTTATCCGCTGCCCGAGGCGCAGAAGGATCGCTTCATGTTAAAGATCTCCATGGCTGCGCCCGATCGCGCCGGCGAACTCGAACTCGCGCAAAGGATGCTCGGCACCAACTCCCCCGAAGCCGCGCTCGCCGCCGGAGTCGTCCAGCCCGTGATCTCCGCGGACGACCTCGCGACCTTCCGCCGGGAACTCGAAGCCATCACCGTGCGCGAGGAACTCGTCGCCTATGTGGTCGATGTCGTGCGCGCCTCGCGTGAGAGCGACACCGTGCTCGTCGGCGCCGGCCCGCGGGCCACCCAGTCCCTGCTCCTCGCCGCCCGCGCGCAAGCCGCGCTGGCCGGCCGCGACTTCGTCACGCCCGATGACGTAAAGGCGATGGTCGAGCCGGTGCTTGGCCATCGTCTCGTGCTGCGGCCTGAGTACGAGATCGAAGGAGTGACCGTGAATGAAGTAATCGGAAAGCTTCTCGAACAAGTGGCCGTGCCGCGATGAACCTACGGGCGGCGAACAGATCGCGGGCCGGAACTCCGGGGAGCGTGGGCGTCCCGCCCGCTGGCAGCGGCGTCTCGCCGCTGCGGACTTTCCGGTGCCGCTCGTTTGGAAAAACGGACGCACGGATCTCCGGCTGCGGCCCCTTGTTTTTTAAAAGTTCGTCGCGGCGGGACGCCGCGACCAGCGGGCGAGACGCCCACGCTCCCCGGACTCGCCCCTCACGCTTCTCATCCGCCCGATGATCGTTCCCCGCACGCGTCTCATCCTTTGGGTCTCGCTGATCGTGCTGCCGTTCGCGGCGATTGGCGCGACGGTTCCCGGCGCGTTCGCGATCTCCGCAGCGCTCATCGGGGGGTTGGTGGCGGTGGTGCTGGCGGATGCCCTGCTTGCGCAGGGGCGTCTCGACGGCATCCGGGTCGAGTTGCCGGAGTTGGTGCGCCTGCAGAAAGATCGTCCCGGCACGCTCGAGGTGCATCTCCACAACGAAGCGCAAACAGCGCGTGAGCTGCGCCTCGGGTTCGCTTTTCCGCAGGAGATCGCGGCGGCGGATGATCGCACGACCTTGCTCCCGGCGGGTGCGGAGCTTTCCCGGATCGAGTGGGATCTCGCGCCGACGATGCGTGGCCAATACCTCCTGGAGCGCGCCTATCTCGAGGCGCCTTCCACGTTGGGATTTTGGTCGGTGCGCGCGAATCAGGCGGTGCGTTCCGAGCTGCGCGTGTATCCAAATCTTTTCGACGAACGGAAGAATGTGGCGGCAGTTTTCCTGCGGCGGTCGGAGCTCGGCGCGCAGACCCAGCGGCGCGCGGGGCAGGGGCGGGAGTTTGAAAAGCTGCGCGAGTATCTGCCCGGCGACTGCCTCACGGACGTGCATTGGAAAGTATCGGCCAAGCGCGGGCATCCGGTGACGAAAGTCTTCCAGATCGAGCGGACGCAGGAGGTCTATGTGATCGTCGATGCCTCCCGTCTCAGCGCGCGCGAGGTGCCGATGGAGGGGAAGACCGGCCAGGCCACGCCGACGACCACGGTGCTCGAGCGCTACGTGACGGCTGCGCTCATTCTCGGGCTCGCGGCGGAGCAGCAGGGCGATCAATTCGGCCTCGTGACCTACAGCGACCGCGTGCTCAGCTTTGTCCGGGCAAAGTCCGGCCAGGCGCACTACGACGCCTGTCGCGACCGGCTCTACACCCTGCAGCCGCAAGGCGTGTCGCCGGACTTTGAGGAGCTGTGCTCTTTCATCCGCCTGCGTCTGCGGAAACGCGCGCTGCTCATCTTCCTGACCGCGCTGGATGATCCGATGCTGGCGGAAAGTTTCGCCAAGGCCACGGAACTGATCAGCCGCCAGCATCTGCTCCTCGTCAATATGGTGCAGCCTGCCGGGGCCGAGGCGCTCTTCAGTGGTGCGGCGCCGATCGGCGATCTCGACGAAATCTACCGTCGGCTCGGGGGCCATCTGCGGTGGCGGGATTTGCGGGAACTCAGCAAGAAGCTGGAGCGCCGCGGCGTGCGTTTTTCCCTCCTCGATCCGGTACGTCTCTCCGCGCAGATCGTGGCGCAACATGCCGAGGTGAAAGCGAGGCAGCTTGTATGATTTCAGATCGCCGATTTCAGATCGCAGATTTTGGGGCGGCTTCGATCCGTAGCTTCAATCCGAACTCCTCGATCTGAAATCTGAAATCCCATGATTCTCGACCTCACCCGCTTCATCGCCGCCGAGCGCCCGGCCTGGACGGAGCTGGAGCAGATGCTCGATCGGCTCGAACTCACGCCGGATCGCGAGCCGTCGCTCGAGGAAGCGAAACGCTTTCATCTGCTCTACCAGAAGGTCTCCTCCGACCTCGCCCGCATCTCCACTTTCGCCTCCGAGCCTGAACTGCGGCGGTATCTGGAATCGCTGACGGCGCGCGCTTACGGCGAGATCCACGAGACCCGCGCGCAGTCCACGCGGTTTCGTCCGGTGCCTTGGTTCACCACAGAATTTCCCCGCGCCTTTCGCCGCCACTTTGGCGCCTTCCTGATTTCCGTCCTGATCACGGTGGTCGGGGTGCTCTTTGGCGGATTTGCGGTGGGGCTCGATGGCGAGGCCAAGGAGGCGATCCTCCCGCAGATGTTTTCGTCGCACCTGGGCGACCCGGCGAAACGCGTGCGGATGGAGGAGGAGGGAAAGAAGGATCGGCTGGAGGGCCAGCGCTCGACCTTCGCCAGTCAGCTCATGGCGAATAACATCGGGGTCTCGATCAAGGCGCTCGCGCTCGGGATGACTTACGGCCTCGGGACGATCGTCATCCTTTTCTACAATGGCATCATCCTCGGACTCGTCGGGCTCGACTACATCCTCGCCGGGCAACTTGTCTTCCTCCTCGGCTGGCTGCTGCCGCACGGCTCGATCGAGATTCCCGCGATCCTGCTCGCCGGCCAGGGCGGGCTGGTGCTCGGCCACGCGCTCATCGGTCGCGGCGATCGGGCGCCACTCGGGCGCCGCCTGCGCGCGGTGGGGAGCGATGTGATGACGATCATCGGCGGGGTCGCGGTGCTGCTGGTCTGGGCGGGCTTCGTGGAGTCGTTCCTTTCGCAGTATCACGAGCCGGTGATTCCCTACTGGTTGAAGATCGCCTTTGGCGTCACGGAGCTGGTCGCGCTGGGCTGGTTTCTCGGCACGCGCGGAAAGGAGCGGGCGTGAATTCCGAGCTGAAGATCCGCACGCCGGAGGGCATCGTTTTCGCCTATCAACTGGCGGGGCCGATCGCGCGCTGCCTGGCGTGGAGCGTGGATTTCTTTGTCATCATGGCGGTGTCGCAGGGGTTGAGTGTCATCGGGCTGCTGGGTGGAATGTTGAGCCCTGATCTCGGGACCGCGCTGATGACGCTGAGCTACTTCGTGGTCTCTATCGGCTACGGGGTCGCGACGGAATGGGCCTGGCGCGGGCAGACTGTTGGCAAGCGGCTGCTGCGGCTGCGGGTGCTGGATGCGGGCGGGTTGCGGCTGCAATTTCATCAGGTGCTGATGCGCAATCTGCTGCGCTTCGTCGATCTGTTGCCGGGCTGTTACCTCGTCGGCGGCGTGGCTTGTCTGCTCAGTCAGCGCGCGCAGCGGCTCGGCGATCTCGCGGCGAATACCATCGTCGTCCACGTGCCGAAGATCACGGAGCCGGACCTCGATCAGTTGCTGGCGGGAAAATTCAACTCCCTGCGCCAGCACCCGCATCTCGAAGCGCGGCTGCGGCAGCGCGTCTCGCCGGATGAAGCCCGCCTCGCGCTGCAATCCCTCGTGCGCCGGGATGAACTCGAACCGGCCGCCCGCATCCGGCTCTTCGCCGGACTCGCGGAGCATTTCAAAGCGCTGGTCACGTTTCCGGCTGAGGCGGTCGAGGCGGTGCCGGACGAGCAGTATGTGCGGAATGTGGTGGACTGCCTCTTTCGC
>JANNXQ010000137.1:0-21135 GCA_031409655.1 Chthoniobacteraceae bacterium | reverse complement strand
GAATTTCTCGCGCTCGGCATCGTGCAGCCCGTCGCCGGTCGCGAGACGGAACTCGCCAAAGCCGTGGAAGCGGAAGGCGTCTATCTGGTGAGTTGGAAGCAGCTCGGGCACGAGCTTCAGAGCGTGATCCCGGCGGAATTTGCGCGCGTCATCGTGGGTCTGTTCGCCATCCTCCTCGTCATCCTTTGGGTGGCCTTTCGCAGTTTCAAAGACGTGGTGCTTTTCTTCGCCACCACGGCCGTCGTCTTTGCTGCGCTCGCCGGCACGATGTCACTCCTCGGGATGACGTGGAATCTCTTCAACCTCGCCGCGATCCTTCTCCTCATCGGCACCGGCACGGACTACAGCATCCTGCTCCTGCTCGCCTTGCGGCGAAATGGCGGCGACACCGCGGAGGCGCACCGCTCGCTCGGACTCGTCATCTTTCTCTGCGCCACCTCGAGCGCCTGCGGATTTGCGACGCTCGGCTGGGCGAATAATGTGGGCCTCGCCAGCCTCGGCCAAACGTGCGCGCTCGGGCTCGCCATCGACGCCGTGGTCTCCGTCTTCCTGCTGCCGCCCGCCCGCGCCTGGCTGCACCGGGGCGCAGCGAGATCCGGATAGCCTGGCCGGCGTATCGTCGTGGTGCGCATCTCCTGCGCGTGCCGATGAAGGCGCACGTCGGCTCCGGCCACCCGTGCGTTGGAGCCAGAGCGCTCACGGGCTCGTCACTTTCAGCCGCATAAAGCCCTTCGGCTCCGCGCCGAGCGGCACGAAGAAGACGTGAAAGCCGCCACTACCGGTGTCCGGCACCGGCACCCAGCTTCCAGCGGCCATCGTCGGCGTCCAGTCCGCGTCATGAGTGATGCCGGTCACCTCCTCGGGCTGCGTAAAGCTGATGACCATGAACCTGCCATAGAAGGCGTCGATGCCGAACGCCGGTTGCGGGGGCTGCAAGGAACCCCCATGTGTCGGGATCAGGCCGAGGCCGTATTCGAGGAGATTCGCGAGACCATCGTGGGGTCGTAGCCCTCCGTCGGGCCGGAGTTGCCTGCGGACATGCCCCACTCGTCGCGCCACGGGTTGTGGGCTGCGGTCGAGCCGCTGGTCGCTGCTACATAGTGCTCACTGGCACCGGCACGTTGCTATCCGCCGTGCTACCGTTAGCCATCTGACCACTGCTGTTGTAACCCCACGCCTTCACCGTGCCGTCCGGACAAACCCGGCATGACCACCGCCACCTGCAGATCGCTTTGCCCCACCGCACCGGAATTCCCCAGTTGGCCATAACTGTTGTCTCCCCACGCAACCACCTTGCCGCCCGCGCACAGCGCCGAGACGCTCTCATGTCGCTCTCATGTTACCTGGTCCTTTATTTCCCGATTGAAGGGGCGCAAGTGGCGCTCTACTACAACTTCGATGATTCCACCGTCCGGCTAATTTCCCTCGAGGAGAGCTGACGGGGCAAGCACCGCATCGTTGACGGTCAGCGTCGGGATTCCTTCATCGTCTATCAGATGCCGTGCTCGTGGTGCGGATCGGTCATCGTGGCGAAATTTATCGCCAGTTTTCACCATCTTTAGTAAGCGTTGCACTGGACAGTGACCTGGCAGCAAGCGGAGGCTGAACCTAGGCAAGAGCCGACCAGGTTCTGCACTCACCTTGGCCGCTGCTCTTTCTCCTCCTGCAAGCGCCGTGCGTCCATTGTCCGACGTGGGGCGGAACCAGTTGCCGCCCATTTTGCGGAAGCGATGGGCGGAAGAAGTGGAATTAGCCAAGCTGCACAAAACTACGATCTCCAACTCAAAATGAAAACGACCCTCAAGGCTACTCTCGCCGCTCTGTGCTTCAGCGGGCTTGCGGTCGGCGTCACGCAGGCTGGGTCCATCGCGATCACCACGGACCGTTTTGGGAGCGGGGAAAACGTCTTCAACATCGACTTCGCCCACATCGGCAATCCCGGAAACGGAAATCACCCCGGCCCCGAGGGCGGCGTCGACTCCCCTCCCCGCGGCAGCGTGGCCTACGAGTTTCGGATCGCGACCTTCGAGACCTCTCAGGAAGTAATCGACAAAGCGACGGCTTCAGGGATGTCGCCCGTGGAATCGGGGCCGTGGACTGGCATCCAACCCACCGCCACCATCAAGTGGTTCGATGGGGCGAAGTTTGTGAACTGGCTGAACACGAGCACGGGACGGCAAGCCGCCTACAATCTGACCGCCGACGTCAACGGCAAGGTGACAGGGATGAACTTATGGAGCAGCGGCGAGGCGTGGCAGGCGGGCGGGGAGAACCTTTACCGGCACAAGGACGCGTATTACTTCCTGCCGAGCGAGGACGAGTGGTGCAAGGCCGCCTATCATAAGAACGATGGGCCAACGGCGAACTATTGGGCCTACGCGGTGGGAAGCAACGAAGTCCCTAATGGCAAGAATTTCCCTGGGGATCCGGTGTACGACGCCGTCTTCGTGCAAGATTTTACCCCAACGTTCGATGATTTGATCCCAAGTGCGGCAACGATGGTCGGAGGGGCGAATCCTTATGGCACATTCGGCCAAAATGGGTGCATGTGGGAGTGGTTTGAGAGTGCTTTTGATGGATCGAATGATTCCGCGACCGAGAATCGCGGGTATCGTGGGGGCGACGTGGATAGCTCCTGGATTTTCCTCCGGGCCGACATCCGTGTTCCCGCAGCCCCCATGGGCGCCTACGAACACCTCGGGTTCCGAGTCGCGAGTGTCGTCCCCTTCCTCGCGGCCCCTTCTCCCTACCGCGCCTGGGTGTCCAAACCCGAGCACGGCCTCACCTCCGGCACGAACGACGGCCCACTGGATGATCCCGAACTCGACGGTGTCGGAAACTTGCTGGAGTTCACCCTCGGTGGCGCTCCACTGACGCCTTCGCGGTCGGTTCTCCCCACGCTGACCTTTAGTGGCGGCAAATGGGTCTTCGCTTACGAGCGCAGTGCGGCTTCGCGTTCCTCCATCGCTCACCTGGTGGAATACGGCACCGATCAGGTCAACTGGACCGCCATCCCCGTGATCGCGGGCAGGAGTGCTTCTGTGACCATCACCCCGGGAAGCCTGAAGGACCAAGTGATCGTCACCATTCCCGCGTCGGGAGCGAAACAGTTCGTCCGACTCAAAGTCACCCAGTAAGCCCACCCTCCCGCGCGGGCGGCAGGCCGCGTGGCTCTCACCAGGCACTGGCTCGCCTTTGACCGACCGCATACCGGGGATGGTGCTTCCGACTTTCAACTCTCTGGGCTTTTTCATGGGAAAGGGTGCTCCCCTCATCGGTAGTCTGGGCCGCTACGTGCAATCCGCGCCGACCGCGCCTTGGCGATTCGCGACCTTGTGTTGGGCCAGCATCGTCGCCCGTTGGAGTGGTCAGACGCTGCATCCCGCGGCGGCTCGCGCTGCGCAGAAACTGCGGCGACACCGTCGCCGCCCACCACGCGCTCGGGCTCGTCATCTAGCCCGGCTCAGCTAGCGGAAGGATCGCAATCGGCTCGGTGCGCTGATGCCGCGACTGACGCTTCGGAAGCTGCGGCTCGACCGTGACGCGCCGCTTCGCCGTCGGCTCCAGGAAGGGCAGCTTCTCGCCGCGTCCGCCCATTTTCCAATCTGCGGTCAGCGCCTCGATCACGCGGTGCGCATCGAGGCGGCGTTCGCCAGTAAGAAACCGAAACAGCGACTCCGCGAGCGCCGCCAGGGCGATACCGTGGCGCTGACCAAGCGTCTCTGCGATCCAATCACTGAAGCGCAGGAAAGATGCGAAGGGCGATTCGCCGCCGTCCCAAGTCAGCGGCGTGGTCGCGACGAAGTTTCCGCTATTCCCCACGAGATCCCAGTAACGCGCGAAGCGGCGCAGGCGCTGCATGGTCGCGAAGTCGATGAGCCGCGTCTGCAAAATCTCATAGGGCGATTGCGGGCTGTAGAGCATCCCCCATTCGGCGTCGTGGCGCACGATGGGTGTGCCGCGCAGGCGCTTGAGGATGCCGATCTGGATCTCCTGCGGACGCATGGCCACGAGCCGGTCAAAGCCCCGCCCAAAGCTCGCCACATCTTCTCCGGGCAGTCCGACGATGAGATCGGCGTGAATGTGAACGCCGGTGTGCTCGCGCAGGTAGCGGAAGTTTTCCTCGAGCTTCGTCACATTTTGCCGGCGGCTGATATTCAGCGACGTGGCGTCGTCGAAAGTCTGGATGCCGACCTCAAACTGGAGCGCGCCCGGCGGGAATTTCGCGATGATCCCGCGCAGCGCTTCCGGCAGGCGATCGGGGATCATTTCAAAATGCAGGAAGAGCCCGTCGCGCCAGCGATCGAGGAAAAACTGGAGGATCGCGGTGCTCGTCGGGAGATGGAGATTGAAGGTGCGATCGACGAATTTGAACTGCCGCGCGCCGCGTTCGAGGAGGCGCTCGAGCGCGGCCAAAAACGGCGCCAGCGCGAAGGAGCGCACCGGGATATCGAGCGACGACAGGCAGAACTCGCAGGTGAAGGGACAGCCACGCGAAGCTTCCACGTAGAGCACGCGATGGCGCAGATCTTCGTCGGTGTAGAGTTCGTAGGGCAGCGTCAGGCGATCGAGCACCGGCACCTCCGCGGCGATGATCCTGGGCAGCGTTTCGCCCGCGAGCAGCGCACGGCAGACTTCCGCAAATTTCAAATCCGCCTCGCCGGTGATGGTGTGATCCGCGAGGCGCACGATCTCCTGCGAGTCCGTCTCGTAGCTCACTTCCGGGCCGCCGAGGATGATCGTGAGTTCGGGCCGCAGGCGCTTGAGCAGCGCCACGACTTCCGTGGTCTGCGCGACATTCCAAATGTACACGCCGAAGCCCAGGATGCGCGGCTCGCGGGCCAGCAGCGCCTCGACAATCTCGATCGGGCGCTGATTGATGTCGAACTCCAGGAGGGCCGCACGACTCTGCAACGCACCGAGATTTGCCAGCAGATAGCGCAGCCCAAACGCGCAATGGATGTAGCGCGCGTTGAGCGTGGCGAGGACGATCTCTGGCATGGTCGACGACACTGCCTCGCATTTGCGCGGAGGGAAAGCCCCGGCCCGACGCGCTTGACGCTCGCGCGCGGGTCGCTGTACGCCTTGGGCCGCCCTCACCGCCATGTTTGCCCCCTCCCTGCGGCGGTTCATCCCGCACCGTTTTCTCCCGACCTCTTACGCGTTGCGGCAGGTGGAACGGATGTCCCGGATGCGCATCATGGCCGGGCCTTTCCGGGGGATGAAATATGTGGACGAGGCCTGCGGCAGTTCGCTCCATCCGAAGCTCCTCGGCACTTATGAGCGCGAGCTTTTCCCGATCGTGGAGAGCTTCCGGGCAGCGCCGCTCGACCTCGTGATCGATATCGGTGCGGCCGAAGGTTACTACGCCGTCGGCCTCCTCCACGCCGGGATCGCGCGCAAAGTGATCGCTTACGAAGCGGAGGAATCCGGGCAACGGCTGCTCCGCAAAATGGCCACCGCAAACGGCGTGGAGAATCGGCTGACGATCAAAGGACGGTGCGCGCCCGCGGACTTGCAGCGGGAATTTGAGGCGCTCGGCGAGGGGCGCGCCCTCATCGTCATGGACGTTGAAGGCGCGGAGTCGGCCCTGCTCGACCCGGACCTCGCTCCTGGCCTGAGGCGGACGCCAGTGCTGGTGGAACTGCACGAGCTTTGCGCCCCGGGAATCCTGGAGACGATTCGGGAGCGCTTTACCCCTTCCCATCGCATCACCCGGATCGACCCCGAACCGCGCCGGATGGAGGAAAATCTCTGCGGCTCCGGCCTCGTCCGCCTCTTCCCCGAACACATCCGCGCGTTTCCCCTCTTTGAGCGAGGCGTGATGACCCCGTGGTTCTGGATGGAGCCGCTCTGAATCAAATCTGAGAGCGCCCTGGTCCGGAAATCGCGTTTGGAGCCGGATCCAAAGATAAATTTCCCTCGGTACCGGGGGGGCGGCAGGATTGGCAAGGCCCGCTGGCACAGCCATTGCTGAAAATCTGGTTGCTATGACGACGCTTATCATCCTCTCCGCTCTCCTCATCGTTGGCATGATCATCACGAACGTGGAAATCCAGCGTGCGCCCGAGGGCCGGCAGGACGAGAATGGCTTTCACTACGTCTGGCGCAATTTCACGCCTGACACCCGCGACGTCGCCTGTATCTGGGCGACGCTCGCCGAAGTCTCGGCGGTCTCCGGCCACGCTCCGATGAGCGCCGCCGCTTAGGCCCGGAGGCTGGCCTGGGAGCGCCGCCGTCCTCGGGCGGCAAACTCCGCATCCTCTGTAGAATGGCGCTGGGCGCGTCCGTTCCGTTTGCCGCACGGGACGGCGGCGCTCCCGGGTCGCAGAATCCACTTCCCACTTTCGCTTTCAGTTTCCACGCTGCGCCATGGCTGCGCATCGCAAGAACATCATCCTGGTCGGCTTCATGGGCAGTGGAAAATCGTCGGTCGGGCGCATCGTCGCGGCGCGCATGGGCTTTCAGTTTCTCGATACCGACGCGCTCATCGTCGAGCGCGCGGGCCTGCCGATTCCGCAGATTTTCGCGACCGCGGGCGAGGAGAGCTTCCGCGATCAGGAGACGGCGGCCATCGAATCGCTGGCGCAATTTTCGCGCTGCGTCATCGCCACGGGCGGCGGGGCCGTCTTGCGGGAGAAGAATCGGGCGCTCCTGCGGGGACTCGGATTCGTGGTCTGTCTCACGGCCAGCGAAGAGGCGATTTTCAGCCGCGTCGCGCGCAATACGAAGCGTCCCCTCCTCCAGACCGAGAACCCGCGCGAAACAGTGACCAAGATGCTTTCCGAACGGCGCGCGGTGTACGAAGAGGCGGCTGCGTTCGTCGTCGATACCACGCACTTCACCCATCGGCAGTCGGCGGACGCGGTGATCGCGGCGGCGCGCGAAGCCTTTGCGTGGAAGAGTGGCGCGTGAAGACGGAACTCACCACCCTCGCGGCCACGCTCGGCTTTGATCTCTGCCGCATCGCCCGCGCGCAGCCGCCGCCCCATGCCGCGGAGTTTCGCGCGTGGCTCGACGACGGGCGCGCAGGAGAGATGGAGTGGCTGAAGCGAAATGCGGATCGGCGGACGAATCCAGACGAAGTGCTGCCCGGCGTGCAGAGCGTGGTGGTGCTGGCGCTCAGTTACTTCCAAGGCGATCCCGTCGGAGAGTCCGCCGTTCGATGTTCAACGTTCGATGTTGGACGTTCGATGTTCTCTTCGCAAAAGGTGGTCGCGGACGGAAACATCGAACATCGAACATCGAACACCGAACATCGAACGAACCACCGCATTGCCCGCTACGCTTGGGGGGATGACTACCACGAGTTGATCGAGAAAAAGCTGCGCGTCCTCGACGAGTGGCTCACCGCGCGCGGCGGAAAACAGCGGTGCTACGTGGATACGGGGCCAGTGCTCGAGCGCGACTTCGCCGCACTCGCTGGCGCGGGCTGGCATGGGAAATCCACCATGCTCATCCATCCGCAGCTCGGTACCTGGTTCTTCCTCGCCGAAGTGTTCACCACCCTCGACTTCGAGGCGGACGCCCCGCTCCCAGATCGCTGCGGGAGTTGCACTCGCTGCATCGTCGCGTGTCCGACACAGGCCATCACCGCCCCCCACCAACTCGATGCCCGGCGCTGTGTCTCGTATCTCACCATCGAACACAAAGGCGCGATCCCCGAAGAATTCCGCTCCCTCATGGGCGACCGCATTTACGGCTGCGACGACTGCCTCGACGCCTGCCCCTGGAATCGCTTTGCGAAAGCCAGCCGCGAGACGGCCTTCGCCGCGCGCGAGTTTGTCCACGGCTGGACCCTCCGCGATTTTCTCGCGCTCGATGACGCCACTTTCCGCGCGCTCTTTAAGAAATCCCCGATCAAACGCATCAAGCGCCGCGGCTTCCTCCGCAACGTCTGCGTCGCGCTCGGAAACGTGGGCACGCTCGACGACCTGCCCACGCTCGAACGCGCCGCCGCCGATCCCGAGCCGCTCATCGCCGAGCACGCCGCCTGGGCCATCGCCCACATCCGCGAACGATTTCCCTGACGAGTTTTTTCCGCTAGTCACCCGCCGCATCTCCCGCAAGAGTGCCCGTCCCATGCCCGCCGAAGCACGCGTCACCTCTATTTGGAAGAAGCAGAAGCTCTTCATCTCTCTCTTTCTGATCGCGATCGGTGGCTGGTTTTTCTGGGACGGTGCCGTCGGTTATCCGAAGAGCAACGAGCGCTTCGTCAAATACGAGGAGTACGAAAACGCGCGGAACATGGCTGGCTGGCGCGAGTATGCGAAGTCGCGCGGCTGGGTCACCGAGAAGCCGCACAAGCTGCACAAGCAGCAGGACATCAATGTGCAGTTCGTCCTCGCGGGCCTGCTCTGTGTGATCGGCAGCACCGTGCTGATCTATTGGCTGACGCAAAAGGGCCGCGTCCTGCGCTCCGATGACCAAGCGGTGTACACGCCGTCTGGCAACCGGGTGCCTTTCGAGGCGATCACCGGACTCGGGAAAAAAAACTGGGACGCGAAGGGGCTCGCCACGGTGCGTTATCAGATCGGGGGCAAGCAGCGGCAGTTCGTCATCGACGACTACAAGTTCGACCCGGACCCGACCCGGCAGATTTTCACGGAGATCGAGGAGCGCCTGAAGGGGCCGACGCCCACGGAACCGCAGTCCTCCTAGATCGAGCGCCCGAAGCCAGGCCGGCGCTCGCGAGCCGACGTGATCAGGGAATTTGATGCGCTTTTTCTTCTGCGATCCAGGACTCCTCGGGGACGTCGGGCATCACGCGCAATCCGCCCGTGCCATCGTCGGGGAACTGCGCCGGCGGGGCGTCGAGACCCATGTCTTCGCCAGCTCGCAGGTGGAGCCAAGGCTCCAGGAAGAGTTCGCCGCCCGGCCGCACTTCCGCGGATTTACCTATCACTATAGCGATGGCGATCCCATCTGCGGATGGCTCGCCGCTTTCCTCGAGACGACGCGCCTGACCATCGAAGATCTGCGCACCCTCAATCCTGCGCCCGGACCGGAGGACGTCGTCTTCCTGCACTCCGGCCAGGCGGCGCAACTTTGGGCCCTCGTTGGCTGGTTGCGGGACGCGCCGGACATTCAGCACGCGCTCATCGAATTTGGCATCGACCCGGGACTGGACTTGCAACGCACGCCCACGGGGTTGAACGCGGAAATCCGCGATCCCCGGCAGGATCCGCGGGCGGTCTTCTTGCGTCTCGCCGCCAATGAAATGGACGAAAGCGTCCAGCGCCGGCTGCGGATGAGCACCTTCGACCGCGCCTCGAGCGAGATCTACGAACTGCTCCTCCGACGCCCCGTCGCCACTCTGCCCGTCGCGCGCAACCGCGTCACCCGCCCGCGTTCGCGGATCGGTCTCCGGCCGATCACCGTCGCCGTGCTCGGACATCAGCGCCCGGAAAAGGGCTATCACCTTGTGCCGGCGATCTTCGAGGGGTTGCTCCAGCTTTTCCCCGGCTCCGAGGTGCGCCTCCTCGCGCACAACGGCGGCGTCGGCGAAGCGCCGGCGGAACAGGAAGCGCTCACTCGCATCGCCGCCCGCGACCGCCGTCTCGTCGTGGAGGAAAAGACCGCCGACGAGATCCACTGGGCACAGCTCCTGGAAAGCTCTGACTTGATCGTCTGCCCCTACGAGTCGAATCGCTTCGTCGCCTCGTATTCCGCAGTCGCCTGCGAAGCGGTGGCCAATGGAATCCCGCTCGTCGTGCCCGCCGAAACGACGCTCGCGCGGACGGCCTTCGATTTCGGCGGCGGTGTCGCCTTCCCGCAGTGGACCGCAGAATCAGTGCTCATCGCTACGGCCCAAGCCATCCGCGACTTCGACGGCCTGGCCGCACTCGCCGATGCGGGAGCGGAACGCTGGGCGCAAGAGCACGGCCCTGCTCGAACCGTGGATGCCATCCTCGCGCTCACCAGTGCATCCCCTCACCCGCTACTTCCGCCGGCGGCCGAATGAGTAGCCTTTGAGCGTCCGCACGCCTTTGCCGAATCCGCCCTTTGGGATCGAATCCTCGTTGAAGAGCGTCGTGTAGGTGTAGTCAAAGCCTTCCAGCTTCAGCCGCGGAATCTTTGAGCCGATGAACCGCTCGATGGCTCGAACATGGTCCATTTCCTCCGCGACAAAAAGCGTAAAGGCGTCGCCCGTGAGCTGTGCCCGACCGGTGCGGCCGATGCGATGGACGTAGTCCTCGGGATGTCCCGGCACGTCGTAATTGATGACGTGACTCACCCCGGCCACATCCAGCCCGCGCGCGGCGAGATCGGTGGCCACGAGGAGTTCATATTTTCCGGCCTTGAAGCCTTCCAGCGCATCCAGCCGCTCGCTCTGGGTGCGATCCGAATGCATCGCCGCCACCGAGTGTTTCATGTCCTTGAGCCAGTGCGTGAGCTTATCGGCCATCACTTTCGTGCTGCTGAAAATGATGACGCTGTCAAAATTCGTCCGCTCCAGGAGGGCCACGAGCAGGTCAAATTTTTGATCCTTCGCCACGGGATAAAGCGCATGCGTCACCGTCTCCGCAGGCGACCGCCGCGCCCCGATCTCGATCGTCTCGGGGTTGCTGAGCAGCCACTTCGTCATCGTGGCGAGTTCCGGAGGGAGCGTCGCGGAAAAGAAGAGCGTCTGGCGCTGCTTGGGCACGCGATCGACGATCCGCCGGACTTGCGGGAGGAAGCCCATGTCGAGCATTCGGTCCACTTCATCGAGCACCAGATACTCGATGGCATCGAGCTTGATGGTGCCGTCTTCCATGAAATCGAGCAACCGACCCGGCGTTGCCACCAGGACATCGAGTCCGTTGGCCAGATCTTCGCGCTGCTTGCCGTAGCCGACGCCGCCGTGGACCAAGCCCACCCGCACGTCCATAAACCGGGCGTAATCGCGAAAAGCCGTATCCACCTGCGCCGCCAGCTCCCGTGTGGGCTCGAGGATGAGCGCCCGCATCTTGCCGTGTTGCTTGAGCTTGGTGAGGATGGGCAGCGCGAAGGCCGCCGTCTTGCCGGTGCCAGTCTGCGCTGAGCCCATCACGTCCCGGCCCTCGAGCACGATTGGAATTGCGCGGAGCTGGATCGGCGATGGATCGACGTAGCCCATTGCCTTAACACCTTGTACGACCTCATCGAGAAGGCCAAAATCCTGGAATGACATCAGGCCGGACGGTATTCGGCGCGGAGCCGCGGGTGCAACACCGCATTTTTGATCGTCACCGAATGGACGCATTTCCCCTCATCAGGCCACCACCGCGCGGAATTTCAGATACGAGAAAACCAAAACCATGGTCGGCTTTTCCGGTTGCACCGCACGATGTTTGCTTCTACAGGACACGCGCCCATCCCCACTTCCACTGACCACTCAAAATCCTTCCACAGTGTTTCCGCGCATTCCCTTCGCCAAAGTGAACTGGATCACCAGTTCGTTCCTCATCGGCACCCTCTTCCTCTCGCTCACTGCCGTTCCGCTCTACATCTGGCACTTCGGGCTCGATTGGTTTCAGGCGGCGATGTTCTTCGTGATGCTCGCCCTGTGCGGCTTCTCGATCACCTTGGGCTACCATCGGCTTTTCTCCCATCTGGCCTTTAAGGCGCACTGGTCCGTGAAGCTGGGCACCCTCATCTTTGGCGCGGGCGCGTTTGAAAATTCCGCCCTCATGTGGAGTTGCGAGCATCGCACTCATCACAAGCACGTCGATCACGACGATGATCCCTACGACATTTCCAAGGGACTCTTTCACGCCCACATGGGCTGGCTCATGTTCAAGCTCCGGCCCGACGTGACTTATGAAAACGTCCCCGATCTGAAGAAGGACGCGCTCGTCATGTGGCAGCATCGCTACGTGCAGTGGATCGGCGTTTTCATCGCCTTCATCCTTCCGGCCATCCTCGGTTACCTGTGGGGCGGTTGGTCTTCGGCCTTGGGTGGGTTCCTCATCGCCGGCGTCGCTCGCGTCGTCTTCCTCCAGCACTGCACCTTTTGCATCAATTCCCTCTGCCATTACATCGGCAACCGTCCGTATTCTTCAAACTGCAGCGCCCGCGACTCCTGGCTCATGGCGGTCTTCACCTTCGGCGAAGGCTATCACAACTATCACCACGAGTTTCAGCACGACTACCGGAATGGCGTGAAGCCGTGGCAGTTTGACCCCACAAAGTGGATTATCTGGACCTTCTCGAAACTCGGTCTGACCTCCGATCTGCGCCGGGTGCCTTCGGAAAAAATTCTCCTCTCCCAGTTGGCGGAAGCCCAGCGCCAATTCGAAACCAAGCTTGAATGCCCCAAGCTTACCGCCCCCGCTCGCGCTTACATGGCCGAGGCTTACGCCCGGCTGCAAAAGACCGCGAGCGAATGGGCGCAGTTCAAGGCCGCGCAGGCCGAGATCACTCGCGAGATGCTCGCGGAGCTGAACTCCGAAGTGCGCGCGGCCCTGAGCAGCCTCAAGCTGCAAGGCTTTCCAGGCGGGCAGGCTGAATCGATCGCTTAAAAGTCTCCGCGCCTGCCCAGGAGCGCGGAGCGAGCGATACGAACGGCGCCACCCGCCGCCCGTACTCCTATGCTCCGTCGCGTCTCACTCCTCGGCCTGTGGCTCGAGCCTCTCGGCTCGATCCTCTGGATTCTTTTCCTCCTCTGGACGGTCCTCGTCGGGGTGCTCTGGACGACCGGTATCGGCGAGGTACAACTCGACGCTTGGATCCCAAATCTCGGCCTGCGCTCGGCACTCGTCCTTCTTTGCAAGCTGGCGGACGCCATCTGGATCGCCCTCGCCGCGGCCAGCGCCTATTTGTGCCTCGCGGACACCCACGGCATCGCCGTCGCGCGCCGGTGGGCGCTGATCGTCTTCGTCGGCGGCGCGACTATCGCGGCCTTCAGTGTGGGGACGACCTGGCCGCTTGGACCGATCCGCTACAGTCTGCGCTTCGGGGCAAAACTCGGGCTGGTTCCGGCGTGCGCACCGCTCCTTTGGCTGATCCTCATTTTTGGCGGCCGCGCGCTCTGGATGCGCTGCTTCCGGCACGCCAGCCATACCCAGGTCGCCCTCGGTGCCGGCATCTGCGCCGTTCTCACCATTTGGAATCTGGAATCGCTCGCGTCCCAATTGCGTGGCTGGTGGTCGTGGTACGCGCCCGCGAGCAATCAACCAAGCACCGCTCCGCTGCAAAACTACGCGACCTGGTTTGCCGGCGCCACGGTCCTGGCCTTTCTGCTGCGCGAACCGACGGTCGTGGGAGAAAAGCCCGGCCACTCGGATAAACTGATCGCGGTGCTCGTGCTGCTGAACACCGTCTTTCTCGCCACCCACATTGCCGGTCTGCTGCACAAGTAAACGGGCTCATTCAAACTCTGGAGCGGGCCCATCCGGTTCACGGCATCGAGCCTTGCACGCACCTGAAATCCATGGGACTTAAAGCGCCGCTTTGTTGCTGCCCTGATGTGGAACCTTAAGCAAAACCGCACCGCCTTCTATCGCCGCCCATGGCTATGGATCCCCCTAGCCTTGATCGCGAGCCTGCTCATCGTCGCCTTTACCTGGGCGTGGATGGAGAAAAGCAAATGGGAGGAACGCGCGTCGGCTTACGACTACCGCGAGCTCAGCGAGATGGAGTCTGCCAGCGTGATCCTGGACCGCGCCGGCGCGGTCCTCGGGCGCATCTTCATCCAGAACCGCGACAAGGTGCCGCTGGACAAGATTTCGCCCGAACTTCTGCGGGCCGTCGTCGCCGCAGAAGACACCCGCTTCTATCAACATTCTGGAGTGGACTATCAGGGCATCATCCGCGCGATGGTGAAGAACTACCGGGCCGGACGCACCCGCCAGGGCGCGAGCACGCTCACTCAGCAGCTCGCCCGCAACTCCTTCCCCGACGAACTCCCCAGCAACGACCGCGGCTACCATCGGAAGCTGCTCGAAATCTTCGTCGCCCGCGAAATCGAGAAGCGTCACGACAAAGCGAAGATCCTCGAGTTCTACCTGAACCGTGTCTTCTTCGGCTCAGGCTTCTACGGAGTGGAGGCGGCGGCCCGCGGCTATTTCGGCAAGCGCGCGCTGGACGTGAACCTCTCCGAAGCCGCTGCCTTGGCCGGAATGCTCAAGAGCCCGAACAATCTCGCGCCGTGGAAGAACCGCCAGGCTTGTCTCGAACAGCGCAACTTTGTCCTCGGTCGAATGCTCGAACTCGGGAGCATCACCAAGGCCGAATACGACGCCACGATCACCCAGGAGTTTTTCGTAAAAAATCGGCAGCAGATCCATCAGGAATCGTATGCGCTCAGCGTCGTCGCGCAGCAGGTCATCGCGCAGTTCGGTCGCGACTCAGCGATCAGCGACGGCCTCCGGATTCACACGACGATCGATGGGGAGCTGCAGAAAAAGGCGGAGCAGGCGCTCCGCGATCAGCTCGCCACCGTCGAGCGGCATGAGGGTTTTGAAGGTGCGACCTTCTCGGACTACGACCAGCAGTTCCGGGCGCGTGAGCGAAAGCTGGCGGCACCGGATGCGGCCGACATCCCGCCGCTCCCCACGCCTGAGTATTTACAAGGCGCGATCGTGGCGCTCGACAATGCGACGGGCGGAATTTTAACGCTCGTCGGAGGTCGCGAGTTTCAGCACAGCGAGTACGACCGCGCGCTGACTTCGCAACGTCCACCCGGGACCGCCTTCAAGCCGATCGTCTATGCGGCCGCCTTCGAGCGCGGCCATTTCCCCGGCACGGTTTTAAAGGACGAGGTCTTTGAAAATCGCAAAGTCATGATCGGTGGGACGACCGGGATCCTCGGCGAATGGGGGCCCGAGCGCGTGGACAACAAATACGAAGGCACAATCTCCGCGCGCACCGCGCTCATGAAATCAAAGAATGGGGCTACGGTGCTGATGGGCATGATGACCGGCCTTGATAAGGTGGTCCCACTCGCCAAGGAGGCTGGCATCGAAAGCCCTCTTCGCCCCTTCCCGGCGACCTATCTCGGCAGCAGTGAGGTGAACCTCATGGAGCTAACGACCGCTTACACCCTTTTCCCCAATCTCGGCACGCGACCGGAGAAACCCTTCATCATCGACCACATCGAGTCCAAGGACGGTAAAGTGATTTTCCAAGGCCGCACGCCCATGAAGCGCGTGCTCAAACCGACCACCGCTTACGAAGTGCATAGCTGCCTCGCCGATGTGCTCGAGCGCGGCACCGCCGATACCACTTTCACGGAACTCGGCCTGAAGCGCTTCCCACTCGGAGGCAAGACGGGCACCGCTTACAATTTCACCGACACTTGGTTCGTCGGTTACTCGAGTGCCGTGACCTGCGGCGTGTGGGCCGGTTTTGACAAGCCCCATCCCATCTACCGTGGTGCCTTCAGCAAGGACATCGCCCTCCCCATTTGGGTGAACGTCATGAAGGCGACCTTCGCCAACTACAAGGCGCAGGAAATCCCCGAACCAAAGGGCCTGCTCAAATGCGAGATCTGCTCGGCCTCTGGCATGCTTGCGACGGACAAGTGCGTCGAGACCGCCCAAAACGGCGAGACCGGAGAGACCATCCAGCGCCGCACCACTTACTTCGAGATCTGCACCGAGGAACAGGCGCCGAAGCGGGGTTGCGAATATCACAGCGGGACGTTCGCGCCTCAGAGCTTTGTCAAAGTCATCCCGAGTGCCGAATGGCCGCGGGCGTCTCTCGCCGTCAACGTGGCGGCCCATACGCCCATCGTGCTGAACGCGCCCACGGTGCTTGGCGAAGATCCTTACAACTCCAGCCAGGCGATCAGTAACTTGATCGCCATGAAACAGCTCAACGGCCAGATGGCACCCGTGCAAAGCGCGAAGGAAATCCCGGCACCCGTCGAGACGCCGGAGGTGGAAAAGGAAATCGAGGTGCGCCGCGCGGAACCCGTGCGACCGCTCGAACAAGCCGGCACCGTGCAGACCGTCGATACAACCATCAAAATCGACCCACCGCCGCCGGTGGAGTTTTAATCCCCGGGAGCGCCGCCGTCCCGTGCGGCCGTCCGAACAAACGCGCGCAGCGCCATTCCCTCGTTGGGCGCGCTGCGCGCAGACCACAGACTACCGCACGGGATGGTGGCGCTCCCGGGGGCCCGTCAGCCTTCGATCGTATTGATCTCCACTGGCTCCACCTTGACCCCGGTCTCTTCGAGCCACTTGATCGCCCTTTTAATTTCGTCACGTTCGCCGCCCAGCGAAAGCGAGACGATGCCGATCTCATCGGTCACGCTGGCTTGCCGCACGTTGGTCACGACCTTGAATTTTTGCGCGAGTTCCCAGACCACGGGCTGCGTGATCAGCCGCGCGGGAAACATGAGCCAGAGGCGTTGTTTTTCTTCCATAGGAGAATTGCGTTCCGCCGGCCTCTAGCCGCCGGCAATCGCTGGCACGATGCTGATCTCGTCCGCGTCCTTCACTGGCGTGGCCTTCTCTTCGAGAAAGCGAATATCCTCCCCGTTGACGAAGATATTCACGAAGCGGCGGACATTGCCGGCTTCGTCGCAGATGCGGTCTTTGAGGCCGGGAAAAGCCGCGTCGAGATTATCGAGCAGTTCGCCGATATTCGCGCCGGCGGCGCTGACGGTTTCCAGTTCGTTGGTGAGCTTGCGGAGGGGTGTGGGGATGAGGACGGAGGGCATTGGGGATCGGATGTGAATGGTGATCGGTGATCGGTAACTCGTGGATGGTCGCGCGGACGGCAGGCGGAAGTCGATCCACCAATCACCGATCACCATTCACGCAGAGGTTCAGGTGGCGGCGGCGGTGTCCACGTTGTAGATCTGCTCTTCAAATTCCCGCAAGCTTGGCGCGATGGTCCGCGGCTCGCCGCACTTCCCGACGATCGCCTCCTGCGTCTTCAGCCCATGGCCGGTAATGCAGAGCACGGCACTGTCGCCGCGCGGGATGGAGCCGTTCGCGATGAGCTTCCTCGCACAGGCGACAGTCACGCCGCCGGCGGTTTCGGCGAAGATGCCCTCGTGCTCCGCGAGCAGCTTGATACCTTCGACGATCTCTTCGTCCGTCGCGTCTTCCGCCGTGCCGCCGGTCTCCTTCATCGAGTGAATCGCGTAGTAACCATCCGCGGGCGTCCCGATGGCGAGGGACTTGGCGATCGTGTTCGGCTTCGGCACGGGCTTCACGATGTCCGTGCCCTTTTTCCGCGCTTCGGAAATCGGCGAACAGCCCGTCGCCTGCGACCCATGCACACTGAAGGCGCTTTTCTCCACCAACCCGAGGTGGATGAACTCCTTGTAAGACTTGTGAATTTTCGTGAGCAGCGAACCCGACGCCATCGGGATCACCGTATGCCGCGGCAGCCGCCAGCCGAGTTGCTCCGCGATCTCAAAGCCCATCGTCTTCGAGCCCTCTGCGTAATAAGGGCGCAAATTCACATTCACAAAACCCCAGCCGTACTTCCCAGCGATCTCCGAACACAACCGGTTCACCTGATCGTAGGCGCCGTGGATGGCGATGACATTCGTCCCGTAGACCAGCGACCCCAGCACCTTCCCCTGCTCCAGATCCGCCGGGATGAGCACGTAGCTCTTCAGCCCCACGCTCGCCGCATTCGCCGCCACGGAGTTAGCCAGATTGCCCGTCGAGGCACACGCCACCACCGAAAAGCCCAGCTCGCGCGCCCGGCTCAGCGCCACCGAAACCACGCGATCCTTAAAGCTCAGCGTCGGGTAGTTGACGGTGTCGTTCTTGATATACAGCTCGCGGATGCCCAGCACTTTCGCCAGCCGATCCGCTTTCACCAGCGGCGTGAAGCCAACCTGCGTACCCACCGTCGGTTCGCCATCGATCGGCAGCAGCTCGCGATAGCGCCACATCGACTGCGGCCGCGATTCGATCGCCGCCCGCGTCATTACCGCACGGATGGCCTCATAGTCATAGGCCGCCTCCAGCGGGCCAAAGTCGTAGTCGCAGACATGGATGGCCTGTTTGGGGTAAAGGCGTCCGCACTCGCGGCACTTCAGATTCGAGAAATAGGGCGACGGTTTGTCCATAGGTTTTGCACTCCCACCAAGGATCATATTTCCAATGAGTGCAAAGACGGTGCCGGGGTTGCGAGCCGCGCGGAACTTGCCTGCATTCATCTTCCCCTCGACGCTTGCGCGCCTCGGGCTGGATTTGGCACCTGGACCCCGGCGAAAGGAAAAAGGATGAAGGCGGAACGATGAAGTGAAGAGCGCCTCGTGCGCCCATCTTCTTCATCCTTCATCCTTCCGCCTTCATCCTTTCATCAGGCGGTTGCCGTGACTTCTACGGGCCAGAACCCTCGGTCACTCTTGATGAAAGTGGGCGGAAAGTAGGAGCCCACGCCGGGGGCGTCAAATGCTTTTTCCGCCCCGCCCGTGTCATAAGCCGGAGGGTCTGGAAGGCCCCCGGAGCGTCTTGCAGCGCTCCTGAGTTACGGGCAGTCTCCGGCCATGAGCCACGTATGAACCAGAATCCCACAAGCTGTCGCACCCTCCTCCATCCCCGCGATGAAATCATGCGCACCATGGAGCGCATTTATCGCTACCGGATGACGACCACATCGGGCGGCAATCTTTCCATCCGCGAGCCGAATGGCGACATCTGGATCACGCCGGCGCGGGTGGATAAAGGGACGCTGCGGCGTGAGGACATCGTCTGTGTGCGGGCAGATGGGCGGCGCGAGGGATTGCATCCGCCTTCCAGCGAGTTGCCATTTCACCAGGCGATCTATGCGCGGCGACCGGATTTGGGCGGGATCGTGCATGCGCATGCGGTGGCGCTGGTGGCCTTCAGTGTGTGTCGGCGCGTGCCGGACACGCGGCTCTTTCCGCAGGCGCGGCACGTGTGTGGGGCGGCGGGTTTCGCGCCCTATGCGTTGCCGGGGAGTGCGGCGCTGGGGGAGAACATCGCGCGCACTTTTGCCGAAGGCTTTGACTGCGTGGTGCTGGAAAATCATGGCGTCGTCTGCGCGGGCGAAAATCTGCAACGAGCCTTCGAGCGGTTTGAGACGTTTGAGTTCACGGCCAAGACGATCATCAAGGGGAGTCATCTCGGCGAAGTGCGGTATCTGAGTGAGGCGCAGGTGGCGCAACGGAGCAGCGTGGCGCTGCCGCACTTCACGCCGGATGCGGCGAGCGAAGAGGAAAAGGATCTGCGCCGGCAGCTCGCGGACTTTCTCCAGCGCGGCTATCGGCAGCGGCTGTTGATCAGCACGGAAGGCAGTTTCTCGGCGCGGCTTGCGGATGGCTCGATGCTCATCACCCCGGCGCGCGCGGATCGTGGGTCCGTCGGCATCGCGGACATGGTGCTGGTGCGCGATGGCTCGGCGGAGGCAGGACGCTCGCCGAGTCGGGCAACGCGGCTGCACGCGGCGATTTACCGGCGGCACCCGCAATTCCGCGCGATCGTCAATGCGCTGCCGGTGAACTCCACGGCCTTCAGCGTCACCGGCACGGCGCTCGACAGCCGCACGATTCCCGAGAGTTATCTCTTCCTCAAGGACGTGGCGCGCATCCCCTTCGGCGAGCAATACGGCGACGGCGCGAGCGTCGCGGAGCGACTGTCGCCGAACGATCCCATCGCACTGATCGAGAACGACGGCGTGCTCGTCTGCGGCACGAGTGTGCTGGATGCCTTTGACCGACTCGAGGTACTCGAGACGACCTCCGAGGCGCTGATCAATAGCCGCCCGCTCGGCGAAGTCGTGCCCATGTCCGATGCCGTGATCGCGGAGCTGACGGCTGCTTTTTCCACCAAATAATCGCCACGACATGAAAGACAAATGCTACCTCGCCGTGGACTGCGGCGCCGAGAGCGGCCGCGTGATGGCCGGACTCTGGGACGGCGCGAAGATGCGCCTCGAAGAGGTCCATCGCTTCCCCACCGGGATCACGCCGATCGGCGACACCCTGCGCTGGGACATCACGCGCATCTGGGACGAGATCGAGCGCGGGCTCGGGCTGGCGGCGAAGCGTTTCGGCGACGCGATCGTGTCGGTGGGCGTGGATACGTGGGGCGTCGATTACGTGCTGATCGACAAGACGGGCGCGCTGATCGAGCAACCGTGGAACTACCGCGACGCCCGCACCCGCGGCATCCTGGAGAAGGTGAAGTCGCGGGTCTCGCACGAGGAGATCTGGGCGGCGAGCGGCGTGCAATTCATGGAGATCAACACGCTCTACCAACTCGTCGCCACGCAGGAGCGGGATCCGACACTGCTGGCCTCGGCAGATAAGTTCCTGATGATCCCGGACTATCTGCACTTCAAAATGTGCGGAGCGCGTGTGGGGGAGTTCACAAACGCTACGACAACGCAGTTTTTCCATCCGACGAAGAAGACATGGTCCGTGGAACTGCTGCAAAAGCTCGGACTGCCCACGGCGATGCTTCCGGAGGTGGTACCGCCCGGCACGCGGCTTGGGCGCTTGCTGCCTGAGGTGCGCGAACGCACTGGCCTGCCTGCCGCTGTGGAAGTGATCGCGCCCGCGACTCACGACACCGGCTCGGCCGTCGCCGGTGTGCCTGGCGCGGCGGAGGAAGGTCGCGGACGACTCGCCTACATCAGCTCCGGCACGTGGTCCCTGCTCGGCGTCGAACTGCACGAGCCCGACCTTTCGGACCGCGCCTTTGAATTGAATCTGACTAACGAAGGCGGCGTGGACGGCACCTATCGCCTGCTGAAAAACATCATGGGCCTTTGGCTCGTGCAGGGTTGCCGACGCTCTTTTGAAAAGAAAGGGAGCACGAATGACTACGCGGCGCTCGTGGCCGCTGCCGCGGTTGCGCCGGCGTTCCGTTCGCTCGTCGATCCCGACGACGCGCTCTTTCTCAGCCCGCCGGACATGCCCGCCGCCATCGCCCAATTCTGCCGCGAGACCGGTCAGCCGGTGCCGAATACGGAAGGCGAATTCGTCCGCTGCACCTTGGAGAGTCTCGCGATTAAATATGGCAACGTCCTAAACTGGCTGAAAGAGATGACCGGCAGCTTTATCGGTGCCGTGAACATCGTCGGTGGCGGCTCGCGCAATCGCCTGCTCAATCAATTCACCGCCAATGCCTGTCGGCGTCCGGTGCTCGCCGGCCCCGTGGAAGCCACCGTGCTCGGCAACGTGCTCGTGCAAGCCCGCGCCTGCGGCGAACTTACCTCCCTCGCCGACAT
>JANNXQ010000136.1:0-19170 GCA_031409655.1 Chthoniobacteraceae bacterium | reverse complement strand
ATCGGGGATCGCGGCGCGCTGGTCCTCATAAACGGCCACTGGATCCTGACCGGCATCGGTGACACCGAAACCATCGCCCGGCTCCGCAACCTCGGTGGTGACTTCAACACCGGGGCCAATACGGCTGCCGTCAATACCGTCATCTGGGCCGGCGGCACCAGCACCATCGCCCCCGGTGGTGAGGTTTCGAGCAAACGCCCGGAGGTCACCGGCGGCATTAACACGGTGGAACGCGGCGGTCGCCTGCGGGTGGAAAGTGGCGCCGGCACCACTGGACTCATCTTCGGCGGCACGGCCAGCCCCACGATCAGGCTGGTTGCCGACGCGACGACCCCCGGCGTGATCCTCCTCCAGCAGAACGTGACGGTGGATAACACCCTGACCTCCGGAACCGCAAGGATTCGGAGCGAAGGTCCCGGAACGCTTCCGGGCCGCATCGACATGGACGGCGTCACCATCACTTTCGCGGTGAACAACGGCTCCTCCGATGTCGATCTGGACGTGTCGGCCTCGCTCCAAAACGGCGGGGTGACCAAAACCGGTGACGGCACGGTAAGGTTCACCGGCGCGAACACCTTTCCGGGCCCTTTTGAAGCGCGCGAAGGCAGGGTGGTCTTGGCCAGCCCCACGCCGA
Organism: Chthoniobacteraceae bacterium; assembly: GCA_031409655.1. Lineage (GTDB taxonomy): Bacteria > Verrucomicrobiota > Verrucomicrobiia > Chthoniobacterales > Chthoniobacteraceae > JANNXQ01. The sequence continues at coordinate 18,536 of JANNXQ010000136.1, read as the reverse complement.
ACACTGCCATTCCCACCGATGGCGTGCCGGGCACGATTCCCGACATCCGTATCACCGGCGGTCGGGTGGAAATCGCCGCCAACGAGCAAATCGGGGATACCGCTTCGGTCGAGGTAGCGAGCGGGTCGCTTGGCTTCGTCGGCAGTGGCCTCTCCGAGATCATCCACACGCTCCTGGTTTCCGGCGACGGCAGCGTCGTCACCGACGCCAATGCCATCATCGCGGTCGGACCCACAGTCACATTGTCTGGCGGGACTACTACGATCTCCACGGGAGGTCTGATCTCGGACAAGCACTGGATCATTACCGGCGGGACCAACACCGTGCAGCCGGACGGCCTCCTGCGAGTGCAGACTGGCACGGGCGCCATCGGCCTTTTCTTCGGCGGTACCGCCAGCCCCACGCTCACGCTGCTCTCCGACGACGCGAGCCCTGGCGAGATTCTTCTCCGGCAGGACGTGACGGTGGATCCCACGCTGACTGCCGGCACGGCGCAGATCTTGAGCGGAGGCGCGGCCGCGTTCGCGGGCCGCATCGACATGAATGGCGGTACGCGCACTTGGTCGGTGAACAACGGCTCGGCGGCAGTTGATCTGCTCGTCTCTGCCTCGATTCAAAACGGCGCGCTGACGAAGACCGACGCAGGCACGATGAAGCTCACCGGCGCGAATACCTACAGCGGTGCGACGATCATCAGCGGCGGCACCCTGGAAGCAGGCGGAGCGGCGGCCCTCGGCGCGACCGTGAGTGTCACCGTGAACACCGGCGGCACCTTGCTGCTGAGTGGCTCCGGCGACCGCATCAACAACAGTGCGACCGTCACGCTTCTGGGCGGCACCTTCCATACTGCGGGCCTCTCGGAGACCGTCGGCGCGCTCACGCTGTCGGCCAGTTCCATCATCGACTTAGGCAATGGCAACGGGACGCTACAGTTCGGCGACAGCCATGTGCCGGGCTGGACCGGGACGCTCTCGATCTACAACTGGACCAGCGGCAGCGACCATCTCTTCTTCGGCACGGCGGACCACCCCTGGAACCTGACCGACGGCGGGCTCACCTCCACGCAGCTTTCCCAGATCTCGTTCTTCAGCGGTGCGGGTTCGGGTTTCGTCGGCATCGGCGGATTTCTCCCCGGCGGAGCGGGCGAATTGGTCCCGGTGCCGGAGCCGTCGAGTGTCCTGGTCGGACTCGCCATGTTCGGCCTCGCCGGCTGGCGCGAGCGCCGGAAGTCGGCGGCCCACCGGCGCGAGACCCGCCGCTGCGGGTGACCGCCTGCCCGGCGCACCGCCTCGTTGAGACGGGCGGCAGGTGCAGCGGCGTGCGGCGTTGCGTTCGCGCTTCGCCTCGGACTCGGCTGGCATCATGCTCTTGACTCACGCCGCATCCTCTATCCTTTAGCCCTCCTTCATGCTCCACATCCTCAAAATCATCGGCATCTGCCTCGAAGTCCTGCTGGTCTTCAACTTGATGATCATCGTCCACGAACTCGGACACTTCCTCGCGGCCCGCTGGCGGGGCTTGGTCGTTGAGGAATTCGGCCTGTGGTTTGGCAAGCCGCTCTGGAAAAAGACGATCAACGGTGTGGTCTATAGCTGGGGCTCGATCCCCTTCGGCGGCTTTGTGAAACTGCCGCAGCTCGCGCCCATGGAAGTGATGGAAGGCAAGACCGAGCTTTCGCGTGAGCAACTCCCGGCGATCTCGGTGATGGATAAGATCATCGTCGCCTTTGCCGGCCCGCTCTTCAGCTTCCTGCTCGCGGCTTTCTTCGCCGTCATCGTCTGGCAAGTCGGTCGTCCGGTGGGGGAAGGGGAGGCCACCACGGTCATCGGGATGGTCGGCGACAACTCGCCCGCCGCGAAAGCCGGTCTGCAAATTGGCGACAAGATTTTGGCCGTGGACGGCAGCCCCGTCTCGCGCTTTGGGGGCATGGGCTCGGACAGCATCACCTGGCGCATCGTCCGCAGTGAGGGCGCGACCATTCCGATCAAGATTGAGCGCGCTGGGAAGACGATGGATCTCGAGGTCACTCCGAAGATTCCGACCACGGACTGGTGGCAGCGGCGCGGCTTGCGACAGATCCAAGTCGGCCCCGCCGAGACGCCGATGGTCGCCAAGATCCTGCCGGACAGCCCGGCGTCTCGCGCTGGCTTGCAGCCGAACGACCTCGTGTCCGAGGTAAACGGCAAGCGCATCTACAGCGAGTTTAACATCATCGAAGCCGCGGCCAGCAGCCCTGGACAGCCGCTCACGCTGACCGTCCAGCGGGGTGATCAAACGCTGAAGCTCCCCTTCACTCCGAATGGTGCCCGCATCGGCGCCGTGGCGAAAGACAGCCCGGCGGAGGTCGCCGGCGTCAAAGCGGGGGACCGCGTCGTTGGCGTCGATGGCACTCCGCTGCGCGTCTCCATCGGCATCTCGGAGTACGTGCAAAAGAATGCCGGCAAAGCCATCGAACTCGCCATCGAGCGCGAGGGCGCTCCGGCGAAGATCAAGGTCACACCGGTCCCGCCGGTCGGTCAGGAAACCCCGCGCCTCGGCATCGAATGGGCGCAGGACGACAGCATCATCTGGGACCAGATGGGCCAGTTTCAAGTCATCCACCCCGCGCCCGGCGAGCAACTCCACAAGAGCGTGATGATGATCGTCGATACCCTCGGTGCCGTCTTCTCGCAGAAATCGAGCATCGGCATGCAGCACATGGGCGGTCCGGTGATGATGATGCGCGCCTATTACATGATGTTTGAAAGCAAGGAAGGCTGGCGGCTCGCCCTCTGGTTCAGCGTCGTGCTGAACGTGAATCTCGCCCTGCTCAACCTGCTCCCGATCCCGGTCCTCGACGGCGGCCACATCACCCTGGCGATCGTCGAAGGCATCCGCAAACGCCCCGTCAATGTGCGCATCCTCGAATACGTCCAGACCGCTTGCGCCCTGGTGATCATTGGCTTCATGGTCTTCATCATGTTCTTCGACGTGCAGGATTGGATCGGCGGCGAAAAAGGCCCGCAGATGAAATTCGACCGCGCCGCGGTGGCCGAAGCGCAGAAGGGGTGAGCGCCAACGTCGCACGGCCGATGATTTATTGCGCGTCGCCCTTTAACTGCGAGCGGCGCAAGTCACGCGTCGTCATGGTCGGCCAAGTCGGTGTCGGCGGCGAACATCCGATCCGCGTGCAGTCGATGATCACCTGCGACACGATGGACACGGCGGCGTCCATTCAGCAGACGCTCGATCTGGCGGTGGTCGGTTGCGAGATCGTGCGCATCACGGCACCCACGGTGAAAGATGCGGCGAACTTACAGCACATCGTCTCTGGCCTCCGGGAGCGCGGTTGCGACGTGCCGATCGTCGCGGATATCCACTTCAAACCCGACGCCGCGATGGAGTCGGCGAAGTGGGTCGAGAAGGTGCGGATTAATCCCGGCAACTACGCGGACTCGAAGAAGTTCAAGATCGTCGAATACACCGACGCGCAATACGCCGCCGAGCTGGAGCGCATCCGCGAACGGTTCACGCCGCTCGTGCTTTTCCTGAAAGAGCACGGTCGCGCCATGCGCATCGGCACGAACCACGGCTCGCTCAGCGACCGCATCATGAACCGTTTCGGCGACACCCCGCTCGGGATGGTCGAGAGTGCTCTGGAATTCGCCCACATCGCCCGCACCCTCGGCTACCACGACTTCATCTTCTCGATGAAATCGAGCAACCCGAAGGTAATGATCGAAGCCTATCGCCTGCTCGCGGCGCGGCTCGCGGAGGAAGGCCCGGACTGGAACTACCCGCTGCATCTCGGCGTCACCGAAGCGGGCGACGGGGAAGATGGCCGCATTAAGAGCGCGATCGGCATTGGGAGCCTGCTCAGTGATGGGCTCGGCGATACCATCCGCGTCTCGCTCACGGAGGACAGCGTGCATGAGATTCCGGTGGCGCGCGCTCTGGTGGCACGCGTCGCGGAAACTCCAAACTCCAAACTCCAAATTCCAAACTCCAAGCTCAGCTACGACCCTTTCGTCTATGAGCGGCGCGCGACTGAGACTATTGAGCGGAGCGGTTTCAAAGTTGGCGGAGAACAACTCGTGCGCGTCGCGATCCGGAAAGCGAATTTTGAAAAGATCGCGCACAAAGTGAAGCAGATGGGCGACTACCAGCCGGAGCTGATCTACGAGGACTCGGAGGTGCTCGAAGTGGATCCACGCGACGCCGCGAGCATCGCGAAAGTCAACGCGAGCGCGGAACCCCAATTGGTCACCGTCCGCGACGACCTGGATCTCCCAGTCATCGCCGCGTTCCGACTCCTCGCCGCCAGCCTTGATGCGCGGCATCCGATCCTCCTCAAGGATACCTTTTCCCCCTCCAGTGACCCGCAGGCCGATTTCCTCCCCACGCTCCTCGCCGCCGCCACGAACCTCGGCGCGCTTCTCTGCGACGGCATCGGCGACGCCATCCTCGTGCAAGGCGAAGACGCACCCGGTCAGGCGATGCGGCTCTCGTATAACGTCCTGCAAGCCGCCGGCACCCGCATCTTCAAGACCGACTACGTGGCCTGCCCGAGCTGTGGCCGCACGCTCTTCAATCTCCAGACGACGACCGCGAAGATCAAAGCGGCGACCGCGCACTTGAAAGGCGTGAAGATCGCCATCATGGGCTGCATCGTGAATGGCCCCGGCGAAATGGCCGACGCGGATTTTGGTTACGTCGGCGGCGCGCCCGGCAAGGTGAACCTCTACGTCGGCAAGCAGGCCGTGAAATTCAACATCCCCGAAGCGGAAGCCGTGGAGCGGCTCCAGGACTTGATCCGCGAGCACGGCAAGTGGGTCGAGCCGGTGGGCGGGGTGGTGGCAGCTTAGCAGCCAAGTGAAAAACGCAACCTCGGTGGATGGCGTCGCTCCGCGTGCCATGCCAAACTCTGGCCGCAGGCCCATCTTTCAGAGTGGCACGGCGCGCGAAGCGAGTCATGGCGCGCGGAGCGACGCCATCCACCGAGGCCCCAGAGGTTTTTCAACAGGCTGTTAGCGCGCGTGGGGTGGCGAAAAATGCGCGCCTATCGAAGGGGGAGTCGTCGCGCGCGATCAAATAACGCCATCAGTTCCGACGGGCAGTTTAGATCTGGGCCGCTGGCCAAACTTTCTTACAAAAATTTCCGCGCATCTAAGCGTCCGAATCCGCACTTTTTCAGCGGGTCATTTGCGCGAATCCGTCAACTCACGCGTCGGCTCGCCCATCAACTCCTTCGCTACGGTGCGACAAAGATCGATCAGCATCGACTCCGCAAATGAGAGTCGGTGATTGCGCGCATGCAGCACGCCCCAGCTTCGGCGCAGGCGGCGGCGGCCCAGCGGCAGGCAGACGAGCGCGCCCTGGCGGATCTCCGTCTCCGCGATCCAGCGCGGGAGCAGTGCGACGCCGAGATCGAGCCGCACGAACTGTTTGATGACCTCTTCATTCCCAATCTCGATGAAAGACTGGAGCCGCACGCCCGCTCGGCGGAAGTAGCTCTCGATCAGCGCATGCGTCGCCGTGCCGCGCGCCGGCAGGATGAACTTTTGCCCGCTCACATCATCGCGTCCGGTGCGGCGATTCAGTGCCCACGGGTGCATCGGGTTTGTGAGGTAGCGCAGCTCATCTTCCGCGAGAGGGATGAAGGTCACGCCCGTGCTCGGTGGAGGTTGCACCCCGACGGCAAGGTCAGCGTCGCCGTTCTCGATCGCCGCCACTGCCTGCTCCGCGTTGCAGAGCGCGATCTGAATGCTGCACCCGGGAAAACTTTCCCGAAACTCGCGCAGCGCCGGTGGCAGTAGATACTGGGAGGCCGTGGTGCCTGCCGCGATCCGGAGCTGCCCGGCGCGCGCGTCGGAGAACGTTCGCAGATTCGACCGCGCATCGGTCATCCGCTGGATGATCGCCTCGGCTTCCTTCAGGAACTCCACACCCACTGCGGTGAGCGCGACGTGGCGCGAACTGCGCTCGAAAAGCCGGCAGCCGAGATCGCTCTCGATGGCCTTTAGACAATGACTAATGCCCGATGGGGTCATCTTCAGCTCCTGCGCCGCACGGCTCATATTGAGGTGCCGCGCAAGGACACAGACGACGCGAAGATGCTGACTGTCGATGGTGGTCATTGCGTGACGCGCGACCAGAGTGGGGGGAGTTGCCGAACGGCAACCCCCGGCAGTGCGAAGCCGGACTGTGAAAGCGATTCACAGATGCGGCAAGAGCTTTTCATCCTTCGATTCCGTCGGTTCGGCGAAATGCCCTGGCACTGCCGGTGCTAATGGCGGCGCTCGTGCCAAAAGCCACACCACCACGCTCTGCTCGCGAGAGCCGCCAATTGCCTGGCCGCCATGAGAGGCTGCACATTGGCTTCGTGCCGATGATCGACTGCGCCGTGCTCATCGCGGCGCAGGAACTCGGGCTCTTCGCGCGCCACGGCCTCTCGGTGCAACTGCACAAGGAAGTCGGCTGGGCGACGATCCGTGAGAAGCTGCTCCACGAAGAACTGGACGCAGTCCATGCGCCCGCCAGCATGGGTTTCAGCATTCGTTGCGGACTCGGCGTCGTACCGCGGCCCTGTCTCACGGCTTTCGTGCTGAGTTTGAATGGGAGTGCCATCACGCTTTCCAAGGAACTGTGGGACGCAGGCGTGCGCGATGCCGCTTCGCTGCAAACCGTCATCAAGCGCGACCGTGGCCGTCGCACTTACCGCTTCGGCGCCGTGCTCGAACTTTCCACTCAGAATCAGCAACTCCGCGCCTGGCTGCGCAGTGGAGGCATCGATCCCGATCGTGACGTCCGCATCCAGATCGTGCCTTCGCCCGTGATCCATCGCGGGCTCACCGAGCGCCACCTCGATGGCTACTGCGTTGCCGAGCCGTGGAACTCCATCGTGACCCAGGAGGGTATGGGATGGATCGCCGCCACTTCGGCCGAACTCGATCCAGGCTTGCCGGAGAAAGTCTTACTCGTCTTGGAAAAATTCGAGGAAGAGCGGACGCACGAGCACCGAGCGCTGATCAGCGCCCTCGCCGAAGCGAGTCTCTTCTGCGAGAGTCCGCAGTGCCGGGGCGAACTTATCGAGATGCTGGCGCAGCCGCGTTACCTTGATGTTCCCGCAGCGCTCCTCGCCAGTTCCCTGAGTGGCCCCTTCGATACTGGCCGCGGCGCCCGCCCGATCAGCGACTTCATCACCTACCATCGCTGCGGCGCAAATGTCCCGGACGCGGCGAAAGGGCGCAGGGTCTTCGAGCACGTCCGCGAATTGGCCCCCGCATCACGGGTTCTCCGCCGGGATGTCATCCCCAAAATCTTCCGCGAGGACGTCTACCGAGAAGCTTGCGCGGGCGCTGTCCGGGCCACACCGCCGACCCTTCTCGCGGGGCGGCTGCCCCGTGCCGAGGCGCCACCTGACGTCTCCCTCCTCCACGCCATGACTCACTAACTCCACCAACCACCGCAACCAAACAACCACACAACCACATGAAAAAAACCACCGCACACACCTATCGACGCCGAGCCTTCCTCGGCTTCCTGCTTGCTGCTTCCCTAACGGCGCCTTCTCTCTACGCCGGAGCATCGACTGCCGACGTGAATACCACTGGCCTCGCCGTGACCGACACCACTGTCACCGTCGGTCAGCTCCACTCCGCGACCGGCACCATGGCGATCAGCGAGACCGGATCGATTCAGGCCGAGCAACTCGCGATCGATCAAATCAACGCCATGGGTGGCGTGCTCGGGCGGCAAATCAAAGTCATCAAGGAAGACGGCGCCAGTGACTGGCCCACCTTTGCCGAGAAAGCGAAGAAACTGCTCGTGAATGACAAGGCGGCTGCTGTCTTCGGCTGCTGGACCTCGGCGTCGCGCAAAGCGGTGCTGCCGGTCTTCGAAAAAGAAAACGGAATGCTCTACTACCCGACCTTTTACGAAGGCCTCGAGCAGTCGAAGAACGTGATCTACACCGGCCAGGAAGCCACCCAGCAAATCCTTGCCGGGCTGGATTGGATCGCGAAGGAGAAGAAAGCCAAGACCTTCTACCTCATCGGCTCTGACTACATCTGGCCGCGCACCTCGAATAAAATCGCCCGCAAACACATCGAGAACGTGCTCAAGGGCACCGTCGTGGGCGAGGAATACTACGCCCTCGGCCACACTCAGTTCGGCTCCTTGATCAATAAGATCAAACTCAAGAAGCCCGACGTCATCTACGCCATCATCGTAGGCGGGAGTAACGTCTCCTTCTACAAGCAGCTCAAAGCCGCCGGCATCACTGCCGACAAACAAACCTTGCTCACGATCTCCGTGACGGAAGACGAAGTGCTCGGCATCGGCGGGGAAAACCTCGCTGGCTTCTACGCGGCGATGAAATACTTCCAGAGCCTCGATAACCCGAACAACGCCGCCTTCGTCAAAGCCTTCAAAGCCAAGTATGGCGAAAAGAGCGTGATCGGGGATGTGACCCAGGCGGGGTACCTCGGACCGTGGCTTTGGAAGGCTGCCGTCGAGAAGGCTGGGAGCTTCGATGTGGATAAAGTCGCGGCTGCTTCTCCCGGCATTGAACTCAAAGAAGCACCCGAAGGTTACGTGAAGGTCCACGCGAATCATCACCTCTGGAGCAAGCTGCGCATCGGTGTCTGGGAGACCAATGGCCAAGCAAAAGTGCTCTACGAGTCCGAGCTGCTCGAACCCGATCCATTCCCGAAGGGCTACCAATAAGCGACCGCCGCACCACCCGAGCGCTGGACGGGTCCGATCCCCGTCGCGCTTGCCCCTGAATGAATTAATCCAACCCACGCTCAACCCATGTCTATTCCCTATGTCTCCCTCGCCTACACGATGGACGAGATGCGCTCGATCTTCATCATGCAGGGCTTTGCCGGCTTTAGCCTCTTTAGCGTGCTGCTGCTCATGGCGCTGGGCCTCGCGATCATCTTCGGCCAGATGGGCGTGGTCAATCTCGCCCACGGGGAGTTCATGGCCCTCGGCGCTTACATCGTCTATCTCTGCTCGGAGATCACGACGAACCACTTCCCAAGTTTCGCTCCCTACTACTTCATCTTCGCGATCGTCATCGCCTTCATCGTCGCCGCACTTGCCGGAACCTTGGTGGAATGGAGCATCATCCGCTTCCTCTATAAGCGACCGCTCGACACGCTGCTCGCGACTTGGGGCCTCAGTCTCATCATGCAGCAGGCCTTCCGTTCCTCCTTCGGAGCCCGGGAAGTCACACCCACGCTGCCGGAATGGCTCATGGGTTCCTTTAAGCCCACGGACACCATCGATATCCCGATCAATGGCGTTTTCGTCATGGTCCTCGCGCTCGTGCTGACCCTCGGGGTGTGGGCCTTCATGTTCCGCTCGCGCACCGGACTGCACATGCGGGCCACGGTCCAAAACCGCGCGATGAGTGGCGCCGTCGGCATCAATACCGGCCTCGTGGACCGCTTCACTTTCGCCCTTGGCTGCGGCATCGCCGGAGTTGCGGGAGCGGCCTTCACCACCATCGGCTCCACGGGACCGGACAGCGGCCAGCGCTACATTGTGGATACCTTTCTCGTCGTCGTCTTTGGCGGCGCGGCCAGCCTGTTCGGCACCATCATCTCCGCCTTCTCCATCGCGCAGGCGCAGTCGATCTCCGAGTTTTTCCTAGAGGGCACGATGGGCAAGGTCATGACTCTCCTCGCCATCGTCGTGATCCTCATGCTCCGGCCACAGGGTCTCTTCCCGAGCAAGGTCCGCAGTTAGTCCTTATGAAGAAATTCTACCGCAACGTCATCGGAGGCACCCAAGGGGCGATCGGCATCGCCATCCTCGCCGCCATCCTATTTATAGTGCTGCCCGTCACGCTCGACATCTTTCGGCTCAACTTGGTCGGAAAGTATCTGACCTATGCCTTTGTCGCGGTCGGTTTGGTGATGCTCTGGGGAAATGCCGGGGTGCTCAGTCTCGGGCAGGGCATCTTTTTTGGACTGGGTGGCTACTGCATGGCGATGTTTCTGAAGCTCGAAGCCTCCAGCCCGCAGAACACCGCGATCCAGAGCACGCCCGGTATTCCGGACTTCATGGATTGGAATCAATTGACCGCCCTTCCGGCGCTTTGGGTGCCATTCAAGAGCCTGCCCTTCGCGCTCTGTGCGGCGGTGCTGGTGCCTACGATCATCGCGTTCTTCGTTGGTGCAGCGATGTTCAAGCGGCGCGTTGGCGGCGTCTATTTCGCGGTGATCACGCAAGCCCTCGCACTGATTCTCTCCTTGGGGATCGACGGCAATCAGGGCCTCACCGGGGGCCGCAATGGCATCACCGATCTGCGCACCTTGTGGGGTTGGGACATCCGCACGCAGGCGGCGCAATACGTTCTCTACTTTGTCTGCGCGGCGCTGCTCATTGCCTGCATTCTCGTGTCGCGGTTCGTGCTTTCCTCCCGCATGGGCCGGGTGCTCCTGGCCATGCGGGATCGCGAGGATCGCGTCCGCTTCTCCGGGTACGATGTGGCGAATATCAAGACCTTCGCCTTCTGTCTGGCGGCGGGTATCAGCGGGATCGGTGGCGCGCTCTTTGTGCTCCAAGTCGGCTTCATCTCGCCATCACTCGTTGGGATCGTGCCCTCGATCGAGATGGTCATCTTCGCCGCGGTCGGGGGGAAGCTGTCCTTGCTCGGCGCGGTCTATGGCACGCTCTTGGTGAATACGGGGAAGAGTCTCTTTTCGGAGAACTTCCCGCAGCTCTGGCTCTTCGCGATGGGCGGGCTGTTCATCGCCGTGGTCATGTTTTTCCCGAATGGCCTGGGCGGCGTTTGGGAGACGATCCGAAAACGCATCCCCGGCATGAAGGCGCGCGGAGCGGCTGCCCGGCGCACCCTCCCACGCGTCGGCCCGGTGCAACTCGCCAAGACGGGAGGAGAATCATGAGTAACGAAACCGACTTCCTCCTCTCGATCGAGGATCTCACCGTGTCCTTCGACGGCTTCAAGGCCGTGGACAGCCTCAACCTCTACGTCGACAGCAAAGAGTTACGGGTGATTATCGGCCCGAACGGCGCGGGCAAAACCACGGTGCTCGATCTCATCTGCGGACGCACGCGGGCCACCGGCGGCAGCATCAAATTCAAGCAGCGCGAAATCCTCGGCATGGCCGAACACAAGATCGTGCATGCGGGCATCGGCCGGAAGTTCCAGACGCCTTCCATCTATGAGAACCTGACGGTCTTCGAGAACCTCGAGATTTCGTATCCCAAGGGCCACAGCGTCTTCGGCTGCCTTGCCTTCAAACGCTCGCCGGAAGTGATCGAGCGCATCGAGCAGATCGCGCAGACGGTCTTTCTTCAGGAATACCTGGATGTCGAAGGAGCCTTCCTTAGTCACGGGCAGAAGCAGTGGCTGGAGATTGGGATGTTACTCATGCAAGACCCGGAGTTGCTCATGCTCGACGAACCGGTCGCGGGTATGAGTCCCGCCGAGAGGGAGTTAACCGCACAGCTCCTGGGGCGCATCACCGAGAATCGCTCCATCCTGATCATCGAGCACGACATGGAGTTTGTGCAGCGCATCGCCCACAAGGTCACCGTCCTGCATCTCGGAAAGATTCTCGCGGAAGGACGGATGACAGAGATTCAGCAAAATCAAAAAGTGCAGGACGTGTATCTCGGCCACTAAACCACCCACCCTATGTTGGAAGTCAAAGAACTCACCGTTGGTTATGAACAGAGCGAGGTCATCCACGCCGCGAGCTTCAGCGCCGCGAAGGGCGAGGTGCTCGCCATCATGGGGCGTAACGGGATGGGGAAAAGCACGCTGCTCCGGGGATTGATCGGACTGCTCCAGTCGAACTCCGGCTCGGTAAAAGTGGATGGCAAGGAAGTGGCTGGCCTGCCTTCCCATCGCCGGGTGCGCAGCGGACTGGCCTACGTGCCGCAGGGGCGGATGATTTTCAGCAGCCTCACCGTGCTGGAGAATCTCCACTCCGGAGCCCGCGGCAACGTCGAGAAATCCGCACTCGATGAAATCTACGCGCTCTTTCCGGTGCTCTTCGAGATGCGGAAGCGCAAGGGCGGCAATCTCTCCGGCGGCCAGCAGCAACAACTCGCCATCGGGCGCGCCCTGCTCACCGAGCCCAAGGTTCTGGTGCTCGACGAACCGACCGAAGGCATCCAGCCCTCGATTATCAAAGACCTCGCCCGCACCCTGCGGGAAATTCGCAACCTGCGCGACCTGACCATCGTCGTCACCGAGCAGGTCGTGAGCTTCATGATGGATGTCTGCGACCGGGTGCTCGTCATGGATCGGGGACGTTTCATTCACGAAGTGCACGCGCGCGGAGATCGATGCCACCAAAGTCAAGGCAATGCTCGCCGTCTAATTTATTTCCACCAACCAGCAACCACAACCCACCGAACCTATGTCAAAACCACTGATCAAGATTGACCTCAATGCGACGCCTGAAAGTCAGGATGTCATCCACAACCGCTGGCACCCGGATATCCCGATGGTCGCATGGGTAAAGCCGGGTGATGAATTCCGAGTCGAGTGTATTGACTGGACCGGGGGGCAGATTCGCAACGATGACTCCGCGACGGACGTGCGCGATGTGAATCTCACGAAGGTTCACTACCTCAGCGGCCCGATCGGCGTTCACGGAGCGGAACCGGGTGATCTCCTGGTGGTGGACTTGCTCGATATCGGTGCGCTGCCGGATTCCGAGTGGGGCTTTACGGGAATCTTTGCGCGGGAAAACGGCGGCGGGTTTCTCGTCGATCATTACCCGGAAGCCCGGAAGGCCTGCTGGGACTTTCACGGTATCTACACTTCTTCGCGGCACATCCCGAACGTCGAGTTTGCCGGCATCCTGCATCCGGGCCTTATCGGCTGCCTTCCGTCCAGAGCGTTGCTCGATACCTGGAATACGCGGGAGACCGAACTTTTCAACACCGCGCCGGAACGCGTGCCGCCGCTCTGTGCGCTCCCTTTCGCCGAAACCGCCCATATGGGCCGGATGTCGCCCTCTGCAAGCACAGAAGCGGCCAAGGAGGCAGCGCGGACGGTGCCGCCTCGCGAACACGGTGGTAATTGTGACATCAAGAATCTGACTCGTGGATCTAAAATCTATTTCCCTGTCTATGTGGACGGCGGTGGTCTTTCCATGGGCGATATTCACTTCTCGCAGGGTGACGGTGAAATCACCTTCTGCGGAGCGATCGAGATGGCAGGCTTCATCGACCTCCGGGTCAGCATCATCAAAGGCGGCATGGCGAAATACGGGGTCATCAATCCGATTTTCCAACCCAGTGCGCTGGAGCCGACTTACAAGCAGCACCTGATCTTTGAAGGCATCTCCGTGGACGAAGCGGGGAAGCAATATTATCTCGATCCGCATGTCGCATACCGGCGCGCCTGTTTGAACGCGATTGAGTACATGAAGAAGTTTGGGTACACCGGCGAGCAGGCCTACGCGATTCTTGGGACCGCTCCGGTTGAGGGTCGGATCAGCGGGATCGTGGATATCCCGAATGCCTGTGCCACGCTCTGGCTGCCCACGGAGATCTTTAAGTTCGATATCAAGCCGAATGCCAATGGGCCCGTGCCCGGGGTGACGCCCGGCGTCGATCTCGCGAGAGTCACGTAGTCCCGGCCTCGCGATCCATGCCTGTTTACGAATTTGAATGCGCAACGTGCGGGACGTTTGCCGACTTCCGCGCCATCGACCAACGTGACGCTCCAGCACCCTGTGAGATCTGCGATCGACTGGCGGCGCGCGTCATTTCTGCGCCGAACCTAGCGGTGATGCAGCCGCTGAATCGCATGGCGGCGGTGCGGAATGAGCGCAGTCGCCACGAGCCTCGCGTGGGGCTGAAGACAGCGTGCTGTTCCGGGCGCATCTGCGCCCACCGACGCCCGAAGAACGCCAATCCCGAGAAGCCCGCCCTGCGCGCCTCGACGAAGCGCAACCGCCGACCGTGGATGCTCGGACACTGAGCTCGGCACACGTCTCCCAGCCAAGCCGTGCCGCTGGAACGCAGCGTTGCTGCTGGATTGAGGCGCGCACTTTCCCCTTCCGCGCGCGCAGCCCCACTGCTACGCGTCTCCCATGCAAGTGCGCGAACTCATCGATGGTGGTCTGCACATTTTGCAGATCGCAGGGGAAGTGGATATGGCGCGTTCGCCCGAATTGCGCAGCGTCCTCGCGGTGCATGCGGACGCGAAGCGCGCTGCTCTGCTCATCGATTTCACCGAGGTGAAGTACATCGATTCCTCCGGTCTCGCGACCCTCGTGGAGTATGTGCAAAAGTCGGCCGCATTCGGCGGACGGCTCGCCCTCGGCGGGTTGAGCGAGAGCGTGCGGACGATCTTCGACATGGTGCGGCTTGATGAAATTTTTACGATTCGCGCCACCCTGGCGGAGGCGCGCGCGGCGCTCAGCAAGCCCGTGGCGTGAAAGGTTACCTCGCGCTCTGCGGACGGATTTTGTTTTGGATCTTCGTCGCGCCGTGGCGTGGGCAGATGTGGAAGGTCTCGCAAGTGTTCCATCAGATGGTCCTCATCGGCGTCCGCGCCTTGCCGATGGCGATGCTCACCTCCTTTTCCATCGGCGTGACGCTGGCGATGCAGTCGGCGAATGAACTGCGCAAGATGGGTGCGGAAGCCTTCGTGCCGAATCTGGTGACGGTCTCGCTGCTCCGCGAACTCGGGCCGCTGCTCATCGCGGTGATCGTGATCGGGCGCAGTGGCTCGGCGGTGACGGCGGAACTTGGCACGATGAAGGTCTCCGAGGAGATCGAAGCGCTGGAGGTCATGGCCATCAATCCGATCCGCTTCCTCATCGTCCCGCGCGTCCTGGCGATGCTGCTGATGCTCCCGGTGCTGACCGTTTTTGGGGATTGGATCGGGATGGTCGGTGGCTGGACGATCTGCCGGTTCGCCCTCGATTTCGGAACGGCGAGTTACATCGTGCGTTCCTTGGAAAGCGCGGATGTCTGGGATCTGGCGACGGGACTCATCAAGAGCGGGGTCTTTGCCTGGCTCATCGTGACCATCGCCTGTTTTCGCGGGCTCGCGGTGGAGGGCGGTGCGGAAGGCGTCGGGCAAGCGACGACGGGTTCGGTCGTCTGGTCGCTGCTCATCGTGCTCGTGGCGAATGCGATTCTGACCGGGATCTTTTTCTTTGCCGTATGAGCGAAACGCCGGTCATCGAAGTCACCGATCTCGCCCGCGAATTCCACGGACGGCGCGTCCTCAATGGCATCACTTTCAAAGTCATGAAGGGCGATACCATGATCGTCATGGGTGGCTCGGGCTGCGGAAAATCGACGCTCCTGCGGCACCTCATCGGCGCCATGAAACCGACGAGCGGTTCGATCAAGCTCTTCGGAGAAGAGATCACCACGATGGACGAGCGGGCGCTCTCGAAGGTCCGGCAGCGCTTCGGCGTGCTCTTTCAAAGTGGCGCGCTGCTGCAGTCGCTGACCGTCGGTGAAAATGTCGCGCTGCCCATCCTCGAGCACCGCGGCGATCTCGCGCCGAATATCGTCGATCTCATGGTGAAGCTGAAGCTCGGCATGGTCGGGCTCACGGGTTTCGAAAATCTCAAGCCGGCGGAGATCAGTGGCGGGATGAAAAAGCGGGTGGGTCTCGCACGGGCTCTGGCGCTTGATCCGCAGCTCCTCTTCAGCGATGAGCCGACGGCGGGACTCGACCCGATCATGACGAGCGTGGTCGATATTTTGACGCAGGACATGACGCGCAAGCTCGGCGTCACGGCGCTGGTCGTGACGCATGACATGACCAGCGCCTTCCGCATCGGCACGCGGATGATCATGCTCGGGACCGGACGGAATCAGGGTAAGGTGATCGCCGAAGGAACCCCGGACGAGATGCGCGGGCATGCGAATCCCGAGGTGAAACAGTTCATCAATGGCGAGCCGGATGGCCCGGTGCCGCTGCAACTTTCCGAGATCGATTATCACACCCATTTGATCGGCCAGCCCCGGCATAAGCGGACGGCCTTCTCCGGCGAATGAAGACGGGGCTGGATACTGGCTGTCGGATGCGGGAAGAAAGCATTACCAGCGCCCGTCGAGTCTCCGCCGACCGGCCACTTTCCTGATGAAGAAAAACTTCTCCGACTACCTCGTAGCCCTCGCCGTGATCGCTTGCAGCGCGGTTCTGGTCGGGACGCTCGTCTTTGCGCTCTCTGGTTGGGGGAAGGGGAAGGGGAGCCGCCGCTTCGAGGTCGATTTTCCTGATGTCACCGGCGTCCGCATTCACTCGCAAGTCCGCTATGCCGGAGCGCCGGCGGGATCAGTGGTCGGCGTGCGGCTGCTGACGGCGGAGGAGCGCGCCACTGCGCCGGAGGAGCTGCGGCGCAATGCCGTGCGGGTCACGGTGGAGATGGCGGATGACGTCCCGCCGGTGCCGGAGGACGCGAAGATCACGCTCTCGAGCGACACGTTGTTGAGCGAGAAGTTCGTCGCCTTTTCCGCCGGCTCCGCCACCGCTCCGAAACTGATCGCCGGCGCCGTGCTCCAGGGGACCGGGAGCAGCGGACTCGACGGCGTCGCGGAGAAGGTGGGTGTGATGGTGGACTCGCTCGACCCACTCTTGAAGGCCGTGGAGAAAACGCTCAAGCAATTCGACCCGCTGCTCGCGAAGACGGGCGAAGCCGTGGACACCCTGAAAGATGGAATGAGCGAAGCCCTGCCGCGGATCTCCAAACTCGCGGAAACGCTGAACACGACGGCCTCATCCGCGGACACCGCGCTGAAGCGCATCGACAAACTCATCGCCGAAAGCGAAGGGCCGATCAAAACGGACCTTGAGAAAATGAAGATCGCGCTCGAGCAGCTCAAAGACACGCTCGGCAGCGCCGACCGTTTCCTCACGCACACCGACAAGAGCATCGACGCCCGGATGGCGGAACTCGGGGCGGTGATGGAAAATCTCAAGGTCGCCACGACCTACGCGAAGGCCGCCATGCGCACGCTCGGCGAGCATCCGCATCGGCTGATCTTCGGCACGAAACCGAACGCCCTCCCGAGCGAGGAAGAAATCCTCCGGACGAAGAAGTCGATCCCCCTGAAGCCCAAGGCGGCTCCCGCGAGGTAACGGTTGCACGGCGGCGCGCGTTACCGCGCGAGGTGGCCTTCGAGGAAGCGCACTGCCTGGCGCGTCTTTTCGTCGGTCGCCACGCGGCCTTTCACCAGGCGGTGCGCGTGCAGGACGGTGCCGTGATCGCGGCCGCCGAAGGCGTCACCGATCTCGCTGAGCGAAAGCTTCGTCAGCTCACGCGCGAGGTACATGGCGATCTGGCGTGGGAAAGCGATATTCGCCGGACGGCGTTTGCTAGTCATGTCCTGGAGGCGCATGTCAAAATGCGCGGAGACCATTTTCTGGATCTGCTCGATGTTGATCGCGCGCCGCGCCTCCTCCTGGAGCATGTCCTTGAGGAGTTGTTCCAGGCGTTCGACAGGCGGGTTCTTGCTGCCATGCAGCGAGACAAACGACGCCACCCGGGTGAGCGCCCCTTCGAGACGCCGCACATTCGACCGCACCCGCTCGGCGATGAAGACGAGGATTTCTTCCGGCAGACGCACGTCGAGGGACGCGGCCTTCTTGCGCAGGATGGCGATGCGTGTCTCGACGTCCGGCGGTTGCAACTCGGCGGTGAGGCCCCAGTCAAAGCGCGAGACGAGACGCTGCTCGAGATTCTCGATCTCGGAAGGTGGACGATCACTGGAGAGGACGATCTGTTTATGCCCGTCGAAGAGAGCGTTGAAGGTGTGGAAAAATTCCTCCTGCGAGCGCTCCTTGCCGCCGAGGAATTGGATGTCGTCGATGAGCAGCACGTCAGCCTGCCGGTAGCGCTTGCGGAATTTCATGAGCGTCCCGTTTTGGATCGCGTCGATGAACTCGTTCGTGAAGACCTCGCTGGTGGTGTAGAAGACCTTCGAAGGTTTGCGTTTGCCAGCGATGTGCTGGCCGATGGCGTGCATGAGGTGCGTCTTGCCGAGGCCGGTGGGGCCATAGACGAAGAGCGGATTGTAAGCGCGCGCCGGCGCTTCACTCACCGCGAGACACGCGGCGTGCGCGAATTGATTCCCCGCGCCGACGACGAATGCCTCGAAGTTGTTCCGGGGATTCATCGCTTGCATCCCGGTGCGCAGGGCAGCGGGCGCGTTCGGTTCGTCGAGGGCGACGTCCAACTCGGTGGGTTCGCCAGCCATCGGGGATTTGCCGGAGGCGGATTGCGTGCCTTCATCGGCGTGGATGAAATGCACGGTGCGCGGCCCGCCGAGCACGAGCGTGATGGCCGAACGCAGGAACTGCAGATAGTTACTTTCGATCCAGAGTTGGAAGATGTTATTTGGGACGCGCAGGGTGAGCTGTTTGGCGTCCACTTTGAGGAGTTCGATGTCCTTGAACCAACGGTTGTAGGCGTCGGTTGTGAGTGCGGCTTTAAGGTTCGCGGCGATTTCGTTCCAGATCGCTGGGAGGTCTTCGTGAGGCAGGGCGTTATCCACAGTTATTGAGGGGTGTCCGGGGCAGGAGAAAAGGCCGC
>JANNXQ010000135.1:0-1686 GCA_031409655.1 Chthoniobacteraceae bacterium | reverse complement strand
CCCGCGCCCGGCGTTTGGGCTTTTGCGGACTCCAGCGCATGCGGCGCAACAGCCGCCACACTTCCGAGGAACTGGCCTGCTTAGCCAAAGTCTCGCTCACCAGGCGGCCCACGCGCGGCAACGTCCAAAGATCGTTCTCATCGCCATGCACCACCGGTCCGCGCCGCAGTTCTTTTTCGAGCACCGCCACGTCCTCCTCGCTGAACTTCAGAGCCGGCCCCGGCTTCGTCGTCGCCTTGAGCGCAGCAACGCCACCCGTACTCCACACCCGGTGCCATTCGTGAGCCGAGCGCCAAGTGACCTCACACTCTTCGGCGACCTGCGCGCGGCTCTGGCCCGCCGCGAATATGTCAGCTGCTTTCAGGCGCCGCTTCTCTTGCCGCTCACGGCGTCCGGTCACTGTTTTGGTTGATCTTCTTGCCATCAACCGTAACTAACATAACTCGGCATCTGATGTGAAGCTGTTTTGGAGGGCTCAGTAAGTCACTAAAACAAATGCCATCGTTACCGCCGTTAATTTGGGGAAAGGCCCTCTGGGGGCAATCCGCATTCGCGGGGGTGGCGGTGGTCAGTCGAAAGGAAAACAGTAGTATGATAGCGTTAAATACCAGTATCCTGTCGGTCCTCGGGCAGCTCGCGAAAGGAACCGACGTGATCTCGAAGTGCCAGGAGAGCAGCCTGGCAGCAAACATCGCGGCGGAGCTGACGGCCTTTGTCGCCTCCCAGGCGATCTATCAGGCCGCGAGCGAGGGCTACGATTCGGCGAAAACCGAATGCAAGGCGAAACTCGCGGCGCGCAGCGCCGCGCAAACGGGCTGGAAGGCGACCTTCAAGGCGCTGGCCGGCAAAATCGAAACCGTAACCGGTGGCGAACCGGAGGCGGTGCTTAGCACGGGTCTCGACCTGAAGGCGTGATCCCACGCCGGAGCAGCCGCTCGAAGAAGCGCCGACCAATCTGCGGGTCGCCACCAATGGCACACCGGGAAAGACGAAACTGAAAGCGGACTCGCTGCCGGGTGCGCTGATGTTTGTCTTCGAAACGTGCGCCGATCCGATCACGGCCGACGGCTGGGAAGAGGTGGCGCGCCCGCGCAAGCCCTCCTGCATCGTGAATGGTGCGCAGCCCGGCAAGAAAAGCTGGTTCCGCGTCGCCGGGGTGAACGGTCAAGGCCAGGGTCCCTGGAGCGATCCGGTGGCGCGTCCGGTGATGTAATCGGGGGTAAGTGGATGGTTGAGAGTTGAGTGTTGATAGTCCACCACCGGACCGCCGGTGAGCGCGCTCTGCGCGGCAGATGCCTCAACACTCACTCTCAGCCGCCGGGTCGATGTGTTCCGCGCCACTTACTTTAGGAACAGCGACCATCCATCTCTTAACGATCAACTACCAACCATCCACTCTCATCATGCCTTTCGATCCCAACTGGCCCCAACAAAACACGGTGGCGGATGCCGATAAGATGCGCGCGCAAATGAATGCGCTGAAGACGCTGGCCGAAAATGCCCCAGCAGGGCCGCCAGGCCCGCAGGGCCCGGCTGGTCCGCAAGGATGGAGTGTCTTCGATTTTGCGGACAGGGCTTTCCAAGACGAAAGGCAAAGCCATGTCAGAACACAGCACGAAATCCGGTCGGCGTTACGACCGGCAGTTTAAGGAAAATGCGGTCGCGCTAGTGATGGGCGGACGCAGC
>JANNXQ010000134.1:0-23188 GCA_031409655.1 Chthoniobacteraceae bacterium | reverse complement strand
TCGAGGAAGACTTCGTCGTCGTTCGTCAGGTTGCGCAGCGGCGCCATGAGGAATTCCGGATTGAAGGCGATGGAGAATTCCTTGCCCTTGTAGGGGACGGCGATGGACTCGTGGGCCTCGCCGATGTCCGGCGTATTCGCGGCGATCTCGAGGTTGTTCTTGCTGAAGACGAGTTTGACGGAGTTCGACTTTTCGCTGGAGAGCAGCGAGACGCGATGCACGGCTTGGAGGAAAAGTTCGCGCTCCAGGGTCATGCGCTCCTTGGCTTCACCGGGGATGACCTGGCGGTAGTTCGGATAGTTGCCCTCGATGAGTTTGGAGACGAGCAGAGTGGCGCCGATTTCGAAGGCGACCTGATTTTCGCCGACGCTCATTTTCACTTCGCCGCTGTCGCCGAGGAGCCGGCTCAACTCCGTGACGCACTTCGTCGGGATGATGATGTCGGCTTCCTGGCTACGCGGAAATTCGCCCTCGATATCGACCAGCGCGAGCCGGCGTCCGTCGGTCGCGACCATGGTGAGTTTGTTTTCCTTGAAGGAAAAAAGGATGCCGTTGAGCACGTAGCGGGTCTCGTCGGTGGAGATGGCGTAGCTCGTCTTCTTCAGCGCGTCGCCGAGTTGCTGCTGGTTGAAAGTGAAGGTCTTCGCGTCGGCGAATTTCGGGAGCGGTGGGAACTCTTCCTCGGGCAGGCCGTTGATCTTGAAGAAGCTCTGGCCGCAACGGATCGAGGCGACATTTTTCGAGTCCACATCGACCTGGACTTCGGCGGCGGGAAGCTCGCGAACGATGTTGGCCAGCCGCCGCGCGGGCAGGGTGGTGGAGCCGGGTTTGTCCACGGCGGCGTCCACCGAGCCGCTCACGCCGACGTCGAGATCGGTGGTCGTGAGACGGAGTTGGCCGTCCGATGCCTGGAGTAGGACATTGGATAGAATGGGCAGGGTCGTGCGGGTGCTGACGACGTTCTGCACAGTCTGCAAGCCGGCGAGGAGCTTCTCTTTGCTGACGCTAAATTTCATACGGGGATGTCGAGTGACGTGTTGAATGAATGATTGCTCATACGCTGGCAAATCTTTTTCCCGAGATGCGCGCAGAGCGCCTGCCTCGGTGAAAAATTTTGCGCGCGAGGGAGTGGCGCGATCGGTCCGGGAGGCGCGCCAAATCCTGTCTGCAGTGGCTCGCGCGCCGCGGTGCGGTCCGGCTTTTCCCTTGGCATCTTTCCAGCGCGCCCGCTACTTTCGCCGCTCTCATGCGTCGGCTGCTGCTCACTTTTGCCATCCTATTATTCGTCGGCGCTGCGGTCCGTGCGCAGTTCGGCAGCTTCGGCGATGTGCCGATCGAAATTAATTCCGACGACACGCACTTCGACGGCGGCATCGCGATCGCGGATCGCAACGTGATCATCCGCTACAGCGACATCACGATCTACTGCGACTACGCGACGTACAATCCGGAGACGCGCGATGTCCTGCTCTCGGGGAATGTGCGGCTCTACCGCGCCGGGCAGCTTTTCACCGGCGATACCGCGCTCTACAATCTCGAAACGAAGGTGCTGAATGCGACGACGTTTCAGGGGGACTTTTCGCCCTTCCGGTTTGGCGGCCGTTCGCTGGCCTCGCTCGGGAACAATGAATACCTGATCAAGGACGGCATCTTCACGACGAGTGACAGCTCGAAGCCGGACTATCATGTGCGCGCCCGGACCGTGCGCGTCTATGCAAAGGATCGCGTGATCTTTTCCAACGCGACGCTGTACGTCGGACGCACGCCGGTCTTTTGGTTTCCGTATCTCTATCAGTCGCTCGATCGCGAGGTGAGCTTCACGATCACGCCAGGCTACTCGAGTGTCTGGGGCACCTACCTGCTGGGCCAGTACACCTTCCCCATCGCGGAGCAGATCTCTGGGAAACTTCGCCTCGATCTCTACTCGGAGCGCGGGCTCGGCGTAGGTTTTGAAGCGCGCTGGCCGGCGGGCAGCAGCAAAGGAGGCAGCGGGAACTCGGCGCTCGAGACCTTCACCGATTCGACGACCGGCGAGACGAAGACGGAGCTAAAGCTGGGGCGGAACTGGGGTCGCTTCCGCTCCTACTATATCGATGACTCGAATCCTTCGCGAAACGAGACGGCGAACCGGCGCGAGGAGGTCGCCTCCGGCCGCTACCGGCTTTCTTTTCAGGATCGGACCTATCTGACCGAGGACATCTACTCGACCATCGACATCAACAAGCTGAGCGACCGGCGCTTTCTGCAGGATTTCGCCGAGGGTGAATTTCGCCAGAATCCGAACCCAGACACGATGATCGCGCTGACCAAGTGGAGCGACGACTACACGGTGACGCTGCTCGGGCGGAAGCAGATCAATGACGATCAAGACGGCACCGAGCGGCTGCCCGACGTGGCGCTCGATCTGGCGCGGCGGCCGGTCTTTGGCAAGAGCGGCATCTTCTATGAAGGCGAGACGAGCGCGGGTTTCCTGCGGCGAAATTTTGCCGAGGACTCGCTGCTCCCGGACTACGACACCTTCCGCGCGGATACCTTTCATCAACTCACCTACCCCACGGTCTTTGCTGGCTGGCTTTCGTTTGTCCCGCGGCTCGGAGTGCGCGGCACTTACTACGGGGATTCGGGTTTCATCGAGACGAATACTCTGACGAGCAACGAGCAGATCCCCGAGACGGATCCGGAGACCGGGGCGACTCTCGTGGACCCGCTCACCGGCCAGCCCAGGACGCAGACGGTGACCCGGACGACCCTCGACAACCGCTTGCGCTCGCAGGGCTCGGTCTTCCGCACGGTGGTCAATGCGGGCTTTGAATCGTCGTTCAAACTTTCCAAGGCCTACGAACAGGTGCAGTCGCGGGCCTGGGGGCTCGATGGCCTGCGCCACGTGGTCCAGCCCTACCTGAACCTTTCGTTCACCTTCAGCAGCGATGAGCCGGATCGCATCCTGCAGTTCGACAGCCTGCGCCGCTCCACGCAGCTCCCGCCGATCGATTTTCCGCAGTTCAACACCATCGACAGCATCGACAACTGGGCGATCCTCCGCCTCGGCACGCGCAACCGCTTCCAGACCCGGCGCGACAATCAGACTTTCACCTGGCTCGAGCTGAATACTTTCCTCGATGTGAACTTTGACCGGCCGGACTTCGGCCAAGGTGTGAGTCCCGACGACGGCACGTTCTCAAATCTCGTGAACCGGCTGCGCTGGAATCCTCTGCCGTGGGTGAATCTCCAAGTCGATTCGCAGATTCCACTCCTCGACGACGGGTTCACGGAGGTGAATACGAACGTCAATTTTCTCGCGACGCAGAACGTGCAATTCAACATCGGTCACCGCTACATAACCGGTAATGATCTCTTTCAGGACTCGAGTCTCCTGAACATCGGCGGCTACTTCCGCCTCGACGACAACTGGGCCTTCAGCTTCCGCGAAACTTACGAATTTCAGGACTCCGTGCTTGAGGCGCAGCGCTACGAAGTGCATCGCGATCTCTCCAGTTGGGTGGCCTCGCTGGGCATGATCGTCCGCGACAACAAAGGTTCGAACAAGAGCCAGACCGACGTCGGTTTCCTGCTCACTTTCACGCTCAAGGACATCCCGAATATCCGCCTCCCGATCGCGCTCGACCCTTCAGGTGGCGGCTCGGGGTCGGGGAAGAATCGGTAGCGGAGGAGTTGAGGGTTGAGAGTCGCACCGGGTCCAACAGCCATTTCCAGAAAACGACCGGGCCAGCGCCCGGCGAATTCAGCGCTGCGGCGATTCCTCGTCCGACTCGTGGCCCGATCGCGGCGGAAAGCATCTATTGGAACCAGGCGGCTCTCAACCCTCATCTCTCAACCTTCTTACGCCTTGCGCTCGTGGACCGCCTCTTGCTTAATCCCGCGCTCTTGAAGCGGACGGCCCTGCCGGTTGCTCTGTTTCTCACGATAAACTAACGAATTATGGATCTCTGCATCATCGGTTCCGGCTATGTCGGACTTGTCTCCGGGGCTTGTTTCGCCGAAGTCGGACACCACGTCATCTGCGTCGATAACGACCAGAAAAAAGTGGATAAACTCCAACGCGGAGAGATCCCAATCTACGAGCCCGGCCTCGAGGAACTCGTGCACCGCAACGTCTCCGCCAAACGTCTGCGCTTCACCAATTCCATCGAAGACGGCGTCGATCATTCGCAGGTCGTCTTCATCGCCGTGCCGACACCTCCACAGGCCGACGGCAGCGTTGATCTCACCTACATCGAGCGCGTTGCCCGCGAGATCGCCGGGGTGCTCAAGGCCGGCCAGTATCGGGTGATCGTCGATAAATCCACGGTGCCCGTGAAGACCGGCGAGAAAGTCGCCGACACCATCCGTCGCTACAACAAGGAGGCCGAATTCGACGTCGTCTCGAATCCCGAATTTCTCCGCGAAGGTTGCGCCGTGCCGGATCTCATGAACCCCGACCGCATCGTCGTCGGCAGCGCCTGCCAGCGGGCGACGGACTTGATGAAGAAAGTCTATGAGCCCTTCCGCGCGCCGATCCTCGTCACCGACGTGAACTCCGCAGAGCTCATCAAGCACGCCGCAAACTCCTTCCTTTCGCTCAAGATCAGCTACATCAATGCTGTCGCTGCGATCTGCGAAGCGAGTGGGGCGGATGTCGAGATGGTCGCCGACGGCATCGGCATGGACAAGCGGATCGGTCGCAACTTCCTCAACGCCGGCCTCGGCTACGGAGGCTCGTGTTTTCCGAAAGACGTGAAGGCGTTCATCGCCATCAGCCGCCAGCTCGGCACACCTTTCGCGCTGCTCGAAGAGGTCGAGCGCATCAATGAGCGGATGCTCACCCGCTTCATCGACAAGCTCCGGGGAGCGCTCTGGGTTTTGAAGGACAAGCGCATCGCCGTCTGGGGTCTCACTTTCAAGCCGGACACGGACGACGTGCGGAACTCCGTCGCCATCGAGCTCGTGAACCAGCTCGTTGCCGAGGGCGCGCACGTCACCGCCTACGATCCGAAAGGCGCGGAGAAGGCCGTGGAGTGGAAGCTCATCGATCCCACGAAAGTGAAGCTCACGGCGAACGCGGTCGATGCGACCGATGGCGCCGAAGCCTTGATCCTCGCAACCGAGTGGAAGGAATTTGCCAACGCCGACCTCGGCGAAGTGAAGAAGCGGATGCACACGCCGCTCGTCTTCGACGGACGCAATCTTTTCAATCCAGAGACGATGCGCCAGCTCGGCTTTACCTACCACGCCGTGGGCCGCCCTGGCGTGGCGTCGTGAAAAGCGCGCGAATCAGCGCTTGCCCTCCTTTCGAATAGCCCCATAGTGGTGTTTCGTTTCGGGGCGTAGCTTAGCTTGGTAGAGCGCCTGGTTTGGGACCAGGAGGTCGGAGGTTCAAATCCTCTCGCCCCGACCATGTCTGCGGGCCCGGGCTCGCGGATCACCGCAAGAGGAGATGGACTCCCGCCGCAATCAACGCGCCGACCATCGGCACCCACGCCGTAGCCCCAGTCGCTATCGCGTTTTCGCGGCACGGGGAGAAAGGCGTGCGCGAGACGCGGGCCGAGGTCGCGCGCGGGATTGATGGCGTAGCCGGTGGTGCCGCCGAGCGAAAGGCCGATGCCGAAGACGAGCAGAGCGACGGCCACAAGGCCAATGCTGACGAGGCCGATCATGGCGTGAGACTCGTCGGGGCCAACGACCTTCGCCTCCGTCAACAGGAAGATCGGGAGGATGAGCAGGAAAGTGCCGACGATCTCGCAGAAGAGCGCCTGCGCATTGCCGCGGATCGCGGGTGCGGTGCAGAAGCAGGCGAGCTTGCCGTCGGCGTCGGTCGAGACTTTGAAATGCTCGCGATAGAAAAAATAGACGAGCGCACCACCCACGATCCCGCCGAGCATTTGCGCGACGATGTAGCCGGCGACCTTGGCCGCTGCGAGCTTGCCAGCGATGGCCATCGCCACGGTCACCGCGGGATTGAGATGTGCGCCGCTGAATGGCGGAGAGCAAAACGCGCCGACGAACACCGCGATCCCCACCTAGCGGTGATGGCGATCCAGCCCGCGCCGTTTTCTTTCGTGCGCGCGCACGACGTTGGCGACGACACCATTGCCGAAGATTACGAGAATCGCCGTGCCGATGAACTCGGCGAGATAGGGGATGATGCCCCCCGGCTTACGCAAAGAGCGCGGGCAAGGCCACGCGAATCGTCGGGACCGCGTCGGAGTAGATCCGCGGCTCGCGATACTCGCCCGCCTCGGGCCGGCGATTGACTTCCACCCGCTGCTTCTCCGCGAGCACGATCCAGTATTCCTTCACGCCAGCCGCGCACCAGCGCCCAGGTCTCAGGAAGCTGGAGAGTCGCACCCATAGCGGCCGCTCTGTCGCGAGGCTCAGCGCGTCGAGCCGTCAAGGCGGCCCCACTGCCGGGAGGTTGACCGCGCACGACTCCCTCCGCAGACTTGTGCTCATGCGTTGCCTCGCGCTGCTGTGCTCTTGCTTCATCACCTTGGAGTTCCGCGCGCTCGCTCAGGCGCCGGCCACGCCAGAGCCGCCGATGATCCACGATTCGGAGCTGCGCATCGAGTTGGTCGCGGGCCATCCCGAGGTGGAAGCCTGTGCGACGGTTTGCGCCGCGCCCGACGGCTCCCTCTACATCGGCAGCGCTCCGGGCGATCGCCGGATGGCGTCAAGCGAAGCGGTCCACACGGTCGTCCGCATTTCCGGTCTGGGCTCGGGTCGGAAACGCACGATCTTTGCCAGCAAGATCCACCCGGCCGCCGGCAGCATGTGGCACGACGGCTGGCTATACGTTGTCCACGGGCCACAACTCACGCGCTTCAAGGACACCAATGCCGACGGCGTCGCCGACGCGCGCGAAGAGCTCATCAGGCAACTGGGCATCCCGCCTTACACGGGCCTCGGTGGCTGCGTCGTGGGCGGCTTCGCTCTTGGGATGGATGGCTTCCTCTACTTGGGCGTGGGCGAGCGTGGCATCTACCAGTCGAGGAGCGTGAAGGACGGCTCAACCGCCACCATGCGAGGAGGCGGCATCGTCCGCTGCACCACTGAGGGGACGCGGTTGGGAATTTTCTCCACGGGTGGCCGCAACCAGCGCTGGGTGCATCTCGACGCCGAGGACCATGCCTTCTCCCGGGACGACGCCGCCGGCGCGGGATCGAGCAGCCGCCTTCTGCATCTGGTTGAGGGCGGCGACTACGGCTATCCCTTCCACGACGGATCCGGACCACAACCATCGCCAGAGAAAATGCGCGATGCTCTCCCCGCCATCGCCCACCTCGCCGCCGGCTCGCCTGTCGCCGGGATTTGCTATCTCAGCGATGGATTGCCGGAAAAATATCGCGGCAAACATTTCTTCAGCGTGCGTGCAAAGCCGGGCGTGTTCGTGACAGAAATCGCGCCCGACGGGGCAACCTTCAAGCTCGTGAGCGACACCAAGCTCATCGAGCCCGCCAAAGGAAGCATCTTCCGCCCCGCTCAACTCAGCGTTGCCGCCGATGGGTCGCTGCTCATTGCGGACTGGGGAAATGGCGGCGGCAAGGATCCCAAGCTGGCTGGCGCCGTCTGGCGCCTGTATTGGCCCGCGGCAACGCCTGCTCCACGTCTGGAGGACGAGCGACGGGCCACCTTCGACGAGCTTACGACCGCTCTCGGACACCTCGACCGGGAGCAGCGGTTGCGCGCGCAGGTCGAGATCGTCGCGGCGCTGGGACCGCTGGTGGAGGCGGAGTTTGCGCTCGCTCACGCACTCAGTCGGATGAAGGGTGGCCGGCGCGAAATGCCAAATGCGCGCGCCGCCTACGAGAGGCTCGAATCGATCGTGAGGAACGAAGCCCAGACGCCGCTTAGCCGCTTCCACGCGATCTGGATTCTCGATTCTTTGCTGTGGCTGGATCGTGGGCAATTAGGTCTGGAGCGACGGCAGGCCCTGTTGGATGCGCTGCGCTTTGCGTGTTCGGCCGCAGACCCCGCGATCCGCAGACAAGCCGCGCGTGCGTTCACCGAGTTTCCCGCGTCGCTGGGTGGCCGGCCGATGGCCAACACTGTCACCGACACCGATGCTGGCGTTCGGATGCAAGCCTTCCTCGCGCGCCGGCGAGAGATGGCAACCCACGAGCCGTTGGAGAATGCGTTGCCTTTTGGTCCTGGGATGTGGAGCGGATTCTCCGGCCAACCCCCAGCCTTCGCGGAGTGGGAACAGTCGATGATCCATCGACTCGCCGAGATGTCCGAGCCCGTGGAAGACTTTCGCCGCGGGCTACTCGATCCGGATGCGTGGGTGCGCGCGGCGGCGACCTCCGCGCTCCGCGACAGCAGCGGCCTGCCGATTCTCTACGCCTTGCTGCGCAGTCCGCGCGACCCGGCCAACGCCCCCGCCTGGAAAACGCTCGCCGGCCTCCGCCACATCGGCACTGTGTTGATGGCGGCGCACTTTACCAAAGCGACGGAGACGGAGACGCGTATCCGCGCACTCACCGCCCTGGGCCAGATCACCTGTCAGCCGGTGCCGTGGGATGGAAAGTGGTCGAAACCGCAGCTGGCAGAAAATCCGCGTGCGTTCGACGAAGGCGTCTGGATCGGCACCGTGCCGGCTCTGGAGGCGCTGACTTTCGCGCTAGCCGACGCGGAGACGCCCGTGCGCCTCGCATCAGCCCAGGCCTTCTCCCGATTCCGCCTGCCACCAGCGCGCGCGGCGCAACCAGGGATCGCTGCGAGATCCGACGTTCCGGCGGCGGTGCGAATTGCCGAGGTCGATGGCGTGAAGCAGATCGTGCCCGAGGTCCAAATCATCCAGAGCGACGTGAAGCTGATCCGCGGGGTGCGGCAAAGCGTCGATATTCCGACAGGAGCCAAGCGTCCGGCCCAGGGTGAAGCGGCGATCGACCAGTCCACGGCGAACGCGCTCGCCGCGTTGCGATCACGGCTCACTGTCGAATCGGACGGTGCGGTGAAGCGCGCCGTCATGGCCGCGCTCGGCGTGCAAAGAGACCCACTCGCGATGGACGGTATACGCCAGATCACCCTTGATGAACATGCCGATGCGGAGCTGCGCGCGGCGGCAATTCGTGCGGTGACGAGCATCGGTGGCGATCCGGCCAGGCAGATCATCGCGCAGCTCGCATTGGCGCAGCTTCCCGCCCCTGCAAATCAAACCTTCATCGAGGCGGTGGGTGAATTGAAGGTGCGGTCGGCCAGGCTCGCGCTCGTCGCACACCTCGCGAACCCAGACGCCGGCCACCGCGAACGCGCGGCGAAGGCGCTTCGGCGACTCGGGCCGGACTCGCACGCGGGATCTGCGCTCATCGCAGTGCTGGCGGACGAAGATGCCAGAGTGCAGGCGGCGGCGATCGAGGCGCTCGGCAGCTTCCGGGAAAAGGCGGCGCTGCCCGCGCTCATTGCGCTCGCGGGGAAAAAGCAGGCGCTCAAGGAAGCGATCGGCGCGCTCGCAAAGATGCCCGATCAAAGCGCGATTCCGGTGCTGGTGGAGTCATTGCGCGAACGGAACCCGGGCATCCGCCGCGATGCGATCAAGGCGCTCAAAGCAATGCGCGCGGAAGCTTGGCCGCACATTGACGCCCTGTTCGCCAGCGGGCGCGTGCCCGAAAAGCTCATCCTCGAAATTCGCCGCGAGTTTGAGATTCAGGCACCTGTGAAGTGATCGGTGCTCAAGTCGGCGGCGCGAAATGCGCGGCGGTCCCGCGGAAGGCCGCGAGTTGCGACTGCTGCCACGCCTCGTCGCGGCCGAGCGCTGCGGCCAGCGCACGTGCGACCTCGGGCGCCGCTGCGAGCGCGGCGCGCTGGTCGAGGAAAAGCGTGCGCGTGCGGCGGGCGAGCACGTCCTCCACGGTGCGCGCCATCTCGTGCTGCGCGGACCAGCGGACCCAAGGAGCTGGGGCGCCCTCGCCCCGTGGATGGAGACACGGGGGGGGGGCGCCCCTACTCCTTGGGTCCGCAATCCGTAGCTCGCGTGTCACGCACGGCCTTTCTTCCAGGTGGCCGAGCACGATGGCGTGATCCACGGCGTCCTCCGCCATGCGGCGATACGTGGTCCATTTTCCACCCGCGATGGTGAGCAGGCCGGAGCCGGAAATCTGGATGGTGTGATCGCGCGAGAGCGCGGCGGTCTTGGAGTGCTCGCCTGCTTTCACCAGCGGGCGGATGCCGGTGAAGACGCTGAGGATGTCGGCGCGCGTCGGGCGCCGTGCGAGGTAGTCGCCGGCGGTCTCGAGGATGAAGTCGATCTCGTGCGGGAGCGGCGTGGGCTCGAGCGGGCAATCGGGGATCGGCGTATCTGTGGTGCCGACGACGACGTGCCCGTGCCACGGGATGGCAAACATCACCCGGCCATCGCGCGTGTGCGGGACCATGATCGCCGCGTCGCCGGGCAGAAACGCGCGCGGGAGCACGATGTGGACACCCTGGCTCGGCGCGATCATCGGCTTCGCGTCCGGGTCATCGACGTTGCGCAGTCCGTCGCAGAAAGGCCCGGTCGCATTGATGACGCAGCGCGCGGCAACGGTGTGAGTCGCGCACGTCTCTTCGTCGCGGAAGGTGAGCCCGCGCAGAAATCCGTCGTTCGCTTTTTCCAGCGCGACGACGCGCGCGTAATTCAGCAGACACGCGCCGTGCTCAGCCGCGGTGCTCGCGAGATCGATGAGCAGCCGGGCGTCGTCGAATTGCCCATCGTGATAGAGCACGCCGCCGCGCAGCCCGTCCTGCGAGAGCGTCGGGATGTGCGCGAGCGTCTCTTCGCGCGAGAGCACTTGCGACCGGCCAAAGCCGTAACGCCCGGCGAGCAGATCGTACACTTTCATCCCGATGCCGTAGAAGGGCGTTTCCCACCACGCGTAGTTCGGTACGATGAAGGGGAGATCGTGGACGAGGTGCGGCGCGTTGCGGAGGAGCAGCCCGCGCTCCTTCAGCGCCTCCATGACGAGCGAGATGTTGCCTTGCTGAAGATAACGCACACCGCCATGCACGAGCTTGGTCGAGCGGCTCGACGTGCCTTTTCCGAAGTCACTCTGCTCGAGCAAGACGACGCTGTAGGCGCGCGACGCCGCATCCACCGCGATACCCACGCCCGTCGCGCCGCCGCCGATCACCGCGATGTCCCACGGCTCAGATTGCGCTGCGAGGCGTTGGAGGGAAGTGTCGCGGTCCATGAGGCGCGCCCAGAGCCCAGCCTACCGCGACCGGAAGATCTCGCTCGTCAGGCATTCGACGAGCAGCGTGCGCAGGCCGAGATTTTTCTTCTTCACCTCCTCAAGGATGTCCTCGATCGCGAAGGCATCGGCGGGCTCCATCACGCGGCCGGTGGTGTAGCTGAGCGTCTGGCGGATGAGATGGCGGTGGAAAAGATCGGCGCGCGTGTCGCGGATGATTTTCTTGAAGCCCGCAAAGTCTTCGTAGGTCTCGCCGGAGGGGAATTCGCCGGTGGTGTCGATCTTCGGCGCGGGTTTTTGCTTCGGTTTGGGATAGGTAGCCCGCCAGCGGCCGATGGGGTCGAAGCTCTCGAGGCTGAAGCCGAGCGGGTCGATCTTGTGATGGCACTCGGCGCACGTTTTGTCGGTGCTGTGTTTGGCGAGACGCTCGCGGATCGTCGTGGCGCCGGAGACGTCGGGCTCGATGGCGGGCACTTCATCCGGCGGCGGGGGCGGGCGAATGCCGAGGATGTTTTCGCTGACCCACACGCCGCGCGTGACGGGTGTGGTCTCGACGCCATTCGCGCTCACGGTGAGCACGCCCGCCATGCCGAGCAGGCCGCCGCGGCGCTCGTTGCCATTGAGGTTCACCTTTTTGAAGCCATCGGCGAGGCGCAGATCTTTCGCCTCGGGCAGGTCGTAAAGTTTGGCGAGCTTCTTATCGACGAAGGTGTAGTCGGCATCGAGGAACTGCGCCGCGGAGCCGTTGCTTTTGAGCAGGTCGCGGAAGAAGAGGCGCACCTCGGTCTTCATCGCGGCGGGCAGGTCTTCGGCGTAGTAGGCGAGGCTGGTCTCGCGCGGGGGCGGCATGCCGCCGAGGTCGCGGAGAGCGAGCCAGCTATCGATGAACCCATTCACAAACGCGGTGCTGCGCTCGTCGCCAAGCAGGCGCTGGATCTGCTTTTTCAGCTCGGCGTCCCCGGTGAGCTGGCCGGATTTTGCGGCCGCGAGCAGCGGCCCATCCGGCGGCGCGGCCCACAGTGCAAACGACAGGCGTGACGCGAGGTCGTAAGGCTTCAGCGCCTTCGCGGATTCGTCGGTGATCTCGCTGAGGTAGAGAAATGAGGGCGAGCAAAGGATCAGCTTCAGCGCATCGAGCGCGGCCTGTCGCGGCGTGGCATTTTCGCTCAGCCGCTTGTCGTGAAGCGCGCGGATGGGCTGGCGATCCGTGTCGTTCAGCGGGCGGCGGTAGGCCTTCTCCGCGAAGGCGAAAAGCTGATCCATGGCGCGCTCCGCCTGGAATCCGTCCTTGCCGAAGACCGCGATTTCCTCGGCGCTCCCGCCTTTCTCCGCGACCGGGCCGTGGATCTTGATCTCGCTGATGCGGATGTGCGGCAGCTTGCCTTCCTTCAAAATGTGCGCACGACCGACGCCGGAGCGGCCGGTGGCTCCTTTGAACTCGTCCTTGTAGCGTTTGTTGATCGTGACGACGGCAGCGCGCGATTCATACGGCCCGTTCGGGAAGATAAAGCGCGGCGTCTGTCCGGCCTCCAGCCAGACGCGGAACTTGAGCCACGTCGGCGTATTGTCCGGCACCACGGTGCTGGCGAGCAACGGCTCGATGGTTTGCGGATAATGGATGTGACCCTTGGTGACATCGCCGGGCACGACGCCGAGGATGAAGGGCTCGGAAAGATCGATGCCGAAGATGGCGGGATCGTAGTGCGTGTCGCGATGCAGTGCCGTCGCCTCGACTTCGAGATCGTAGAGGCCGGAGACGGGCACGCCTTTCAGGAAGTCCTCGATGTGGCCGTAGCCGCCCTGGCGCGTGTCGCTGTTGGGCTGCTCGTAGAGATTGAGGTAGCGGTAGTCGAAGGCGCTTTTGTGCGAGCCCTGCAGCTCCTCGTATTGCACGAAGTGCCCGTTGAAGCGCCAGTCCTTCGGCTCCATCGCAGGTTTGCCGAGCCGCGTTTCCACGAGCCGATTGGCCGCCTGGAAATACTGATCGACGAGGAAGCCGGAGGTCACCAGCGACTGGCCGATGGTGTCGATGTGTTGGCTCGTTTTCTCCTTCGGAAAATCCGCGGTCAGCCCGAGCGTGTCCATGCGACGACCGAAAAGCGTGGCCAGCGTATTCTCATACTCGCGGCTGGAAAGGCGGCGCATCACCGTGCGCGAACCGGAGCTTTCGAGCTTGCTGCGCGCGGCCGCAGTGCCTTCGCGCAGCGCGCGCACGATGGCGATGCGCTCCTCGTCCGTCGGTTGGTCGGCTTTCTTCGGCGGCATCTCTTTCAGCGTGACCTGATCGATGATGTCCTTCGCCGAAATCAGCTCCGCGATCGACTTCAGCGGCAGCGTGAACGACTCAAATTCGCGGTCGCCCTTTTGCGTCGTCGAGTCGTGGCAATCCAGGCAGTAGGTCTCCAGAAATTTCCCGACGACCTTCGCCGCCGGCACCGCTTCCTCGGCCCGCGCACCGGCGGACCATGGCAACGCAGCCAGCGCCGCGATCAGGCAGGCCTGACGAAGGCGCCGCATCAGGCGAAGCGGCCCGTGCTGCTGCCGAAGGCGTCGATCTCCACGCCCATCTTCTGCGCGATATCCACGAAGAGATTGCAGAGCGGCACCTTGTTCAGGCCTTCGCGCGGTACCTGACGGAATTCGCCGTGCTCGTAGCCGCCGCCCGCAAGGATGATCGGGAGGTCGGAGTTCTTGTGAGAATTCGCATCGCCCATGCCGCTGCCGAAAAGCACCGTGGTGGAGTCGAGCAGCGTGCGGTCGCCGTCGTTCATTTTCGACAGGCGGGTGAGGAATTTCCCGAAGTGCTCGATCTGATACTTCTCCAGCGCGATGAGGCTCGCGATGGCCTCGGGGTCGTTCCCGTGATGCGAGAGGCCGTGATAGTCCTTGGTGATGCCGAGGTGTTGAGGCGCAAAATCGCCGCCGATTTCCAGCGTGGCGATGCGCGTCGAATCGGTCTGCAAAGCGAGCGCGATCAACTCATAAAGCAGCGGCAGATCTTCGACCGCGTTGCGGTTCGACGGCTTTTCAAACGGCGCCCGCGGCTTCGGCTGACTGGTCCAGCGCTGCCGCAGCTCCAGGCGCTTTTCCACGTCGCGCACGGAGGTGAGATATTCGTTGAGCTTGTCCTTGTCCTCCTGGTTCACTTGGCGGGAGAGGTGCTTCGCCTCCTCGCGGATCGAGTCGAGGATCGAGGCCTGCACCTGGTTTTCCTGCTGGCGCCGCACCTGCCGATCCTTCGAGTCGCCGACAAAGAGTTTCTCAAACAACTCCGCCGGATTCGTGATTGGCGGCACGCGTACCCCCGACTTTGTCCACGCGAGCTGGCAGCCCCCATGGATGCCGCCCTCCGAACCCACCGTGAGCGACGGAAACCGCGTCTGATGGCCGACTTCATCGGCGAGGTGCTGGTCGATGGTCACATTGCCATCGGGCCGGTTTTGCGCCTCGGAATTGAGCACGCCGGAAAGGAACGAATGCACCGCGAAGTGCCCGCCCTTCACGCCGTGATCCAGCCCGCGATAGAGCGTCATCTGGCGGCGATTCTCCCACAGCGGATCGAGCAGCGTGGTCTTCTCAAAATCTCGCCCCGCAGTCGTCGGGAAGAGCTGCTTGGTCTGGAAGCCGAGCAGATTCCCAATCGCGACAAAGCGCCGAGCTCCCATGCCCGCTCCTTTCACGGCCTGCAACGCGGGATTCGCGTCTGCCGCCGCGGCCAGGAGCGAAGGAAATCTCGGTAGAACAAGCGAGGCGCCCAGAGAGCGGAGAATGAAGGTGCGACGGTTCATGGTGGCGGAAGGTTCGAGGGACGATCGCTCACGGACTCATTTCTTGGGAACAATAGCTCAACTGATGGGCTGCCCGCGCGGAATCGTGATGGAACCAAAGATGCGCAAGACGGTCACTCAACTGCACTCGACCGTGGCACCGGAAGCGGAGGACTCTTCCCAATCGCCAGCGCGCCGGATCGCCAAGGCGTGCGCCAGCGGCCAGCCACATCCGCTTCAAGCGCACATCCTCCGGCGCGGCTTCCGCCGCCCCCCGCGCGGCCGCCGTGGCCTCCTCCATCCCGATCCTCGGCACGGAGTCCAGAGCGGCGGCGGGCGCGCGCTCGGCGACGTTCTTGCGGGCCGAAGTTCTCCACGGCGATTCCTTGCAGGGCGGGGGCTCTGCGGGCTGAAGCCCCGGACTACTTTTCCGGCAGGGCCGCGGTGGCTTCGAGGTCGAGCTGGTTGCGGACGAGCTGGAAGTAGATGCCGGCCCGCGCGACGAGGTCGCTGTGGGTGCCGACTTCGGCGACGCGGCCTTTGTCGAGGACGACAATCTGATCGGCGTCACGCACGGTGCTCAGGCGGTGGGCGATGACGACGACGGTGCGGCCGGTGGCGAAGTAGCGCAGGTTGTCGAGCACGGCGCGTTCGTTGTTCGCGTCGAGGGCGCTGGTGGCTTCGTCGAGGAGCAGGTACTCGGGATCGCGATAGATGGCGCGCGCCAGGAGGAGGCGTTGCTTTTGTCCGCCGGAAAGGCCCTGGCCTTCGCTGCCGACCAGGGTGTTGATGCCATTCGGCAGGTCGCGGATGTAGTCGCTGAGATTCGCGAGGCGCACGGCGGAGCTGAGGCGGATGGGTTCGATGGGCTGGCTGCCGGGCGCGATATTGCGCGCGATGCTGCCGGAGAAGATGTGGCCGTCCTGCATGACCACGCCGCAGCGCATTCGCCAGGCATGGCCATCGAGCGCCGGGAGCGGGATGTGGCCGACGCAGATCTCGCCCCCGCCGGGCGGGTAGAGGCCGAGCAGGAGCTTGAGCAGGGTGGTCTTGCCGCTGCCGCTCGCACCGACGATGGCGGTCACTTTCCCAAAGGGGATCTCGAGGTCGATGCCGCGGAGCACGTCCTCCTGCCCGGCGCCGGGATAGCGGAAGGTGACGCCGCGCAGGACGAGCGGCTGGAGCGAGGGGATCGCCGTCGTGGTCAGCGCGGCGGCGGCGGCGAGTTCGTCTTCGTCGCGATGGCCGTAGATTTCCTCCATGCGCTCGAGGCTCAGCCGCGCGTCCTGGGCGCTGTAGAGGAAGTCGATGAGGCGGCCGATGGGCGAGTTGAGCTGGCCGACGATGTATTGCGTGGCGAGCATCATGCCGAGGGTCATCTCGCCCTGGATGACGGCGCGTGCGGCGAGGAAGGAGATGAGGATATTGCGCAGATTCGAGAGGAAGAAGACGCCGACGCGCTGCATCTGGCGGAGCGCGAGGCTCTGCGCTTCGAAGCGCGCGGTGCGCACGGCGAGCTCCTCCCAGTCCCAGCGTTTGTCGCGCTGGATGCCCTGGATCTTGATCTCGGGCATGGCGTGGATGATCTCGAACAGGGTGTCGCGCTCCTTGGCCTCGAGCGTGAAACGCTTGTAGTCGAGCATCCGCCGCCGCTTCAAAAACAGGGAGAGCCACCCGACCGAGAGCGCCGTGAGGACGACGAAGACGGCGAGAATTTTCCAGCTATAAAGCGCCAGCACCGCGCCGAAGACGACGAAGGTGAGGAGCGAAAAAAGGATGTCCAGCGAGGAGGACATCAGGAAGCTCTTCACGCGCCGGTGGTCGCCGATGCGCTGCATGATGTCGCCCGCGGTGCGGCTGTCGAAGAAGGGAAGTGGCAGGCGGAGGAGCTTGCCGAGGAAGTCGGCGATCATCGCGATGCTCACCCGCGAGCCGACGTGGAGGAGGAGCCACGAGCGGATCATGTCCGCGCCGGTCTGGCTGAGAGAAAGGACGAGCTGCGCGCCGAGCAGCACGTAGATGAAATTGAGGTCGAGATTCCCGATGCCGGAATCGACCGCGGCTTGCGAGAGGAAGGGGAGGATCAGCTCGATGCCGAGCCCGACACACATGCCGAGCATGACCTGGAAAAGCAGCCGGCGATGCGGGCGCAGGTAGCTGAAGAAAAAGCCGAGCCCCTTCTTGGGCGGCTCGCCATCGGCGCGGCCCGAGGCGGGCTGCTCGTGGAAGGCGGGCGTGGGCTCCACCAATAAGTACAGTCCGGGCGCGGTCTCCGAGACGGGCGTGTCCGGCGGGGCGCTGGCGCGGATGAATTCCTCGTGGGTGTAGTCGATGAGCCCGTGGGCGGGATCGGCCACGCGGACCTTCCGCGGCGTGATCTCGTACACCACGACGAAGTGATCGCCATG
Organism: Chthoniobacteraceae bacterium; assembly: GCA_031409655.1. Classification (GTDB taxonomy): domain Bacteria; phylum Verrucomicrobiota; class Verrucomicrobiia; order Chthoniobacterales; family Chthoniobacteraceae; genus JANNXQ01. The sequence goes on along the minus strand of JANNXQ010000134.1, from coordinate 5,851 downwards.
CCAGTGGGCGATGCAGGGCAGCGGCGCCTCATCCCACAGCCGGCGAAAAGCGAGCCGCACCGGCAGCGAGCGCAGCCCGAGCTTCTCCGCGGCTTCGGCGATGCCGAGGAAGTTCACCCCGCCGCGCCCGATCTGGCAGAGATCGCGGAGTCGCCCCTGCGGCAGATCGCGCCCGAAATGCGCGCAGACCATGCGCAGCGACGCCGGCCCGCAATCCATGGCGTCGAGCTGGGCGTGGTAGGGGAAACTCTTGGGCACGGCAGAGGGTGAGCGAGCGAGCGTCGCTGCGGCAAGAACCTTGGTGCAGCCCTGTGGCAAAGAGTTCAGGCTGGGTTTTCGACCGGAACTCGCTAGCGTGCGAACCATGCCCGCGCCGCCGCCCAATCCCTTCCCCGGAATGAATCCGTATCTCCAGGAGTATTGGAGCGACGTACATCTCGCGTTGCTCGGATTCATCCGCGAAGCGCTAGGCGAAGAACTCCCCGCCGATCTCAGTGCTCGCACCGAAGAGCGCGTCGCAGTCACCGGCGACGAAAAGCCCAAAGGTTATCGCGCCGACGTGGCGGTGGTGGAGTCGTGGCGCGAAGGCTTTCCGCCGCTCTGGCAGCCGGAAGGCGCGGCTGCTTCGGGGACTGTCGCCGTGGCCGAACCGATGATCGTGCATGATGATCCGATCCCCGAGCGGTGGATCGAAATCCGCGACGTACATGGCCGGCTCGTCACGGTGATCGAAGTACTCAGTCCCACCAACAAACGCGAAGACGGCTGGTTTTCCTATCGCGCACGGCAGCGGAATCTGCTCTCCGCGCCGGTGAATCTCGTCGAGATCGATCTCATCCGCGGCGGCAGCCACGTCGCCGCAGTCCCGCTTGATCAATTCACGCGCCCGCTGGGCACCTCGCACCTCGTGTGCGTCGCGCGGCCCACACCCACGGATTTCACGCGGCGCGAAGTCTATCTCTGCCCGCTGCGCGAGCCGCTGCCGACGATCCGCGTGCCCTTGCGCCCGACCGATCCCGATGTGCCGCTCGCGGTGCAGGCGCTCATTGATCGGTGTTATCGCACCGGCCGCTACTGGCTGGCGGATTACCGGCACCCGCTCGATCCACCCGTCGCGGCCGAGGATGCCGCGTGGGTCGAGGAACGTCTGCGCGCGGCCGGCTTGCGCTGAAGCGCGCATCCCTCAAAAAAACAGGAGGGCTCTTGCGAGCCCTCCTGACAATCTTGGTAAGGCGAGCCGGCGATCGGCTCGAGCCTGCGTTCAGTGCGTTACCAGCACTTTGGGGCGCAGCCACCGCCACCGCTCTTGCTGCCGCCGCTCTTGCTGCCGCCGCTGCGGCTGCTGCCACTCTTGCCGCTCTTGCTGCCACCGCTCTTCCCGCTCTTGCTGCCGCCGCTCTTGCCACCTTTGCATTTCCCACCGCCACCGGTCACGGCCGCGGGTGCGGCAATAGCGTCGGCGGCGAACTTTTCAGTGATGCTCTGTTTCATACTGTTTGTTTTGTTTTTTGGGTTTCTGATTTCGCCTCCCAGGCAGAGGAATTCCATCCGGAAGACATGTGCGAGGCTGGTACTTTTCGCCGCCATCCGGCAACATCTTTTTCACGTAAACGTCACATTTTCATAATTGCAATTGAGACTCAGCAGCGCTTTCTGGACTTTTGGAAGTGGCCGGAATCTTCGCACAGTCTCTCTGGTTCGCGCGATTCGCGCGATTCGTCGCCGGTTTGACGATTCTCGACCTTTGTTTTCGGCCATCCCCGGCCGCAGCGGCTGACAGCACGCGCCCCCCTAAAAAGAAGACAGGAGGGCTCTCACGAACCCTCCTGTCCTTCATTTTTTCGAGGCGAACCGACGATCAGTTCAAGCCCGCGCTCACCGGCTGATCAATTGAATTGGTCACCCGCAGCGCCGCCGCAACGGCTCCCGCTCTTGCCGCTGCCGCTCTTGCCACTGCCACTCTTGCCGCTCCCCCTCCGGCCCTTGTTCGTTTGCCGGCCACTCTTGCCGCTCTTGCTGCGTTTCCCGCCTTTTCCACAGCCACCGGTCACAGCCGCAGGAGCGGCGATGGCGTCGGTGGCGAACTTGTCAGTGATGCTCTGTTTCATGCTGTATTTTATTTGGTACGGAAGGCCTCTGAATGGTGAATCCACCCGGGAGGCCGATAGAACATTGAAGCAGATCCACGGCCAATAATTACACTGAATGCATTTTTTAGTTCTTTCCATAACTCCCAGGACGGGCCACGCCCTCCTACCGGAATGCGGTCACGAGGCGTCGGTCTCCCCGTCCGCCCTATTTCAGCCAATCGTGCTCCCGCGCCGCGGCAACCGTCGGACGCGCCGGGGGATCGAGCTGCAACAAGCCGGTGAGAAAATCGCACGCTCCGTCGAGCGCCAGGCCGCGCAGATCGCTCCCGCGCCGGAGGCGTTCGCGGAGCGAGACTCGCCGGATCGCGGGCCGGAATCGCACGGCTCCATCCGGCTCGAGGAATGAATCCCGATAGCGCGCACCCTCAGTGAGCGTCGGCGGGAAAGCGCCGCAGTGCGTGGCCATGAGCAGGACGTGCTCGTAACGCAGCGTGAGATCGAGCAGATCATCCGCGCCTTTGGCCCTCCGCCACGCACGGTCGCCATCCTCGCTCCCGGTGGGAGACGGCGCGGGGGCCGCGAGGTTCTGGGCATGGCCCCAGAGGGTGGCGTAGGTGCCATCGAGGGCGTGATCGGCGATGCGCTCGGCGTCCCACACCGTCCCAAAGCGGCCCGATCCCAGGCGGCGGCGGAGGCGGTATTTCCCCGCGAAGATCTGGCCGGGCGCCCGCTGCTCGGCGTCCTCCTCCGCCTCGTCGCGCACCGCGCTCTCGGCGCGCGGCACCTCGATGGCATCCTCTCCAGAGCTAAACTCCCGATATTTCCGCGCAGCGGCCCGACGGGGATGAAAAAGGCACGCGCCCGTGAGCATTTCAAAGGTGCTGCAACCGAGCGACCAGAGATCGAGCGCCGGCGTGAGCGGCGCGCCAAGCAGGATTTCCGGTGCGAGATACTCGCGAGTCCCCGGATGCGAGCCCTGCCGCAGTTCGCGCTGCGCGCAGCCGAGATCGGCGAGCACCGCTTCGCCGGACCGCGCATCGTAGAGGATGTTGTCCGGCTTCACATCGGTGTGGGTGTAGCCGCAGGCGTGCATCCCGGCCAGCGCCTCCAGCAGCGCCCGCACGACCCGCCGGGTGCGTCCCGGCGTCAGCGGTCCGCGGCGCAGCGCGCGCTCCAGGCTGAACCCATGCCGCTCGTAAGCCATGCAGATGTGTCCTTCAAAAAAAAACGCCTCGTGCAAGGCGACGATCCCCGCGCCCGCCCCACCGCGACGCAGATCGTGATGCAACCCGATCTCATACACCGCATCCGCCGCGTAGCGCCGGCGCTGGATTTTCAGCGCGACATTCCGGGGCAGTGGGGCGGTTTGCTTTTTGCGAGTCATCTTGAGGAAGCGTCGGGCCGGGATCACGCCGGGGTCGCGGGCGTGCGGTCGCGGGATCTTGAAAATTCAGTGCCAGCGCCCATCGCCACGATTTTGCGAGACCGGCATGCCTTTGTCGAGGCGCCGTAGCCCGCAGTGCTATCCTCGTCCACGACGGGCCGGGGGGTGATTAACCCTTGAAGCTGACTGCCCAAAGCGGGCCGTAAATTTCGTCGGATTGAGACTGCGACGTGGAGGGCGGACGGACTCTGAGCCCCTGAGGTTTGCGGACTGCGGCCTGCGCCTCCGTTCCCGGCACGGTCGTAGCTATTCTACTCGAATCGTCTGGTCCGAAGTCAGCCCGCGCGCCGGCACGTCGGGAATGGATGGTGCTTTCCCCCTAGGCTTCGATGGCTCGTCGCAATTCCAAAAATCGCCGAAAGCTCCTGCTGGAGACTTTTGAAGATCGCATCCTGTGCAGCGCCGCGGCGCCGGTGGAGGAGGCGCCGGATCCGCAGCACGACGTGGCCGCCACCGTCCAGCGCGCGGAGACTGAGACACTGGCGGTGCTGCCGGATGCGGACGTGGCGGCGAGCGCGCAGCCGGCTGCGGCCCAGCGCCGGGAGCTGATCTTCGTCGATACCGGGGTCGAGGATTACCAGTGGTTTGTGGATGACGTGCTCTCGCACCGGGCGCCGGGGGACGAGATCGAGGTGGTGTTGCTGGATGCGGAGCGGGATGGGATCGCGCAGATCACGCAGGCGCTCGCGGGGCGCAGCGAGCTCGATGCGATCCACTTCGTCACCCACGGCACGGATCGCGCGGTGAAGCTGGGCGCGACCTGGATCGACGGCGCGGCGCTGGCGCAGCAGCGCGACGCCATCGCGGCCTGGGGCACGGCCCTCAGCGCCGATGCCGATCTGCTCTTTTACGGCTGCGACCTCGCGGGGAGCGCGGCGGGTCGGGAGCTGCTCGCTGCACTCTCCAGCGCCACCCAGGCCGATCTCGCGGCGAGCACGAATGACACGGGCAGCGCAGCGCTCGGGGGGGATTGGGCACTGGAGTATGCGCTCGGGACCATCACGACGACGCTCCCCTTTAGTTCGGCGCTCACGAGTGCGTGGGGCGGGTCGCTCGCGACCTTAACGGTCACGAATACGAACAACTCCGGCGCCGGTTCGCTGCGGCAGGCGATCCTCGATGCCAATGCGCTCGCGGGCACGGACACCATCACCTTCAACATCCCGCTCACCGACGCGAATCACTTCTATTACCGCGACAATGCCGCGGCGGGCTTCAGCGCGCCGGTGGTCACGACATCGGCGGATGGCGCGATCAGCGACTTCGATGCGAACTACCCGGCGGGCACGGCGCGCTCGTGGTATCGGATCAACTTGAGCGGGGCGAATCTCGACGTGACGCAGGCGGTGATCATCGACGGCTCGACGCAGCCGGGCTACGCGGCCAGCAAGGGGCCGATCATCGAGATCAATGCCACCGGCGTAAACACGGGCGACCTCAATGCGATCGCCCTGACGACGGGTGCGTCCACGGTCCGCGGGCTGGTCATCCATAGCGCGGACGACAATGCCATCGAGGTCGATGTGAACGCCGATGGCTCCACGATCGTCGGCAATTACCTCGGCACCGATGTCTCCGGCACGGTGGCGCTCGGCAACGCCAGCGACGGCCCCTTCGGATCGCTCGGCATCAAGGCGGACGGCGTGATCGTCGGCGGCACGACCGTCGCGGATCGAAACGTGATTTCCGGCGGGCTCGGGTATGGCATCGAGTTCTACAGTTCCGCGAGTGGGAGCGTCGTTCGGGGAAATTACATCGGCACCACCGTGACCGGCAGCGGGGCGCTCGGTAATGCCGTCGGCGGCATCTACCTCTGGAACGGCTCCGCGAACCACACCATCGGCGGCACCGGCACGGGCGAGGGAAATGTGATCGCCCACAACACGGGCGACGGCATCTGGGCGGATGCGAGCGCGGGCACGGGCAATCGTTTCCTCGGCAACACGATCCACTCCAACACCGGCCTCGGCATCGACCTAGGCGCGAACGGCGTGACTGCGAACGACGCCAACGACGGCGATGGTGGCGCGAACAATCAGCAAAACTTTCCCGTGCTCACGCGCGCGGTCACCAATGCGGCCAGCCGGCTCGCGGTGGGTGGCACGCTGAACTCGGTCGCGAACTCTTTCTATCGCATCGAAATCTTCTCGAACACCGCGGGCGACGGCACGGGCAATGGCGAGGGGCAGACTTATCTCGGCTTTGTGAATGTGCGCACGGATTCCGCGAACAACGCGCAGTGGGGCACGGAGATCTTTGCCAATGTCGCGGTCGGTGCGGTGATCTCGGCCACGGCGACGCGGCTCGATGCGTCCGG
>JANNXQ010000133.1:0-43099 GCA_031409655.1 Chthoniobacteraceae bacterium | reverse complement strand
GTAACCCCACTGCAGCGCACGGGCTTTCGGCGGCTCGCCTTCTGAAAGAGTGGGTTTTCCAGTTCTCTCAATCGGCATCTGCCACACGACTCCGCTCTCTGTCGATCTCATTCATCCCACCCACATACCCTCAGCGAACGGGGGAACGGGGTCGGGGAACGGGGTCAACGCTTGAAACATGACACGCTGGAAGTTGTGCAGGGGATGAAGGGTGTATTCAAGTTTCAAGAGTTGACCCCTCTCGCCCCCGCTGGAAGTTGTGCAGGGGATGAAGGGTGTATTCAAGTTTCAAGAGCCGTGACCGGGGTCAACTCTTGAAACTTGAATCGCACTCCGCTGGTCGAAAGCAGCGCGGGTTCCGGGACGCAGTAGGTGAGCTTGGGTGTGTGTGGGGGCTGATGGTGAACGATGCCGGGCGGCATGGTCTGCGGCGGCGGCCAGAGCGGGAAATTAGTTGCGAAGATGTGTGTGGCACGCGTGTTGCTAGGTCAGGTGGGTATCATGAATAACAACTTACCTACCAATGCGGCGCAGCTCGTCGGGCTGGGCTTTAAGATGTACACGGGGATCGTTCAACTCGGAGCGGCGATTCCCATCACCATGGTGACGGCGGCGGAGATGCAGACGGATGTGGATGTCTTCAGTGGGCTGGAGGCGGACTTCAATGCGGCGCGGAGTGCGCGGCTGAAGGCTTCGCTGACGTTTCAAGATGCGATGGGGCCAGTGTATGAGTGGCTGCTGGGAGTAAGTAATACGCTGGCGACTCGCTTTGGCACGCGCTGGTCCACGGAGTGGGCGCAGGCGGGTTTTATCAATAATAGCACGGCGATCCCCTCAAAGCTGGAGGATCGGCTGGGACTTACTTTGTCGCTGGTGAAGTTTTTCACGAAGAATCCAGGGTATGAGGTGCCGACGCTGAAGCAGACGGCGGCGGAGGGGGAGGCGCTCCGCTCGGTGGCGCTGAAGGCGCAGACGGCCGTGGCGGACGTGGAGGTGGCGCTGAATGAGATCGGAACCAAGTGGACGAGTGCCTATGAGACGCTGACGGCGGCGATGCGGGCGCTGATTAAGAATCTGGAAGGTAAGCTGGCGAAGGATGATCCGCGGTGGCTGAACTTTGGCCTGAATATGCCGGCGGCTAAGTCCACGCCGGGGCAACCGGTAAATGTGTCGGCGCATACGGATGAGACAGGTGCGATCGTGGTGCAATGTGAGGCGGTGCCGCTGGCGAAGCGTTATCGCTGGCGGATGCTGCTGGTGGGGGTGGAGACGGAGTATAAGCTGGCGCTGAGCACGACGGAGCCGATGGGTGCGATCTCGGGGGTGGTGCCGGGGCAGCCGGTGGAGATCATCGTGCAAGCGGTGAATGGGGATAAGCAGGGGGTGGCAAGTGAGCCGATCGTCTTTACGCTGCCAGGGGCTAAAGGGGTTGCGGCGCCGAAACGCCAGAAGGTGGAGGAAGCGCCGGAGGCGGAGAGTTCCAATGGACACGAGAATGGGAATGGGAAGGGCAATGGGACGTTGCGGCATTCGCGGGTGGCGTAGGCGGGTGGGAGCTCTCGGTTTGATTTCTTGAGGTTACTGGCGGGGGCGCATCCGAAGAGGATGCGCCTCCGTTTTTTTGCGGGCGAGCGCTCCTGGTACTCCCGGCATGGCTTTGGCGAAACTGCGCCGTTCATGAAATATCTCGACAGGGGCGCGGGCGTCTCAAGGTTTGGCCCGATGAATCTCTCCGAACACGCCTTCCTGCTCGCGCATGATGCGATGGGGTCGGACTTGCGTCGGTACTACGCGGAGTTTCTGGCGGCGGGGCGGTGGACTGCGGAGAAGTTTGCGACGCTGCACGCGGAGCGGCTCGGTGGGTTGCTGAAGCACGCGCGGGAACACATTCCCTACTACCGCGAGCGGGCGGCGGTGGCGGAGCTGGCGGCGTTTCCGATCCTGCGGAAAGAGGAGCTGCATGCGCATTTCGAGGCGTTCATGGAGCCTTCGCTACTGGCGGAGTTTCGCGGGGGGAAGCCGCGTGGGTATTCGTGGGTGGAGGTGAAGACGGGGGGCTCGACGGGGACGCCGACGGTGGTGATTCACGATCGGGATTTCCGCGATTGGGGGCGCGCGGGGCGGCTCTACTCGCAGTATCTATGCGGCTTTCCGCCCGGTACGCCGCACTTCAAGCTCTGGGGCTCGATGCGGGATATCAATTCGGCGCGCGATTCCTACCCGCGCCGGGCGATGAATGCGCTGCTGCGGGTGCATCCGCTCAATGCCTTCCTGATGGATGAGGAGCGGATGACGGCTTACTTGCGGGAGATGCGGGAGTCGGGGATCGGGCATCTGATGGCCTATGTGGAAGGGGCGGATCAGCTCGCGCGGTTTGCGGAAAAGCGCGGACTCCCGGTGCGATCGTTGGAGGACATCATGGCCTGTGCGGGGACGGTGACGGACGATGTCCGCGAGAGGCTGGTGCGGGTTTTCGGCGCGCGGGTGCACAATAAGTACGGCAGCCGCGAGTGCGCGGACATGGCCTGTGAATGCGCTCAAGGTGGATTCCACATCTACGGCACGGGCGTGCATCTGGAGGTAGTGGACGATGCGGGCCGGGTGGTGCCCGCGGGCGTCACGGGGCGCATCCTGGTGACGCTGCTTTTAAATCATCGCTTCCCGATCATCCGCTACGAGATCGGCGATCTCGGCGCGCTCGGGGAGGGGACTTGCGCGTGCGGGTCGCCGCTCCCGCTGCTGCTGCGGGTGGAGGGGCGGCTCACGGAGCGGGTGACCTCGACGAGCGGTGGCTACGTCAGCCCCGTGTACATCCGGCATCTCATCGGCGTGGTGCATAATTCTGGGAGCATCGCGCGCTTCCAATTTGTGCAGGAGTCCGCTCGCCGCTACGGGCTTACTTTGCAGCTCGATGCCGGATGCGACGCCACGGCCTTTGAGGTGCTGCGCGGCAAGATCGACGCGGATCTCCGGGCGGTGCTCGGTGCGGATGCCGCACTCACCATCGCGCGCACGGACCGCATTCCCGAGAGCGCGAGCGGCAAATTCCTGTATATCGTGAGGAAAGACTTCTGATTCGCTGGTCCGAGCGAAGGCCGCCTCCAGCGTTGCTCCATACATAGTTCCCTGTAGTTTCGCGCGTCCCCCTCCATGCGGATTCTCTACGTTCACAATAGCGCCGACATCTACGGCGCGAGCCGTTCGCTCCTGCGTCTGCTGGGCGAGTTGGATCGCACGCGCTTTTCGCCGGTCGTGGTGCTGCCGTCCGAGGGGGCGCTGGCGGAGCGGCTGCGCGCCATGGACGTCCGCGTGATCATCTTCCCGACGCTCTGCGTGATTACGCGCGATGTCTTTCATTCATGGCGCCTGCCATTTTTCCTGCTGAATATCCCATTCTCCGCTCTCCGCCTGTGGCGGATGGTGCTGCACGAAAAGATCGACCTCGTGCATACGAATACGGGTGTGATCCTGTCGTCTGGCCCGGCCGCGTGGCTAGCGAATGTGCCGCACTTCTGGCACATCCGGGATTCGTTTCAGGAATTCCGCAGCTTTTGGTGGATCTATGAGGCGTGGGTGCGTTTTTTTTCCGGGCGCATCCTGGCCGTCTCGGAAGCGATCGCGGCGCAGTTCCGCGACCGTTCGCAGGTGCGGGTCGTACACAATGGGTTCGACGTTGGAGAGTTTGCAGTCGAGCCCCAGGCAGGGGTGGCGTTTCGGGAAAAGTATGGTGTCAGCGCGGCGCTCGTCGTCGGCTGCGTGGGCAGGATCAAGATGCACCGCAAAGGCCAGGAGGTGCTCATCGAGGCAGCGCGGCTGCTGAAGGAGCGCGGGGTGCGGGCGAAGTATCTGATCGTGGGCGCTCCGTATCCTGGCAATGAGTCGCACCTTGCGCAGTTGCAAGCGCAAGCCGAGCAGGCCGGGCTGGCGGACGACGTGATCTTCACCGGGGAGATCGCGGACCCGCGCCCGGCCTACGCGGCGATGGATGTCTTCGTCCTGCCTTCGGCGCAGCCCGAGCCTTTTGGCGGCGTGGTCATGGAGGCGATGTGCTTCCGCCTGCCGGTCATCGCCACGGCCATCGGCGGTTCCGTGGAGCAGGTGGTCGAAGGGGAGACCGGGTGGCTCGTGCCGCCTCGAGATGCTGGGGCGCTGGCCCAGAAGCTGCACGCTCTCCTGAGTGACTCAGACCTGCGAAAGCGTTTCGGCGAATGCGGCCATCTCCGCGTCGAGCGGCAGTTCGCGCTCAAAGAGATGGCAATTTCCATCGCCAACCTTTACCAACAGCACGTGAGGCCGATGCGCACGAAGGTTCTGTTCGTCAACAACAGCGCGGACGTCTATGGCGCCAGCCGGTGTCTGGTGCGGCTGATTTCGCGTCTCGATCGCACGCGCTTCGAGCCCTTGGTCGTCATCCCGGAAAGTGGGCCGCTCGAGGCAGCGCTGCGGGAGGAGAAGGTCGAGACGATCGTCTTCCCGCATCTCAGCGCGATCACTCGTGACGTCTTCTCTTCGTGGAAGCTCCTCTTTTTCCTCCTCGATATCCCGCGCTCCGTCTGGCGCCTGCGCCGGCTGATCAAAAAGCACGCCGTCCATCTCGTGCATACGAACACTGGCGTGATGCTCGCTCCAGGGCCCGCAGCCTGGCTCGCTGGGGTGCCAAATATCTGGCACATCCGCGACTACTTTCAGGAGTTCAGCGTCTTTTGGCCGCTGTATGCATTTTACATTCGGACCTTCTCGACGCAGATCGTCGCGGTCTCCACGCCAGTCGCCGAGCAGTTCTCCGCGAACTCCGGGGTGAAGGTGGTCCACGATGGTTTTGAGCTCGAGGAATTCGCCGCGCCGGACGCTCTCGCGGTCACCGCGTTTCGCGACCAGCATCAGCTCAATGGCACGCCGGTGATCGGTTGTGTGGGGCGGCTGAAGCTGATCCGGAAAGGCCAGGAGTTTCTCATCCAGGCTGCCGGTCTGCTGAAGCAGCGTGGTGTGCCGGTGAAGCTGCTGGTCGTCGGCGCGCCTTTTCCCGGCAATGAATCGCACCTCGAAAAAATGCGCGCGATCGCCCGCGACGCCGGCATCACGGACGACGTGATTTTCACCGGCGAACTCCGCGATCCGCGCGCGGCCTACGCGACGATGGATGTCGCGGTGCTGCCGTCGGCGCAGCCGGAGCCCTTTGGCGGTGTGGTCATGGAGGCCATGTGCATGAGCATGCCGGTGGTGGCCACGAATGTGGGGGGCTCCACCGAGCAGGTCGCCGATGGGGTGACGGGCTTCCTCGTGCCACCCGCCGATCCCGTGGCGCTGGCCGATAAACTCGAACGCCTGGTGAAAGACGCGGCGCTGCGCGAGAGCTTCGGTGCCGCCGGCCAGCGGCGGATCACCGAGCGGTTTTCGCTCACGGGCATGGTCGCGAAGATCGTCCGCATTTACGACGACTGCCTCGCGGTGAAGTGAGTCGCCGGAGTTGCTTGGTCAGCGGTCATTGGTCATTGGTCATTTCCCATGTCTCCCATCGTCTCCATTCACGACCTCGCCTCGGGCTATCCATCTGCGGTTGCGGAGACCCTCACGGAGATCGGCTTCTTCACGGATGTGCCGGCGGGCGCGCGCGTCTTCCTCAAGCCGAACCTGACCTTCCCCGAGTTCCGTCCCGGGGTGATGACGTCGCTCGATTGCCTGCGCGCCGTCACCCAATGTCTCGTGGCGCGCGGCTACAAGGTGGTGATCGGCGAGGCGGACAGTGGTGGTTACAATCGCTTCTCGATGGACGAAGTCTTCAAGGGCATGGGCATCTACGAACTCGCGAAGGAGACCGGGGCCGAGGTCGTGAATCTGAGTTTCACCGAGCCCGAGTGGACCGAGGTCCGGGCCGGATGGCGGAAGTTGCGCGTGCCTTTTCCGCGCCTGCTGCTCCGCGAGATCGACGCCTTCATCACGCTCCCCGTGCCGAAGATCCACATGAACACGCTGGTCTCCATGTCGATCAAGAACCAGTGGGGCTGCATCCAGGAACCGAATGAACGGCTCAAGCTGCACCCGTATTTCGCGGAGGTGATGTACGAGTTCAATCGCCGCCTGCCGCGCGCCTACTCGCTGATCGATGGCCGGTATGGCCTGAATCGCACCGGCCCGATGCTTGGCGACGTCATCGATTTCAACTTCGTCCTCGGCTCGAATGACCTCGTGGCCGCGGATCGGGTCTGCTGCCGCATCATGCAGATCCCCGAGGAACGCGTGGCTTATCTGCGCTACTTCCAGTCCCGTGGCTGGTGGGGCGAGTTCGCGGCTATTCGGCTCAATACCGACCCGGCGCGTTTCCAAAAAGTGCCCTTCTACCTCGTCCGCAAGTGGACCGACTACCCGGGCCTGATCTGTTTCAATAACGCCTTCCTCGCCTGGCTCGGCTACCACTCACCACTCGCCGGCTTCGCGCACTGGCTCCTCTATCTCTTCCGCGAACCCTTCTACGAATACGACAAGGAGAAGGCCAAGCTGCGCAAAGGCGGAGAGGCGTGAAGCTCGACCCACCCGGCGGAAAATGCCGGGTGACAATGCGCGCGCACCTCGCGTAAGGTCCGCCATGATTTGGCACTCACGCCCGCTCGCCGGCGGGCTCGCGATCTTCTATCTATGCGCCTCGGCGGCCGCCCAGTCGCCTGCCCTCACAAAGGAGGAGATCGCCGGCGCCACGCGGCTTGATGAAGTTTCCATCCCCACTCCCGGTGAGTTGATGACGGCCCTCGACAAGCAGGGGAAGCCCGACTGGGCGGCGAAAATCCGCGAACCGATCAGCACCAATTACAGCCGCCGCGCGCAGATGGCGCTGAATCTTGGCGGGCTCATCGCGGACGGTTACATCGCCGTGGAAGCCGAGGACGCGCAGCAGGTGAAAAATCTCGGACGCGACATTCTGGAGATCGCCAAGGGGCTCGGCGTGCCCAAGGAAATCCGCGACCGCGGCAAGAGCCTCACGGAAAAGGGCGAAGGCAAGCAGTGGGATGTGCTGCGCGAGGAACTCGAGGCGACGCAGAACGAAGTGAAGCAATCGATGGCCAATAATCAGGATCAGCCGCTGATCGATCTGGTGACCGTGGGCGGCTGGGTCCGCGGCACGGAAGTGGTGAGCGCGGCTATCGCCGAGAATTATTCCGAGGCCGGCGCCCGGCTGCTGCGCCAGCCGGCGATCGCCTCGATGCTGCGCGCCCGCGTCGAGGCGCTGCCGGAGAAACTGCGCGGGGATCCCGTGGTCAAGGTCCTCTTGATGAAGCTCATGGAGATCGAGCATCTCGTGACTTTCTCCCGCGAAAGCGCGCCCAAACTCGAGGAGGTGAAGAAACTCCACGAACTCGCCGCCGAACTCATGAAGGTCATTTCCACCAAAGAGAAAAAATGATGCCGCGTCCGCTGCTCTCGCTGGTCCTCCTTTCCGCTCTGGCCCTGTCGCCAGTCGCATCTGCTGCGCCGACTGACGCCGAAGTCGCCGCTCACGAAGTCGCGCTTAACGTCGCGGGCGCCTTTCAGAACGATGGCTTCAGGCTGCGCGACGGGGTCTGGTCCGGCAGGCTCACGGCGGGCAAGTCCGCGGTCATTCAAGTGAACCTCTACGCCGGCAACGAATATTGGTTCGTCCTCGGCGCCGTGGCGCCGGCGAAGAAAGTCGCCGTCACCATTTTTGACGAGACCGGTCAGCTGATCGACTGCGAACCCTACACCAGCGAACCTGGCGAAGGGGTGAGCGCCGGCGCGGGTTTTTCGCCGGGCGTGAGCGGTCCCTACTATGTGAAAATCGCGCTCCTCGAAGGCGAGGCCGCGGGCTTCTGCCTCCTCTATTCCTACAAATAAAAATCGATGCCTCCCGGATCCAGCGCCACCACTGAAAAGCTCGACGGCCCGCGCGTCACCCAATTCTCCATCTTTCTCTCAAACCGCGTCGGCGCGCTGCTGAACGTCGTGCGGCTGCTCAATGAACGCCACGTCCATGTGCTCGCGATCAATGTGCAGGACTCCGCGGATACCGCGATCGTGCGCATCGTCGTCAGTGATCCGGAGACCGTGCAGGCCACCTTCCACGAGCAGGCCGTCCCATTTTCCGTCTGCGAACTCGTGGTCGTGGAACTCAAGGAAGGCGCCGTCGAGCTCGGCCGGCTCCTCGCCGCGCTGCTCGCCGCGGAGTGCAATATCTTTGGCAGTTACGCGCTGCTCACGCGCCCTCGGGGTCGCACGGCTCTGGCCCTGCATGTGGAAGATAACGAGTGCGCGGCTTCCGTCATCCAAGGGCACGGATTTAAGATCCTGAGCCAGACGGATATCTCGCGCTGACCTCAGTGCCGCGCCTCCAGGGCGCGCTGCCGCTCGCGTTCCGCGGCATACAGCTTCTGATATTTTCCTCTCGGCCGCACGGCCCGCCCGACGCGCGCCTCGGGTTCGGAAAGGCCCAGTTTTTCGAGCACGAAAATCGCCGCGCCGCGGAGTGACGCCTCCATTTCCTCGTTCGGATAGATCGTCTGTCCGAGCACATCGGCCAGCCGCTGGAGGGCGGCGGGTGAACGCTGGATGCCGCCGCTCACGATGAACTTCGGCGGAGTCTCTTCCACCGTCAGGATCAGCTCCAAAATCCGCGCGAGCCGGTGATAGGTCGCCTCCGTCACGGCTTGCAAGAGATCGAGCGCGGTGGTGTGCAGGGTGATGCCGTGGATGGTCCCGGAGTCGTCCTCATTCCAGATCGGCGCTCGCTCGCTCGTCCAGAACGGCAGGACGATCAGCCCATGCTCCGGCCCGGGGCGCTTGGCGAGTTGCGCTTCGAGTTCGGTTTCATTCGAAAGATTGAACTCGCGAATGCACCACGCACGGAGGTTGCCGGCATTGCTGATCGCGCCGACGAGGAGGAAACGCTGCGCATCGATGCGGTAGCAGGAAAGCCCGAGCGGCGCTCGCACCGTCTTCCCGCGGCGGATCACCCGCACCGCCGCACTCGTGCCGACATTGATCGCCGCGAGTCCCGGACGCGTCGCGCCGGAGCCGAGATTGCTCGCCGCGCCATCGCCGATCCCCGGAAACCACGGCACGTCTTTCAGCTCTGGAAACTGCGCCGCGAGCCGGCCGCCGATCGGCGTCGGCTCGTCGCTCACCGGCCGGAGCTGGCCCGGCGTGATCGCGCACGCCTTCAACAACTCCTCATCCCAAGCCAGCTTCGTCGGATTGAAAAGCCCGGTGCCCGTGGCCATGGCGAGCGCGCAGTTGGCCTCGCCGGCCAGCGTGATCTGGAGCCACTCCGCGGGCGACATCCACTGCTTCACCGCGGAAAATTTCCGCTGCCCCACGCGTTTCAACCAGCGCAGTTTCGCCGGCCAGAAGGAAGTGCGCATCATGCATCCGGTGCGCGCGTGCGTCTCCTTCTCCGGAGTTTCTTCGCGGAGTTGCGCGGCATCGTCGCGACACCGCGAATCGGCCCAGGTGAAGATGCGCGTGATCGCCGAGCCGCGGGCATCGCAGCCGATCAGGCTATGCCAGAAACAGGAGACGCCGAAGCCCGCGATCGGGCGGCCGCGCAGGTTCGGATCGGTGCGGTAGGCGCGCATCGTCTGCTCCAGGCAGTGCAGCACCGCGCCGAGCAGCACCGGTGGATCGAGTTCCGCGCCGCCATCGGCCGAAGTGATGAGCGGATAAGTCTCCTGGGCCACGCTGCCGGCGAGCCGCTCGCCGTTCAGATCGAAAAGAGCGGACCGCGTGGAACTGGTGCCGATGTCGAGGGCGAGGATGAGCTCCAGATTCATCGCCTCCAGAGCAAACAGGAAACCCGTGCGGTGAACGAGGATATTCTTGGCAGCCCTGGGAGCGCCGCCGTCCGGTGCGGCCATCCCATCATCGCGCGCAGCGCCCATCCATAGAGCGCGCTGCGCGGCCGGTACGATGCCGCACGGGACGGCGGCGCTCCCAGGCTCGCCGTCTTTTTTGGAAGACAAGCGGGGACGTTTTGCCAATGATGCCGCCCCCTCGGACCCGTCCTGCGGAAGGCGCTGCCCCCTCCGGCTTCTCCATCTGGCATGCGCGTCCGAACTCACATCGGCAACGACTAACCAAAAGCAAATACCCACCATCGAATGAAGTACGGCTTGAATATCCCTGAGACTGGCGCGTTGGACTTTGTGTCCCTCGGCGCGCTCATCCACCGCCTCGACCCCGGCATCATCCCTTTCCGCAAGGCCACGCATTGCGACATCCACGTCAGCGGCGGCGAATTTAACTGCGCCGCAAATCTCGCCGACTGCTTCGGCCTGAAGACCGGCATCGCCTCGGCGATGGTGGACTACCCGATCGGCCACCTGATCGCGGAGCGGGTGCGGGCGATGGGCGTGAAGCCTTTCTACAAGCACTTCAAACACGACGGCGTGCATGGCCCGAACATGGCCACCGTCTATAGCGACCGCGGCCAGGGCGTGCGCGCTCCCGTCGTTTTCTACAACCGCTGCAACGAAGCCGCCGGGCAGCTCAAGGCCGGCGATTTTGACTGGAAGGCGATCTTCGCGGGCGGCGTGCGCTGGTTCCACAGCGGTGGAATTTTTGCCGCACTTTCCCCGACCACGGCGGAAGTGATCATCGAAGGCATGCAGGCCGCGAAGGCGGCGGGCGCCATCGTTTCCTTTGACCTCAACTACCGCGCGAAACTCTGGAACATCGTCGGCGGCCACGAGCGCGCCGTCGCGGTGCTCGATCGGATCGTCAAGAATGTCGATGTCCTCGTCGGCAACGAAGAAGATCTCCAACTCGGTCTCGGCATCCCCGGACCCTCCGTGGAAGCCAAGTCGAAGGTCGATTCGAGCGCATTCCTCTCGATGATGGACAACGTCACCAAGAAGCACCCGCAGGTGAAAGTCGTCGCCACCACGCTGCGGGAAGTGCATTCCACGAACCGCCACGAATGGAGCGCCGTGGCGTGGATCGACGGCAAGACTTACACCGCTCCGACCAGCAATCTGGACGTCGTCTGCCGCATCGGCGGCGGCGACGGCTATGCCGCCGGCTTCTTCTACGGCCTGCTCAACGGTGAAGAACCACAGGAAGCCGTGAAGCTCGGCTGGGCGCACGGCGCCCTGCTCACCACCTTCCCCGGCGACACGACGATGGCGACCGTAGATCAAGTGCGGGCCTTTGCCAAAGGCGGCTCTGCCCGCGTCCAGCGCTAGACCCGCGGGACGAACCACTCAGCGAAAGGGGCGCGGAGAAATCCGCGCCTTTTTTGTGACCGTCAAGTTCCCCCGGCTTTGGGTGGGGAGCCTCGGTAAAAACGAATTGGCTACCGGCACTGGCTCGCCTCATCTTCCCCTTTCATGAAGCCGCGAATCCTCCTCTGCGTCCTCGCGCTGCACCCTGCGGCCGTCGCGGCAGAAATGGATCCGGTGCTCGCGCCGATCCTTGCGCACGTGGCGGGGCAGCGGGACGGCGCGGCGGCGTGGTCGCTTGATTTTTCCAAGGTGACGGGCGATCGCGCGGCGCTGCCGATCGGTGTTTTCGATTCCGGGATCGGTGGGCTGACGGTGATGGAGGCGATCCTGAAGCTGGACGCCTTTCACAATGACACGCTGCAACCTGAGGCCGATGGCATCCCGGACTTTGCCGGGGAGCGCTTCCTCTATTTTGGTGATCAGGCGAACATGCCCTACGGCAACTACCCGGCGCGTGGACGCGAGGATTTGCTGCGCGAGTTGATCGTGAAGGACGCGATCTTCCTGCTCGGCTCTCGCTGGCGACCCGCGCGGTCGAGCGCAGTCCGCCACGACAAGCCGCCGGTGAAAGCGCTCGTGATCGCGTGCAATACGGCGACCGCTTACGGCATCGAAGATTTGCGCGCGGTGCTGCGGGCTTGGGAATTGAAGGTGCCGGTGATCGGCGTGATCGAGGCGGGCGCGCGGGCGGTCTCCACCGCGCTGCCGGACGATCAGCGAGCCCACGGGGTCGGGGTACTGGCCACCGTCGGCACTTGCTCCAGCGGCGCCTACCCAAAAGCCATCGGACGGGCCACGGGGCAGGCGGGAAAATCCGCGCCGGTCGTCGTGCAGCAGGGCAGTGTGGGCCTGGCGGGAGCGATCGAGGGGAATCGGGCCTTCGTCGGAGCGGACACGCTATCGTCGGTCGCCTATCAGGGTCCGATCCCTCAGCCTGGATTGATGGCCGCTTACGGCTTCGACCCCGCTGGTCTGCGCGCCGCGCCGTCGGGACCACAACTCAACTCCGTGCCGAACTACGCCCGCTACGATGTCACGACCCTCCTCGAAACGCATCGGCAGAAAGGTGGTCCGGCGATCGATACGGTGGTTCTCGGCTGCACCCACTTTCCCCTCGTGCAGCAGGAGTTGTCGGACGCCTTTCAAACTGCGCGTCGCTATACGGCGGCCGATGGCTCGCAGCCCTACGCAGCCTTGGTGGCCGCAGAGCTGCGCTTCATCGACCCCGCGCAATCCACCGCCCGCGAACTCTTCCGCGAACTCGCCCTCGCCCGGCTCCGAGTCCCCGACCGCGGCGCGAGGCAGGTTGCTCCGCCGCGTTGCGATTTCTTTTTCAGCGTGCCAAACCCCGAGAGCGGCGCGCGACTCACCACGGATGGGTCCTTGGAAAATGAATACCGACTTTCCCGAGCGATCGGCAACCTGTCCGAGGAGGACACCTTCGCGATTTCCCTCACGCCGACGACCTTGCCGGAGGCGTCCGCGGCACTCGTCCGATCGCTACCCGCAGTGTGGCGGGAGATGCAGGGTGCTCGCTGATGGCGATCGTTGGCTCAGAGCATCTCCAGTAATTGCGCGGTGTGGGCGGCGGGTTTCACCTTGCGCAAGATGGCCTTCAGTTTCCCGTCCGGGCCGATGACGAAGGTCGAGCGCTCAGTGCCCAGGTAGGTCTTGCCGTACATGCTTTTTTCCACCCAGACGCCGTAGTCGTGGACGATTTTTTGCTCCTCATCGGCGAGGAGCGGGAAGGGCAGGGAATATTTGTCGATGAACTTCCGGTGGCTCTTCACGGGATCGATACTCACGCCGAAAATCTCGGCTTTCTTTGCGAGCTTTGGCCAGTGATCGCGCAGGTCACAAGCCTGGGTAGTGCAGCCGGGCGTGTCGTCTTTCGGGTAAAAGTAGAGCACCACAGTTTTGCCTTTGAGGGCGCTGAGTTTGACGGTCTGGCCGTCGTAGTTTCCGCCGACTGCCACCGCGCTGAAGGCCGGGGCGGGATCGCCGACTTGGAGTTCGCTCATAGTGTGGGTTTGGATGCGTGCGCTTTGGTGGGGAGGTTGCGCTGTGTCGCTATTTGCTCTTCATCTCGAAGACGCCTTCCCATTTTCCCTCCGGTGGCTGGGCCTGCAGTTCGCGGCAGCGTGCGAGGAAAACTTCCGCGATCGAATCGCCCGGGGCTTGGGCGAGCACGTCCTTCCACGCCGTTTCCGCTCCCGTGAAATCTCCGGTGCGATAAAGCCGCACCGCTTCCTCGTGGCGCGCGAGCCAGGCGGGAGCGGTGCTGTTTTTCTTCTCGTCGAGCACGGTGAAGATGGCCACGGGCCGCGTCTTCCCTTTCACGATGATGAGATCCACCGAGCGCACGATGAACTCGTCGCGGACGTGGGCTTCGACCAGTTCGCCGATGACGAGATCGAGGTGATAAGCCTTCGTCACACCTTCCAACCGCGAGGCGACGTTCACGGCGTCGCCGATCACGGTGACCTCCATCTTCGCTTCGCAGCCGAGGTTGCCGACGATGGCTTCGCCATGATTGATCCCGATCCCGAAGGCGAGCGGTTCCACGTTGCGCGCGCGCCATCCTTGATTCAGCAGGGCCAGCGAGCGGCGCATTTCGACGGCGGTCTTCACGGAACGCCGCGCATCGGTGCGCTCGCTTTCGCTGACGATGCTTCCCCAGTGGGCCATCACCGCGTCGCCGATGAATTTGTCCAGGGTGCCTTGGTTGGCAAAGACGATGCGGACCATCGCATCGAAGTATTCATTGAGCTGGGCGACGAGCGCGTGCGGGTCGGCGCCTTCGGTGCGGCTGGTAAAACCGCGCACGTCGGAAAACATGACGGTGATATTTTTCCGCGCGCCGACGAGGACATTGAGAAAGCTCTCTGGATTATCGACCAACTCCCGCACCACATCGCGGGAGACGTAGCGCTCGAAGGTTTTGCGCAGCCGCGTCCGCTCGAGGCGATCGAGCACCGCTTCCCACGCCGTCCAGACGACCCCGCTGCCGGCGAGCGTGAGCATCGGACTCACGAGGATCAGCATCAGCCCAGTGCCATTGAAGCTGAACTGGGCGACGGCGTAGTAAAGCGCGAGGGTCGCGGCGATCACCGTGAGCCTGACGAGCGGCTGACGAAAGTATGCCCCCACGAGCCAGGCGATCACGCCGGCCGCAACGATCAGCGCGAGATTCGCCGCCCGCCGCGTGGGGTGGAGGAAGTCGTTGTTCAGTGCGGCATTCAGGGCCGAAAGATGGATGGTCGGGCCGAGTACGGTGCCGAAGGGTGTGGCGAGCCGATCTTCGGCTTGGTTTCCGCCCGCGCCGATCAGGACGATCTTTCCGCGGAAGATCCGACCTCCGCGATAGGTGGCATCGTTCCAGAGATCCTCGACGAAAATCTCGTAGAGCGGTCGCGTATAAATGCCCTCGGTGAAACGGATCGCCACGGGCTTGCGCGTGAAAGGGATGAGGCCTGGCCGACCGGATTTTTCCAAGGCTCGCGAGACGAGCGAAAGGATTTCCGGCGAGTCGGGGGCCGCAGGCTTTCCGGCAAATTCGAGCTGGGTGGTGCGATACAGAATTCGCCGCACGATGTCATCGGGATCGGGCCACACATTCACAAAGCCGATTCGCGAGTCGGTCGGAGAAGCTGTGGGGAGGAGCGTGGCTGAGGGGATTTCGAGCGCACCTTTCTGGCTCTCGGTGGTCGCACTGATGTCTGCGGATTGATGGCGATCCACGAGATTACTCCCGATGACGAGATGTTCGGCGTGCCGCTCGAGCGCGGCGCGGAAGGCTTCGTCGCCGTCGCGCGGACTGGGAAAGAGGATATCAAAAATAATCACGGCGGCCCCGGCTTCGACGAGCCGATCGGCGATGTGCGCATAGACCCCGCGATTCCACGGAAACCCCTGCTTCATCAACTTCAGCCCGGCGGATTTTTCGATGTCGTCAGGGAAGAGCGCGTCGAGATCCATCGACGCCTGATCGAGCGCGAGGAAGATAACGCCGGGATTAGGCGTGGCCTTTCGTCCCGCTGGGCCGGTGGCGAGCCAATCCCTCGCCCGCTCTTCGAGACCCGCGTAGCGCTGCTCATTAAAATGCAGCCACGAGATGACCGCGGTGAACGCCAGGCAGATGCCGGCGAGGGTGCGGCGATGGCGGTGAAGGCGCGAGAGCATCAGGCAAGTGCGTAGCAGGCTCGGCGAAAACATCCAGCATGCGCCCAGACGCCCGGCAATCCTTTGCTGGAAAGGGTCTTGACGCGGGAGAGTCAAAATTGAAGATGCCGTTCGTGTTCGCCAAAGGATTTCTCCTTTTTCCCGCCCGTCCCGGCGCGCTGCTCGCGCTCGCGGCAGTGTCTGTAGTTTCGCTCCTCGCTGCCCGTGCCGCCACGCCCTACCGCGAGGCGACGGTGACGCGGACGCAGAACAAAGTGAGCTACGGCGCGGTGAAGGACGACCGCAGCGAACTTCGTCCCGCGGCGGTGAACGACATCGTGCGCGCCAGCAATTTCCTCCAGACCGAGACCGACTCTCGCGCGGAGCTGAAGTATGAGGACGGTTCGCTCGTGCGCATCGGGCAGAACACCATCTTTTCCTTTGAGGCCATCACTCGCACGCTTTCGCTGAACAAAGGGAGCATGATCTTCTACGTGCCCAAGGGTTCCGGTGGCGCGAATATCAAGACGCCTTCGCTCACCGCCGCGATCACCGGCACCATCGGCAAGGTTTCGCAAAACTATATCGCGGTCATCGAAGGGGTCATCATCCTCAAGCCCTCCGGTCAGACGGTCAGCGCCGGGCAATTTGCTCGCTTCAATCCCGACGGGAAGATCACCGTCGATTTCTACGATCCGACCAAGGAGCAGGACGGCAAGCTGATGGATTTCAATGGGCCGCTGCCGAATCTGGGCCAGCGCATCTTCGATCGGGGCGCGACGTGGAAGCCGGATATCTCGCCGTTCGATACCTTCGATCGCACTGGCAATCACCCGGGGGCGCGGGATCTCTTCGATCCACAGGTCCTCGGACCGGCGAACAAGCCGGACGAACCGGTCTTCGTCCCGCCGCCAGATAATACTCCGGCGAAACCCGGTGGCCCGCCGAGCACCTACTGAGATGACCCTCCGGCCCATCACTCTCGGACTCTTCGCTGCGGCGCTCCTGAGCAGTTCGGTTTTCGCGCAGGATGCTCGCGTTTACAGCCACCGCTCCACGGCCCGCGAGGTGCGCCAGAGCGCCGCCGAAATCGAAGACATCGGCGAGATCGATGCCGACCAGGGATCCGCCGGTTTCACCCGTTCAAAGTTCCGGGTGGGCGTCACCGCGCGGGAGCAATTCACGACGAACGCAAAACTCACCGGTAATCACGACAGCCATGACTTCGTCTTCCTCCCGACGATCGACGTGGGCTACAGCACGGAGCTCGGGGAGCACTTCCGCTTTGATATTTCCGGCAAGCTGGAGACGGCGCTCTACGCCCGCAATGACGAGCGGAGCTTCTACGGCTACAGCGCCATGGCCACGCTCGACTACCGCCCGGCGGCGCATCTCCCGCGGATCTACGTGGGCGCGGAGCCGTATCGCTACGTGAGCTACGATACCGGGGATCGTATAACCCAAGCTCTCGGCCTCAATGTTGGCACGGATTGGGGTGCGGCTTTCAATAGCGGACGTTCGCTCTTTTTCTTGGGTTATACGTTCACCGCTTTTTTTGCCGACCCGAGCATCGACGACCGCACGCAGCACAGCGTCGTGCTGGGTCTGGCGCACGCCTTCAATGCGCAACTGACCGGCCAGATCTACTACTCCTGGCAGTATTCCGAATTCGACATCGACCGCACGGACTCCCGCCACATCGTCGGCGGTAGTCTCATCTATCAGTTTGCCGAAGGGTGGTTTGGCAGCGCGACGACGAGCCTGGTGGACACGGACTCCACGGCGGATCGCTCGAGCTACCAAAGCTTCGGGGCGTCGCTCGGAGTGACAAAGCAGTTCTAGGCCAGCTCGGAAAACAGTGGCTCCTCGCCGCGCTCATTCATCGTGCGGGCGGCCTCGAAGATTCCCGGCCACTGCTCGAGCAGCCGTCCGAATTCCGCGAAGAGCCGCTGCATGAAGACGCGATTCTCTGCCGATGAGCGTCCCGTCTTCAGGTCGAAGGGAATGTCGAAGTCTTCGTGGGTGATGGCCTGGCGGGTGTGCTCCAGATAGGCCTCCACGTCGCTGCGCCAGTGCTCGCTGGCCTCGGTGTTTTCGCGCACTTCTCCGGCGAGCCACTCGATCTTCTCGCTCTCGTGATGGAGCACCACTTCGCGCAGGTAGTGCGTGAAATCACGCGCAGGCATCGCTCCGAATTGCGAAAGGTAACGCCCGAGCGCGATGGTGCGCGTGGCCGCGTCCGCGGTGGCGGGCAGTGCGTGCAGGAGGATGATCCGCCGGATGAGGTGCGCGAATTCGGGAATCACGAGCCGACGCTCCGGACCGAGGTCGGACAATTGGAGGATCGGCTTTCCGGCACCGGGATCGTGGACGATCGCCGTAGGCAGATGCCCCGAAACGGAGTGTGGGCAACACTGCCAGACCGTGGCGCCGAAGACGAAATCTTCCGCGTGCAGCACCGGGAAAAAAGGTGGCAGCAGCGTCCGCGTATCGAGCCCCATGGCCATGCCGGGGCTCACGCTGGCGTCGCCGATCGCGGCATTGGCCACCTGCGAGAGCACGCTGCGGCTGCCAAAAAGGGAGCGGTACTCCGCGGCGTCGTGCGGCAGTCGCTCGCGATTCTCCGCCGCAAAGTGGAGGTAGTAGAGCGAGGTCGGAATGCCCGGGTCACCGACGTGTCCGGTGAAGGTCGTCCGGACGCGCGCAGGTCCAGATTCGAGACGGTGCAGGAGTTCATCGCCGACTTTCTCCAGATCGAGCGCCGTCGCCTCGAGCCCGGCATCGAAAAGCGCGCCAAGGTCGCGCCCGAGCATCGCCTCGTGGGTCGCGAGGTAATCCAGAGTGACAAAATCCGCCGCCGCGAAGGCGCTCTCGCGATCCGGAAACAAGTGGCGGGTGAAAGGATCGCATCCCGAGAACAGGGAGAGCCGCGCTGGGGAAGCCGGCGCTTTCGTCAGCTTGCAGATCACATCGTCATCCACGCTACTGCACATCTGGCCAGCGCCGTGGAGCACGACCGCATTGCGATTTGCACCGCAGGCGAAGCCCGTCCCCAGCGGATCGAAGAGCGCAAACTCAATGATCGCCGGGTCGCAGCCGCTCCGCTTTGCGAGCGCCGCGAGGTAGCGTCGCTTCTCCTCCTCACCCGCATAGAGCACGCGGCTCGCGATCGTCCTGGCCAGCGCTCGGAAGGCGCCGCGGTGCTCCGGATTCGCGGAGCCATCGGAGATCAGGAGATCCGCCGTGCGGCCGTGTTCACGGAAATTTTCCGCAAAGCTCTCCAGCGCGCGCCCGAGCAGGGCCGTCCGGTTGCCGCCCGTCGGGAATCCCACCGCTGCGATTTGCGCCGTGCTGCTCGCGGTGCTCGTCATCGCTGCGCAGCGTTTATGCATTTGCCGGGAGGAAATGAGCGCGCCTGCCTCGATCAGCCGGGGGAACCAGCTCCGCAGGGAGTCGAGTTGGAGTCGGCCCCAATGATGCCGCGCGGCGTGTTCGGTGACGTGTTCCTCCAGCGGCAAAAACTTGCGGCATCCAAAGAGAAAATCGACCGCGAAGGAAGGCACCGCGAAAGGCGTGCCGCCACGGGTGCAGACGAGGTGCAGATCGTCCCCCGCCGCGACCGCCTGAAAGTCGGATTTACGCCACGTTTCTCCTCGCGCCGGATCGGAGCCGGAGGCGGAAGGCGGCTTTTGAAAGCGGGAGAGAAGGCCCATCGTGGCTTGGATAGATGGACGAAGGGCCCATTGCCTTCCAGTCACAATTCCCGTTTGCTCCTGGTCGCTCCCTGATGACCACGGCCAACAAGATCACCATCGCCCGCATCCTGATGATCCCGATCTTCGTCATGATGGCGATCTACTACGGGCGCGGCGTGCAGCGTGGCGCGCCGCTCGACTGGCAGCGCTGGGGTGCCATCGCCGTCTTTATCATCGCCGCCGCAAGTGATGGCATCGATGGCTACATCGCGCGCCGCTACAATCAAAAGAGCCGGCTCGGCATCGTCCTCGATCCACTCGCCGACAAAGGCCTGCTCCTCGCCGCGATCATCACCCTCAGCTTCAGCAACTGGGCATACGAGTTTCCCGTCTGGTTCCCCGTCCTCGTCATCGCGCGGGACATTGTCATCGTAGTCGGTGCCTTCGTCCTGCATTTTATGAACGGCACGGTGCGGGTGAAATCAAGCTGGACCGGCAAGACCGCCACTTTCCTGCAAATGCTCGCGATCGGCCTGTGCATGCTGCAGCTCAATTTTTTCACCCGCACCTATTCCGTCGCCGGCGCCACTGTCCGCGTTGATTTTCTCGACCTTCCTGTCTATCTCGCTGGCCTCTTCACCCTCGTCTCTGGCTTTGGCTACGTGATGGATGGCATCCAGCAGCTCCATGCCAAAGGCCACGGCGATCCGAAGTCATGGAATGAGATATAGGGGAAGTTGAGAGTTGATAGTTGAGGGTTGAGAGCCGCAAGTGTGCGCCGCACGCCACTCGTCAGAAGGTGCGCGCCCTCAGACCCGCCAAGGCGTCTCTCAACTCTCAACTCTCCACTTTTCCACCCATGCCCGAACGCACTGTCGCCATCGTCGGACGCCCGAATGTCGGGAAGTCCGCACTCTTCAACCGGCTCGCCGGACGCCGCATCTCCATCGTCCACGATCAGCCAGGCGTGACCCGCGATCGCATCGTGGCAAAGTGCAAGCTCGGGCGTTCGCCATTCTCGATCATCGACACCGGGGGCATTGGCGGAAATGTGGACATCAACTTCACTGAGCAGGTGCATCTCGAAGTGGAGATCGCCCTCGCCTCCTGCGACGTTCTGCTCTTCGTCGTCGATGGCCACGCGGGCCTCACGCCCGTCGATCAGGAACTCGCCCGCCGCCTGCGCCGGACCGACAAGCCGCTCATCCTCGTGATCAACAAAATCGATGACGACAAGCATGTCCCGAACGCCGGGGACTTCGCCCGGCTCGGCTTTCCGTATCCCGTCCTCGTCAGCGCCGAGCATGGCCGCGGCACGGATGGCCTCGTCGCGCAGATCGAGGCGCGATTGCCCGCGGACGACGAGAGCGAGAATGCGGAAGCCAGCGCGCCGCCGATCAAGATCGCCATCGTCGGGCGGCCCAATGTCGGGAAATCTTCGCTCACCAACGCCATCCTCGGCGACTCCCGCACCCTCGTCAGTCCGATCAGCGGGACCACCCGCGATGCCATCGATATTCCCTACGAGCGCCACGGCCATCACTATGTGCTCATCGACACCGCGGGCATTCGGCCGCGGGGGAAAGTGGATAACTCTGTCGAATTCTTCAGCGTCAAACGCAGCGAAAACAGCATCACCCGCGCGGACCTTTGCGTGCTCGTGATCGATGCCACCATGGGCGTCACCGCGCAGGACAAGAAGATCGCCGGGATGATTCAGGAAGGGCACAAACCGTGTGTCGTGGCGGTGAATAAATGGGACCTCATCAAGGAACAAACCGACAGCAAAGAGGAACTCAACAAAGTGCTCGAAGGCCTGCGTGCCGAGTTGTTCTTCCTCGATTACGCGCCGCTCCTGCTCTGCTCTGCCAAGACCGGCGCGGAACTCGGGCGCCTCTTCAAAACGATCGAACGTGTGCAAAAGGAAGCGCAGACGCGCGTCGGCACCGGCGTCCTGAATCGCGTCTTTGCCGCTGCCGTGGCCGCGCAACCGCCCGCTTCGCACGGTGGCAAGCGGCTCAAGATCCTCTTCGTGACGCAGCCTGATAGCGTCAGCTCGACGAGCTTCAACGTCCCCAAGCTTGTCCTCTTCGTGAACGACGAAAAGCTCCTCGACGACGGCTACCGCCGTTACCTCGAATCCAAGCTGCGTGAGCACACGCCCTATACGGGTTCGCCGCTCCTCTTTCACCTCCGCGCCCGCACCCCGCGCGACAAAGCCAACGACACGCGCGGGCAGAAATTTGGCCGCCACCCCGAGACCGGCGGACGCCCACCGACCGGTCCGCGGAAACCCTCGAACAAAAAGGCGGACAAACCCAGGCGCCGTCTGGGCGGTTGACGGTGTGGTCTGGTTCGGCGTCGCGTCAGGAAAGCGGCGCGAGGACGCGCGCGCACTCCAAAGCGCTCCGCGCAAAACTAACCGTGCGTCCCGTTTTGTGGCGCAGCCGCTTTGGAGTGCGGCGCGTCCCCGCGCCGCTTTTCTCACGCATGGCCTCACGCCCAAGTTATCGAAATCCGTGTACGCTCGCGAAACTTTGTCTTGCAAAGTAAGGCTTTGTCACGCAAAGTCGCACCCATGTCCATCCGCGCCGAAGCCGAGGAAAACCTCCGCGTCATCCGTTCCCTCATGGAAAAGGCCACCGTCTATCGCGCGGTGTCCGTGACTGGCGCCTGGGTTGGCGGCCTTTGTTCTGTG
Organism: Chthoniobacteraceae bacterium; assembly: GCA_031409655.1. Lineage (GTDB taxonomy): Bacteria > Verrucomicrobiota > Verrucomicrobiia > Chthoniobacterales > Chthoniobacteraceae > JANNXQ01. The sequence goes on along the minus strand of JANNXQ010000133.1, from coordinate 21,320 downwards.
CTCGTGACGATCGTCGCTCTTTCCAACTCCGAGCCGCCCGTGACTTTCCCATTCGTCGCGTCGTGGGGCTTCGTCCTCGCTATCACCGGCGTGATCAACTTTGTCCGGCTTTGGCGCGATGCGGCCCGTCGACGCGAACCGTTTGTCTCACCTGGAATGCGGCTAGCCTTGCGAGCGATGCTACCCGCGTTGCTAGGCGGCGGCCTTTGCACCTTTGTTTCCGGGGTGATCGGTCAGCGGCTCCTGGCTTCACTTTGGGTTCTGTTCTATGGCGTAAGCCTGCTCGCTGCGTCGCATTTTGCACCCAAGTCCATCTGCTGGCTCGGTCGTGCGTTCTTCACGTCAGGCGCCTTGCTCCTCATCTGCGGTCCACCCTTTTTAGATTCCGTGGGGCAAGTGGATGAAAATGCGGATGCATTTTGGATCATGGGTAGCACGTTCGGCCTCTTTCACCTCATCTACGCCGCGTGCGTGTGGCCGCGGAAGTCAGCGGCCTGACCCGATGTTCGACTTCGAGAAACTCGACAAGACCATCCATGAGAAAGGCCGCCTCGGCATCATGACGCTCCTCGCCACCCGGCCGAGCTGGCCCTTTCAAGATCTGAAAAGTGAACTGGCGATGAGCGACGGCAACCTCGTCACCCATCTGCGCACCTTGCACGACGCTGGTCTCGTCTCCGTAACGAAGGAAATGCTCGACCGCCCACAAACGAGCTATGCGCTGACCGCGAAGGGCCGGAAGGCTTTTCAGGATTACCTCGCCGTGCTCGAGCAGATCGTGAAAGCGGCCCGCCAGTGATTTGTTTTTGCCTTATAGCTTTGCCAAACAAAGTAATGAAAGAAACCCTGATATGAAAATCATCCTCGCTGAACACTACGGCCTTTGCTTCGGCGTCCGCGACGCCATCGCCCAAGCCGAACAACTCGCCGCCCGCGGCCCGCTCACCGTCCTCGGCGAACTCGTCCACAACCCCATCGTCCGCGACCGTCTCACTGGGCGTGGCGTGCGCGAGGGTTCCCTCACCGACCCAGCCAGTGCTGGCACGCCGCAGGTCATGATCACCGCCCACGGTGCGTCCGATGCCGCGCGCGCCGCTTGGCGGCAGGCCGGATTCGGAGTCGCGGACGGCACCTGTCCGCTCGTCCGTCATGCTCACGATCAATTGCGCGTGCTCGTGCAACTCGGCTACAGCCCCATCGTCATCGGCAAACGCGGCCACGTCGAAGTGGCAGGATTGATCGGCGACTTTCCCAATGCGGAAGTGATCGAAAACACCGCCGACATCGGCGCGCTCCCCGTGCGTGAACGCTACGGCGTGATCTCGCAGACCACGCAGCCGATCGAACACGTGCATGCCCTCGTCGCGGCCATCCGAGCCGCCCGGCCCGAGAGCGAAGTCCGTTTCACCGACACCGTCTGCCAGCCAACAAAGAACCGCCAGAGCGCGCTGAAGAAGCTGCTCGCTGAATGTGACACGATGGTCGTGGTCGGAGGGCGGAACAGCAACAACACCCTGCAACTCGCCGCCGCCGCGACGGTCGCCGGGCTCAATGTCTTCCACATCGAGCGCGCGGATGAGTTGCGCGCCGAGTGGTTTGACGAAGCGCAAATCGTCGGCCTCACGGCCGGCACCTCGACGCTCAAGGAAACCGTCGCCGCCGTGCAGGCACGCCTCCAACAGATCGCGCTCAACCTCCAACTCCAACCCGACAGCTCACTGACATGAACTCGCAACACTGGCTCAGCTACTTTCGACAGAATCGAATCGAGCGTCCGGAACCACGATGGGAACTGCCGTTCGTGGGAGACCCCGCCATCGCAGACGGACTCGCGCGTTCCCTTTCCCACTTTCAACTCGGTGAAAGTGGGGAAGGAACAGTCTTGCTCAGCGCAGCACGCCGCGCTTGCCCGGGCGACCTGGCTTACGGCGAAGCGCTGGCCCTCTTTGTTCGCGAAGAGCAGGAGCATGCGCGACTCCTCTCGGGTCTCGTGGAGCGTTTTGGCGGGTGCCTCATCGCAAGGCATTGGACGCACGCGCTCTTCCGGTTGTTCCGGCGTTCCTTTGGCTTGCGTGTGGAACTCCAGATTCTGGTCATCGCGGAGTTGGTCGGGACGGCGTACTACGAGGTGCTCCGCGCCAGATTTCGCGACGAGGTGCTGGAACAGGTGTGCTGCCTGATCCTGCGTGATGAGCGCGCCCATGTGAATTTCCATGCCGAACGCTTCGCCGCATGGCAGGCGTGCTGGCTGCCGATGGAACGCGCGGCATGGGGGATTCAGTTCCAGGCGCTGTTTCTCGCGGCCTTGGTGGTGGTCTGGTGCGACCACGGGAATGCCTTGCGATCTTTGGGCGGTACCCGAACTGAATTTCTGAGCGCCGCGCGGTGCGAATGTATCCGTTTCCTGACCATGATAGGTTCAGCGCCCGCGCCGCTTCAAACTGTGGAACTGGCCCAATAAGTACGGCCCGCGCGGCGGTCTTTTAAAAACGGAAGAAAGTGCTGAGACGTTCGAGTCGGCAGACTCGGAGGTCGCGCGGTGAGGTGCAGACCGCCCTGAGGGGTGTGATTAATTGTGGTGCATGGTTGGAATGGCGTGGGTGGGGGGCCAGAAGGTGTCCCAATGGTGGTTGGCGCGCAGGACGCGGAGTTGGGCCAGCGCGTCGGCGTGGGCGGGTAGCCAGGCTCGGCCCGCTCCTTTGAGCCGGGCGTGCAGCACATGCTTGTGGCCGCTTTCGATCAGCCCGCTGCCGATGGGCAGATCCCGGGCGATGGCTCCGGCGTAGTCCAGCGCGTCGCGCCGGTGGTCGAGATAGCGCCGCGCGGCGCGCACCGGAGCCGCTTCCTCGGGCACCTGCGCGGGTTCGACGTGTGCCTCCAGCGCGGTGAGCACGGGCCCGAGCGCTCCGGGTTTGAGCCGCTTTTGCTGGGTGTGCAGCCAGGACCGCGGGGCGGAGGGCCGGCAGACCGGCCCGGCGGCGGCGAGGTATTCGCTGACGTGGTAGAAGTCGGTCAGCACACTGGCCTGGGCGCCGAAGACTTCGCGGCTCTGGAGGCGGATCCACTCCGCGCCATCGGCCACGACATGGATGCGGCTCTGGAGCGCCCACCCCGCCTCCCGCGTGCAGAGTGGCCCCAGCGCTGCCCGGCCTCCGCCACGCTCCCGAAGGTGGCCGCGTAGGCGACGGTCGCGGCCCCCTGCGCCTGCGCCGCCAAAAGCCGCATTTCCTTCCACTGCCGGGGCCGCGTCCCGGTGCGCGCCCGCCCCGGCTCGACGGTGCAGATCATGGTTCCGTCGGCCTCGGCCACGACCGCCTCGGGCCCCAGGGCGGGCAGGCTGCGGAAGCTCTCCCGGTAGCCCGCCTCGAGGCTCTGCGCGGCACGCCTCGCGTGTTGCAGGGTCACGGTGCGCACGGCCGAGGCACTGAGGCTGAAGCCGTAGTGTTCCCGCAACCGCGCGCACCCGGTGGCAAAGGAGTGCTCGACGCCGAAGTCGGTGAGCGCCCGCTGGAGTCGCTGCGATTGGCCCCGCGCGCTCACCCCCACCCGCGCCGGGAAGGGCCGCAGATCACTCCGGCCAGGCTCGCGCCACAGCCGCTCGCCGACGCTGACGAGCCCGAAAACGCACCACCAGCTCAGGACTTTTTTTTTCTGACCGAGGCCCGCGGATGCGCGGCTTGAAACTCGTGCGCCGTGCGCGCTTCGGCCTGCGCGGCCCACTGGTGCATGGCCGTGCTGCCGAGGCGGCGGACTTCCTCCACCAGTAGCGCCTCGACTTCGTCGGCGGTGCGCAGGGCGCCGCCTTCGACTTCCGTCAGCGCGAGGATGGCCTCGAAGCGCGCCCACAAATCCGGTCGCCAGCGCAGGCGTTGGAGCAGGGCCATTTCGTGCGGCAGACAGGGATCGTTTCCATGGGGTGGGTGCATGGGTCCGATAACTTAACCACATCATCACCGCCGTACAGTTCTAGTATCTATAAATCAGCCCGCTGCCCTCAGCACCCCCGCTCATGCACCAGTTTCAATCACGCCCCGCCCTGAGTGCCGCTGCCCGGGCGCCGTTGCGCTGACCACTTTTCCCTGATTCATTCCGCCGCGTCCATGCCCGCGCTCCCAAAGATCTCCGTCGTCACCCCGTGCTTCAATAGCACCGCCACCATCCGCGACACCATCGAGAGCGTCCTCCGGCAGGGTTATCCGAATTTCGAGCACATCGTCATGGACGGCGCCTCCACGGACGGCACCGTCGAACTTCTCAAGGAATATCCCCATCTCCTCTGGGCCTCCGGGCGCGACGACGGCCATTACCATGCCATGAATAAAGGCATCGAGCGCGCCACCGGCGAAATCGTCGCCGTGCTCAATGCCGACGACTGTTACCGCCCCGGTGCCTTGCAGGCCGTCGGCGAAGGCTTCGCTGCGCATCCGGATTGGGATGGCCTCTTCGGCGACGTCATCTTCGTCGATGGCCACGGGCGCGAGATCTACCGCCGCGAGGAAGCCGTCTTCGACTACGACGTGCTGCGCTACAGCGGCGTCTGCTACGTCATTCATCCCACCCTCTTTGTGAAAAAGACCGTCTATCAAAAGCTCGGCGCTTTCCGCTACAAGGAGCTGAAAAACTCCGCCGACTACGACCTCATCCTCCGCCTTGGCCGCGCCGGCTGCCGCATCGGCCACGTCCCCGCCCTCCTCGTGGATTACCGCTGGCACGCTCTCGGCCAATCCGCCGACCTCCGCATCCAGCAGAATATGCAGCGCGAGCAAGCCCTCATCCGCCGCGAACATGGCGCCCCCGATGGCCTCCGTGGACGCCTGACCAGCGTCCTCGCCAAAGGCAAACGCCAACTGCAAAAACTGCGGCACCGCGGGAAGTGCGACCTCGTCTCCGGCAAATGGCTGCTCCGAAAACATATGCACGAGAAGACCAGTTTCTCTTCCAACATCGGCCTCGATAAGCTCTGAAGCGCCGCCGGAGGCCGGGCGTTCCTCGCGTGAAGGAGAGGAGCAGGTCCGCCTTGCAGGAGAATTTTCAGCTTCCGGCTCGACACGGATGCGGGGCATTCCGTCAATTGCTCGCCATTTCATGTCTTCCCCCGAAGCACCTCCCCCATCTGACGCCCCGACTTCTGATCGCCGGGAGTTTTTGAAAAGCGCTGCCTGTGCGGTGCTCGGCGGCTGTGCGGTGCTGCCGGCGATCGGGGTGGCAACGGTGGTGCTTTCGAAGCCGCTCGGGGCGAAGGCCGTGCCGGTGCCGGTGCGGCTCACGAATCTGACGGCGCTACCGCTCAATGGTCCGCCAAAGGCGTTCCAGGTAGTGACAGAGCGCCTCGACGCCTGGACGAAATTTCCGGCAAATGCGATTGGGTCCGTCTTTCTCCGCAGGGTGGGGGAGCGGGAGGTGATCGCCTTCAATGCCTCGTGTCCGCATCTCGGCTGCGCGGTGGAATTTCAGGGTCCGCGCGATGCTTTCTACTGCCCGTGTCACGACAGTGAATTTGCGAAGGATGGGGCAGTGCGGGGGAAGAGTCCGAGTCTGCGGGCGCTGGATACGCTGGAGGTGGAGGTGAATGAGGAGGGCGACGTGTGGGTGACCTTCCGCCACTTTAAGACGGGCCTCGCCGAGAAAGTACCTGTCGCGTGAGATCGCCCCTAGACTGGCTGGACGAACGCACGGGCTACCGCAAGCTGGTGCACGAAACGCTCTACGAGCGGGTGCCGGGCGGCGCGCGCTGGCGCTATGTGTGGGGCAGTACGCTGACCTTTGCGATCGTGGTGCAATTCATCACCGGGGTGGCGCTCTGGTTTGGCTACAGCCCGAGCGCGCAGACGGCCTGGGAGAGTATCTTCCATCTGGAGTCGACGGTGCCGGGCGGGTGGATCCTGCGCGGGATCCATCACTGGACGGCGCAGCTCATGGTGCCGCTGCTCCTGCTGCATCTGCTGCAGGTGGTGATTGATGGGGCGTATCGCGCGCCGCGGGAGGTGAATTTCTGGTTCGGCGTGGGGCTGCTCGGCATCACGCTCGCGCTCTCGCTCACGGGCTACCTGCTGCCGTGGGATCAGAAGGGCTACTGGGCGACAAAGGTGGCCACGAATCTCATGGCCAGCGTGCCGTTCATCGGGCCGCAGATGCAGCAGTTGCTGATCGGCGGGTCGGACTATGGACATCAGACGCTGACGCGTTTCTTTGCCCTCCATGCCGGGGTGCTGCCGGCGCTGCTGGTGCTGCTCATCGTGGGCCACGTCGCGCTTTTCCGCCGGCATGGGATCACGCCGCGCCGTCCGCTGCGGCGGAAGGATGCGATGTTCTGGCCGGATCAGGTCTTGAAGGATGCGATCGCCTGTCTCGCCGTGGCGCTCACGGTGCTCGGGCTGGTCTGGTGGCGGCATGGCGCGGAACTCATGGCGCCGGCAAATCCTGCGGAGAACTACGCGGCGGCGCGGCCGGACTGGTATTTCATGGGACTCTTCCAGCTCCTGAAGTTTCAGGATTGGTTCCAGCAGCATTTGCCTGGTGGCGGATTGCTCTGGTGCGCGGTGATCATCCCAGGGGTGATCGGCGCTTTCTTTTTCCTCATGCCGCTGCTCGCGCAGTGGCGGGTGGGGCACTGGTTTAATCTCTCGGTGCTCTGGCTCGGGCTCGTGGGTTTCGCGGGGCTCACGGTCATGGCTTTCAAAAAGGACGCCGGTGATCCGAACTACGCGGCCGCGCTGAAGCAGGCGCACCTCGAAGCGGCGCGCGCGAAGGTGCTGGCGACGAGGCATGGCGTGCCGCCGGAAGGCGCGCTGGCCTTGCTCCGCGATGATCCGGTGATCCAGTCGCCGAAGCTTTTCGCCGCGAAGTGCGCGGCCTGCCACAGCTACGATGGGCATGATGGTCTGGGCCTGCCGCTGGGCGACAAGCAGAGCGCCGCGGAGCTGAAAGGGTGGGGGAGTCGCGAGTGGCTGCGCATGTTCATGGACCCGGCGCAGATCGCCACGGATCGGGTGTGGGGCGGCACGGCCTTTGTCCATCCGCCCGAGGGCAAGAGCCGCAGCGACATGGTGGACTACACCTTGGATGAGATCCCGGCATTTACCCCTGAGCAGAAGCAGCAACTGGAGCGCGTGATCCTCGCCCTTTCCGCCGAGGCGCAACTCCCCGCACAAGCGGAAGCCGACAAGCGCGACGCCGCGCTCATCGAGCAGGGCCGCATCGACTTCGGCGAGACGGGGCTGAACTGCGCGGACTGCCACGAATTCCGCGGCACCGGCGGCGGCAAGGGGCCGGAATTGACGGGCTGGGGTTCCTCTGAGTGGACGTACGCGATCATCCACGATCCGGCGCACAAGCGGTTCTACGGCCGCCGGAATGACCGGATGCAATCCTTCGGCGTGAAGCACGAGCTTTCCAAAAAGCAGATCGAGATGCTCTCCGACTGGCTGCGCGAAGCGGTGAAGTGAGGCGCGCTGCCTAGCGGAGCACCTCGCGCAGGAAGGGCGCGGTGCGGCTGCGTTTGCACTTCGCCACTTCCTCGGGCGTGCCGACGACCACGACTTCGCCGCCGCTCGGGCCGGCTTCGGGGCCGATATCGACGATGTAGTCGGCGTCGGCGATGAGGCTGAGGTTGTGCTCGATGACGAGCACGGTGTTGCCGTCATCGACGAGGCGGTGCAGCACGCGGAGGAGTTCGGCGACATCCGCCATGTGCAGGCCGATGGTGGGCTCTTCCAAAAGATAGAGCACGGACTTCGGCTCGCGCTGCTGGCGGAGGCGGGCGTTCTGGGTGCGGCCGAGGCCGCGCGTGAGTTCGCTCACGAGCTTCAGCCGCTGGGCTTCGCCGCCGCTGAGCGTCGGGCTGGGCTGGCCGAGCTGGAGGTAGCCGAGCCCAGTGTCGCAGAGGAGCGCGAGCGGGCGGTGGATCTTTGGCTGCGCGGCAAAGGCGGCGGCGGCTTGCTCCAGCGTCATGGCCATGACGTCGCCGATGCTGCGGTCGTTGTAGAGGACTTCGAGGGTGGCGGCGTTGTAGCGTTTCCCGGCGCACTCGGTGCAGGGCACGTAGCTCGTCGGGAGGAAATTCATCTCCACCTTGATCACGCCCTGTCCGCCGCAGGTCTCGCAGCGGCCACCTTCGGCATTGAAGGAGAAACGGCTCGCGGTGTAGCCGCGCATCCGGGCGACGGGCATTTGTGCAAAGAGCGCGCGGATCTCGTCGAAGACTTTGATGTACGTTGCGGGTGTGGAGCGCGAGGTCTTGCCGATGGGCGATTGATCGACCTCATAGACGGCTTCAAAGAAGTCCGCGCCAGTGATGCTCTTGCAGCCGAGTGGGTCGCGGTGCTTCGAGCCCCGCGCGAGCTTCGCGGAGACGGCGGGCTTGAGGACGCCGCGCATCAGCGAGCTTTTGCCCGAGCCGGAAATGCCGGTGACGACGCTGAGTCGGCCGACCGGGAAACGCACGTTCACGTCCTTGAGGTTGTGCAGGTGCGCGCCTTTCAGCTCGAGCCAGCGAGTCACATCGGAGAGCGATCGGCGTTCGCCGCGCGTCGGGTGCTGGAGCGGTTCGCGCAGATATTTTCCCGTCGCCGAGCCGGGGACTTTCTGGATCTCCGCGAGGGTGCCTTGCGCGACGACGGCGCCGCCGCGATAGCCAGCGCCGGGGCCGAGATCGATGATGGTGTCGGCGCGCCGCATAGTGTCTTCGTCGTGCTCGACGATGATGAGCGAGTTCCCCTTTTTCTTCAGCGCTTCGAGGGTGTCGAGCAGCGCGACATTGTCCCGCGGATGCAGGCCGATGGTCGGTTCGTCGAGCACGTAGAGGACGCCGCGAAGGTTCGAGCCGAGCTGCGCGGCGAGGCGGATGCGTTGCGATTCGCCGCCGCTCAGGGTCTTCGCGGAGCGGTCCATCTGCAGGTAGTCGAGGCCCACCTGGCCCATGAAGGTGAGCCTTTGCGCGATCTCGGGGACGATGTCCTCGGCGATCTGTTTCGGGCCGCCGGTGAACTTCAACTTGCCGAGCAACGCGAGCGCGCCTTGCACGGAGAGGGCGGTGAATTCGTCGATCGTCCGCGCCTGCACGCGGACGTGCCGGGCGATGTCATTGAGCCGGCCTCCGCGGCAGCTCGGGCACGGCTTGGCTTCGTCTTCATCGAGATTTTCGTGCTGCCGCTCCTGGGCCATCTCGATCTCGATCTGCGATTCGAGTTTCGGATCCACGGACTGCTTCCAGACTTCGCCGAAGCCTTTGCATTCCACACACCAGCCGTGCGGAGAATTGAAGGAGAAGAGCCGCGGATCAAGCTCCTCAAAGGATTGCCCGCACCCTGGGCAGCTCATCTCGGTGCTGAGGACAGTGATCTTGCCCTTTGCATCCAGGACCTTCGCCGTGCCCTTGCCGATCTCGAGCGCGCGTTTCACGAGATCCAGCACGCGGCCGGCGGTGGCGCTTTCCCCGATGACGACGTCGATGGTGTGTTCGCGGAAACGTTCGAGCTTCGGAAAACGATCCGCGCGCTGCGGCAGGCCATCGACGATGAGATCTTCAAAGCCGTGACGCTCGGCCCATTTGGCGATCTCGTTGTGGAAGCCTTTGCGGGCTTTCACGAGGGGCGCAAGGATATGAATCGGGCCCTTCTTCGCGAGTGCCTCGGCGCACTTCGTGACCGCCGCGAGCGTCTGCTTTTCCACCGCCACATCGCACTTCGGACAAAACTGCGTCCCGAGTTTCGCGAACATCAGCCGGAGGAAATGATAGACCTCGGTGACCGTGGCCACGGTGGATTTTCCGCCACCCCGCGTGATGCGCTGCTCGATGGCGACGCTTGGCGGTAGCCCGGAGATCGAGTCCACATCAGGCTTTTCGAGCTGCTCGACGAACTGCCGCGCATAGGGCGACATCGAATCCAGGAACCGCCGCTGCCCCTCGGCAAAGAGCAGATCGAAGGCGAGCGTGGATTTCCCCGAACCGCTCAGACCCGTGATGATGACCATTTGGTCGCGCGGAATTTCCAGGGTGAAGTTCTTTAGATTATGCTCTCGCGCCCCGCGGACGGTGATGGCGCGAGGGTTCAGCGCCCCGCGTCCATAAGCCGGTGCCTCTTCGGCCACGCGCAGCGTCTCTTCGTTTGGCGTTTGAAGTTTGGCGTTTGAAGTTTGGCGTTCCCCCAAAGCCCGCCGGAGATAACGTCCAGTATGGGATTCCTCGCAAGCCGCCACGGCCTCCGGCGTCCCCACCGCCACGACGAGCCCACCGTCGCTCCCCGCCTCCGGCCCGAGATCCACGAGATAGTCCGCACACTTGATGACCTCCAGATTGTGCTCGATGACAAGCACGCTGTTTCCTTGGTCCACAAGCCGGTGAAACACTTTCACGAGCACCGCGACATCATCGAAGTGCAGCCCAGTCGTCGGCTCGTCGAAGATGAGCAGCGCGTTGGTCTCGCTCTGGTTGGTGAGACGCTCGACGAGCTTGAGGCGCTGCGACTCGCCACCGGAGAGCACATTGAGCGGCTGTCCGAGGGTGAGGTACCCGAGGCCGACTTCCTCGAGCACGAGCAGGGGCCGCGTGATGCGCTTCTCGCCGAGCGTGGAGAAAAACTTGATCGCCGCGGTGACGGTCATCTGCAGTACATCGTGGATGGATTTTCCGTTCCAACGAATAGCGAGGATGTGCGCTTGGAACCGCGTGCCGTCGCATTCCGGACAACGGATGAAGACATCGCTCAGGAACTGCATCTCGATCTTCTCGAAGCCATTGCCGCCGCAGCGTTCGCACCGTCCGCCACCCGTGTTGAAAGAGAAGGCGCTCGCGGTGAGGCCTTGCGCCACGGAGTCGGGAGCGCCGGCGAAGAGCTCGCGGATGCCATCGAAGATGCCGAGGTAAAGGGCCGGGCTGGAGCGCGGGGTGCGGGAGAGCGGCGACTGATCGACCATCACGATCTGCTCCACTTTGTGCGCGCCGAGGATGCGCTTGCAGATCCCGGGCGCGTCATCGGTGGCGACGCCCTTTGCGGCCTGGAGATTTCCGAAGAGCACGTCATGCACGAGCGTGCTTTTTCCAGAGCCGGAGACGCCAGTGATGCACGCAAGCACGCCGAGCGGGATCTCGACGTCGATGCCTTGCAAATTGTGTTCGCTCGCGCCGACGATGCTGATGAAAGCGCGCGGCTTGCGGCGTTTCTTGGGGACGGGTATGGACTTGCGCCCGGTGAGGTAGTCGGCGGTGAGGCTTTGGTGGATCGGGCGCTCCGCGCGCGATGGCAATCCACTGCCGCGCGGCGGCCTCGCATGCTTCTTCTTCGGATAAGTGACGCCTTCGGCGTGAGCGGTTGTCATCGCGTTCGGAGAACGCGATCCACCGAGCAAGTCGGCGAGTGGGCCGTCGAAGACAAGATGGCCACCGTCTTCGCCGCGTCCGGGGCCGATCTCGATCAAGTTGTCCGCCGCGCGGATGACGGCTTCGTCGTGTTCGACGACGAGCAGCGTGTTGCCTTTGTCGCGGAGGAGTTGCATCACGCGGATGAGCCGGTTCGTGTCCCGCGGATGCAGGCCGATGCTCGGTTCGTCGAGGACGAAGAGCGTATTCACGAGCGACGCGCCGAGACAGGTCGTGAGGTTCACGCGCTCCACTTCACCGCCGCTGAGCGTGCGGGTGGGGCGATCCAGGGAAAGGTAGCCGAGACCGACATCCGCGAGATAGCCGAGGCGCGAACCGACTTCCGCGAGGAGCATCTGCGTGGAGGCATCGTGGGGGATGGCTGATGGCGGATGGCGGAGTTGCTCGCGCAACGTCGCGACCGACATGGACATCAAAGCGGGGAGCGTCTTGCCGCCGCAGCGGTAGTTGAGCGTCGCCGGCTGGTAGCGGCCGCCGCGGCAATCAGGACACGTCGTGTAACTGCGGTAACGGCTGAGGAGCACGCGGACATGCATCTTGTAGCTCTTCGTTTCGAGCCACGCGAAGAACCCCTTCACCCCATACCAGAGGCCGGACTTCCACAGATCCTCGCCCGGCGTGTGCGGATTCTCGCCGTAGAGCACCCAGTCCTGATCGGCCTTCGGCAGTTCATCGAAAGGGCAGAGCGTGTCCACATCCTTCGCCGCGGCGCAGCGCATCAGATCCGTCTGGCACTCGCGTCCACTTTCCGTCTGAAAGGGTTTCACCACCCCTTGCGCGAGGCTGAGACTGCGCTCGGGGATGGCGCGGGTGAGATCGATGGCGATGCTGCGTCCGAAGCCGCGGCACGAGGGACACGCGCCGTGCGGGTGATTGAAACTGAAGAGGCCGGGCGAAGGCGGGCTGATATCCAGATCGCAGTGCGCGCAGTGCCAGCCGATGCTGAAGGGATGTTGCACGCTGGATGCGGGATGCTGGATGAAGGCGATCTTGCCTTTGCCAAAGCGCAGCGCGGTCTCGACGGCTTCGTTCAGCCGCGAGCGGTTCTCTTCACTAAAGACGAGCCGATCCTGAATCACCGAGACGAGCGCGGGCAGCCGCTTCACGCGCGGCGCTTCATCCACCCGGTGAATTTCACCCTCGATCCAAACGCGCAGATAACCCTGCTGCTGGAGGAAGGTGAAGAAGTCCGCGGGTGCCGTCTTCGGCGGAACGGGGATGCCGAAAGTGATGAGCAGCGTCTCGCCCGCTTGGGTTTTCAGGATTTCATCGACGATCGACTTCGCGGATTCCGGGCGGATCTCGCGCTGGCACTCCGGGCACACGGCCTGCGCGATGCGCGGGAAGAGCAGCTTCAGGTAATCATTGATCTCCGTCATCGTGCCCACGGTGGAGCGCGTGCTCTTCACGCTATTCGTCTGCTCGATGGCGATGGCCGGCGGGATGCCCCGGATGGCGTCCACCTTCGGCTTGTCCATGCGATCGAGGAATTGCCGCGTGTAGGGCGAGAAGGTCTCGACGTAGCGGCGCTGGCCTTCCGCGTAGATCGTGTCAAAGGCGAGCGACGACTTCCCGCTGCCGCTCGGCCCCGAGATCACGTTCAGCTTTCCGAGCGGCAGATCGAGGTCGATCCCCTTCAGATTGTTCTGCCGCGCACCGCGGATTTCGATGACGCCAGGGTCGGGAGTGATAGTCAGCTTGGGTCGCGGCATGGGCAAAAGGGTGCGCATGGTCGCGCTACGAACGACGGAAAGCAATCGGCGCGACGAAAATGCGCGGAATGCGCAGGCCAGCGTCGGATGCGGGCGCGGTCGTTGGCGAGAAGCGAGCTGCTTCTTTGGGCCACTGGCGCCGCGACAGGAGAACGCTGGCCGCTAAGCCGACTTCGCCTCTAACTCACGCTTCATGACGGCAGAAAGGTTTGCTACTTTCTGCTTCATGATCTTGCCGGCCTTGAATTTGACCGTGGCGCGTGCGGGGATCACGAAACTGCTGCCGGGGACGTTTGGATTCCGTCCCACGCGCGGTTTGGTGAGCTTCACTTCGAGGACGCCGAAGTTCCGCAGTTCGACGGTGTCGCCAGAGGCGAGTGCGTCAGTGATATGATCGAGCGTCCGCTGGACGACTTCGAAGACCTGATGTTGGACGAGACCCGTTTCATTGCTGATTTTCACAACGAGTTCCCTTTTCGTTAATGTTCCCATAAGCCGCTACTTATGGCCGCGTTTCGGGCTCGGGCAAGGAAGGTTTGGTAAAATATTGCGGCGCGACCTCCGCGGCCGTTTTGAAATGGGTTTTTGAGACTTGGGAGAGGAAATCCGCGCCGCGCGCCGCGACCAGGGTGCGCGCGACATCCTTTACCTGACTTGACGCGCCGCGAGGCAGGGTCACTTGCAGACGCGCGCCAGCAGTGTTCAGCCAGTCGATAAAACGCTCCCGCGCGAGGATCGATGCCGCGGCCACTGCGAGGTCACTTTCGGCCTTCGTCCGCTGGTCGAGTTGGATGCCGCGCCCTTTCTCCATGAGCGCGCGTTTAATGAGACTCGGGTTGGCAAATTGATCGCTCAAGGCGCGGGGACATTCGGGGCGCGCTTCGAGCAGGTTTTCGATGACCTTCGCGTGGCCCCACGCGAGCAGGCGGTTCAGGTTTTTGAACTTTCCGTAGAGCTCGTTGTACTTCTCCGGCCCGATCGCGATGACGCTGTGCGTCGCGCCCGGTGTGGTCTTGATGATCGCCGCCAGCTCGCGGATGCGGCTGTCGCTGCCGATGCGTTTGCTGTCCTGAATGCCGGCCTTCATGAGCTGCCGCGCGATGTCGGCGTCCGTGTAGCAGCCCGCGATGACGAGCGGGCCGAAGAAGTCGCCCTTGCCGCTTTCGTCCACGCCGAAGTGCGGCGAAAACATCTCGGGATTATGCACCTCTTCGTAGCCGACGCGGGCTTCGCCGAGGATCTCCGGTTCCAGCCGGAAGGTGACGAAATCCCCCGTGCCCTTCCCCTGTAGCACGACCTTCGGCCCCTTTTCGTACACCGCGACGTTCAGCTTGTCCTTCACGGCGTAGAAGAGCGTGTAGGGTTTCGGCTCGAACTTGTAATCGTCGGCCACGAGCAGCGCGCGGAGCTTCTGCGCCTGCTCGGCGGTGAGCGGCGAGGTGTATAAAGTGAGCGGCTTGGGCTCAGGCGCATCTGAGTGGCGAGGCATGGGTATGGGGGAACATCGAACATCGAACATCGAACATTCAACATCGAATGAGGGACCGCGCCGAGGCGCGGGGGCGAGACATTCGATGTTCGATGTTGAATGTTCGATGTTCGATGTTCTCCTCCGCGCGTCCCTGTCCCATCCGCTGAAGTGCCCGAGCAAAACTACACGATCGAAAACCCGAAAGTCTTTGGCCCGGCGCTGGTCCGCTGGTTCCGCCAGCAGGGGCGGGATCTGCCCTGGCGGCGGACCACTGATCCGTATGCGGTGCTGGTCTCGGAGTTCATGCTCCAGCAGACGCAGGTGGTCACCGTGCTGCCCTACTACGAGCGCTGGCTGGCCCGGTTCCCAGACTTCCGGTCGCTCGCCGGGGCGGACGAAAATGATGTGCTCCATCTTTGGCAGGGGCTCGGTTACTACGCCCGGGCGCGCAATCTCCACCGCGCCGCAAAGCACGTCGTGGAGCGGCACGGCGGCACCTTGCCCGCCGATCTCGAAGCCATCCGCGCGCTCCCCGGAGTCGGTCGCTACACGGCGGGCGCGATTGCGAGTTTCGCCTTCGATCTCCCCGCGCCGATCCTCGACGCGAATGTCGCCCGGGTGCTCGCGCGGCTCCTGAATTTGCGCGAGCCCATCGATGCGACGTGGGGTGCGGACATCCTCTGGACTGCTGCCGAAGCGCTGGTCCCGAAACGCGGCGCGCGCGTCTTTAACTCCGCGCTCATGGAACTCGGCGCACTCCTTTGCATCCCGCGCCAGCCGCAATGCTCGATCTGCCCAGTGCGCGCTCACTGCCGGGCGGAGTCGCCGGAGACGTTGCCGGTGAAAAAGCCGCGTCGGAAGACGGTCGAACTGAGCGAGGACTGTGCGTGGATCGTGAAGGATGGGCACGTCTTGCTCGAGCAGCAGTTTGGCCCCCGCTGGCGGGGTCTTTGGAAACTTCCGCCGCTGGCGGTTCGCCCCGAAGGCGCCGCGCTCCTGCTGGCGCTGGCGTACCCTTTTACGCATCATCGCGTGTCGCTCAGCGTCTATACGGGCCGGGCTCCGCGAGCCTTGGGGGCGGAGCAAAAGTGGTTCGAGCTGGCAAACATCGCGGACGCCCCGATGCCTTCGCCGCATCGCCGCGCGATTCGTCGTCTCATCTCCTCGCTCCCGGGATGACCCAGAGAGTGAGACCACAGATCACACAGATTTCACAGATGGAGAATGGATGGGCCTTTCGTTACACCGGAAGCGTGACGGATGAAGCAACCCACCCAGATGCCGACTGGCTCCGCACTCCTGCTCCCGTCTGCGTCATCTGTGTCATCTGTGGTCCCATTCTCTGCGCTATCCCAGTGGGAAAAATTCCCCGCGCCGCGCAGACAAAACAGGGCCATCGTGGCGTTGCCCCCAGTGAAACCAATGCCGATGCACCCCGGCCCCTCTGATGAAAACTGGAAAACTTGCTACCGGCAGCTTGCGCCCAAGCTGTTGCTCTACGCCCGCCAATGGCTCCACTGCCAGGCGGACGCCGAGGATGTCGTGCAGACGGCCTTCGTCAAATTTTGGAAGCATCGGCCCGACGCGCAGCCAGAGCACTACCCGCTGCTCTACTCCGCGGTGCGCACCTCGGCGCTCGATTTTCTGCGCGGCAATGACCGCCGCACCCGCCGCGAAAACAATCCCGACTCTGGCGTCCTGCGCGAAGACGAGCCCTACTTCGACCGCTCTATCGAGCAGCATGAAAACAGCCTCGTCGTCGAGGCCGCGATGCGCGACCTCCCGGCGCCGCAGCGCGAAGTGCTCGTCCTGCGCATCTGGAGTGATCTCACCTTTGCGCAGATCGCCGAGACCCTTGGCGAATCCATCAACACCGTCGCCTCGCGCTACCGTTACGCGCTCGAGGCCCTCCGTAAGCAGCTGAAGCCGCAAGAATATGAACGAATCTGATCTCGAGAATGAACTGCGCGGACTGCGTCCCAGCGTGCCTTCCACCAGCCTCGAAGACCGCATCGCCGCAGATCTCGGTGAACGCCGGGAGTTCGTCGCGGCGCCACGCACGACGGGGGCGCCGGGTGCCGGAGTGATTGCGCGTCCTGCCGCTCCGGGGTTCTTTGGCCAATGGCTGCGCGGCCTTGGCTGGGCGCTGGCTGGAGCGACTGCCGCAGTCGCGCTCTTGCTGCATTTGCAAAAAGCAGAGCAGTCCGAAAAACCCGCGACCTCGGTGATCGCCGCCGTGGACGACGAGGCGGAGAGCTTCCTCCCTGCGGAAAGCGAACGCGAATTCCTCGATGCCGACGATAGCGGCATCCTCTACGGAGAAGGCGAGGAGCCGCTCCGGGAGATCCGCTACCGCTCGGTGGAGCGCTATGCCTGGATCAATCCCGATACCGGCGCGCGCGTCGAAGTCGAGATCCCGCGGGAGGACATCGTGCTCATGCCCGTGGCGATGCAGTGAAGACGGCAGACCGTTAAATTTTCCACCCGTCCCTCCCGAGCGAATCCACGAACTCAGATCCTATGAAACGCAAACTCCACACCCTCCTTGTTCTTGCCGCCACGGCGAGCGTCGTCACTGCGCAAGACAATCCGCCGCCACCTCCACAACGTCCGGATGCGCCCGTGTATCCGAAGGAGCGCGAGCGCGGACCTGGCGCTCCGCCTCGTCCCGAGGGTGATCGTGCTCCGGGAGGAGCGCGCGAAGGCCAGGGCGATCGCCCGCGCCGGCCATTCCAGCGGCCCGAAGGTGATCGTCCCGACGGCGGCCCGCAGGGAGCCCCGCCCGATCGCGGCGGCGACCGCCCGAATCCCCAGCCGGGCACCGGCGAGCAACCGCGCCGCGATGGTGAGCCCCGCGGGGAAGGCAGTACCCGGAATCCTTCCGACAAGCCCATGGCGCAGCAGTTGCGTCCTTACCTCGGCGTCGTCACGACTCCTGCCACGCCAGCGGTCGCGGCGCAGGCCAGCCTGCCGGAAGGCTTCGGGCTCGTCGTCGATGAAGTGCTGGCCGACAGCCCTGCCGGAGTGGGAGGGGTGGAGCGCTACGATGTGCTGACGAAATTTGACGACCAGAAACTCGTCGATCCGAACCAACTCGCCGCCCTCGTGCGCGCCGCCGGCAAAGATGCCACCGTGAGCCTGACCGTGCTGCGCAAAGGCGCGGAGAAGACGCTCAGCGTGAAGATCGGCGAAAAGATGTTGCCGGATCGCGCCATGGGTGGATCGCGCACGACGCTGCCGATGCCGGACTTTGGAAATTTTCGCCGTCGCGCTGAGGAGATGGCGGGCCCGCTCGCCGAGCGCGCGCAAGACATGGGCCGCAAGGCGCAGGAGATGACCCGCGACTGGCAGAAGCGGATGAAGGAGTTTCAGGAAAAGGTTGAGCAGTGGCGGAAGAATCCCGGCGAGAAATTTCCCGAGACCCCGAAGTTTCCCAACCTCGGTCCGACCGAGCAACCCGGCCCGCTCCCGCCCGATGTGCTCCGCGAAATGCGCCCCGGCGGCGCCCCGGCCGTGCAGCGCAAGCAGGACGGCGCGACCACGACATGGAGCACCGCAAATGCCCACGTCTCGATCACGGACGATGCTGGCTCGATCGACGTGCGGAATGAAAATGGCAAGCGCGTCGTGACCGCGAAAGACCCGAAAGGCGCGCTCATTTTTGAAGGGCCCATCGACACGGAAGAGCAGCGCCGACAGTTGCCAGAGACGGTGCGCCGGAAACTGGGCTCGATGGATGCGCGCACGCGCGTCGAGCATCGCGAACCGCCCCGCGACGCCGCTCCGCCGCAGCCAGGCGGTGCCCCAGACGTGCAGTAGGCGAAAGGCCGGCGCTGGGCGCGGGTGCGGGGAAAAGTTCCAAAGACGCCGACGCGCCGCGGGTGGCATTCGTCACCGCTTTGCTCCGCGACACCGGAAAATCTACGTGCCGCCGGGCAGGTGATGGACTATCTCACCGCACTCGTTTTATGACCTTCCGCACCTATCTCACCGCTTCCATCGCCTGCGCGCTCTTCTCGGTCCCCTCGCGGTCCTCCGCCGCGGGGGGCGAGAAACCCAAGAGCGACCGCACCAAAAACCGCGGACCCGAAGAAGTGGTCTTGAAGTTCAAGCTGCCGCCGCCACCGGTGCTCACGCCGGAGCAATTGCTCAAGACCTTCAAGCTGCCCAAAGGTTTCCGCGCCGAGATCGTCGCCAGCGAGCCGATGATCGAGACGCCCGTGGCGATCAGCTTTGACGATCAGGGCCGTCTCTACGTCTGCGAGATGCGCGGCTACATGCACGACATCGACGCGACGGGCGAGGATCAGCCCACCGGGCGCATCTCGCGGCTCGAAGACACCGACGGCGATGGGAAAATGGATAAGTCCACGGTCTTCGTGGACAAGCTCCTGATGCCGCGCGGGGTGATGGCGCTCGGCGACGGCGCGCTGGTCGGCGTGCCGCCAAATCTCACGTACTATCGCGACACGAATGGCGATGGCGTGGCCGATGAGCAGACCCCCGTGAATACTGAATACGGCCAGGCCGGCGGCCAGCCCGAGCACATGGTGAACACGCCCCTCTGGGCGCTCGATAACTGGATCTGGACCGGCGGTGGCAACCAGCGCTTCCGCTATCAGGCGGGAAAATTTGTCACCGAGCCCGCACCCGGCGCCCGCGGTCAGTGGGGCCTCACGCAGGACGATTTCGGTCGCCTCTATTTCAACTACAACAGCGACCTCCTCCGCTCCGACCTCGTCTCCAGTCCCTACTACTCGCGCAATCCGAACGTCGCGACGAAGACCGCGCTGAATTTCCGCGTCATCGCCGAACAAACCACTTGGCCCGCCGGCCCGACACCTGGCGTGAATCGCGGCTACACCGACACGCAACTCCGCCCGGACGGCTCCCTCGCCACCGCGACCGCGACCTGCGGCGCGACCATCTATCGCGGCGATCTTTTCCCCGCGGAGTTTCGCGGCAACGCCTTCATTCCCGAGCCCTCAGGCAATCTCGTGAAGCGTCTCGTCCTCACCGACAAGGCCGGCACCGTGACGGGCAAGAACGCCTACGAAGGCCGCGAGTTCCTCACGTCCACCGACGAGCGTTTCCGCCCGGTGAACTCGGCCACCGGTCCCGACGGCGCGCTCTACATCGTGGACATGGCGCGCGGCATCATTCAGCACCGCTTCTTCCTCACGCACTACCTCATCGCAAATATCAAGGATCGGAAACTCGAGACGCCGATCAGTCTCGGTCGCATCATCCGCATCGTCCCGGAGGGCGCGAAGCCCGCGGCAGTGAAGATGCCGAAGGAAAGCGCGGCCATCGTGCCTTTGCTCGCGCATGCAAATGGTGCTGTGCGCGACACTGCCCAGCGCGTGCTCGTCGAACGCAACGACGCGACGGTCGTGGACGCGGTGAAAAAGATTGCCGCCGAGAGCCCGAACGCCAAAGGCCGCCTGCACGCCTTGTGGACGCTGGAAGGAATGGGCGCGCTGCCGCTCGCGCCGGATGTCGTGGTCGCGCGACTCAAGGACAAAGATCCGAAGGTCCGTGCTGCCGCCGTGCGCATCGCCGACCGCATGCTCGCGCCGGAACTCGTGAAGCTCGTGAACGACCCGAGCCCGGAGGTGCGCCTCCAACTCGCCTTCAGCCTCAGCGCCCAGCCCGGACCCGAGATCGAGCACGCGCTCATCACCTTGCTCGCCACCGGCGGCAGCGATCTCCTCGGCGAAGCTGTGGCCACCGGCCTGCGCGGGCGCGAACTCGAATTCATCGAGACGCTGCTCAAGAGTCCCGCAGCGAAAAGCAAAACCATCGATCAATCTCGGGTGCTCCCGCTGCTCGCCGGCTGCGTGGTCAAAGATCGCCGCGCCTCGCGCGTCGCCCGCCTCATCGAACTCGTCGCCGCCGAACCCGCCGCCAGCCCGCGTCAGCTCGATCTCCTCAGCGCGATGGCCGGCGCCGAGCAAAAGAAAGGCAGGTCACCCGCGAAGCTTTTCTACCTCGATGCCGCCCCGCCCGCGCTCGCCGCGCTCCAGGCGGTGGGAAGTGAGAAGGCGAAAAAGTTCGTCGCCGCGCTCGACCGTCGTCTCGCCTGGCCGGGTAAGCCGGGCGTGCCGCCACCGCCGGTCATCGTGCCGCTCACGGACGCCGAGCAGGTGCTCTTTGAAAAAGGAAAGACGGTGTACAACAGTCTCTGCATCGGCTGCCATCAGCCGGGCGGCATCGGCCTCGATGGTCTCGCGCCTCCGCTCCTCGATTCCGAATGGGTGCTCGGCAAGCCCGACATCGCCGCCCGCATCATCCTCCACGGCGTCGGCGGACCCATCTCCGTAAACGGCACTACCTGGCAGCTCGAAATGCCGCCGCTCCCGCAGCTCAGCGACGAAGACATCGCTGGGGTGCTCACTTACACGCGCCGCGAGTGGGAGCACAACGCCTCGCCGGTCAGTCCCGCGGAGGTGGCGATAGTGCGCGCCCAGTTCAAGGAACGCACGCGTTCCTGGACCGCCGAGGAACTCAAGCCCAAGGTCCCGGCGAAGAAAACCGCGCAGGTTAAATAGCCACTCGCCGCCGCGCGGACGATCTCGCTACAACGAGCGCCCCCACGATGGACGCCCCGTTGCTTCAACTCACTCAAATCGCAAAATCCTTCGGCGCCGTGCGCGCGCTGAAAGGCGTCTCGTTTTCGCTGCAAGCCGGCGAAGTCCACGCGCTCCTCGGCGAAAACGGCGCAGGAAAATCCACGCTCATCAAAGTCATCACCGGCGCG
>JANNXQ010000132.1:0-16802 GCA_031409655.1 Chthoniobacteraceae bacterium | reverse complement strand
CGAACAAAAGGCGCAAATCGCCGAAATCGACAATCTCGCCAAGGCCAAGCTCGCCGAGAAAGAAGTCTTCCTGAAAGGCGAGATCGCCAAGGCCGAGGCCGCGGGGAAATTTGACGAAGTGCTGGAACTCGACCAGCAACTCGCCCGCGAAATCCGCCGGATCAACGACGACGCCGAGGCAAAAAAGGCCAAGGTCCGCGAAGACTAAGGGTCAGCGGCCGCTCGGTCGTTCGGACATTTGATGCCGCCCCTCACGATTCCGCAGGCCTTTGAGTTGGCGCTCCAGCAGCACCGGACCGGGCGACTGCCGGAGGCGGAGGAGCTTTACCGGCAGATCCTCGCCGTTGCGCCAGACCACGCCGAGGCGCTGCATCATCTCGGAGTGGTGGCGGATCAAGGAGTCACGATCTTGCGCTGGAGATGATCGGGTAAACCGTGACCTCACAGCCGAACCATCCGGCCATGTCTTGCAACTCCGGAAACGGCCTCCGCGCGAGGGTGGCCGCAACTCTCCCCTTTCCTCGCTCGGACGCGCCGCCCATATTCCCGACCCCATGCCCGCGCCTACGCAGTTTGATCCCATCGAAGACGTCCTCCGCGACATCCGTGCCGGTAAACTCGTGGTGGTGACGGACGATGAAGATCGGGAGAATGAGGGCGATCTGGTGATGGCGGCGGAGAAGGTGACGCCGGAAGCGGTCAATTTCATGGCCATGCATGGGCGCGGGCTGATCTGTGTGCCGATCACGGATGAACGCGCGGAGCAGCTCGGGCTGCAGCGCATGGTGCTGGAGAATCGGGAGAGTTATCGGACGGATTTCACGGTCTCCGTGGATGCGACGGCGGGGATCACCACAGGCATCAGCGCCCCGGATCGCGCGCGGACCATCGCGATGCTCGTCGATCCGACGGCTCGCCCGCAGGATCTGGTGCAGCCGGGCCACGTCTTTCCGCTGCGCGCCAAGGCGGGCGGGGTGCTGCGCCGGGCGGGGCATACCGAGGCGAGCGTGGATCTCGCGCGGCTCGCCGGGCTGGCGCCGGCTGGGGTGCTTTGCGAAATCCTCAAGGCCGATGGCACCATGGCGCGGCTGCCGGAGTTGCTGAAGTTTCGCAAGAAGCATCGGCTGAAGCTGTGCTCGATCCGCGATCTCATCGCGTATCGCCGGAGCAGCGAGCGGCTGGTGGAACGCGAGCAAGTGGTGAAGCTGCCGACGGATTACGGCGAATTTGACCTGCACATGTATCGCTCGGTGGTGGATGGCAGCCATCACCTCGCGCTGGTGAAAGGCACCATCTCGCCGAAGAAACACACGCTGGTGCGCGTCCACAGCGAATGTCTCACGGGCGATGTCTTCGGTTCGCAGCGCTGTGATTGCGGCAGCCAGCTCCACCTGGCGATGCAGCAGATCGAGGCGGCGGGCACGGGCGTGCTCCTTTACATGCGCCAGCATGAAGGGCGCGGCATCGGCCTGCCGGCCAAGATCCACGCCTACAAGCTCCAGGAGCAGGGCCTCGATACCGTGGAGGCCAACGAGAAACTCGGCTTCCCCGCGGAGTTGCGCGACTACGGGCTCGGGGCGCAGATCCTCTTTGATCTCGGGGTGCGGAAGATGCGCTTCCTGACGAATAACCCGAAGAAAGTCATCGGCCTTGAAGGTTACGGCCTAAAGATCGTGGAAGTGGTACCGATCAAATCCCTCCCGAACCGGCACAACGCAAAGTATCTTGAGACCAAGCGGGTAAAGATGGGTCACCTGCTTTAACCGGGCGATGGGACTGGGATGGCGCAGAACGACAGACGATAGATGACACAGATCGCACGGATAAGAGGATGGGATGGCCCCGTCCGTTTTCTTTGATCTGTGTTATCTGCGTTATCTGTGGTCCGATCGTTCTGTGGCCTCCCAACTACGGGATCAGCAGGACGGTGAGCTTTTTTGGGCCGTGGGCTCCTAGTACGAGGATGCGCTCGATGTCGCCGGTGCGGCTGGGCCCGGTGATGAAGGAGATGAAGCTGGGGTAAGTGCCGCGATACTTGGCGGCGAGTAACTCGTAGGCGGCGGTGAGGTCGGGGACGACCTGACTCTGGCGCGCGATGACGATGTGGTGCGGCGGGAGGACGCTGAGGGCGCGACCTCCGGAACTTGGCGCGGTGACGCAGACGCTGCCGGTCTGCGCAACGAGGCATTCACATTCCGTGAAGCCAGCATCGCACGCTTCGAGTTCGCGTTTGTCATAGCCGGCGTCGGTCTTGAGTTGCCCGAGAGTGGAGGGTAAGTCGGCGGCGATGGTGTCGCAAAGTTCGCCGGCGTGCCGCCCGATGCGCGTCCAGGACTCGGCGCTGGCCAGCGCGGCGATGTGGGTCGCAGCGGCTTCGGCGGTGCTGCATTGCACAAACTCGGTGCGCAGCATTTCGGAGAGTTTGGCGAAAAGGGCGATGCGCTCCTCGAGCTGGGGCTGCACCGGTGGCAGCCATTCGCGGAAGGTCGCGGAGGCGAGCGAGCCAGCGGGCAGGGGCTCGGGTTTATCGTGATGCCGCGGAGCAGGCTCGCGGAGAGCTTCGCGGATGCGGCCGAGGATGGCTTCGCGATCGCCGGTCATTTCTTCGCACCTTTCCGATTGCGCATCCAGTCGCGGAAGGGCACGGGCGAAGTCTCGGGAATTTCGCGGGTGTTCGTCCAGGCGGCCATGGGATTGAGCGGTGTGCCCATGACGAGCGGCAGGAGCTTTTGCCCGAGCGGCGCGAGACGCATCCCGGCGGCATAGAGCGTGGGCCTTTGCATGAGCCACTTGAAGCCGATCCAAAGCATCTTTTCCAACCAGCGCGGCTTCTCCTGCATGGCGTTGCGGCGGTTGTGCAGGAGGTGGTGATGGATGTCGATCTTCACCGGACAGGCTTCCGTGCAAGCGCCGCAGAGGGAGGACGCGCCGCTGAGATGTTTCCAATCCTGCAAGCCGCGGAAGTGCGGCGTGATCACGGAGCCGATCGGCCCCTGGTAGGTGGTGCCGTAAGCGTGCCCACCGATGTTTTTGAAAATGGGGCAGACGTTCAGGCACGCGCCGCAGCGGATGCAGCCGAGGGCGTCGCGCTGCTGGGCGTCGGCGAGCAGCCGGGTGCGGTGGTTGTCGAGCAGCACGACGTGAAATTCCTCCGGTCCATCCGTCTCGCCAGGCAGACGCGGGCCGCCGTACATCGAGTTGTAGCAGGTCAGATTTTGTCCCGTGCCGGCGGTGGCGAGCATCGGCAGGAAAAGGGCGAGGTCGGCGAGTTTCGGCAGCACTTTCTCGATCCCGACGAGCGCGACGTGAATTTTCGGCAGCGCCGTGGTCAGCCGCGCGTTCCCCTCATTTTCGGTGATCGAGATCATGCCGGTCTCGGCGACGATAAAGTTGGCCCCGGAGATACCCATGTCCGCCTCGATGTAATGGCGGCGCATGAAACGGCGGGCGATCATCGTCAGTTCCTCGGGCGAGTCGGTCTTCGCGCTGCCGAGTTCGCGTTCGAAAAGCGCGCTGATCTCCTCGCGCTTCAGATGCATGCACGGGAAGACGAAGTGATACGGCGGCTCGTGCAGGAGTTGCTGGATGAATTCGCCGAGATCGCTCTCGATGACGCCGTAGCCCGCTTTCTCCAGCGCTTCATTGAGGTGGATCTCCTCGCTGGTCATCGCCTTCGATTTGACGATCGACTTGACGCCCTTTTCCTCCGCGAGCTTCAGGATGTACTCGCGCGCCTGCGCCGCATTGCTCGCCCAGAAAACCTTCCCGCCGTGCGCGGTGAACTTGGCCTCAAACTCCGTCAGGATTTCGTCGAGCCGGTGCAGCCCGTCGTACTTGATCTCCGCTGCCGCATCGCGCGCGTGCTGCCAGCTCGTGAAGGCGCTCTCCGTCTTGCCGCGCGCGGTCTGGTAGTTGCCCAGCGCCTTGCGCACCGCAGCGCGGCGCGGATCATCGGCGGTGGTGCGATCGGAGTCGGTATGAAATTGCGTAACGGCGGACATGAAAGGCGCGGGAGTTTCTTCAGCGTCGCACGAGGACTTCCGCGAGGTGCATGCTTTTCACCACGCGCCGGCCATTGCGATCGAGCCAGCCCTGGATCTGCATGAGGCAGCTCGAGTCATTGCTGACCACCGTCTCGACGCCGGTATCGAGGATGGCGTTGCACTTCACCTCGGCCATCGCCGTCGAGATTTGCGGATACTTTACCGCAAAAGTGCCACCAAATCCGCAGCAGGATTCGCCTTCGTTCATCTCCACGAGTTCGAGACCCTGCACTGCCCGGAGCAGGGTGCGCGGAGCTTCGCGGGTGCCGAGTTCGCGAAGGCCGTGGCAGCCATCGTGGAAAGTGACCTTGCCCTCGAAACGCGCGCCGACATCGCGCACGCCGAGTTTCGTGACGAGGAACTCGCTGAACTCCCAGGTCTTTGCACCCAGCGCCTTGGCCTCGGCCTCCTCGGGTTGATGCTCGAAAAGCTCGGGGTAAAATTTCTTATACATCGCGCCGCACGAACCCGACGCGCTCACCACGACCTCCGCATCGCGGAAGACGCGGAGCTGCCGGCGCGCCACCGCGCGCGCTTCATCCCAGTAGCCGGAATTGAAGGGCGGCTGGCCGCAGCAGGTCTGCGCCTCGGGGTAGTCGATGGTGTGCCCGAGACCCTCGAGCACTTCGACGATCGCCGCCCCGACATGCGGGTAGATGGAGTCGATGAAACAAGGGATAAAAAGAGTGACGCGCACGATGCTGGTTTTGAGGAAAGGGACTGGTGGGTGTTACTCAATGACGATGTTCGATACGCCGGTGGGGGACGGTAAGCGGCAACAATCTACACAGCACGCGTCGCCATTTCCGCCGG
Source organism: Chthoniobacteraceae bacterium (assembly GCA_031409655.1). Classification (GTDB taxonomy): domain Bacteria; phylum Verrucomicrobiota; class Verrucomicrobiia; order Chthoniobacterales; family Chthoniobacteraceae; genus JANNXQ01. Next base: position 11,946 of record JANNXQ010000132.1, on the reverse strand, counting down.
CGTCAGCCCACCTTCGCATCCCGCTTCACGCTGCGCAGGTGGATGGTCTTCGCCTCGAGATCATGCACGGCGCGGATGTAACGCACGGTGCGGCTCTTCGAGCGCATCAGGATGGAGCTGGTGATGGCCTTCTTACCCACGAGTTTCACCCCGGGGAGGAGCGAACTGTCGCTGATGCCGGTGGCGCAGAAGATGGCGCTGTCGCCCCGCACGAGATCGTCGGTGCGGAAGACGCGAGCGAGCTCCGCTTCGGTGGTCTCGGTGAGCAGGCGGGCGCGCTCTTCGGCGTCCCGGGGCCACATCCGCAGGAGCATTTCGCCGCCGAGAGCCTTCAGCGCCGCGGCAGTGAGGATGCCCTCGGGCGATCCGCCGATGCCGACGAAAAAGTCGATGCCGGAGTCGGGGAGCGAGGGCGCGACGGCGGCCGTGATGTCGCCGTCGGTGATGAGGCGGAGGGACGCGCCGATCTTGCGAATGTTCGCGATGAGTTCGGCGTGCCGCGGACGATTCATGGTCATCACGACGAGTTCGCCGACGCGCTTGCCGAGCGCCGTGGCCACGCGGCCGAGCGTCGTCTCGAGGGGATCGTCGAGCGCGATCTCTTCCATGCCATGCTCCATCGCCGCGACGACCGCCGGCCCGAAGGCCATCTTGTGCGCGTAAAAGCTCGGCAGATTTCTCATCGTGTGCCCGGTGCCTTCGTGCGCCTCGCTCGCGGCCATCACGGAGATCGAGTTCGGCATCCCGGCGGCGATGTTGCTGGTGCCGTCGATCGGATCCAGGGCGATGTCAAAGCGCGGCGAACCGGTCCGCCACGTGCCGAGATGCTCCCCGAGAAAGATGCCGGGGGCGTTGTCCTTGATACCCTCGCCGATCACCACTTCGCCCGCGATGTCCACGAGATCGAAGACCCCGTAGATCGCGTCGCACGCCGCTGCATCGGCACTCTCCTTGTCGCCGCGGCCGAGCCAGTGCAGCGAGTTGAGGGCAGCATTTTCGGTCGCGCGGACGAATTCAAACTCGATCGTGCGCTCGGGGTCGGAGAAGGAGAGCGAAGGCATAGGACGTGCAGACTCGCGGGGAAACGGGGAGCGAGTCAATCGCGACGCCGAGCGCTTGCGCATTTTTAGCCGGCAGGAATTTCCCGGCTGCCTTTCGATCCGCGTTCGCTTCGCGCTTCCGAGCGCGCGACTTCCCGCGTATGGTCGCCCGCACCATGGCCGCTCCTTTTCGCACCCTCCTGCTCCTCGCCGCGCTCGGCTCGGCGACCGTGCTCCGGGCAGCGCGCGAGCGACCGGGCGGCGACGATCCGGTGGTGGCGCAGGTCGAGGCCGTGCTGCTGGAGGGCGACCTCATCCGCGCCAAGACCATCGTCGATGTCGCCCTCCGGAAGACCGCAAAGCCGCTCTACTACGCGATCCGCGGCGGTATCCTGGGCGAGTTGGGCGAGCTTCCGGAGGCGATCAAAGACCTGACCCGCGCGTTGGAACTCGATCCGAAGCTGGCCGTGGCCTGGCGGGATCGCGGCCTGGCGCGGATGCTCCTCGGTGAATATGAGAAGGCGCTCCCGGACCTCGATGCCGCCGTCAAAGCCGACCCCAAAGAGCCGAAAGCCTGGGCGACCCGCGCGGTGCTGCAACTCCGCCGCAAAGCCTGGGGCGCGGCCATCGCCGACAGCACCGCGGCGCTCCGTCTCGAGTCGACGATGGTCTCCGCCTTGCACAATCGCGCGACGGCCCGGGCGCAGATCGGCGAACTTCAGGAAGCCGTCGCCGACTACGATGCCATCCTGGCCATCAAGCCCCGCTACCCACTCGCCCTCACGGCACGGGCGCAAGGGCATCGCCGGCTCGGCGACCTCGACCGCGCGCTGGCCGATGCCGACGCGGCCATCCGCGTCGATGCCAATGCCGCGGACGCTTACACCGAACGGGCCGCGATCCGCGGCGCCCTCGGCGACTTGCCCCGCGCGATCGGCGACTGCACCACCGCGCTTTTGATCGAGCCCGAGCACGCCTCCGCGCGGATCGTGCGCGCCCTTTTGCAGATCCAAAACACCGACTTCCGCGCGGCCCGCACCGATCTCGAAGCCGCCATCGCGCAGCCCGGGGTCGAGCCCGGCGCCCCGCGCCGTCACCTCGCGTGGCTGCTCGCCACGGCGCCCGACGAATCCCTCCTCGATCCTGCTCGCGCCCTGAAACTCGCCCGCGAGGTCATCGAAACGCACGGCGACCGCACTCCGCCGGCGCTCGATGCCCTCGCTGCCGCCGCTGCCGCGAATGGGGACTTTGCCACGGCCACGACCACTGCCGAACTCGCGCTGCAAGCCACCGATGCGCGCACGCCAATGGATCTCACGGTCCGCCGCGAGCGCCTCGCACTCTACCAAAACCGAAAGCCGTATCGCCTCTCCACCGCCCGCGACGCCACGGAGCCGCAAAAGCGAAAGGTCGCACCGACGACCACGACCCCTGCCGAAAAACTCATCGTGGCGGGAGACTACGGGCGCGCGCGCGACCTCCTTGAGGAAGGGCTGCACTACGGACTGGAACTCCCGCCCGAGATTCTCGCGACCCTCGCCTATCTCCTCGCGACGTGTCCCGACGACGGCATTCGCGACGGCGTGCGCGCCTTGAAGCTGGCCCAGAAGGCGGCCGCAAAAGACGTCGCGAATCCGGCAATCCTGGACGCCCTGGCGGCGGCGCTGGCGGAGACCGAGTGCTTTCCGGAAGCCATCGAAGCAGCCATCCGCGCCGCGGACGCCACCGCCGCCGAGGACACTGCCGTGCTCAGGCTCCGCCGCGAGCGTCTCGAAACGTACCGCAATGCCACCCCGTGGCGTCTCCCGCCAGCACCCCCCGAAAGATCCGCGAAGCGATGATCCCTGCCTCTGCCACGGCCGTCCGCACGGTTTTCTCCACGCTCCTTCTCACGGCGCTCCTGCTCAGCGCGGGACCGGTGCGCGCCGCCAGCGAGATGAAGGCCAATCCCGACCGCGTCCTGCGCGCGATCGAAAATGCGGTGCGCGCCGGCGATCTCGAAAGCGGGATCGGCATCGCGACGCAAGCGATCCGCCAGAAGCCCGCCGCCCCGCATCATCTCGCCCGCGCCGGCCTCCACGCATTGCAGGGAAATGGGGAGGCCGCGTTGCAAGATTTCACCGCCGCAGTGACCCTCGACCCGAAATTTACCGAAGCCTGGAATCAGCGCGGCGTCTTTCTCCTGGAGCATGGGGAAGCCGCGGCGGCGGTCGCGGATTTCGATCGCGCGATCGCCCTCGATGCGCGGCAGGCGCAGGTCTTCCTCGACCGTGGGAAGGCGCGGCTGGACCTTGGGCAAGGGGACGCCGCGCTCGATGATTTTTCCACCGCGCTGCTCCTCGATCCGCGCGCTGCCGAGGCCTGGACGCAGCGCGCCGAGGCTCACCTCGGGCGGCACGACTGGGACTCGGCCATCGCGGATTGCACGGTGGCTCTGGAGTTGCATCCGAAAAAGGTCGCCGCGCTCAACCACCGCGGCAGCGCGTGGCTGGCGAAGCAGGCGATGCCGAAGGCGCTCGCGGATTTCGACGCTGCCCTGGCCATCGATCCGCAGAACGCCATGGCGCTCACCTATCGCGCGCAGATCCGCCGATTGGGCGGCGAGCTTTTCCGCGCGCTCGAAGACGTGAACCTGGCCATCCGTTTCGATGCGAACAGCGCACCGTCTTTCAACGAGCGCGCCTCCATCCGCGCAGCCCTCGGCGATGTCGCTGCGGCGATCAGCGATTGCAACACGGCACTCCTCGTCGGTGGTCAAAATGCCCCGACGCTCCTGCTGCGGGGGATGCTCTCGATGCAGCGGGTGGAATATGGACGCGCCCGCGAGGACTTCGACGCCGCGCTCACGGCCGGTGGGGAACTCGCCGCGCCCGCCCGGATTCATCTGGCCTGGCTGCTCGCCACCTGTCCGGACGATGAAATCCGCGACGGCGCCCGCGCCAGCCGCCTCGCCCACGAAGCCAGCGCGCGGGCCCCGCAGGAAGATCCTGCCATCTTCGACGCCCTCGCTGCCGCCCAGGCGGAACTCGGCGACTTCGCCGCCGCCCTCGTGACCGGCCACAAGGCCATCGCCGCGACGGCGGAAAATCGTCCGAAAGAAAGCAACGCCCGCCGCGCCCGGATCGCCCTCTACCTCAGCGGCAAACCCTGCCGACTCCCGACCGCCGCGATCGCATCGCCCTAAAGCTCCGCGCCATCTTCGCGCAGCGGTGCGCCAGGATCGGGCCCGGCGCGCGCCAGTTCGTCGCGGCAAAGCCGTGTTCCCTTCTGGACAAGGTCGGGTGAGCGTCCTGCTAAGGTTGGCACCACCTTATTTCCATCATGAGACCCGATCGCTTCACCCAGAAAATGCAGGAGGCCGTGCAAGCTGCCCAAGACCTCGCCTCGAAACAGCACCACGCCGAGATTTCCAATGAGCACCTCCTCCTCGCCTTGCTCCAGCAGCCCGAGGGCGTGACCCGGCCTTTATTGGAAAAGCTCAACGTCGCCCCGCAACCGCTCGAAGCAAAGCTCCAGGCCGAGCTTTCCCGCCGCGCACAAGCCCGCGGCGGCCAGGTGCAAATCGGACGCGAACTCACGAACGCGCTCGAAGCCGCCGAGGGTGAGATGACCCTGATGAAGGATGAGTACCTGAGCGCCGAGCACTATCTGCTCGCGCTCATGCGCACCAAAACAGCCGCGGCAACGCTGCTCACCGAAGCCGGCATCACCCGAGACAAACTCATGCAGGCGCTCGTGCAAGTGCGCGGTTCGCAGCGCGTCACGGATCAGAATCCTGAGGGCAAGTATCAGACGCTGGAAAAATATGGGCGCGATCTCACCGCGCTGGCGCGGCGCGGGAAAATCGATCCGGTGATCGGGCGCGACAATGAAATCCGCCGGACCATGCAGGTGCTCTCGCGGCGGACGAAAAACAATCCCGTGCTCATCGGCGAACCGGGCGTAGGCAAGACCGCCATCGTCGAGGGACTCGCGCGCCGCATCGTCAGCGGCGATGTCCCGGAGTCGTTGAAGAATCGGCGCATCGTCGCGATGGACATCGGCTCGATGCTCGCCGGCGCGAAGTTCCGTGGAGAGTTCGAAGATCGGCTCAAAGCCTTCCTCAAAGAAGTCACGGAATCCCAGGGCGAGGTCATCCTCTTCATCGATGAGCTGCACACCATCGTCGGTGCGGGTGCTGCCGAGGGCGCGGTGGACGCGAGTAATATGCTCAAGCCGCAACTTGCGCGCGGCGAGTTGCGGACCATCGGCGCGACCACGCTCGATGAGTATCGGAAGTACATCGAGAAAGATGCCGCGCTCGAGCGGCGCTTCCAGCCAGTGCAGGTCGATGAGCCAAGCGTCGAGGACACCATCGCGATTTTGCGCGGGCTGAAGGGGCGCTACGAAGTCCACCACGGCGTGCGCATCCAGGACGCCGCGATCGTCGCCGCTGCCGTCCTTTCAAATCGCTACATCAGCGACCGCTTTCTCCCCGACAAAGCCGTGGATCTCGTGGACGAAGCCGCGAGCCGCCTGAAGATCGAGCTAGATTCCATGCCCACCGAAGTCGATGCCGTGGAGCGCGAGATCATGCAACGCGAGATGGAGCGGCAGGCGCTGAAGAAGGAGAAGGACGCGGCGAGCAAGGAGCGTCTCTCCCGCATCGAGAAAGAACTCGGCGACCTCAAGGAACAAAGCTCCGCACTGAAAGCGCAGTGGCAAAAGGAAAAGTCCGTCGTCGATGAATCGAGAAAGGTGAAGGAGCATCTCGAAGCCGCACGCACCGAACTCGAGCGCGCGCAGCGCAGCGGCGATCTCACCAAAGCCAGCGAGATCCAATACGGCCGCATCCCGGAACTCGAGCGCCAGCTCGCGTCGAGCGTCGAGCATCCCGCTTCCGGCACCGAGCACCACTCCCTGCTTCGCGAAGAAGTCACCGAGCAGGACATCGCCGAAGTCGTGAGCGCGTGGACCGGCATCCCCGTCACAAATCTCCGCGAAGGCGAACGCGACAAACTCCTCAAAATGGAGGAGCGGCTCGGCCACCGCGTCATCGGCCAGCGCAAAGCCATCACCGCCGTCGCGAATGCCGTGCGCCGCGCCCGCAGCGGCCTGCAAGATCCGAATCGCCCGATCGGCTCATTCATCTTCCTCGGCCCCACCGGCGTCGGCAAAACCGAGCTGAGCAAAGCCCTCGCCGAATTCCTCTTCGACGACGAAGGCGCCATGGTCCGCATCGACATGAGCGAATACATGGAGAAGCACAGCGTTGCTCGCTTGATCGGCGCGCCTCCGGGCTACGTCGGCTTCGAAGAAGGCGGCCAGCTCACCGAGTCCGTCCGCCGCAAGCCATATAGCGTCATCCTTTTCGACGAGATCGAAAAGGCGCACCACGACGTCTTCAACGTGCTGCTGCAAGTGCTCGACGACGGTCGCATCACCGACGGCCAGGGCCGCACCGTCGATTTCAAAAACGCCGTCATCATCATGACGAGCAACATCGGCTCGCAGTTCATCCTCGACCTCAACAACGCCGAACAACGCGAAGCCCGCGTGCTCGAAAGCCTGCGCGGCCACTTCCGCCCCGAGTTCCTGAACCGCGTCGATGAAATCGTCATCTTCGACCGCCTCAACGACAAAGACCTCACGCACATCGTCGAAATCCAACTCCTCCGCTTGGAAAAACGCCTCGCCGACCAAAAGCTCACCCTCACCCTCACCGACGCCGCCAAAGTCCACCTCGCCCGCGAAGGCTACGACCCCGTCTATGGCGCCCGCCCTTTGAAGCGCGTGATCCAGCGCGAACTCCTCGACCCGCTCTCCCTGCAAATCCTCGGAGGCACCTTCCGCGAAGGCCAAACCATCACCGCCGACGCCCGCGACGGCAAGATCACCTTCACCCCCTAACGCCCCACCCCGCCCCCGCTCACCCAAAGGCGCCGTCCTTCCGCGCCGTCCCGCCTACCTACCCGGCCCCGCTCGCTCGCGAAAGTCTCGCGCAAGACGCAAAACCGACGCCGTCAGCCATCGAACGCACAACGTCAGCGGCCAAACTTCGACAGCACCCGGCAGAACCGCTCACGTCACTGGTAAAACCGAGGCAGCCAGCCATCGAACAAGCGCCGTCAGATGCAAAACCGATGACGTAAGCGCTCGAACCGAAACCGTCACGGGCAAAACTGACCACGTCCGCGATCGAACCGACGCTGTCACGATCAAAACCGACCACGTCACCCCTCGAACCGGCTCTGTCGTGGACAAAACAAGCCACGTCACCCGCTGAACAGCCCCCGATACCGGCAAAACCTGCCCCAGCCGAGGCGGCTCGGCCCGTTCAGACCTCGTCGCGTAGTTCTCCCCGCGCCGGTTTCCAGGCTCTTGCACCCTCACGCGCCGCTCGCTACTGTCCACGCGATGCACTCCAACCCTTGACCTTGATGGGACTCGGCGAACACATCCGCAAACAGGTGGGCCGTCCGCGACAGGCTAATGCCCTGCGCGAGTTGCAGGCGTTAAACGACAATCTCCGGAGCCTGGGCGTCCAGCTTCCCGCACCCGATGCCCGAAACGTTCGAAAGTCTGTTGGTCAAGCTCAGCCGCGCCGGGGTTGACTACCTCGTCGCCGGTGGCGTCGCCGTCTGCCTCAATGGCTTCGTGCGCACCACGCAGGATCTCGACCTCCTCGTGGAGGCCTCGCCCGCCAATCTCCGTCGATTGCTTTCCTGCCTCGCGAGCTTCGGAGAAGGCTTCGCGCGCGAGCTGTCCCCGGAGGACTTTCCGCCGGAGGAGGGCGCCGTCCGCGTCATCGAGGATTTCACTCTGGACCTCTTCACGGTCATGCGCAGTCGCACCTTTGCGGACTTCGCCGCCACGGCTCGCCGGCTCGAAATCGACACCGTCGCGGTGCGCTACCTCGATCCTGAAGCCCTCATCGCCTTAAAGGCCCCATCTTCCCGCGAAAAAGACCGCCTCGATGTCGCCGCACTGCGCGAGCTCATGACCGGCGCCGCCCCGACCGGTGTTGCCAATCTGGTAAACCTCACGCCCGCGCCAAAGGCCGAGCCAGAAGAGTCGGAGTGAGTTCAGTCCTGAACGCCACGGGCGGCTCACTGCCCGGCGCGGATTTCGCTATTCCCTCGTTTCCAAACTGAGGGTTTGGAAATGCCGACTTTGCGGCAGAACCTTTGCTCGCGGCTTGGGGCGGGCCACTACCTGAATCACGACTCGACTAACCCCCAGCCCCGAAGCGCAGCTTCACCGGCCCGTTTCCGTTGCGAAACCCCCAGTTTCGCAACGAGGGGGAACCAGATGACGCGGAGGCGCCGGAATCGCTGCTTTACATGCGGGTGGTTACCCCGCCAGCCTCTCGGGCACGAGAGACTGCGCGAGCGCTCTCGAGCAGTAAGCGCTACATCCATCCCACATGGGCTCCGACACGCTTTCAGATTGGATCATGCCGGCGTTGATTGTCCTTTGCTTCGGCGTCCTTCTCGTCCGCGCCATCCTCCACGAAACGCGGCGCAACTCGGGGAACCCGGCACCCCCGCCGCAAGATCGCGGGATCTACATTGACGTCGCCGCCGCGTTCTCCCAGCTACTCAGGAAGCGATACACTGTCCTCATCATTCAGGTTGCCTTCCTGGTCGGCATGATCTGGGGCGGCCCCAGGGTCTGTCGCTTCATCCGTGAGGATCTCTCCGCGCTCGATGCGGGCCGCGTCGACCACGTCCGCATTCATTCGCTCATCGCGATGGCCTACGAGCATTTCGGGACAGAGGGTGCCGTCAAGGTTACCGCCGCAATCTTCATCGTCGGCTGCGTGGGAAGCATGTGCGGCATCTTCGAGACGATCAAGAGCATCCGAATCCAACGATCCGACACCCCGCCCGAATAGCAAAAAACTCCACATGACTCCGAGCGGAGTTCAACGTGAACAAGGCAACGGCCAGCTCGGCTTTTGAGGCGGCGGAAGGAATGATTGGCTGAGCCCGGCGCCGGATTCCCCGAGCGTCCGAAACAGCGATCACCTCGGGCGTAGTCCAGCGAATTCAAATTCAGGTGCTGCTCGAGAAGAAGTATCACGTGGAAGTCAGTCCCGATTTTTCTCCTCGTTTCCAAACTGACGGCTTGGAAATGCCGATCTTGCGCCGAAAGCTTCGCTTCGCGGCCTGGCGTTGGTTTCTCCCGAATCATCTCTCGACCTGCCACATGCCACGAAGCTCAGCTTCCCCGGCAGACTTCCATTGCGAAATCCTCAATTTCGCAACGAGGTAAAAAATCGGCACCCCCCTCCGCATCCCCGGAATCGAAGCCGATTCGATCGCTCCCGGCGATGCCCTCTCTGATAAAAGCTCTCCCCTTACTGCTTTCTCTTCCGTCACAAATCATCCAACGGACTGGTAATCTCCCCCCGCATCGCCCGCGCCAGCTTCGTATAGACCTCCGTCGTCCGCACATCCGCATGGCCGAGCAGCTCCTGGATCGAGCGGATATCCACCCCTCGGAGTAAAAGATGCGTCGCATAGCTATGCCGCAGCACATGCGCCGTCACCCGCTTCTTCAGCCCCGCCAGCTTCGCCGCCCGCGCCAGCTCCCGCGAGACATTGATCTCATGCAGATGATGCCGCCGCTCCACTCCAGTGCGCGGATCCACCGAGAGCCCGTACGACGGAAAGACCCAAAACCACGGCAATGACTCGCCCGCCTTCCGCTGCTTCACCGCCAGCGCATCCGGCAGGTACACCCCCGCCAACCCCACCTTGCGATCCGCCGCGTGGATCATCTCCACCCGCGCCAGATGCTCCCCCAGCGCCGGCCGCACCGATTTCGGCAGCGGGATCACCCGGTCCTTGTCCCCCTTGCCCCCGCGCACCTCCACCTTCCCCCCGCCCATGTCCACATCCTTGATCCGCAGCCGCAGCCCCTCCGCCAGCCGCAGCCCGCACCCATACAGGAGCTTGCAGACCAGCCCCGCCTCCCCCTGCACCGCCCGCAACAGCTCGCCCACCTCCGCTACCGTCAGCACGACCGGCAGGCGCGGCGAGCGCTTCGCCCGCAGCGCCTTGATCCCCTCCAGCTCCACCTTCAGCACCTCCTTGTACAGGAAGACCAGGGCACAAAGCGCCTGATTCTGCGACACCGCCCCCACGCCGCGATTCACCGCGAGATGCGTGAGGAAGGCCTCCACCTCCGCCGCCCCCAGGTCCCGCGGATGCCGCTTCCCATGCCAATGCACATAGCGCCGATACCAGCCCACGTAGCACTCCTCCGTCTTGATCGAGAAATGCTTCAGCCGGATCGCCCCCCGGAGCTGGTCTTCGAGCTTGGGAGAAGGGGCCGTCGCTTTGTTCATTTCACCTGAAATACTACGCCCCCGCGCCTCGCATCAAACCATATTGTTGACTACCGCACTATTTTCGCACTAAACCCACTCCCAGCCACCCATACCCCCGTCGTAAACCAACACATCTGTACGCTATAAAGACGTTGTGAAACTCCAGCATTCCTGTTCATGATCCAGTCGCTCTGCCTTGTTTCGCGCGGCTCCCGTTTTGAGTCAGCGCAGTCACCTCTAACGAGGTCACTGCTGTTAGAAACAATTTCGCGCCGGAGATAATAGTAAACACACCATTTCTTCTTCGGGCAGTTCCTTCTCACTACAGATACCAATTCCCACCCAACGGCCCCCAGCTTATTTAGCTGAGCTTGCTCGTCCTCTGGCCCCCATTCTTCATCCAGTCCTCCAACCATATATTCAATGCGCTTCATGATGCCTGAAATTAGAACCCAGCAAAGGAAAACCAAAGCCGAAGAGTGTGTCCGCAATATTGAATCGACTTGGATTGCGTTTCAGCACGGATGCAAGCCTGGTTGGACAGTTCGGCTTGTCATCGCCACGCCGTTTGGCGTTCACACTGTTCATTACATCATGGCGCTTGGAGATAGCCTCGTCCAGATGTGCGTCGCTCCTACAAGCAACGACCGATACGACAACATCATCCTTCCCGTTGAGAAATGCTGCTTTCAGCTTTCTCATTACCTTCCCGAGCACCCGGAAGAGCAACGAGTGATCGTTGGTTTTGGTCGTCTTTCGGACGATGCACCAGCTACATCTAATGCTAAGCCCTGACATCGACCGCGCATCACGCACCTCCGCCGCAGCCACCGCTGCGTCATGCGCTAGCGCCGCTCTTCCCAGGGCAGAGCAGAGCGCTGCAGGCGAACAGCTCCGCTCCGGCTCGCGCCGTCGCTCCGCATTAACTCGATTACCCGGCTCCTCGCTCATGCCCGGCCTCCTGAGCTGTCGCTGAGCTGGTCGTTCGCCGTCAGCAGCAACTCCGACCCGAAGACCCAGCAAAAGATATCCAGCACAACACGCGTTCTGCAATCTACGCGCTTACTTCACGCCCTCTGCCCGTATTACGCATCCTCGGACCTCCAAGCGTAGCTAAACCAATAAACTCCCATGAACTCCAAACACTTATTAGCCACATTGTCTATCGCAGTGCTCACGCTTGCGACATGTCTCGTAGTTGCTCAGGATTCCGCACCAGCCGCAGATCCCCGTGAGTGCCTCGCGATTACAATGAAGCTTCACGGCCAGATTCCATCGCCGGTATGGATGGCCAAACAGGACTACGATGTCGCCAACCGCAAAGCCGGAAAAGTGCTTGTCGCGGGCGTCTTCCAAGACGGAACGCATGAGACGATAACAATTCTGCAACGTATGCACCGAAGCGAAGCCGAACAAATTCTAAAGAACGACCCAGTCGTCAAGGCGGGCTTTTGCACCGCAACGATCCGGCGCTTTTCCGCTTACGCTCCACAACTCGGCGAGACAACACAACGCAATGAAGGATGAACTCCCATTCCCAACGCCTATCCGCTGCCATATTCTCCGCAAGCAATTCCAATCCGCACAAAC
>JANNXQ010000131.1:0-61271 GCA_031409655.1 Chthoniobacteraceae bacterium | reverse complement strand
TTTCGATCAAGGCGTCGAGTTCCGCGACGCGCGCGGGTTGAGCCGCCGCGAGGTTGTTCTTCTCGCCGAGGTCTTCGCGCAGATTAAAAAGCAGATAGCGGTGCGCACCTTTCTCTCCGCCGTGGAAGATGCGGATCAGTTTCCAGTCATCGCGATGCACGGCGACGGCGGGCGGGAGCCAATCGGGCACGCCGGGATTATGGGGGAAGTACTGGAAGGTGGTCTTCCCCGCGAGCGGGTCACCCTTCAATGCAGGAAGAATACTGGTGCCGTCGAAACGCTGTCCGGGGGCCGGCTTGAGGCCGAGGCCTTCGAGTAAAGAGGGATAATAGTCTTCACTCTGGATCAGGGCGTCACTGTGGCTGCCTCCCGCCGCGATCCCGGGCCAGACGATCACTCCAGGCACGCGCGTCCCGCCTTCAAACATCGTCGCTTTACCACCGCGCAAGGGCGTGTTGCTCGTTGGCGTCGTGCCGTCCACTTCGCTATACATGTTACCCCCGTTATCCGCGGTAAAGATGATGATCGTGCGGTCGGCGATCTTCAGTCGGTCGAGCGTGTCCAGAAGGGTGCCGATGGCATCGTCCATACTCTCGACCATCGCCGCATAAGTCGGGCTGCGTTGCGGATCGTTCGGATCCACTTTCGCCCGATACTTGTCGATGAGCGCCTTCTTCGCGTCGAAGGGCGCGTGGACGCTGAACATCCAGTAGTTGAGATAGAATGGCTCGTCCTTGTGCTTCTCCATGAACGCCGTGGCTTCCTTGGCCATGCGATCTTCGATGTGTTGATTCGGTTCACCGGGGTCCGCATCGAAGTCCTTGAACTTCCACGGCGCGACGTAACTGCCCGCCGGTCCCGGCCCTGCGGTATGCGGCAAGTCCACATCGAAGCCTTGCTGCAAAGGCGAGTAAGGCTCCGGTCCGAGATGCCATTTGCCGAAGTGCCCCGTGGCATAACCCGCATCCTTCAGCGCCTCCGCCAGCGTGCGATACTCCGGCTTCAGCCGAGTCGGCGGTTGCGGCTGGATGGCCTTTTGGTCCGCCGGAGCTTTGACTCCGGGCGACGCCTGCAAAACGACCTGTGGCACATGGCGGTTCGGTGTCGTGATGCCAGTCCGCGCAGGGCTGAGGCCCGTGAGAACTGCCGAACGTGTGGGCGAACACAGCGGACTGGCCGAATACGCCCGCGTGAAGGTCATGCCACGTTTTGCGAGACGCTCGAGGTTAGGCGTGCGGTAAAACTTCGTCGTGCCGTAGAGCGTTGTGTCACTCCAACCAAGATCATCCGCGAGGATAAAGACGACGTTCGGCTGTGTGGCGGCAGTGGCGAGTGACGAGTCAAAAGCAAAGAGGAAGAGAGAGGCGAATGTGGTGAGTTTCATGGTTTGAGCACAGGGACGCTTGAGTTCTCGGGATTGGTCAACTCGGCGCGTTCGGTGGAATATTTCTGCCACAGGAGATCAAGACGTGCGGCGATCTGTGCTTCCGTGCCGACCACCAGCCAGTAACGGTAACGGTAGGCGGATTGCGGGCCGAGGTTCACCCGGTCGAGGGGCGCGACGTGGACGCAGGGCCCGGCTGCGGGATCATCGCTAGCCCCGGCTCCATGCGGTCCAAAGTTCCATGTGCGTGCGGATGTGGGGCTGAAAACGGCGACCCCCTGACCATTGGCGGCGAAGCAAGCCATGGCTTTGAGTGGTGGCTCTGCCTTGCCCCAAGGCGGGCCGGGTGGTTGCTGTTCGGCACGCCACTGCCCTTGGCCAAGGTAGCTTTTGATCGTGCTGAAGTTACGCGTGAAGTAGCAGGCCGGAATCTCCTGTGGGGAAAGCCGGGCTGGCCCCCAGCGATCATTGAGCGCGCGGGAGCATATCAACTCGCAACGCACCACGACCACATCCGGCATCGCAGGCTCAAAGGCCGTCCATTGCCGCATCAGCGCCGCGGCTTCCTCGTCGGCCATGTCCCAGAGTTTCGGAATGGTTTCGCTGTAGAGGGTGGCATCATCAAGGCGCTTGGACTCCGTGACGCGCGCCCATGAGCCAACTCCGCCACCCTGAATGGGATTCCAAGACCATGGGCTCCAGGCTTTGCTTTGTCCTTCGGCGGTACGATCCAGGCTTTTTCCTGCGTAGTAAGACTGTTGGATGAGCCGTCCAGGATCGACCGAGTTGATCATGTTCTGCGGATACGCCGCCCACGAGAGCCAGGTGATGGACGCACCCATGGCGCGATTGATCCCGATCTTGACCGTCCCGTTATCGAGCAGCAACAAGTCTTCGGTGCGGCTCAAGGCACTATTCTTCGTCACCGGCGATGCGGCAAAGGCCGGGTGCAGAACGACGACCCATGTGGCGAAGATGATCAGCGGCTTCATACCTTATGAGGCATTACGATCTGCGATGAATGCTCGTGCTCACGGTTTCAATGCAATCTCCCGAATCTGCGTGGTGCCTTCCGGAAAATGAACACGGAGGTGGATGATGGTCTGGGTGGCGGGCAATTTGATCTCGTGGGTCTGCCACTTGTCGGAGGCGGTGAGTGGGAAGGTGGTGCGATTGGCGGGGAGGAAATCCTTTTCGCCGTCAATGCGCCAGGCGATCGCGGCGGGGCCGGCCGTGGTGGTTTGGAGCGTGAGCTTCACGGTGGCTGGTGCGGGGAGTTTGAGGCCACTCCGGACGATGAACGGAACAGCTTTTCCCGCCTTTTCCGGCATGAGTTCGAGGATGCCATCCTTCTCGGTGAGCGTGCCGTTGCGGGCGATCCAGCCTTGGGTGCGTGATGCGGTGGCGGCTTGCGCCGCTTTCGTGCCTTTGTTACCCGGCGGTCTGGTGATCGTTTTGCCTTCGAGGTAATGATCGAAGTAATCGTTCCAAGTCGCAGCCATCGGGCCAAGGGCCATGCCGGGTGGATTGAGGCCGTCGGCCCAGGTTTTAAGTTTGGCGCGGAGTCGCGAGGCCATCTCGGGATGTTTGGCGGCGAGGTTGTGCTGCTCCTCGCGGTCGGTGCTGAGGTCATAGAGGTATTCACGTGCGCCGCCCCGCAGGAGTTTCCAATTTCCTTCGCGGACGGCGCTTTGGGCCAGCCAACGCCAATAGAGCGCGTCGTGTGGCGGGGCTTTGATTTCGCCGGTGAGATGCGGGAGAAGATTCACGCCATCGAGGTCGCCAGCATTCACTTCGAGTTTCGAAATGGCGGCGGCAGTCGCCGCGACATCGAGGGCGCTGACGGGATGAGCGTAGGTCTGGCCACCAGGGATGGTGCCGGGCCACGCGATGAGGAAGGGCGTGGACACGCCGCCTTCGGCCAACATGCCTTTCTCGCCGTTGAGCGGCGTGTTCAGGCTGCCGTCCCAGCCGCCAGCGTCACCATTAAGAGGCGAGTCCACTTTGTGAATCTTGAGCGGAGCGCCGTTGTCGCCGATGAAGAAGATAAGCGTCTTCTCGGTCAGGTTGTGTTTCTTCAAGGTGCTCGTGATGAGCCCCACGCCGTCGTCGATGGCGGCGAGCATGGCGAGTGCAGCGCGGCGGCGTTCTGGCATCTTGCCGGGGAAACGGTCCATGTAACGCTGGGGCGCATCCAGTGGGGTGTGGGGACCGCGATAAGCGACGTAAAGGAAGAAAGGTTGATCGTGGTAGCGTTCGATCACTGATGCAGCGGCCTTTGAGCAGCCGTCGATGTGATACGCCGTCGGTAGAAGGTCGCCCATCGGTTGGTCTTTGCCGTCGAGCGTGATGTTGGCCGAAAAAGGGCGCTGGGCGTTCTGCGAAAACACATGCTGGAAGCCGTGCTTCGTGATCGCCTCCGTGGGACCGAGGTGCCACTTGCCGAACTGGGCGGTGGCATAGCCCGCCTTCTGCAATCGCGTCGCGATGGTGGTCTCCTTATTGAAGCCATCAAGCGCGGAGCCATTGTTATCAAGATCGAAGCGGCCCTGGAACCTCCCCGTCATCAAACCGCCGCGCGACGGCACGCACTGCGGTGCGGTGCTGTAGCCATGCGTCGCGACCACTCCGCTCCGGGCGAGCGCATCGAGATTTGGCGTCTTGAGATCCTTCATCACGCCAAGGATGCCGAGATCGGCGTGCCCGTGGTCGTCGGTGTAGATGAGAATGAGGTTGGGCTTTGGCTCGGCGAAAAGCGGGGGGCAAGAGATGGCGAGGAAGAAAGCGGTTAGGAGGTTTCTCATGTCAGTGAGGTTACTTTTGAGTGCGGTGTGTGAACTGGCTGGGGTGGACGTCGCGGTCGCGGTTTATGGCCTGGTATTCCTTTTCTCGGCCTTCGGACCACTGCCTGGGCGCGCGATGATCGTCACGGGGAGGCCTTGCAGGAGCGGATTGCCGAAGACGGTTTGTTGATCGCCTTGCTCTTTCATCCAGGTGGTGAGGTCCGTGCGCATCGTGGCGAGACGCTCGCCGTGCTGAGGGTCGGAAGCCAGATTGTGCAATTCAAAAGGGTCCGTCTTTAAGTCGTAGAGCTCTTCGGCGGGCCGCGTGGAGTAGCGCGCCACGGTGGCGGCTGCTGCGGAGTCTTGGGCAGCGGCAGCGAGCCAGGAGTTCCAATAATTTTCGCCGTGCGGGCCGCTCGCCCGCGAGATGTGAGTGTGATGCTGGAACTCGGGATGGAGGTTGCGAATGTATTTCCAGTCGGGCGTGCGGACGGCGCGGATGGGATAGACGTTGAAGTCGCCATCCCCGCTATGGGTGGCGAAGATGCGCTCGCGATGCGTGGTGGCGGTGCCCCGCAGGATGGGGGCAAAGGATCTGCCATCGATACCCGCCGGAACCTGACCATCGGCAAGGTCGATAAAGGTGGGCAGCAAATCCGGCCAACACACCATCGCCTCACTCGTCGTCGCAGGAGTCAATTTGCCCGGCCACGCGATGATCAGCGGGATGCGGATGCCGGCGTCATAGAGGTTCCATTTGCCAAAGGGCCATTGGCCGCCGTGATCAGCAGTGTAGAGGAAAAGCGTGTCGCCTGGGATCTTCTCGCGGGCGAGCTCGCGGACTTCACCGAGCAGCCTGTCTGATTTGGCAATATCCGTAAGGTATCTGCCGCGCTCCTCGCGAGTGACGGCGGTATCCACATGCATGGGCGGAATCTGCACCGCAGATGCCCCGTAGTCGCTGGTGTTGCTCCAAGGCGTGTGCGGATGACGTGCGCCGACGAAAAGACACAGTGGCTTCGCGGGATCGCGCTCGGTGAGAAACTTCGCCACTTCTTGAGAACTCGTGATGCCAACGGTCGGGCCTGAGGTGAAGTCGAAGTCGTAAAACTTCGCCCAATCACTGTGCGCCACTTTGCCGATGACGGCGACTTCATAGCCGAGCCCCCGCAACACCGTGGGCAGTGCGGGCACCTCGGGCCGCTTGGCGTCGTGGTTGCGCTCGGCGCCGTTGCGGGCCGACCACAGGCCGGTGAGCATGGCTGTGCGGCTAGGTCCGCAGGATGGCGATGCCACGAAAGCGCGAGTGAATTTCAATCCATCCGCCGCGAGCTTTGCCATGTGCGGGGTGCGCACTTCAGTGGAGCCATAAGCCTGCGAGTCGAGTTGGCTGTGATCGTCAGAGATGAAGACGACGATATTGGGCGGCGCGGCCTCTGCAGTGGCAAAACTAACGATGAGGCTGAGGAGGGTGAGAACGGGAGTTTTCATGGCAAGTTCCATTGCTGCACGGGTTTTGGGGTCATCGCGGGATGCCTGAATACCAAGATCAGCGCCGCGATCAGGATGAGGACAATAGAGGTCTGGAACGCCATCAGCTCCAGCTTCGGATCGTCTGGAAGTAGCGGGAGAGGTGCGGACCTAAAGTGGACGCGAGGTTGAAAAGCGGGCGCAAGCCGTCCGGCGCAACTTGGGCATGGGCAGCAGCGCATGACAGGAAAAGGCCGGACAGGCTGGTGAACAGATGTCGTTTCATGTGAATATTGAGAGTTACTTGCCGGCTGCTTTTGGTTTGGACTTGCCGGTCAATTCCTCGAGCCGGGCACGCATGGACGCGACGCGTTCGGGGTATTCGCCGGCGATGTTCTGCGACTGCGCGAGGTCGGTGCTCAGATTGTAGAGTTGCTCCTTGGGCGCACCGGGCTTGAGTTGGCCTTGCTCATCCACGTCGCTGTTCCGGAAGCCCATCATGGCATAGGGCACGGACCAGGGTTTGTCTCTTTCCGGCACGGTATAGCCAGCGGAACCCGCTTTGGGAATATAGACCCAGTCGCCCTGACGCAGCACGTAGGTGCCGCTGCCTTGAATGACGCCCTCGGTGCGTTTGGTGGGAGCCGCGGCAGGCTTGGTGAAGGCGGCGAGTTCGCTCGCGCCATCGGGCGAGGCACCGGCGGGCACGGTGATCTGCGCAGCTTCCGCGAGCGTGGCCATGAGGTCCACTTGCAGGAAAAACTCCTTCCTCACGCTGCCCGGCGCGAAGTGCTCTGGCCAGCGCGCCAGCAGCGGCACGCGATGTCCGCCTTCCCAGCCATCGGTCTTTTGGCCGAGCAATTCACCATTGGTGCGGTGTCCGGCCTTGAGCGCGTCGCGTTCGTAGCGCCCGCCATTGTCGCTGGTGAAGATGACGATCGTAGTCCGCGCCAGACCCAGTTTTTCCAAGGCATCGAGCACCAGCCCGGTGCAATGATCGAGTTGCTGGATGTAGTCGCCGTAAAGCCCGGCCTCGCTCTTGTCGCGAAACTCCGGCGCAGGGTTGATGGGGTTGTGCGGCGCCGCAAACGCCAGATAGAGGAAGAAGGGTTTGTCCTTCGTCGGTTGCGCGAGAAACTTTTCCGCCTTGTCCGCGAGAATGAAATCGATGCGCTCATCCGGGCGCGCTGCCTGCGCCTTGGTGCCACCGATCGTTTTACCCCAGCGGCCAAACTGCGGCGACATATCCACGCTGATGGGATCGGCCGGATCGAGCCCCACGATGCGATGGCCTTCCACGAAGACGAGCGGCGGTTCGTTGTGGGTGCGCGGCGTGCCGAAAAACGAGTCGAAGCCGATCTCCAACGGCCCCGGTTTCAGGTCCGTGTTCCAGTCCGGATCGGCGGCGTGGCCAAAGCCATTGTGCCATTTCCCGAGCGCCGCCGTGCGATAGCCCGCTGACTTGAGCAGCGAAGGAAGCGTGCTCTGGCCTTCGTGAAAATGGGTCGCGTAACCGCCTTTTTGCCGTGCGTTGAAAAAGTAAGTGCCGCTGAGCATCGCGTAGCGCGAAGGCATACAGGTGGCGCAAATGGAATGCGCATCGGTGAAGCGCACGCTCTCGTCAGCGAGCCGGTCGAGGCGCGGCGTCTTGATCTTCGTCGCCCCATAGCAACCCAGATCGCGGTAGCCGAGATCGTCAGCGACGATGAGGAGGATGTTGGGTTGGGCTTCCGCCGCCGAAGCTAGGACGCCGCAGAGCAGGACCATGAAAGCGGTGAGTGTCGTAAGATGTTTCATCCTGGGAAGAGTGATTTGAGCAGAGGTCAGAGAGGCTTCCCCCCAAATAGCAAACCGGCCCCAACATTCGGAAGCGCGCTGAGCGCGGCGAGATTTATTTCGCCAAACGAGCCGAATCCGAGGACGCCGGATTTGCTCTTTTTCACGGAAGGGGATCTTTGCGCAAAAGTCAGGAGCGGGCGCGAGCTTCTGCTGAAAAGTCGCTGGCTCGTCCCTCCCGCGGAGGTTCGGGCAAAGTTTGCATTGCCAATCCGCCCGTCGCGCCGCTAGCAGTGACAATCGCTCAGACGCATGGACCAATCACCCCCCTCGGAATCGACAGACTCACAAGTTCACACGCTCGGTCACGTTGACGAGTACTTGCGGGTCGGCCAGGAATCAGACTGCTCGGACGTCCATCTCGGCGTGAATGGGCTGCCGATCTGGCGGCGCTTCGGGGTGCTCGAACCGATCTGGATCCAGGCGGATCGGCTCACCGCGGAAGACACGGAACGACTCGCGATGGGCTTCCTGAACGACGCGCAGAAGCAGATCCTCGCCAGTCGTGGCGATGTGGATTTTGCCTATGCCACGGACATCGGGCGTTTCCGCGCGTCGGTCGTTCGGCACCGTCTCGGGATCGACATCGTTTTTCGGATCATCAGCGCGCGGCTGCGGTCGATGGAGGAACTCGGCTTCCCAGAGATCCTGAAGCAGCTCACGAAATATCACAATGGCCTGATCCTCGTGACCGGTGCGGTGGGCTCCGGAAAATCGACGACGCTGGCGGCGATGGTCGATTTCATCAACGAGAACCGGCACGACCACATCATCACGCTCGAAGACCCGATCGAGTACATCATTCACTCGAAAAGCTGCCACGTGACCCAGCGTGAGGTGCATACCCATACCAAGTCCTTCGGCGCGGCGCTGCGCGGGGCGCTGCGGGAAGATCCCGATGTCATCATGGTGGGCGAAATGCGCGACTTGGAGACCATTCAGCTCGCCATCACGGCTTCCGAGACGGGCCATCTGGTGCTCGGGACTTTGCACACGGGAAATGCGGCGCGCACGCTGGATCGGGTGCTCGACGTTTTCCCGGTGGATCAGCGCGAGCAGATCCGCGTGATGGTCAGCGAATCCCTGCGCGGCATCGTCTCGCAGCAACTCGTCCCGCGCGCCGATGGCGCCGGTCGCGCGCTCGCCCTCGAGATCCTGACAAACTCACCCGCCGTTGGGAATCTGATCCGGGAAGCCCGCACCTTCATGCTCCCCGGCGTGATGCAGACGGGCCGCAAGCTCGGCATGAAGCTCATGGACGACTCGCTCATCGAACTTTTCGACGCCGGCATCATCACCGACGAGGAATGCTACGCGCGCTCCGAGCAAAAGACGCTCATGCGCCAGCACATCGCCTCGAAGAAGCGGCGGTGAGCGAGTAGCAGAGATAGCTAAGTCCTGCACCTCGGCGGCTCCAACTCTCAATCCTCAACTCCCCATGGCTTACATCGATCAATTCTTCGAAGTCCTCGTCAACGCTGGTGCCTCTGATCTTCATCTGAAAGAAGGCGAAGCGCCCAAGATTCGCCGGCATGGCGAGATCGTGGCGATCCGCGAAGAGGCGCTCACGCATGATGAGATGGCATTCATGATGAGCGAGATTTGTGGGCCGGATCGTTGGGAGCGCTTCATGGAAGGGGGCGATCTCGATCTCGCGTACGAGATGGATGAGCACTCGCGTTTCCGGTGCAACTTTCTGAAGCAGACGGGCGGTCTCGGCTGCGTCTTCCGACTCATCCCGACGAAGATCATGAGTCTCGATCAGCTCGGCATTCCGCCGGTGGTCAAGGAATTCGGCCATCTGCGGGGCGGGCTCGTGCTCGTCACGGGGCCGACGGGGTCGGGGAAATCGACGACGCTGGCGGCGCTGATCGACTACATCAACTCGAACTTCTCGCGGCACATCATCACGGTCGAAGAGCCGATCGAATTTGTGCATCAGAACAAGCGGGTGATCATCACGCAGCGCGAAGTGCCGGAGCATGCCATCGACTTCCCGGCGGGTCTGAAAGCGGCGCTCCGGGAGGATGCGGATATCGTGCTCGTGGGTGAAATGCGCGATCTCGAGACCATCCAGCTCGCGCTGACGGCGGCGGAGACGGGGCTGCTCGTCTTTGGCACGCTGCACACGAATAACGCACGCAAGACGGTCGATCGGATGATCGACGTTTTCCCGTCCGACATGCAGTCGCAGGTGAGGACGATGCTCGCGAATTCACTCCGAGGAGTGGTCGCGCAGTTGCTCCTGAAAAAAGCGGACGGTGGCGGGCGACTGGCGGTGAACGAAATTCTGATCGTGAACAATGCGGCGAGCGCGATCATCCGCGAAGGCGCGACGCAGAAGCTGCAGGACGTGCTCGTCGGCGGAAAAGGCGAAGGGATGCAATTCATGGACGACGCTATCTGGACGGTGATGCAGCAGGGCATCATTACGCCGGTGGAGGCGTATATGAAGGCGATCGATAAGAATCGCTTCCGGGTCTTTCTCCCCGAGGAGGATCAGGGGCTGTAGGCAAGGCGGCTTTCTTCAGCGTGGTGATCGGTTGCTGGCGGTGGAGCTCTGGGAGCGCCGCCGTCCCGTGCGGCAAACGTAGCCGCGGCGCGCCGCGCCGCTCTCACGGCGTGGAGGAGGTTTGACGCTTCGCGAATGGTGGATCCCGCACGGGGACGGCGGCGCTCCCAGGCCTTAGCGTTCCAGCGCGAAAGCGAGCGCTTCGTCGAGTGTCATCTCGCGACCTTGCTGCCGTGCGGCGACGGCGTTTTCGCTGGAGAGTTGTTCGGCGGCGGCGTTGAGCATTTCGCGGAAGGCGGGGTGATCGGCCGTCTGCGAAACGCTTCCGGACTTGATGCGCTGGCCTTCCGCGGCGCCGAGCAGACACGCGCCGCGCTCGTATTTTCCCTGAGCGATGGCGAGCACGCCGAAGGCCTCGAGCGGGTAGGGCATGCCCCAGCGATTGCCGAGATCGAGCCCGCCTTGCACGCAATTCGCAAAGCGGGCGTGGGCCTCCTCGTACTCGCCGAGCACGGTCGCCTCGATGCCGACGGACCAATCGACGATGACCACCTGCCAGGCGTCGCCAAGCTGCGCGTAGAGGGCATGGCTTTCCCGATCTGCGGCTAATGATCGCGGGTGATCGCGGTGGGCGGCTGCGAGGATGCCTTCGGCATGGTGGAGGTGGGCGGTGAGGCGGGAATCCTTTAGCGATGCAGCCAGCGAATTGGCTTCGGTCAGGAGTGCGTCCGCGCCCGACAAATCACCGGAATCCCAGGCGTAGAGCGCGAGACTGCCGAGCGCCTGGGCCGTCCCGCGGGGGTCGCCGATCTCGCGCCAGATGGCGAGCGCTTCCTCCTCGAAAGCGGCACCGACCGCGAGATCGTCACAGATCCACGCCATCCGGCCCGCCGCGCTCAGCGCCCGCGCGCGCACCGCATCGCCAGTGGCAGTGCCCGGATGGGCGAGCAAGCGATTGAGATCTTCGCGCGCGTCCTTGAAGAAGCCATGCACTTCCACATGGCGGGCGATTGCAGTGAGGATACGCAGTCCTTTCGGCGCCTGCTCGGGAAGCTCGGTGCTGGCCTCCACGGCGTAGCGAAAATTGAAATCATCCGGCTCCAGCCGCACCAGCCACTCCCGCTGCGCCGGGCCGATGATCTTCGGCTCGGTGTCCTCGGCATATTTCAGAAAGTAGTCGAGATGCCGGATGCGGTAGGCGTCCGATTCTCCGGCCTCGATGAGCTTTTCATTCGCGTAGTCCCAGAGCGATTCGAGCATCACATACCGCGCTCCGTGCTCGACGGATTTTTCGACACTGACGAGCGACTTGTCCACGAGTTGGGTGAGAAGGTCCACGGCCTCGTAGCTCTCGACACCGTCGCCGGAGCAGACGGCTTCGATCGCTTCCAAAGTGCGACCGCGGGCAAAGACGGAGAGCCGCCGGAGGAGCTTGCGTTCCGGTTCGCTGAGCAGGTCGTAGCTCCAGTCGATGAGTGACCGGAGCGTCTGCTGCCGCGGCACGGCGGTGCGGCTGCCGGTGGTGAGAAGGTGAAAGCGGTCATCGAGCCGCTCCACGATTTGCTGGAGCGTGAGCACTTTCACCCGCGCCGCGGCGAGCTCGATGGCGAGGGCGATGCCGTCGAGCCGCCAGCAGATCCGCGCGATGGTGGGCGCGTTTTCATTCGTGAGCTGGAAGGCTGGGCGGGCGATGCGGGCGCGCTCGATGAAGAGGCGCACGGCTTCGTATTGCGTGAGTTGCTCGATCGCGTCCGGGCCGTCGGCGATCTCGCGCCAATGGGCTGGGAGCGATAGCGGCGGCACTGGCCAGGCGGTCTCGCCGGCGATGCCGAGCGGTTCGCGGCTGCTCGCAAGGATGCGGAGGCGCGGGCAGGCGCGGAGGAGTGTTTCAGCGAGCCGCGCGCAGGCTGTGACCACGTGTTCGCAGTTGTCGAAAATGAGGAGCAAATTTCGGCTGCGCAGATAACCCGTGAGCGTCGCCGTGAGCGTGCGTTCGGCTTCCTGCCGGAGATCGAGCGCGGCGGCAACGGTCTCGGGCACGACCGCCGCATCGTCGATGGTCGCAAACTCCACGAGCCACACCCCGTCGGTGAAAGTGTCGAGGACTTCGGCCGCGACTTGCAGCGAGAGACGGGTCTTCCCGGTGCCGCCCATGCCGCTGAGAGTGAGCAGGCGGGTGCTCGCCAGGAGGCGCTTGACCTCGGCCATTTCCACCTCGCGCCCGACGAAACTCGTGAGCTGGATGGGCAGATTGTTGGGGATGCTTTCCAGCGAGCGGAGCGGCGGAAACTCCGCGGGGAGATCCTTCGCCATGAGCTGAAAGAGGTGCTCGGCGCGAGCGAGGTCGCGCAGGCGGTGTTCGCCGAGCGCGCGCAATTGCACGCCTTCGGGCAGTTGATCGCGCACCAGTTCCTGCGTCGCGAGGGAGAGGAGGATTTGTCCGCCGTGCGCGGCCGCGAGCATCCGGGCGACACGATTCAGCGGCTGTCCAAAGTAGTCGCTGTCGCGGTTTTCCGCCGCGCCGGTGTGCAGGCCCATGCGCACGAGTAATTCGCCGATTTCCTCCCAGGGCTCTGCCTGCAGCGCCCGCTGCGCGGCCAGCGCGCCAAGGAGAGCGTCTAGGGCCGTGTCGAAGGCGACGCAGAAAGCATCGCCGATCGTTTTGAAAACGAGCCCGCCGTGCGCCGCAAAGGACTCGCGCAAAATCGTGTCATGCCGCCCAAGCATGCGGCGCATCGCTTCCGGATGCTGCTCCCATTTTTTGGTGCTGCCTTCGATGTCCGAAAAGAGAAAGGTGATCGTACCTGTGGGAGCTGCGGCCATGCGGTCGCGAATCTCCCGCACGCTTCCCGCCCCTGAAAGTAAATTCTCGGTGCGGACCTTTTCCGGCGCGCGGAACTAGCTTGCGTTGCGGTCCACCCGCGCCACTTTGCGGCGGGTTGCCGGGGCGGCTTTCGCCACGACGAAGGGCGCGACGAAGGCGTCGTGGAAAGTGTACGTCCCCTGGAAGTCAGCGATGCAGTCGCTCGGCGATTTACCGAAGATGCCGACCCCGATCAGATTGAAAACCATCTGCCCGAAATCCTCGCAACAGCGGACATTCCAGTACTCAAAAACGGTCGGAACCATCGGTCCGAATTGCTTCAGCGCGAACTGCCGCACGCCGTCGAGAAGCTGCTGTCCGCTGACATGCCCGGGGCTCTCCTTCGCGCGCTTGCGGAGCTTGACCGTGAAGTCGAGAGCGTCGCGTAAAAAGTGGTAGGCGTCGGCATGATAGCGCGGATCCTTTTTATGGATGAGGTCGAGAGCTTCACCGAATTCAAGTTTCTGCATAGTTCATCGGCAAACGGGGGAGCGACCGGCTCGATCGCTCTCGCGCGGAGACTTCCTCCGCGTAAAGTGCGTTCTCACCGGCGCGCTGCTGCGCGCTCCGAATTTGCGTCGCGAAGCTATGCACCTCACCCGACACCGTCAACCATCCGCTCTCCTCTGCGTGATCTTTTTCGGCGCACTGCTGCGCCTTTGTACGGCGGAGTCGACGCGTGTTTCCGCAGCGGAGGAATTGCAGCGTCTGCGGAACCAGGCCGCGGCGCTTCTTCTGCATAAGGCGGAACCGGACGAGTGGCGAAAAGTGGAAAATTCCTACCGGGATTTGGCGGCGAAGTATCCGCGCGACGGAGCGGTGCACGCGGCGTTCGGAGAATTTCTCTGGGAACGGGGAGAGCGTGAAGGGGCGATGCGCGAATGGAAAGTGGCGGAGGAAATCGACCCGCGAAACGCGGCGGTGCTCTATCGGCTCGGGGACGGTCATCTCGCAGCGGGCAGCGGAAAATCAGCCGCGCACTATTTTCAAAAAGCCTGCGCGGCGGCACCGACGATTGCGCAATTTCAATATGTGGCCGGGAATACGACGTTTCTCTTTCGCCACGAACTCGTGGACGAGTCCCAATCGGAAGATCAAGTGCTCGCGGTCGCGCTCGCGCACTTTGCCGCCGCGGTCCGGCTTGCGCCTCTGGACCTGGAGTATGCGCGGGCTTATGCGGAGACCTTCTACGGGATGAAAAAGCCGGACTGGACGGAGGCCGTGGAGGCTTGGAAGCGCGTCCTTGAGCTTTCTCCGACCAAGGACTTTGCCTACGCGAACCTTGCCCGGGTGAATCTACGACTGGGACAATATGACGCGTCTCTAGGGTGGCTTGGAAAGATTCAGTCACCTGATTACGAGAGACTTAAAGCAAATCTCCGGGCTCAGGTGGATGCCGCGGTGAAAGCCAAAGAAACGCCGTGATCAGGCCGACCCCTCGCGATGGCTGCGGGTCGTTTTTACCCCTCGCGAGAAAATCCAATCCGGCCATTGACGGGGTCGGCCCGGCCTCCTACGCTTGCGGCCCGCAACTTTAAAACAGCTAACAATCAACGCAATCTACTAAGGGAGACTACATGCCAGAAGTTATCGTTCGCAAAGGTGAGCCTATCGACCGCGCGCTGAAGCGCCTCAAGAGCAAGCTCGAGTCGGAAGGAATCATGGACGAGGTGCGCCGCCTGCGCGCCTTCGAGACGCCGACGCAAAAGACAAAACGCAAAGCCAAAGCCAACGCCAAACGCGCGAAGGCCAAGCATCGTTTCTCCTTCTAGGCGCCAATCGCCCACCAGTTTTTCAGACAGCCAGTTCGCTTCCTGCGAACTGGCTGTTTGTTTTTCTGCGAAAGGCCGCGGATTTGCGGGACGATCAGTCCTCGCATTCGCAGACGACGCGGAAGCCGACGTCGTTGGAGAAGTAGTCGGGCTGATTGAAGTTCCGCGCGCTCGCCCGGAGGTTCCCGCTGCGCGATTTCCAACTGCCTCCGCGGTAGATGCGATTCGGGCCGGTCGTGGGCCCGCGTGGATTCACCCGCGCTTTGCCTTTGTAAGGCTCGAAGAAATCCAGGCACCACTCGAAGACGTTGCCGGCGAGATCTTCGATCCCAAATGGACTCGCCCCGCGCGGATAACTCCCGACGGGCGCGGTCTCGGCAAAGCCGTCGTCGATGTCGCTATCGCGCCAGGCAAAAGTGGAGCGCCGGTCGGCGAAGTTTGCGTAGTAGCCGGCGTCGAGTTTCGGCCCCCACGGAAAGACGGCCCCGTCCACGCCGCGCGCCGCATATTCCCACTCCGCCTCAGTCGGCAGCCGATACTTGCGTCCGTCTCTGGAACTCAGCCACTGACAGAATTTTTCCCCATCACGACTGCTCACATAGACTACAGGGTGCCGTTCATCCGCCCAGGGAGCGCGTCTTGTGATGTGCGTGGGATCGAAAGCCTCGAACTGCGCATTGGTCACCGGAAAGCGCGCCATGAAGAAACAACTGACGGTCGTGGGACAGGTCGGTTGCTCATGCTGCCCGGCTTCCCCGAGCGTGCTCCCCATTTCAAACTGACCGGACGTCACGAGAAACAGTTCGATGCCGAGGCTGTTCTTAAACGAGGGATGCTTTATCCGCTCCCCCGCGCGGGCAAGTGGCGTGGTGTTCACGCCGACGGGGCCGACGACAGGCTTCGGTGCGGGTGTTTCGACTTTCGGAGTGGAGGAAGGTGACGAGGTGGTCGCGGGCGTCGGACGTTTTGCGGTAGCGGCGTGGCGGGGAGCGATGGCTACGGCAGTGCGTGTCGTCGGGGCCGCCGCCGGGACGGGCGAATTGCTGCACGCCTCCAGATACTCATCGATCAGATCCTCCGCCTCGCCGCCCGTGAGGCCGAGGCTTTCGCCCATATTGCACATGGCGTCGCGCTGGTCGTCGGTCATGTCGTCGCCATCGAGACAGAGTTTCGAGAGACGCAACATGCGGAGAAATTCGTCCGCCGGATTTCCCGACGAAGCGACCTCCACCCGAACCGGGGGAGCAGGCGCGGCAGCGAGGACTGGCTCCACGGCCGGCGGCGGAGGAGGTGGCGCGACTTGGACGGCGATCCGTTCGCCACCGAGCCTCGTGAGCTCGGCGTCGATCGCCCGCTTCATGTCGTCATGGCCCAGGCCGTAGGATCGCCCGCGTTCGTAGAGCCGCTGCTCGTCTTCGGCGCGCAGCTTGTTCTCCGCCATCGCAAACGAGAGCAGCTTCTTAAACTCATCCAGGGCCTTCGCAACGATCCGCTCGTGGAGCTCAAAGTCGATGCGCGCGCGGGCGTCGTTGTCGAGCAGTAGGGTGCGCGCTTCCGCGAGGAATTTCGGCGCTTCATCGAGCCCGGCGCGCAACATCTGCGCGAGGGGATTGCTCGGCTGATTTTTTAGCGGCAGCTTTTTCTGCCACCAGACGAGGAGCTGGCGGCAGTTATCCTCGATCTGCTCGGGACTCGGATTCGAGTCAAAGGCGAGACAGAGCCGCTCGTAGAGATTCTCCGAGTTGTAGTGGCGCCAGCCCTCCCAGCGCTTGGGATTATCGGGGAGCGGAGCGGGGAGCGACACGTTTCACAAAAGGAATCGACGCCTCCGCCCTCAAACGACCTTGATCAGCGAAAGGTCTGCGGTGGCCTCGGCGATTTCACTGTCGGAGAGTCCGGTGTTGCGCGCGATCTGCACACGGTTCTGGCGGCCGTAGGCATCGACCACGACTTCGAGCACTTGATTGTCGTCGTAGTGATACGTCAGTTCGACAGGTGAGCCCTTTGGCAGGAAAGGCGGGAGCTCGATGTCGCAGATGCCGAGCGGCGTGCAATCTCCCGGCATCGTACTCTCGCCCTCGACGATCCGGATCACGGCGTTCTTCATGTTCGCCTTCGCGGTGCCAAAGGAATTCTTAATCTGCACCGGCATCTGGGTCATTTTCTTGATCATCGGGAAGACGTACTCTTCGACCTTCCCATCGTCCCAGAGCACCAGCCCGAGGGTGTGCGTGGTGATATTCGTCACCTTGATCAGCGAGCCGTCCTGGCTGGAGAAACGGTCGCGCACTTCCTGCGGCATCACCCGTTCGCCCGCCTTGTCTTCCTCCATGAGCATGGAGAGCACGGCCTGCACGCTGGCGCCGATGGCCACCGCCTCGTCCGGACTCACGTCATCGGCGAGCGGGACATTGGAAAGACCGCGGATCATCTCATGCACCGACGGCATGCGGGTCATGCCGCCCGTGAGCAGCACCCGATCGATCTGTTCCCACGAGAGCTGCGCTTCCTGGAGCACGATCTCGCAGATCATCTTCACCTTCTCAAGGAGGTGACGGCTGCGCTCTTCAAACTCCTCGCGAGTGATGTCCAGCTTCACGCTTTTGCCGTTGTAGCTGTGGACGATCGTGGTGCGCGAACGGCTCGAAAGCTGGATCTTCGCGGTCAATGCGCGGCTGTAGAGATCCTGATAGCTCTGCAGATCGAGCAGCGGATTTTCCCCGTGGAGCTTGTCGAATTCCTCCGCGACCCAGTTCAAAATCACGTCATCCCAGTCCTTGCCGCCGAGGCGGTGATCGCCATTGCTGGCGAGCATCCGGATGTGATGATTCTCGATCTTCATGATCGTGACGTCGAAGGTACCGCCGCCAAGATCGAAGACGAAAACCGTCTGGTCGCTCTCCAGCTTGTCCAAGCCGTAGGCCAGCGCGGCCGCGGTGGGTTCGTTGATCACCTGCAAGACATTGAGCCCCGCGAGTTGGCCGGCGTGCAGGGTGGCCGTGCGTTCGGCATCGTTGAAATATGCGGGGACGGTGATCACCGCATCCGTCACGGGTTCCCCGAGATACCTCTCCGCGTCATTCTTCAGCTTCTTGATGATCAAGGCCGAGAGTTCCTCTGCGGAGTAGGGTTTGCCGGTGAATTCCCGCGCAAACTCCGCCTTGCTCTTGCCCATCTCGCGTTTCACGAAATCGACGATCTTCTCCGGTTCGGCGACGGCGTTCTGTTTGGCCACGGAACCGACGACGGCATTCGATCCGTCGAAGAGAATCACCGAGGGCGTGATCCGCTCATTCTCCGAATTCGGGATGATCTGCGGTTTGCCGTAGGTATCGATGTGGGCGATCGCGCTGAAAGTCGTGCCAAGGTCGATGCCTACGGCCTTCCGTGCGGTTGGTTTTGTTTCGTTTTCGCTCATGGGTGTTGGTGGACGCGGTCGGTCTTACTGATCGTGAAAAGGTGAGGAGTGGGCGCAGTCGCGATGGTCAGGCAGTGGCTACGGGAGGCTTCCATTTTTTGATGATGACCTCCTCGGGACGCACCAGCCGCGATTTCCAGAGGAAGCCGCGTTTGACGGAGCGGACGACGTCCGTGTCTTCCTCCTGTGCTTCCGTCGGTTCGATGCCCACGGCGCGCTGGGATTTCTTGTCGAGCTTGCCGGTGCTGATGGGCAGAGGATTGGCGTCGAGTCGGGCGAGGACCTCGAGGATGAAATCGCAGTTGTGGGTGACGTGGGTTTCGATCGCCAGGAGGCGTTCCTGGATCGTTTTCGTCACGCCACTCTCTTCACTTTGCACGTCGCGACTCACGTGCTGGGTCTGGCGGAGGATGCCCGAGAGATCGTCGTAGAGCGAGACGAGGTCGAGGATCACCGGCTTATGCACGGTCTCGAGGAGGAAGCTGTCCTTGTAGCCCTTCAGCTCCTCATGCATCGCGTCGAACATGTGCTTCGTCAGCCCGTTCTTGTGCTCCAGCGCCGTCTGCATGTCGGCGGCGAGTTGCGGCATCACTTTGCGCGCTTCAATGGTGTCGTCGTTGATCGTGTCGAGCTTGCGGAGCAGCGTCGTGTTTTCACCCATCGCGCGGGTGACGGCGGCGAGGCCCAGCACCAGAGGCTTGAGCATTTGCGGAAGGGAGGCGCGGAGGGCGCGATCGTCGCTCGTCGGTGGAGTCTCTTTGGGTTCAACACTGGCCCTGGTCGCGCCGCTTCGATCTCCCGCGGCCTGCTCCGCTTCGACGAAGAGACCACGAAGCTCAGCATCGAGATCGAGTTCGATGTTTTCTCCATCGGTGTTGGACATGATCCCTTCACCTAGCGGCTTTCAGGCCAGCTCCGGCAGTTTTTGCCCGCGCGCGCAGCGCAGTGGCTTAAATCCCGTAGAACTGCCGAACGGCCGCCGTCAGTCCCGGGATGTCATACTTCTTCGCCTCCACATCCACCGTCAGCCCGAGCTCACGCATCGTCTTCGAGGTGATCGGCCCGATCGACGCCGTCTTCATCCCCGCGGGCAGCGGGAGTTTCAGGGCCATGAAATTTTCCACCGTCGAGGAACTCGTGAAAGTGATCAGATCCGCACCTTCCGCTTGGAAGCGCGCGATCGCCCCGCTCACGTCTTCCGTCTCTGGCACCGTGCGATACGCGACGGTCTCATCGACGATCGCCCCGAGCCGCGTGAGTTCCTTCGGGAGGACATCGCGCGCCGTCTCCGCGCGCGCCAGGAGGATGGTGGAATTTTCAATCGAGCCCTGCTTCTCGAAAGCCGCGACCACCGCCTCGGCCACAAATTCCTCCGGCTGCAAATCCACGGCCAGATGGAAGTCATGCACCCGCGCCGCCGTCGCCGGACCGATCGCCGCGATGCGCACCCCGCCGATCTCCCGCGCATCCTTGTAGATCCGGAAGAACATCTCAAAAAACGAACTCACCCCATTCGGACTCGTGAAGACGACCCAATCGTAGCGATGCACGTCGCGCACAAATTCAGCGAAGACGCGCAGGTCCGTCGGCGGCTCGATGCGAATCGTCGGCAACTCGAAGACATCCGCCCCGAGGGCACGCAGGCTGGCGCTCAGCCCGCCCGCTTGCGTCCGCGTCCGCGTCACCACGATGCGCTTGCCAAAAAGTGGACGCTTCTCAAACCAGTTCAGCTTTTCCCGGAGCTGCACCACGTCGCCAAAGACCGCCACGGCCGGCGCGGTGAAGCCCGTCTCTTCCACCCGTTTCGCAATGTCCGCCAGCGTCCCGCGCAAAGTTCGCTGCCGCCCAGTCGTGCCCCAGCGCACCAGGGCCACGGGCATCTCGGGCGCGGCCCCGTGCGCGCGGAGTTGCTCCGTGATCCGGGCGATCCGCTCCACGCCCATGAGCATCACCTTTGTCCCTGGTTGCGTCGCGAGGCGGGCGTAATCGAGCGAACTCTCCGGCTTCGTCGGGTCTTCGTGTCCGGTGAAAATCGTGAGCTGCGAAGTGTGCTCCCGATGCGTCACCGGGATGCCCGCATAGGCGGGCGCGGCGATCGCCGAAGTCACTCCCGGGATAATCTCGAAACGCAGCCCTGCATCCGCCAGCGCGAGCGCCTCCTCGCCACCGCGGCCAAAGAGAAACGGATCGCCCCCCTTCAACCGCACCACCACTTTCCCCGCCCGCGTCTTCTCCACGAGCAGCGCATCGATCTCCTCCTGCTTCAGGGTGTGCGCTCCTGCCTTTTTCCCCGCGTAGATGATCTCCACGCCGGGCCGCGCCCACCCGAGGATTTCCGGATTGCAGAGGTAATCATAGACGATCACCGCCGCGCGCTCGACGACCTCCTTCACCTTCAAAGTCACGAGCCCGAGATCACCCGGACCTGCGCCCGCAAGGTAGCAGATGCCTTCGGAGAATGATTTTGCCGACTTTGCTTTCATGGAGGCGGGGGACGGTAGAGCGCCGTCCGGTGTCCGCCAAGCGGCCATTTGGCGTTGGCAGTTCCGGGGCCGGTCAGTAGCGTCGCGCCGCCCTCTCTTCCCGACCCCTTTTTCTCCCCGGATGAAATTTCGCCTCTCGCTCGTCCTCATCTCCTGTCTGCTCAGCGTCGTCATGGGGCTCGTGCTTTCGCGGGGGAGCGGTGCGAAGCCGGTGGTGCCGCGCGAGCGCCCGCTCATCGGGCTCTCCATGGATACGCTCAAGGAGGAACGCTGGCAGGGCGATCGGGACATGTTTGTCGCGCGGACGAAGGAACTCGGCGCCGAAGTGATCGTGCAGGACGCGAATAGCGACGACGTCCGCCAGATCAAGGACGTGGAGGCTCTGATCACCAAGGGCGTGGAGGTGCTCGTGATCATCCCGCATGACGGCGCGGCGTGCGCGAAAGCCGTGGCTCTGGCGCATGAGGCGGGGATTCCGGTGCTCGCTTACGACCGGCTCATCACTGGCTGCGACCTCGATCTCTATATGACTTTCGACAATGTGCGGGTCGGTGAATTGCAGGCCCAGTTTTTGGTCGATGCCTTCGCCAAGGCTCCCGGAAAGAAGCGGCTCGTGCGCATCTACGGCTCGAAGACCGACAACAACGCGGCGCTCTTCAAGCAAGGCCAGGACAAGATCCTCGCGCCGCTGATCCAGTCCGGCGCCGTCGAAATCGTCCACGAGGATTGGACCCAGGATTGGAAGCCGGAGAACGCGAAGAAGATTGCGAATGCCGCGATCACCAAGGCGGGCGCCGACGCGGGCGGCCTGCCCTTTGACGCCATCCTCGCGAGCAACGACGGCACCGCTGGCGGCGCGATCCAGGCGCTCTCGGAGGAAGGGCTGGCGGGAAAAATCCTGGTCACTGGTCAGGACGCGGAAATGGCGGCGTGCCAGCGCATCGTCGCGGGCACGCAGAGCATGACGATTTACAAGCCGCTCAAACAACTCGCGACCAAAGCCGCGGACCTCGCGGTGCGACTGGCCAAGCGGCAGCCGGTGATCGCGCGCGCCGAGCTCGATAACGGCAAGGTGAAAGTGCCGAGCGTCTTCCTCGACGTGGTCTCGGTGACGAAAGAAAATCTCCGCGGGACGGTGGTTGCGGATGGCTTTCATAAGGACGCGGATGTCTTCAAAGGGGCTGAGGCAAAGTAACCAATGACACCTGCCGAAAAGAAACCTCTGTCGCCTGCGCGGATCTTCCTGCTCATCACGATCGGCGCCCTCAGCGGGATGGTGTTGGGTGTGCTGTTCGGACTCGGCACGGGGATGCTGACCCCGAGTTTCTTCGCGCACTTCATCCCGTGGAATGATGTCGAGCCTGCCGGTTTCGCGGTGACGCTCGGTGCCTTGGGTGGACTATTCCTCGGTGGCGGTCTCGCAGTTTTCTCGTTGGTCCTGCATCTCCTCCTGCGACTGACTTCGCGGCCGAAAGAGGGAACAGATTCGCCCAAGTGAGCGACTGCGTACTCGCAGCGCGCGGGATCACGAAGCGCTTCCCTGGAGTCGTTGCGCTGCGGGATGTTTCGTTTGATCTGCGCGCCGGCGAGATCCATGCGCTGTGCGGCGAGAACGGCGCGGGGAAATCCACGCTCATCAAGCTCCTCTCCGGCATCCATCCGCACGGAAGTTACGAGGGCGAGTTGCAGATTGGGGGAGAGGCGGCGTGCTTTCGCTCGATCGCCGATGCCGAGGACAGCGGTCTGGCGGTGATCTACCAGGAACTCGCTTTGGTCGATGGGATGAGCGTGGCGGAAAACATTTTCCTCGGCGCAGAACCGCGACGTGGGCCGTTTGTGGATTGGAATCGGATGCGCCGGGAGACCCGCGAACTGCTCGCACGGTTCGGCGTGGCGCTCGATCCAGACCTTCCGTGCAGCGGGCTCGGCGTCGGACAAAAACAACTCGTTGAAATCGTGAAGGCGCTTCGGAAAGAGTCGCGCATCCTCATCCTCGACGAACCCACGGCGGCACTCGCGGAGCACGAAGTGCGGGTGCTCATCGCCATCTTGCGTGATCTGCGGTCGCGCGGCATCGCGTGCATCTACATCTCGCACAAGCTCGACGAAGTTTTCGCCCTTGCGGATCGCATCACCGTGCTCCGCGACGGCTCCACGGTTTTCACCGCGGACACTCCGAAGACGACCAAGGCGGAGATCATCCGCCAGATGGTCGGCCGCGAGATCACGGATCTCTTTCCCCGACGAACCTCCGCGGCCCCGACGTCAGCATCTGTTCGTCCGAGTCTTCAAGTTTCTGATCTCACCGTTACACATCCCGCGACCCGTGCGGATTTCCTGCGGAATATTTCCTTCGATGTCGCGCCCGGCGAAGTGCTTGGGATCGGCGGGTTGATGGGCGCGGGGCGGACGGAACTGCTCATGCATCTCTTCGGCGCCTGGGGCGTGCGGCGAGCGGGGCGGGTGGAGCTGGAGGGCGAGAATCTGCCGCCTCTCCCGCCGACCGAGATGCTGCGGCGCGGGCTGGCCTTGGTGAGTGAGGATCGCCGCCGCTTCGGCCTGATTCTGGAGCAATGCATCGGCTTCAATCTTTCGCTGAGTTCGCTCCGCGCCGTCGCGCGTGGCGGCTTTCTGGATGCGCGCCGCGAGTTCCGCCGGAACGAAGAAATCTTTCGCTCCCTCCGCGTGAAGGCACCGGGCCTCGAGCCGAGCGTGGGCAAGCTCTCTGGCGGTAATCAGCAAAAAGTCGTGATCGGCAAAGCCCTGCTGACCGAGCCGCGCGTGATCTTCCTCGATGAGCCCACGCGCGGCATCGACGTGGGCGCGAAGATCGAAATCTACGAGATCATCAATCGTCTGACCGATGCGGGGAAAGCCGTCGTATTGGTCTCCTCCGAGTTGCCGGAATTGATCGGGATGAGCGACCGCATCCTGATGCTGCACGAAGGCCGAATTGGCGGGATCTTCAGCAAGGCCGAGGCGACTCCGGAGCGCCTGCTCGCGGCCGCGATGGGCTAGCCGCACCAGCGCTTCCACATTGTCCGATAGGCCGCCTCGATCTTGCGGGCGAAACCCGGCGCATCCATCAGCGGCGATGATTGCATCCGCTGTCTGAGCGTGGCCCGCAGATC
This sequence comes from Chthoniobacteraceae bacterium, assembly GCA_031409655.1. Lineage (GTDB taxonomy): Bacteria > Verrucomicrobiota > Verrucomicrobiia > Chthoniobacterales > Chthoniobacteraceae > JANNXQ01. The sequence continues at coordinate 37,619 of JANNXQ010000131.1, read as the reverse complement.
GGCGAGCCGCGGGAGATCGCCCGCCAGCGCTGCGGCGATGCGGATGTATTCCTCTGCGCTGTGGGCGACGAGTTCCGGGAGGCCGATCGTCGAGAGCAAGGTCAGCCCGGAGCGCGAGGCGGGAAGCGGGCCCACGAGACTGACCACCGGGAGGCCCATCCAAAACGCGTGGCAGGTGGTGGTCATCCCATTGCAGGGAAACGGATCGAGGCACAGATCGACGCGTTCGCCAAACTGGACGTATTCCTCCCAAGCCAGCGGAGCGAGGAGTTCCAGGCGCGCTGACGGGTGGGAAGCTATCGCGCGGATCGTAGCAGCAACAGATGTCGGCGAGACGGATCGGGGCTTCGGGACCAGTGTCGTCGTCCGCGGATGCGGGCTCCAAATTTGCATCGGTCACGCGCCAGTCGATCGTCTCGAGGCCGGTCCGGCCTGGATACGCAAGCCAGGAAACCTGTACGGGAGCGGGTTTGAGAGCGAAGGTGGAAAGTCGGTTGAAAGCGGAATGCATCGAGAGGTCGATGAGGAGATCGATGCGATCGGCGCGGATTATTTCCGCCAACTCCGCCGCCTCGACTCCGAGAACGTCGTGCCAGATATCGGTCGCGGCGCGCATTCGAGCGGTGATTTCATCCGGCCGGGGCACGCTCGCGTAGGCGTGGACTTCGACCTCCGTGCGATCGTGGGCGCGAAGGAGCGGGAGGAGAAAAAAGGCGACGGCGTGCGCGCAAAAATCCGGTGAGACGTACCCGATCTTCAGACGCCGGTCCGGCGTGCAGTCGTTTTCGTGCGGGCGAATTTGTGGATGCAGTGAGTGCGCATGGCGTGCGTTCCAGGCCGCCTGTTCGGCGGTTAGGAGTGCAGGCTCTGAGGCAGCGTCAAATTGCAGCGAGTAGATGAAATTGCTGTGCAGGATCGCGTTTTCCGGAGCGAGGCGCAGGGCCTCGCGGTAGTGCAGAATGGCCTCTCCCGCGAGACCGCTATCCTTGAAGGCGTTGCCGAGATTGCAATGCGCGTCCGCCAGGGTGGGGGCGCAGGCGATCGCCGCGCGATAGGACTCGATGGCTTCGACGAATTTTCCCTGGAGCGCCATCGCGTTTCCGAGATTCAGGTGCGCGTTGCCGAACCGCGGATCGAGGGCCAGCGCTGCCTGGCAGGCGGCGACGGCGCCGCTGCCGTCGCCCGTGATGAGCAGGGTGTGGCCGAGATTGTTGTGGGCGAGCGGGTCACTCGGATTGAGTTGGATCGCGGTCCGATACGCCGCGATAGCGCCCGAAAGATCACCGAGGTCGCCGAGCAGCGCGCCGAGATTGTTGTGCGCTTCGGCGGCCGTTGGCTGGAGCCGGATTGCCTCGCGGTAGGCAGCCAGGGCCTCCTGCCGCGCGCCGAGTCCACGCAAGGCGTTGGCGAGGTTGAAGGAGGCCGTCGCGAACTCCGGCATGAGTCGGAGCGCTGCACGATACGCCGCGACGGCCTCCGCGCAGCGGCCTTGGCGATAGAGCACGAGCCCGAGGGTATTGAAGTGCCAGGGACCGTCCGGACGGGCGGCGATGGCGCGTCGGGCGAAATCTTCCGCGACCGCATTCGCTCCGGCCTGGCAGGCAATCATCGCGAGTTGATGCAAGGCACCGGCTTGCTCCGGGAATGCCGCGAGCACTTGGCGGCTCACGGACTCGGCTTCTGCAAGGCGTCCATGGCGGAAGTGTTCGTCGGCGATGCGCAGCGCCTGTTCGAGGGTGACGGTGGTTTCGCTCATTGGTGGGAACGGTGGTGGCGCAGCCATTCGAGGGCGCCGGTGGTGGCGCGGGCGCTGGTGGCGAGGCAGCCGTGGATGAGGTAGCCGCCCGTCGGTGCGTCCCAGTCGATCATTTCGCCGGCGATGAAAACGCCGGGCACTTTGCGGAGCATCAAGTGGTCATCGAGTTCGCTCCAGCGGACGCCGCCCGCGGAGGAGATGGCTTCCGCCAGAGGGCGCGGGCGGGTGAGCTGGAGGGTGACGTTCTTGGCCGCGAGCGCGAGAGCTTCGATGGAAGCGAATGGCTCGCTCATGGCGAGCAGCGCGTGGGCGGCGTCGCTCAAGCGCCAGCGGCGGCGCGCCTCGGTGAGGAAATTGCGTTTCACGGGACCCATCTTCGCCGCGAGCTGGGCAGCGGTGTGGGCAGGCTTTAGGTCGATGGAAATCTCCGGGACCGCCATGCCTCGCAAGGCCGGGCCGAGTTGGTAGATGGCGCCGCCTTCAAGCCCGTAGCGGGTGATGAGCAACTCCCCGCGCACATCGTTTGCACCTGCCCGCACGGCCACACTTTTCAGCGGCTGGCCTTCCGCGGCCGCGAGCACCGCGGGTGGCCACGGGACTTCCCAGCCGCAATTTGCGGCCTGGAGTGGTGAGATGGCGACTCCGAGGGTGGCCAGCATCTCGAGCCACGATCCGTCGGAGCCAGTGTCCGGCCACGAGCCGCCGCCGAGCGCGAGGATCGCGGCGTCGGTTTCGATCGTGCGCGCTGCAGCGGACGTCTGGAAGGTGAGCCGTAGCGGCTTGCCGGGGTCGAGGGCGGTGAGGCAGTGATCCAGCGCAAAATGCACGCCGAGTTTGCGCAATCGCTGCACCCAGCGCACGAGCAGCGGCGCGGCCTTCAAATCGCGCGGATAGACGCGTCCCGTGGAGGCGGCGAAGGTTTCGATCTCAAGATCCGCCGCCCAGGCACGCAGCGCGGCGACGTCGAAGCCCGCGATGCATTCGGCCCAAAAATCCGGCGGCATGGACGGTCCAGTGTAGCGCGTGACGAAGACGTCGAGCGCCTCGTCTTTCGTGAGATTCAAGCCGCCGCGACCGGCGACGAGGAACTTCCGCCCCACCGAAGGCTTCGCATCGAAGAGCGTGACCTCCGCTCCGACAGCCGCCGCAATCTCCGCCGCACGCAAACCCGCGGGCCCAGCACCGACGATGGCAATCTTCATGCGACGCGGGGCGGGGGAGTGGGCATGGGGAATGAACCGAGCTTCATCACGACGGGCGATATTGCAGAAGCACGCGGCGTCGCGCGATGCCATTTCGCTTGCCGCGGCCCCGAGGCCCGGCACGTTCACGGCCCGAGTATGAAAGCCGTCGTCTCCGAGAAAGAATCGCACATCCCGCAGCCGGCGGGAGGTCGTCCATGCGCGCTTCTCGATCTCACCTACGCAGCGATGGAGGAGATGCTGGGCAGCCATGGCATCCACGCTGACCACGCACGCAAGCTGTGGCGTGCGGTGCATCGGGACGCGCGGCAAAACCTCGCCGACTGCCCTTACTTTCCGCCGCCGCTCCGACGCTGGATCACCGCACATCCCGGCGCGTCCTCTCGTCTTGATGGACCCTCCGTTCTTTCCCAAGTGCGGAGCAGTGACGGCTTCACGCGAAAGTATCTCCTCCAGCTTGAGGACGGCCAATCGATCGAGACGGTGGTGATGGGCTACCCGCGACGCTTCACGGCTTGCGTGAGCACGCAGGTGGGCTGTGCGATGGGCTGTGTCTTTTGCGCCACGGGTCAGATGGGTTTCGTGCGGCATCTGCGGCCTGCGGAAATCGTCGCGCAAGTGCTGCATGCTCAGCGGGAATTGCGCGCGGATGGCGAGACCGGCTTGCGGAATCTTGTGCTCATGGGGATGGGCGAGCCTTTGCACAACTACGAGGCGGTGATGACGGCGCTCGAGATCATCGCCGATCGGCGCGGAATCAATCTTGGTCCGGCGCACATCACGATCAGCACGGTGGGCGTGGTCCCGGGTATCCTCCGGCTCGCGGAGGAGCGCCGCCCGTGGAATCTCGCGGTGAGTCTGCACGCGGCGAATGAGGCGGATCGCGCAGCGCTCGTCCCCGTGAGCCGCCGCTGGCCGCTGACGGAATTGATGGCGGCCTGCCGGAAATATTCCGAGCAAGCCGCGCGGAAGATTTTCTTTGAATGGACGCTGATCGCGGGGCGAAACGAATCCGAGAGGCACGCGCGGGAGTTGGCGGAGCTGCTCGAAGGGATTCACGGCCACGTGAATTTGATCCCGCTAAATCCAACGGCTGGGTTCAGTGGTGCGACTGCAGAGGCCGCGACGGTTTCAGGCTTTCAGCGGGTGCTGCGCGCCGCGGGGATTCCGAGCACGGTGCGGCAGCGGCGCGGGATCGATGTGGCTGCGGGGTGCGGGCAACTGCGGGCCGGCTAGGACGCGAGCCGCGACTCCACGATCATGCTCAGCGCCTTTAGGCTGAGATCGTTGAGATTGTAGGGCTTGGCGACGAAGCGATTCATCGCCCTGGGCATTTTGGCGATCCGCGCTTCCGCGCTCATCATGCCGCTCAGGAAAATGATCGGAGTCGCGGTGTGATGCGGGATCTCGCGGATGCGCGCGTGCAGGGCGAAACCATCCATGCCCGGCAGGTCCACATCGAGCACGACGAGATCGCATGGCCCCGCCGCGAGATCCGCGAGGGCCGCCTCGGGTTTCACCGCGTACTTTGTCCGCAGGGCAAATTTTTCGAGAGCCATGGCGACGCATTCACAGTTGTCCAAATCCTCGTCCACGGAATAGACGAGCGCGCCTGAGGGGTCGGGGAGTTGGGCAAGGTCCTTCACCGCGCCGAGTCGGGTGATGAGCTCCAGCGCCTCATCGAAACTGGCCAGCGAGGCGACGATCTTCTTTGGTTGCTTGCGCAGGGCGCGCGCCAGGTCAGCCGCGGTCGTCGCGAGTTTCGCGGTGGCGACGGAGCCATCGCTCTGGCCTTTTTTCGCGAGGTTTTGAAATTGGTCATGCACGATGTCGAGCGACTCCAGATTCTGCGGATCGTCGCGGAGGGTCGTGAGACGTTTTTGCAGGGCGGCGAGACTGGCGTCCTTGAGGGCGAGTGGCTTGGGGGATTTCTCGGAATCTTCGGCGTCGCTCCCGACGAGCCCCGCCTTGGCGTGAAGCGCGGCGATTTGCGCGAGGAGTGCGGTTTGTTCGGAGACGAACTGGGTGCGCAGTGCTTCGCGATCCGCGATGAGTTGTTCGATCTGGCGCTTCGCCGTGGAGAGCCCAGCCTGGAGCGCGTCGGTGTCGCCCGCGGCGTTGTTGCGCGCCTCGAGCGTGGCGGCGCGGGTCAAGGCGTCGTCGCGTTCTTCCGTCAGTCCGGCGACTTGTCGCGCGGCGTCCACGAGCGCCGCCGTTTGCGTGCGTTCGGCTTCGAGCAGTTCGGACTTTTGTTCTGTCAGATCGAGCGCTTTGCGGCGGAGGTCGTCGCACTCTTTGCGCAGGCTGGCGATTTCCTGGGAGGCGGCACTCTGGGCTCGGACGAGGTCGTCGGAGGCGTTGCCGAGTTCGGCAAGCTGATCCTCGGTGCGGGTGAGCTGGCCCATGAGCTCGTGGTTGCGGGCGAGGAGGGTGTCGCGCGCCTGGCGAATGGCGAGAAGCGTCTTCTCAGCGTCGATCGTCGAGCGCGGGATGGCGGCGAGTTGGCGCGCGAGTTCGTCCCGCTCGCGCTTTGAGGCGGCGTGTTGGAGAGAGAGAGTTTCGTAGAGCTTTTGCAACTCCTCCAGAGAGCAGGCGGGGACCCCAGTCGTGGGCGGATCGAGATAGCCATCGCCCGTCGCACCGTTCTTTTTGCCGCGCAGGTATTGCACGGATTCCGACTCGCTGGCAGGACCATCGGGAGTGGTGGACGTGGATGGAGCCATGGAGTTCAGGCTCCATAAGATGAGCAATGAACGTGCCTCCGGATGATCTCGGAAGGGCCGTGGGCGACCGGCGGCTGCTAGCCGAGGTGGAAGTCGGAGATCGAACGCTGGAAAGACCAAGGCTAATGCATTCGCGGTTACCGTTTGAGCTTTTCCGGTCGATCGCTATGCTCCGGTCACGGTCGTCGAACGCCGCCCCGAAGTACTCGCGCTGCCGACCGAGCAAAAGGAGTTGCTGGCCGAGGAACTCCTCAATCAAGTCGCGCTCGAAAAGGAAGGAGACCCTGCATTGCTCGATTTGCTCCGGCGCCGACTGGCCGAGCACGAAGCCGAGCCACAAGCTGGCGTGTGCTGGGAGGAGTTGCGCGACCGCGCCTCTTGAAGCGGCCAGATGCCTGAGATCGTCTGGAAGGGCGGAGCCGAAGACGACCTGCTCCGGATCCATGCGCAACTCGACGAGATTTTCTACACCGTCGAAGCTCGCGGCATCATCATTCACGCGCTGCTTCATCTCCGCCAAGACCTAGCAGGCATCCGCGAGAAGATTCGGCGGCTGCTTGGCATGGAATGAAACAATGGTCTTGAGCACGGTGACCGAGGACAGAGCGTTGGTCATGGCCGACGACTCGTCATGTAACACCCTACTGCTGCTCCACCCGATAGAAGGCGACGACTCACCTTTTCCTTTATCCTAAATCCGGCGATGGGATTTAAAACGCAGAGACGCGGAGGCGCAGAGATCGCAGAGGAAGGGAACAAACGCGCTTCCCGGGACGCTCACCCATCGGGTGAACTCATCCGCCGTCTCGATTCCGCTCTCACTCTGCGTCCTCTGCGTCTTTGCGTCTCTGCGTTAAAAATCCCAATCCCGCTTTTAGGATCATTGGCCTAAACGCAAAATTCGCCCGGCTCTGAAGCCCGGCGAATTTTGAAGTTCGGGATTTGCGGAAAGAGGTCGCGCGGTCAGCGAACTTTCAGCAGCTCGACGACGAAGATGAGCGTCTCGTCGGGGCCGATGAGGCCGCCGGCGCCGCGGGAGCCGTAGGCGAGCTTGGAGGGGATGTACAGCGTGGCTTTGCCGCCTTCTTTCAGGAGTTGCAGGCCTTCGGTCCAGCCAGCGATCACGCCGCTGAGCGGGAATTCGATGGGCTCGTTGCGCTTGTAGGAGCTGTCGAATTCCTTGCCGTCGAGCAGCGTGCCTTTGTAGTGGACGAGCACGGTGTCGGAGGCCTTCGGGCTCTTGCCGTCGCCTTCCTTTTCGATCTTGTATTGGAGACCGCTCGCGGTGGTCTTCACGCCTTCCTTGGTGCCGTTTTCCTTGAGAAATTTTTCGCCTTTTTCGGATGCAGATTCGGCCATGGTGTGGATGGGTTGCAGGGTAATGATCGCAGCGGCTGCCGCGGCGATGAGGGTGCGGAAGGTTGGGGTTTTCATCGGAGCGGAGGCTGGCGCAGCGGCGCGGCGCTAGGCAAGCTTTTCTCCGCCGCCGATCTTGCCGGCGTCCATCTGCCAGCGGAAAAGCGGGGCCTCGTCGCCTTTCAAAACGGCTTTGTGCAGTTCGGGAGCGTCGCGCTTTTGGAGCATGAATTCGGCGACGCCTTCGCGCGCACAGCTCAGCACTTTGGCGTAGCCCTTAAATTCGCGGGCCTCGCCGATGACGCGGGAAAAGCCGGGGTCCATCGGGGCGGCGGCGCGCGCCAGCACGACGAAGCTGTAGGGCAGGCTGCGGAGGTCGATCCCCATCTCGCGGCCGAACTCCTGCCAGCGCGCGTCTTGAAAAACTTCCGACGGCACTTTCGCGAAATGATGACACCAGTGCCGGTCATTTTTCCCGGTGAGCAGGCCGCACCGCTCCTGATGCGTGCAGGGCGCGACGACGGCGAACTCGGCCCGCACTCGTTCGCGAGCTTCGATGAGTCGGCGGCTCTCGGCATGCGTGCCGGCCTCGACCCACACCACCTCCCCGGCCCGGCGCACGAGCCCGAGGACGCGCTCAAACTCCGCGGTCTTCAACTCACTAAGCACGTGGCTGAGCAGCAGCAGCGTGTCGCCATCCACATCCTCGCTCACGGTCAGTTTAAGATCCGGCGCGGCGGCGCGCATCCGCTCCGTCGCGTATCTCGCGGCGAAGCCGGAGCGATCGTGTACGGCGTATTCCGTGAAGCCGGGCCAGGCCTCGATGACGCGCCGTCCGGCGACGCCGCTGCCGCAGCCCCAGTCGAGCACGCGCCGACTGCGTGGCCGCCAGCCACGGAGGGTGAGTTCGCGCAGCACGGCGTCCCATTTCCAACCGATGCGCTCGGCGAAGGTGGAATCGTACAGCGCGAGCATCTCCGGGGTGCGCCAGTAGTCGGCCGCGCCGGCGGTCCCGGTAATGAAACGCTCGCGCAGCTTGCGCAGCACTCTGAGCTCTTGCGGTGTCCAGTGTTTGATCATTCGCCGAGGAGCCTGGCCAGGCGTTGTTCGCGGATGCCGTAAAAGGCGAGCAAGTCGCGGAGTCGCGCGCGGAGTGGCTCGGGATCGAGCGGACGGGCGCGGCGCTGCGCGGCGATCATGAGGTTCTTCCCGGTGTGCTCGGGCGCGATGAATTCGAAGACGCTCGCTTTGTAGCCGTGCATCTCGAGCAGCAGGGCGCGCACGCCGTCGGTCACGAGTTCCGCTTCGCGTTCGGCGAGGATGCCGTGGCGGAGGACATCGGCGAGCACGGGCGGCGGTGTGAGTTGCGCTCGGATCTCCTTATGACAGCACGGCGCGGCGAGGATCAGCTCGGCGGCGGACTTGATGCCGAGGTGCATCGCGTCGTCGGTGGCGGTATCGCAAGCGTGGAGCGCGATGAGGACATCGGGCGGAGCGAGTGGGGAAAATTCACCGATGGCGCCGCGCACGAATCCGAGGCCGGCGCAATTCAACTCGCGGGCGACACGATTCGTCAGTTGCACGAGATCGTCGCGCACTTCGACGCCGGTGACTTCGACCGCCACGCCGCGGGCACGGAAAAACTCGTGGGCCGCGAAGGTGAGGTAGCCTTTTCCAGCGCCGAGATCCAGCACCCGCAGCGGGGTCCGATCCCGCAGCGGGGAATCGGCGAGCAGATGCCCGAGGAGTTCGGTGAAACGCTCGATCTGACGCAGCTTGTCGCCCATCCCAGGTCGCGCCACGCCCGCCACGTCCGCCACCCCGAGGGCCACGAGGAAGGGCGCGGCCGTGAGCGCTTTCACCTTGCGCCGATCGTGCTCCGGATCTGGCGCGACGGAAAACGCAGGACGGCTCGCCTTCAAAATCGCGCGGACGGTATCGAGCCGCCAGTCGCCAGCGGTTGTGAAAAGATGGGCGCGGGAAAACTCCGTAGCGAGGAGTTCGGCGATCGTCATCACGGCTTCGTCGCGAGGCAGCGTTTTCGTCACGTCGCGCGTCGCGTGCCGCCAGACCAGGGAGACGCGCCGCCCTTCCCGCACCTCGACGCCGCGCGCATAGACATTGCGCGCCCCTTCGCCGCGTGGCTCGCTGAGGGTGAGCTTCACGAAGGTGTCCGCCTCGAGAGCAGTGCGGAGTTTTTCGAGAAGGCGATCGGCGACGGAATCAGACATGGGTGCGGAAAGTCCTTGGACCAAACCCCGCACAAGCAAAGGTAAATCGCCGGAGACCCCGGGAGCGCCGCCGTCCCGTGCGGCTGCTTTGGAGCTTGGAGTTTGGAACTTGGAATTTACTGTGCCCGTGGGTGGCAGATGATCGCGCGCGGCTCCGGCTGCGTGAGGAAAGTCCGAACACCTTCAGGCAGCATGCCGCGTAGAATGCGCGGGCGCGCGGGGCCCAAGTCCCGCGTGACGGAAAGTGTCACAGAAAACAGACCGCCCTTTGACCGTCGCAAGATGGGCCGAGGGGTAAGGGTGAAAAGGCGGGGTAAAAGCCCACCGCCCGGCGCGCAAGTGCCGGGGCACGAAAAACCCCATGCGGTGCAAGACATAACAGGGAGCCCGGGCCGCCTGACCCGTCCCGCTTCGGCGGGACAGCTCCCGGGTATTAGTCGCCCCCTGCGCGAGCAGGGCTCGCCGCGCAAGCGACGTGAGAGAAATGATCATCCAATCCGCGGGCAACCGCGGAGGGACAAAATTCGGCTTATCGCCACCCACCTGGGAAGGCGCCCTCGGAGACGGGGGCGCCTTCGCCCTTTTCGTTCGATGTTCGATGTTGAATGTTCGACGTTCGATGTTTTGCAGTTCCGCAACATCGAACACTGAACACCCACCGAATGAGCAAAACGATCCACTACTGGATGGTGAAACAAGAGCCCACGGCCTATTCGTGGGAGGACTTTGAGAAAGATGGGCGCACGGCCTGGACGGGGGTGCGCAATTTCCAGGCGCGGAATAATCTCCGCGCGATGAAGGTGGGGGACCATGTGCTGTACTATTACAGCGTGGTGGGGAAAGAGGTCGTGGGCGTGGCTGAGGTGGCGCGGATGGCGTATCGCGACCCGACGGCGACGGAGGGCGATTGGGATTGCGTGGATCTCGTGCCGGTGGAGCGTCTCGCCCGACCCGTGCCTTTGGCCACGATCAAAGGCAGCAAAAAGCTCCAGGACTTGGCCTTGCTGCGACAGTCCCGGCTCTCGGTGATGCCGCTGACCAAGGCGGAATACGACGAACTGCTCCGCCTCGGCGCGGCGCGCTGAGCACGCGAGTCGAGCCTCTCCTACGGCGAAAGCCTCGACACTCGCCGTCCACGCGCTAGTTTCCCGTCCAAGATATGCGGCTCCTCCTGGAATTCCTCCTCCTCGTTCTCCTCGCGTTTCTCGGTTGGCGACAGCCCTACCGCGACCAGATCAGCGCGCGTTTTCCTGAGACCAAGATCGAGCCGAGTCGGCTCGCCATGGTGACGGTGGAAGCGCACAAGGCCAATCTCGCCGCGCAGGATCCCGCCGGCCGGCAGAATGCGCCTGCGGCGCGGGATAGCCAGTGGATGTGGCAGCCAGGAGGATCCCTGGACGCGAGGAAGAAATAGCGGCCATGGAAGAACGGAATCTGATCAAGGAACTGCTCCATTTTGGGGGCTTTATCATTCTCGCTACGGTGATCTTTGTCTCGGGCTGGAATGAGCCGCTGCGCTATCTTTTCATGAAGCCGAATGAAGTCATGGCCGAGGAAAGCGCTCTCTTTCCGAAAGAGGTCGCCCGCCGTTCATCCTCTGGCTGGAGCCCGGGCGGCACTTCCCTCGACCGCGCGCCGTATCGCACGAATAGCAGCGGACTCGAGTACACGAACAACTTCGACAGCCGCAACATGGGCACCCGCTCAGAGACTGACCGGCGAAACGGCACGCAAGGAAAGTCGCGGTAACCAGAGCCGCGCGCGCTTCACCCGGTAACCGTCGGCTTCAGTGTTTCAGACCGCTCGCTGGGTTTTCACCCGCCTTCTCGGCGCGCTCTTCTTCTGCGCGTTTTTCTCGCTCGCCGGCCAGGTGCGCGGGCTCCTCGGCGAACGCGGCATCGCCCCTGCCGCGAGTTTTTTGCAGCGGGCGCATGAGCAACTCGGCGCCGTGGCCTATCAGAAAATCCCGACCCTCTGCTGGCTTGGCGCGAGCGACACGACACTCGTGGCCCTGTGCTGGGCTGGCGTCGCGCTCTCCGTCGGGCTCATGGCGGGCAGGTGCCCGGGCCCGTGCGCGCTGCTCCTCTGGGCGCTCTACCTCTCTCTCTGCGCGGTGGGCAGTCCCTTCATGGACTTCCAGTGGGACCTGCTCCTGCTGGAGACGGCGTTCCTCGCGGGCTTTGCGTTGCCGTGGCAGTTCCGGCCAGACTGGCGGCAGCACACCCGCGTCGCCCGGATCGCGTGGCTGCTGCTTTGGTGGCTGAACTTTCGGCTCATGTTTGAGTCCGGCCTGGTGAAGCTCACGGCCGGCGATCCCACGTGGCTCGAACTCACGGCCCTCCAATATCACTTCGAGACCCAGCCACTCCCACTGCCGCTCGCGTGGTTCGCGCACCAGCTTCCCACGCTCGTCCTGCGGATTTCCACGGCGCTCATGTTCCTCATCGAACTTGGCGCACCCTTCCTCCTTTTCGCCCCGCGCCGCTGGCGGCATGGCGGCGCCCTCGCGCTCATCGCCCTGCAACTCGCCATCCTCGTCACCGGGAACTACACCTTCTTCAATCTGCTCAGCATCGCACTCTGCGTCCCGCTTTTCGACGACGCCTCGTGGCCAGCCCGCATCCGCGCTTTGCTGCCTGCCTCCCCCCGTCCGCCCGAAGCCGATCGCCGCTGGCCGCTTTGGCTCTTCGCGCCCGTTGCCTTCGTCATCGTCCTCGTGACCGCCGCCCAGCTCGAGACCTGCTTTCACCAGCGCGGGCCGTGGACGCCAGGCTGGCGCGCGCCCACCCGCGCCGTCATCGAAACCCTGCAACCGCTGCGCAGCGCCAATGGCTACGGTCTCTTCCGCGTCATGACCACCGTCCGCCGCGAGATCGTAATCGAGGGCACGGACGACGGCGTGAACTGGCGCGAGTAGGAATTCCGCTACAAGCCCGGCGATCTCCGCCAGCGCCCGCGCCTCGCGACCCCGCATCAGCCGCGGCTGGACTGGCACATGTGGTTTGCCGCGCTCAGCGACGTGCAGCACAGCCCGTGGTTTGTGGAAATGCTCGCCCGCTTGCTGACGAATACTCCCGAGGTGCTCGCGCTCCTCGAATCAAACCCCTTCCCCTCCCATCCACCGCGCTCTGTCCGCGCCGTTCTCTACCAGTATCGGTTCACCCAAGCGGGCGATGATCCGACCGCGTGGTGGAAGCGCGAGCGGCTCGGTCTTTACTGCCCGCCGCTGTCCCTCCGAGAGTAGCCACCGCTGCCCAACGGGCGCGGCCATTCGATGGGACAAAATTCGCGCAGCTCGCAAAGGGGCTGGTTGCGCTTGTGGCGCTGCACTCATTTCTGGACGCCGCAGATTTCTCGAAGAAAGTTAATCCACTTCCCGTCCCATTTTGAAACCCTTGCAATTCGCCATGAACAGACCTTCCCTCGCCCGCTTCCTGCCCACGCTCGCTGCCGCCTTGCTTGTCGCTTTCCCGGCGCCGAGTTTTGCGGATCGTAAGATCAAGGTCTATCGCGACGACGACGGCGATGGCCACTACGTGAAGAAGACGAGCAAGGTGGGCGGCAGTCATTACTCCTCGTCGCGGAGCTACTGCGCACCCCACGGCTACTACTCGAGCCGGCCCTACTACTACAGCCCGTACGCTTCGTCCCACTACGGATCGAGTTCCTATTATCGGCCGCGCGCTTCGATCGGCTTCTCGCTCTCGACCGGCTCCTCCTCGGCCTACGGCTCGTCTCGCTACTATCCTTCGATCAGCTCTTCCCGTTACGTGCCGCGGTCAAACTACTCGGATGATCTCGCGGTGGACGTCCAGCGCGCACTCCGGAAAAACGGCTACTACGAAGGAGACATCGACGGCGATATCGGGCCGGAGTCGCGCGCCGCGATTCGCGACTACCAGCGTGATCGCGGGCTGCCCGCGACCGGCCGGATCGACAGCTCCCTGCTGCGCTCGCTCCGCATCGGGTAAAGATCGTCCAGCCATTCAGAGGCCGTCGGCGTATCGATTGCCCGGCGGCCTTTTGCTTTGCAGCGCAGAGACCCGCCCGCATATTCGCCGCCTGTGCTTCGTTCCCTGCCCGCCCTCGCGGCGGCTCTCCTCATCTTTTTGCGGTCCGCTGCGCTGGCCGAAGAGCCACCCGCACCGCCACCGACTGCCAGAATCGCGCTGGCCCGGGACGAACGGGCCCTCGTGCGGTTCGAGGAAGACGCGACGCTGACGCGGCAGATGGTCGATGCGCTCGTGGCGGTCGTCACGCGCCAGCCAGATGCGGTCGCTGGGTGGCGCACCTTGGTGAAGCCGACGGATCGAGTGGGCATCAAGGTCGCGACGGCGGGCGGACGTTACTTTTCCTCCCATCGCGGCGTCGTCGCGGCGATCATCGATGGACTCATCGGAGCCGGCGTCCCGCGGGCGCAGATCGTCATCTGGGATCGGAAAACCGCTGATCTTCGCGCGGCCGGATTCACCCCGGAGCGGATGGGCGTGCCAGTGCGCGGCATCGATCCCCCACAGGGCTTTGATCGCGCCGCAAAGTTCACCGCGCCTGTGCTCGGCAAGCTCATCTGGGGCGACCTGCTCTTTGAAGAGAAGAAACCAAAGGCCGGCAAACGCGCGAACGATGCGGATGAACTCAGCTCCACGAGTCACCTCGCCACGATCCTCGCGCGCGGTCTGACGAAGATCGTGAATGTGCCGGTGTTCTGCGATGAAGTCGGCTGCGGCGTGGCCGGTGCGCTTTACAATGTGACGGTACCCGCGGTGGACAATTGGCGGCGCTTCACGCAACCCGGCGGCGCGGGCGGCATCGCGGAACTTTACGCCGACGAACGCATCGGCCCGCGCGTCGTGATCCACGTCCTCGATGGCTTGCTCGCGCAATACGCCGGCGGCCCAAATTTCAACCCGAACTACGCCTTCAAGCACGCCACGCTCTACGCGAGCCTCGACCCCGTGGCGCTCGACGCGACCGCGCTGCGGCTCATCGACGGCTGGCGTCTCCAAGCCAAACTCCCCCCCACCGGCAAACGCGCCGAGTGGCTGGAGCAGGCTGCGCAGATGGGCTTGGGGCAGTTTGAGGAAAGCCGCATCGAGTTGCAGACCGTCGAGCCATGACCGCGCCGGACCTCGGTGGACCGCTACTCGCGAGCGTCTCGCGTTCCTTTTACCTCACCATCCGCATCCTCCCGCGCGAACTCCGCGCACCCATCGGCCTCGCCTACCTCCTGGCCCGCGCGAGTGACTCCATCGCCGATAGCGCCGATGCCCCCCCCGCGACGCGCCTGCGCCATCTCGCATCATTCGGAGAAATGGTTACTGGCACGGCGCGGGGAAAGCTCGGGGAATTGCAGCACGACATCCGCGCCACGCATCCGGGCGAAAGCGCACTCATCGCGCAACTCGAGGCCTGCCTCGCCTGGCTCGATGCGCTCCCCACTTTCGACCGCGCCGAGATCGCCGCCGTGCTCGCCAAGATCATCCACGGCCAAACCCTCGACCTCCAGCGTTTCGCCGATCCCTCCCGGACCACGGCGCTGCCCGATGCCGCCGCGCTCGACGAGTACACCTATCTCGTCGCCGGCTGCGTCGGCGAATTTTGGACCCGCCTCTGCCTGCATCATCTCCCCCGCTACTCGGAGATGCCCGCCGCGGAACTCACGCGCCTCGGCATCAGCTACGGGCAAGGCCTGCAACTCGTGAACATCCTGCGCGATCTCCCCGCCGATCTGCGCACCGGTCGCTGCTACCTCCCCGCTGACGAACTCCAAGCCAGCGGAGCAAATCCCAACACTCTCTTGCAGTCTCCAGCTTCCGCTCGCCCAGTCTTCGACCGCTGGCTCACCCGCGCGGAAGAGCGGCTCGAAGATGGCCGCCTCTATCTCCGCGTGCTCCGGCCTGCGCGCCTGCGCGCCGGCGTGTTTCTCCCCTGGCATCTCGGCGTGAAAACGCTGGCTCTTTTGCGAGCGCGCAATCCCCTCGAAAATCCCGAGCGCATCAAAGTCCCACGCTCGGCAGTACGCGCCGCGCTGGCCCTCGCCATCCCAGTTGCATTCACCAATCTCCCGCTCGGACGGAGGGGCTGACGAACGGCAGTGCGTCGTGGTGCAGCGCCCTGGCGTTCGTCCTCGTAATCGTCCTCGTCCTCGTCCTCGAATCGCTGCCTTTCGATTACGAGAACGAGAACGAGGACGCGCCACCCTCCGCCCGGCCGGGCAGCCCTTCTCCCGATGCTTGCACCCATATCCATCCGGACCGAAGCTCCCCGTCCTTTCCATGCGCGACGAGATTTCCAGGCGACGCACCTTCGCCATCATTTCCCACCCTGATGCCGGCAAGACCACGCTCACCGAAAAGCTGCTCCTCTACGGCGGCGCGGTGCAACTCGCCGGTTCGGTGACCTCGCGTAAAAATCAACGCGCGACCACGTCGGACTGGATGGAACTCGAACGCAAACGCGGCATCTCCATCAGCTCCACGGTGCTGCAATTCGACTACCACGGCTACCGCATCAACCTGCTCGACACCCCGGGCCACAAGGACTTCTCCGAAGACACCTATCGCGTGCTCACCGCGGTGGACGCCGTGGTCATGGTCATCGATGCCGGCAAAGGCATCGAGACGCAGACCCGCAAACTCTTTGAAGTCTGCCGCCGCCGGGGCGTGCCGATCTTCACCTTCATGAACAAGCTCGACCGACCCACCCGCGATCCGCTCGCTCTGGTCGATGAGCTCGAGAGCGTTCTCGGCATCGGCGCCTTCCCGGTGAACTGGCCGCTCGGCACCGGTCCGGATTTCAAGGGCGTGTACGATCGGCAGACGAAGCAGGTGAATCTCTTCGAGCGGACGCCGGAGGGTGCGTTTCGAGCGCCGCTCACGGTCAAAGGCATCGACGATCCAGTGGTGAAGGGAAAGCTCGATGAAGGTGACTACGCGCGCTTCGTCGAGGAGCTGGAGATGCTCGAGATCGCCGGCAAGGAATACGACTCCGCCGCGGTGCTTGCCGGGCAGCTCACGCCCGTCTTCTTCGGCAGCGCGATGAATAACTTCGGCGTGCAACTGCTCCTCGATTGTTTCCTCGAGCGCTCTGCGCCGCCGGGATCGCGTCGCTCCGAGGGCCAGGAGATCGCGCCCGACGCGCCAGCTTTCTCCGGCTTCGTCTTTAAGATCCAGGCCAACATGGATCCGAAGCACCGCGACCGCATCGCCTTCGTCCGCGTCTGCTCCGGAAAATTTCAGCGCGACATGGTCGTGAACCACATGCGCACCGGTCAGAAAGTGCGGCTCTCGAGTTCGCACAAGCTCTTCGGCCAGGAGCGCGAAACGGTCGATGAGGCCTACGCCGGGGACATCGTCGGACTGGTGGGACACTCGGAATTCGGCATCGGCGACACCCTCAGTGAAGACGGCACCGTGACCTTCCACGAGATCCCGCGCTTCCCGCCGGAGTGCTTCGCGCAGTTGCAAAATCCGAACCCATCGAAGTTCAAACAGTTTCGCAAAGGACTCGATCAGTTGCTCCAGGAAGGCGTGATGCAGGTCTTTCATCTGCGCGACATGGGCCAGCGCGTGCCGCTCCTCGCGGCCGTCGGCCCGCTGCAATTTGAAGTCGTGCAATACCGCCTCGAATCCGAATACGGCGCGCCTTCCCAACTCGAGACCGCCCCGTGGGAATCCGTGAAGTGGCTGCGCCGCGGCACGACCGCCGCTGAGACCAAGGCGCTCAAGCTCCCCACTGGCTGCCGCCTCGCCGACGACGCCGACGACCAGCCCGTGGTGCTCTTCCCGAGCGCCTGGACGCTGAACTACTTCAAGCAGCAGAATCCGGACGTGGAACTCTACGACCTCTCCGCGGACTCGCTTGCCTAGGCCGTGTTCACGAATTCCTGATGATCAGGAAAGCGGCGACGCGGTGGACGGCGGCAAAGAAAGTCTTGGCCAGTTTGTCGTAGCGGGTGGCGATGCGGCGAAATTGTTTGAGCTTGTTGAAGAAGCGCTCGCTGCGGTTGCGCTCGCGGTAGAGAGATCTGTCGTAAAAGAGTTGCCGGGTCCGGCGGCTGAGGGGTGGGCTCACTGGCTTGAAGCCGTCGGAGGCCAGGCGCTGCCGGATGCGGTCGGCGTCGGAGCCTTTGTCGAGCGCGGCGGACTCCAGGACGTGGCCGGCCGGGAGGCTCTCGTAGAGACTTTCAAACTGGCGGCCGTCGTGCGCCTGACCGGGCGTCAGGTGCAGGGCCACCGCGCAGTTTTCGTCGATGGTGGCCGCGTGGATCTTGGTGCTGGAGTCACCCGCGAGAGCGGCCCAAAGCCTGGTCGGGACCGTTTTTTTTTGGCGCCCCAGCGGCGTGCTGATGCGCGCGCACCGTGGTCGAGTCCAGGAACAAACCACGGGCTTGGGCCAAACGTTCGCTTTGCAGATTTTGCCACAAGCGCGGCCAGACGCCGCGCGCTTCCCAGCGGCGGAAGCGCATGGAAACGGCATGCATTCGTGAACACGGCCAAGACACATGGACGACATCGCCTTTCCGATCGCGGGCTTCACGACTTTCGGAGCGGCTACGCCGGGGATTGAGAGCTACAACGTGCTCGGCTCGGTGCTCTCGGATGTCGCGCCGACGCAGACTTTTCTCGATGGGACGCTGCTGCCAGGACAGGCGGCGAAGATGTTCTACAAGATCGAACTCGCGCCGTAACTACAGCGTGGCGTCGGCGTCCTGCGTAGAAGGCCAATCTGCGATTGCGGGAATCGCCTTGGTCCATAAACTACGCGCCTTGAAGGACGGGTGCTCGCTTCGCGAGGCCCGGTTTTCACCCGCAGAGAAGCCGAGGTGGCGAAATTGGCAGACGCGCCAGACTTAGGATCTGGTACCGCAAGGTGTAGGGGTTCGAGTCCCCTCCTCGGCATTTTTCTCTGGCCAGAAGTGATGATCGCGGTGCGCTCAAAGGCGGGCCGCGAGCCGCGGCTGCCATGACTTTCCCGTGGCGCTGCCGTCCTGCGCCACCTTCCGCACAAGCTCCAGTGCCCGGTTCTCCTCCTGCATTCCCCAGATCCCGCCCCATTTTGCGCGTCCGCTCTTTTCCAAGTCTGAAGGCAACTCCACCGACCCGGCATTGAGATTTGCCCTCCCGCCCGGCTTCCCCGATAACTCGCGGCCCGTGCCCCGTCTCCGAGCCTGCTTCACCTCCCTGCTGCGCAATCCGCGCGTGCGCGAACTCGTGCGGTGGTGTCTGCCTGCCTTGCTCGTTGGCCTCATCTTGCGGGGGATGCTGACGGCGCAGTTGCCCTACGCCTTCTTCCACGACGACGCGCCGGATTTCCTCGTCACGCCGGATCGCCTGATGAATCAGGGCAAGTTCGATCTGCACTCAAAGAAGACCTTTCTCGTCCCGGTCGCCTTCACCGTTCCCTTCATTCTCCGCGTCCCGGCGATGCTCGCCATCCCGCTCGGCCAGCATGTGTTCGGGCTAGGGGTGGTGCTGCTCGTCGGACTGCTCTGCCGGCTCTGGTTCGCGCGGTGGAAGGTGTTCATCATTCCGCTGACCCTCGTCGCCGCGGTGAATCCTTTCCTGCTCTGGTATGAGCACGCGCTCCTCGCGGAATCGACCTTCGTTTTTTGCACCCTGCTCGTCGCCGCCGCCGGCACGCTCTACGCCCGCGCTCAGACGAGGCCGCGCTTCATCCTCCTCGGCGTCGCGCTCTTCCTCGTCGCGGGCGCGCGGCCCGAGGGGAAGCTGCTCTTCGGCTTCGGCCTGCTGCTGCTTGCGTGGTTGCATTGGGGTGATTGGCGGGCGCAGCGGGTGCGTCTCGTGGTCTTCGTCGCGCTGGCCGTGCTCACGCATTTCAAGACAAAGACGTCCCAAGCCGGCCTCCTCCTCTACACCTCGCTCGCGCGCTTCACGCCTTCCGAGCTGAAATGCGCGCCAGGTTTCGACGCCTACATCGGGCCGATCCGCACCGATCTCCTCGAGCGGTGGTCGGAGAAACCGTCCTTCCCGAAAGTGCGCGACCGGCGCGCCATCGCGGAGACCGTCGCCCGTTACCTCAAGGATCGCCCTGAGTTCGCGGACTCCGATTCGCACAGCAGCGTGAATGCGTTTTGCCTCAAGCTTGCGATGGAGACGCTGCGGCGAAACTTCTTCGCCATGCCGGCGCACGCCTTTTCAAAGTTTCGCATCGTCGCGAATGAATCGCCGAGCGGACGTTTGGACAATGACTGGCTCTTCGAGAAACAGCGCGAAGCCTATCTTGGCGAAATGGAGGATCTCTCCCGCCTCTCCATCGGACTCTTCGGGCGGAAGATCACCACGCCTGCGGAGATGAATGCCTTCCTCGACACCCAATACGGCGAGGTCCGCTGGTTCAATGCGCTCAGCGACGCCTGGCTCCGCGCAGTGAATGCGTGGCGCTTTCCCGACGCCGCCTTCCCTGATCGGGATTTCCCGACGGTGCCCTTCATCTATCGCGGCTTGCCTTTCTACTTTCTCCTCGCCGGTCTCGGCTTGCTCGCGGTGATGCTCCGGAGCGGCGCGCTCCGGCCCTTTCACATCGCCTGGGGGCTCACGCTCCTGGCCTTTTTCTACACCATCATGCTCACGGGTAATGTCCGCCCGCGGTTCCGATTTGTCTTCGAGCCCTTTTGGTTTCTCTATCTCGCACTGCTCGCTGATTGCCTTTGGCTCAGCATCGCCCGCGCGCTTCACCCGGTGGGCACTGGGATGAAAAGATGATCACCACAGATTTCCCAGATGACACGGATGGGGAGAGGGGTTTTGGTGATGGTTCGGGAGCCGGTGCGATCAAGGAGTTGGGGCGCCCTCGCCCCGAGCTTCTTCTGGGGGCGAGGGCGCCCCTAGTCCTTGTCAAATCCGTGGTCCTCCCCATCCGAGGTCCGCTCGCATGAAACCTCGCTGGCTCGCAAACATCCGCACCGTCTTCTCCGCCCCCTGGCCGGCGCCCGCGGGAGGCGCCCGTCTATGGCCGCACTTCCTCGCCCTCGTGCTCGTGGCCTGCGGCGTGGGCGTGCTCTTCCTGCGCGAGCCCGGCTTCGGCGACGATTTCACCTACTGGAGCTTCGCCTTTGATCTCCACGAGCGCGGCCTCAGGGCCTGGCAAGTGCAGAGCTTCCACGATCTGCGCTGGCCCGTCTGGATCTGGTGCTGGATCTTCCAGGCGGTCTTCGGCTTCGGCGTCGCCGCCTACTACGGCGTGCCCCTGCTCTACCTGTCGGGCGGCGCGTGCGTGGCCTTCGTCTTTGGTCGCCGCGTGCTTCAGTCCAGCGCCGCCGGTTGGGCCTGCGCGCTGGCCTTTCTCTTCCATCCGCTGCTCGACTCCGTGGCCTACCGCCCCATGCCAGATCTCTCGGAAGGCGTGCTCGGCGGCGCCGTGCTCCTCGCCTGGTGGGCCGCGATGCTGGCGGGCACGCGCGGACGCTCCCTGCTCTGGGCGGTGCTCACCGGGCTCCTCATCTACGTCATCGAGTCGAATCGCATCACGGGCGTCTTCATCGTCCCGGTGCTCGTCGTCGCGACGCTCTGCTTCTTCCCGCGCCGCTTTGGCTGGCTCGTACTCATCGGTGTTTTCGCCGCGCTCTTCTACGGTGCGGAGTGCGGCTTCTATCGCTGGCTCTTTGGCGACTGGCTGCACAACATCCACGCAAATCTCGGCGCCAAAGGCAACAAGGGCACCGAACCCATTCCCGCCTGGTATCTGCCGCTGCGTTTCTTCGACACCCTGTGGAAAGGCAACCCCCTCGCGCCCGCCTACTGCCTGCTCGCGCTCCTCGGCATCGGCGTCTCGTGGAAGCGCGGCGGCATCACCGGGCGCCTCATGGTCGTGTGGTTCGTCACGCTCTATCTGGAATACAGTTGCGCGCCGCAGAGCTTGTGGCCGTGGCGTCCGCTCATCCGCGATGCGGATCGCTTTCTCTGCGGCCTCGTCATCCCGATCTCGGTACTCGCCGCGACTGGCCTCACCGCGCTGTGGCGCGCCTTGGCCGCACCGCGCGTCGGGGCCGCGTGGTGGGGGCGACCGATCGCACTCGGAGCGGCTGGCCTCGCCCTCTGCGCCGCCGTCACCACGCGCGACCGCTACGATCCCGGCTTCATCCCCGAGCTGCGCCGTTACATGGCCGCCTTGCCCGATGGCACGAAGATCTTCTCCCACGAAGCGATGCGCGGGATCGCCTATCTTGCGAGCAGTCACGACGCCCGGCGCTTCCAGTGGTTCGCGCCAAACTCCATCCTCCATCGCGACGACGAGCACGAGCAGATGGCCGCGCAGTGCGATGAATTCTGGTACGCGCGGAAGCTCGTCTGGCTCACCACCCGCAAGCGGCTCGAAAAGAAAAAGCTCACCGCGCAGCCCGCACTCGGGAGTTACTTTGCCGCGCCGGAAAAGGACTGGCACCTCGGCCGCCTCCTCGCCAAAGGCGACACCCCGGACCTGATCTTCTACCGCCGCCGCACTCCCGCGACGCCCGACCCCCGCATCCTCGCCGCGAATGCCCCGGAGTTCACCGGTCTGATCCCGTCGCTACCCATCGAGTGGACGGGCCAGAGCAATCGGACGGTGGTGGCGAATTGGGCTGTCCCAGCAACGGTTCGGGGAAAGTACGTGTCCTTTCAGTTGGACGCCGCGTCGGAAGCCGTCGAGGCACTGTCGATCCGCTTGCGCTTCACTTCCCGCGGCCAGGAAACCGCGGAGTATTTGCTGAAGCCGTATCTCTACGCGGGAGGCGGCCGGGAGTTTTTCAGCATCCCGATCGGCGCGGAAGACGAGCGCTGCGAAGTGCAACTCAAGCTCGCGAAGCCGAACGAGAGCGTGAAGGTCACCGGCGTCCGCGCCATCGTCGAAACGCCAGCTCCTTGAGAAAGGGAAGTGCCGGTAGCGGCGTGGTTTGTCGTTTAGCGTTTGAAGTTTGGCGTTCTTGGCCTGCGAAATGTTCGAGGTATCCGGGCGGGCTTAACGTCAAACTTCAAACGCTAACTGCCAAACACCAAACGAAGACCTTCCCGGAGCCTGCCAGCCTTACCCCGCGAGTTCCGCCTTCTTCATCGTCTTCACTTTCTGAAAATACTCCCCGGCGAACGGTAGCCCGCCGATCGCCGGGAGTAAGTAACGCGCCGTGCAAAGCAACCCAAGCGCAAGCGCCACCGGCGTCGCAAAGTACGGCGCATAAAGCGCGACGAGCGCACCGTCGCGAGTGCCCGCCCCGCCGAAGGTCGGGATTGGCAGCAGCCCCGCCAGGATCGCCAGCGGCGAGAGTGCGAGATTGCGCACAAAGGGAACGCTGGCCCGCAGCGCCAGGATAAACATCCAGATCTGCAGCAAGTGCAGGAACCAGATGAAGACCGAAGTCGTCGCTACTTTCAGCAGCCGCGCCTTGCTCGCCCAAAAGTAATCATGCATCTCGCTCCAAGACCCCGAGAGCTTGCCGAGCTTCGCGCCGATCTTCCCCGGTGCGAAACGCGCCCCGAGGTCGAAGAAAAGCTGGGCGAAACTCTTCGACCCGAGCAGCAGGCAACCCAGCACCAGCAGCGTCGTCACCGCTGCGGTCAGCACCCAGAAGACCCCGTCCTTCTGCGGATAAATGGCCAGGCCAAACCCGCACCAGAGCAGCAGCGAAAGCATGTCGCAGGATTTTTCAAAGACCACCAGCGAGAGCGCCAGCGTCCCACTCAGGTGCCCGCGATCGCGAAGAAACCAAGCCTTCGCGATGTCGCCCATCTTCGACGGCAGCACGAGATTCAGCACGCTCGCGACGAGGATCAATTTGTTCGCTTCGCCGAATCCAAGCTGGCCTGCCGTCGGCATGAGTTGTTGCAGCCGCCACGAAGTGAAAAGCGTCAGCGGCACCACCATCCCGAGACTCACTGCCATCCAAGTCCGGTCGCAATCGCGGAAGATCTCCAGCAAGCGCCCGCGATTTTCCGGCCCGATCTTCCAATAGATCAGGCCGAGGATCAGCGCGCTGCTGAGGATCGAGAGGAGTTTTTTCACCCGCTCACTTGGCCAGTCGCGGGTCGGTCAGGTCCAGCCGATACATGATCTGATTGTATTGATAGCGAGAGGTCGCTGCCGGGTTGCCAGAGAATTCGTTGGTATAAGTGCCCTCGAAATAGATGAAGCGGCCACCTTCGCGGTCGAGGAAGTCGTGCTGCACCGGGTTGTAGAAGCTCTGGTGTTCGTGCGTGACGATTTTCCGCGCGGCGCGCCAGGGACCGGTGACTTCGTCGGCTTCGGCGTACCAGATTTCTCCGAGGTAGGAGGTGCCGCCGCGCTGGCTGGCGATCAGCACCCACTTCTTCCGGTAAGCATTCCAACGCACAGAACCGGCGTGGATCTCGAGGGGTTTGCCGGTGTTGGCGGCGCGGACTTGGGAGCGGGTATCGGCTTCGCTGAGTTGGCCGCTGCGCAGGAGGGTGGCTTCGTCGGGCTGGGTGAGCGGCGAGGCGTCGCGGCGCCATTTCCAGACGGCTCGACCTCCGGCATCCTTCTCCACGAGGCCGCCCGCGTTCAGGCAGGTGAAGGCTTCGTAAGTCTTCGGGTCGCTGAGTGCGGCCAGCGTCGCCTTGGTGCGGACCGCAGGAAAGGGCGCGGGATGTTTGTCCGAGGCGCGGAAAAGTAAGTAACCGTGATTTTCCTCCCGACCGATCACTGGCTGTCCGCGGGGGTGCCGCCAGGTGTCCGCGAGGTCATAGGTCTGGGTGCGATCAAAGACCTGCGTCTCGTCGTTGTAAATGCCGAGTCCGTGTTCCTCCACTTTATCCAGCGCGCTGTGGAGTTCGTAGTGGGCGATCATGCGCTCGCGGCCCGTGGCATCGGGGGCGACGAGGACGCCGTCCGTCCACATCAGGAGGTGTTTCTTTTCTCCTGGGAGGAAGGGCCACAGGCCGCGGCTGAAACCTTCCGGTCCAGTGAAGTATTCGCGAGGGATGAATTGCTCCGGATCGAGGCCTGCCGCCGGGCTCGTCGCGCCGCAGGTGCGAAAGTGGCCGAGCGGATAGGAGAGCCGCATGGTGTCGCCGCCGAGCCAGAAAATCTTCCCGGCGTAAGGAACCGCCATGGTCGTGTCTTGTCCGGCGACGAGCCCATTGTTCTCCGGCGGCGCGGGCCGGCCGAGGATGCGGCTGTCGCGGAAGATGCCGTCGCCAGTAAGTCGGTAAAGTCGCTCGGCAAGGTTCGTGCGCTTCAGCTTCACCTCCGCACTTCCACCCGGCGCGAGGTCAAAGGCGCGACCGTAGATCCCGAAGCCATCCGGCGGCACCACGTAGCCGTGGCTGCGCACGTAGAAGAAAACGCGGTGGCGCAGTAAGTCGGGATCGTCGATCGCGATCAGCCCATTTGAGTCGGTCCAAAAGGAGACGTGGCTCACGGTCTCGAGTTCCACGAGGGGCACGCCGCGGCCAGTGGCTTCGTCGCTGACCTTAATGGCGAAGGGCGCGGCGGTCGCGTGGCTGAGGAGCATCAGCAGCCCAGCGGAGAGCGTGAAAAGGGGGGGGAGTCGCATGGCGACAATGGCAGCCTTACTTTCCGGCGGGCGAAC
This sequence comes from Chthoniobacteraceae bacterium, assembly GCA_031409655.1. Classification (GTDB taxonomy): domain Bacteria; phylum Verrucomicrobiota; class Verrucomicrobiia; order Chthoniobacterales; family Chthoniobacteraceae; genus JANNXQ01. The sequence goes on along the minus strand of JANNXQ010000131.1, from coordinate 12,810 downwards.
TCGGTGTACTCCGGCCAAGATGTTGCTCCATGGCTTTGAGGCGGGCCTCGAGGTCTTTGACCCGCGCGAGGAGTTGCGGGAGACGATTTACGCTGGCGATGCGGCGGCGCTCTTCGTTCATCGGCACTGCGGGAAAGCCGAGATAGGTTTGACCGCCGGGAAGGTCCTTCGTTACTCCCGAGCGCCCGCCGAGGGTGGTTTGCGAGCCGACGGAGACGTGGCCGGCAATGCCCGACTGCGCGGCGATGACGACGTAGTCTCCGATCACCGCACTCCCGGCGATGGCCACGCAGGCGACGACGATACAGTGCCGACCCATGACGACGTTATGGCCGATCTGGACCAGATTATCGATCTTCGTCCCTTCGCCGATCCAGGTGCGGCCAAAGCGCGCCCGGTCGATCATGCTGCCCGCGCCCACTTCCACATCGTTGTCGATCTGGACGATGCCGGACTGGCGGATCTTCCGGTGGCGCCCCTTTTCAAACTCGTAGCCAAAGCCATCTGCGCCGATGACGACGCCGGAGTGCAGGATGACGCGCTCGCCGAGCTTGCAGCCGAGATGCACGGTGGCATTGGCAAAGAGCTTGGAGTCGCGCCCAATGGAGACTTGTCGTCCGACATAACTCCCCGCCCCGATCTCCACGCCATCGGCGATTTCGGCCTCTTCGCCGATGACGGCATTGGCCCCAATCGAGACGGCCTGACGATCGAGCTTCGCGGAGTCGGCGAGGACGGCGGAAGGATGGATGCCAGGGACGAAAGGCGTCGGTTGGACGCCATAGGTCTCAACGATTTTTTCAAAAGCGCGCGACGGATCGCTGACGCCGATGCAGGTCACGTTTTCCGGAAAGACGACGCAGGCCAGGGGCACGAGGACCGCGCCAGCCCTGGTCGCGAGGAGGCGCGATTCGTAGCGGTGATCGTGAAAGAAGCTCAGGTCGCCTGCACGGGCCTCCTTCAGCGACGCGAAGCCGTGGATGGTGATGTCCGGTCCGCCCGCGAGGATTTTTCCGCCGACGAGGGACACTACTTCCGGGAGGGAGATTACTAACATACTTTCGTCATTCGCTACTTGTCCGAGACTTATAAGGGTCGATCCAGCTTCAGCGGGGCGTCGATGGCGAGCGCGCGCACTTGTTCGGTAAGATCGAGCCAGGACTGCATCTGGCCGGCCTGATAGGTGCGGCTCATCACCACGTAGATGGAGGTCTGCGACGCGCCAATACCGACGGCGCGCACTTTCTCCCAATCCTTCGCGAGGAGCTCGTCCTGCACTTGCAGCCGATCGCGATCCCAGACCAGCCGGCGGGTGAAGCTGAGCGGTGCGGCTTTTTTTCCGGTGATCAGGATGCGCTGGAGTAGCTTGCGGATGAGGTCGGGAAAGAAGCGGCCGACGCTGAGCATGAGGAAGCGCAGGACCACGAGGTTAAAGGTCGTCATGCCTTTGGTCTTCGCCCAGCCGAGCTTGCCGCGGATGGTGATCTCGGTGTCGCTGAGCTTGACGTCATACTTTGCGACCATGTGCGCCACGGCGGTGCGCACCTTGCCATCCTCCACGCGCGCGGAGAAATTCGTGTCGCTGTGGACGAGCTTGCCTTCTCGGAAAAATTTGAAGACGCCGCCTTTGTTCAGCGCGAGGTAGAGGACGGCGCTGCCGTGGCGCTCGATGATGATGCTGGCTTCCTTGAAATGCAGACGGCCTTCGGGGCGCGGCGTGGGCGCTGGGCGCTGGGCGATCCAGTGCTCGTAAGCGAGCAGATAGCTCCAGGTGTGATGCCCGATGATGTGGTCGTCGGCGTAACAAGAGCCGAGGCCCGCGGCGAGACCGGTGAGGAAGCGATCATTGATCTCCAGCGCCGCGGGCAGCCACTGACCCGCGAGTTCAAAGCCGTGCGGGAAGAAGTTGTAAGTATTGCGGCTGGTGTATTCGCCGCCGAAGGAGCCATCGGGATGGACAAAGTGCGCGGCAAAGAGGATCGCTTTTTGGAGCGCGATCTTGAGCGGCTCGCTGGGGGTAAGTGCGTAAAGCTGCGCGAGCAGGCCGATGGTCAGGGTGTGGTAACCAGGGTCACAGCCTTCGTATTCCTGAAACCAGCCTTCTTCATTCTGCCACTCGAGCACACGCTTGAAGCGCTTCGCCTTCAGCTTATCCCAGCTCTGGCTCTCAAAAAGTCGCCCGGCCTTTTCCAAACACAGGACGATGAGCGCTTGATGATTCGTGAGCCGCCCGCTCTCGTGATGCCCGGCGAGCCAGTCCGCGCGCTTGGCAAAGAACTCCAGCATCTCCTCATCATGCAGCCCGAGCAGCCGATAAGTCTCCAGGCACGCGAGTAAGGTAAAGGCCGCCGCGCCAGCCGCCTTTTCGTAGGGAAAGTAATCGTCGCACGAGCCATCCGGATGCGCGCTCCGGGCGGCGTAGCGGATGCCCGCGGCGGCCCATTCCTTGATCGCGGCCTGGTGGTAGAAGGGATTGCTGGGGATCGCGAGCGAGTAGGCGAGGGCCAGCGGCCAGACAAACTCCTGGGCCATCCCGCTCGGGAAATCGATGATCTTGTAGTGCCAGAAGTTCCGGTCAAAGCAGCCGTAGGTCGCCGAGTGGGCATTGCGATCCTGGAGGGTCAGGATCTTCGGAACCTGCGCGAGCGCCTCGCGGGCGAAAAGTTCTCGGGACGTCATGGGTTCATCCGCAGATTGCGCAGATTTTCGCAGAGAAAGAATGATCGCAGCCGTACCAGCGGCAAAAATCTGCGTCCATCGGCGAAATCTGAGGATCGTTCTTCTTCATCAAGGACTCGCACTTGAACAGCCCACCGCCGCCAAAGAACAGGAGTTTTTTTTGGCGTGTTGGCGCACTACGGAGCAGCGACATTCCGGTCGCCATCGTCGCGCGGATCCGGAGGCGCGTTTCGCTCAGCGCAGTTTTTCCAGGATCTGGCGGCCTCGCGCCTTCGTCTCGGGCTCGTCCTTCTCCGTATCGGGCATCGCGAGTCCCTTGGTGATGGGTTTCCGCGCGTCGTCCGCCCTGCCCATCGCGGCGTGGGTGCGGCCGAGTTCGATGTCGTGCACGAGGAGATTCGGATTGAGCGCGATCGCTTTCTCGGAGCAGCGCACGGCGTCCTCGTATTTCGCAGCCGGCAGTTTGCCATAGATGACCTGCGCCAGTGCGCGATGAAGGCGCGGTCGCGGGGCAGCTCCGCGTTGAACCGCGGCAGGAGGGAGCAGCCGCTGCAAAAGACGAGCGCGGCCAGATTGAGAGCGAACGATAGAGGGGCGAGGCGGCCGGGAGGCTTCATGCGTGGCGCGGAGCGTGGTAGATGGGATCACACGAGGCTGCCGAAGCGGCGCAGCTCGAGGACCGGGCCGCTCACGGCGCGGGAAGCGGCGAGATCGACGCTGAATTCCGCGACCCAGTCGTTGTCTTCCGCGGGGTCGATGAGCATCTGCTGGACGCGCCAATGGCGTTTGTCTTCGGACGGGGTGACGTAGGTGTGGCGGGCGTTGCGCGCTTCGGGGTCGAGGCGGAGGTGGGCGTGCGATTCGTGGTAGGATTCCAGAGCGCGACGGAGCCGCTCGGTGGTCCAGGGCTCCTCGTCGGGGGATGGGTTTGCCGGCACGAGGGAGAGGGCCGTGACGAGGTCGTCGCTGACGAGGGCGCGGAGGAAGCTGAAGATCTGATTGCGAATGGCGGCGGTGAAGGCTTTGGCGTCGCGGGTGATGTCGCGGTCGGCGGCTTCGGCTCCGGGGGGGCGCACCTCGGGGGTTTCGGCGGGCGGGCGGTAGTCCGGGTCGCGCATTTTTTCCCACTCGTCGAGGAGGCTGGAATCGATCTGGCGGAGCATCGTCGCGAGGTAGAGTTCGATGTCGCGGAGGGCGTCGTTCTTGGCGGCGTCGGGCACGGTTTGGGTGAGCACTTTGTGGACGCTGGAGAGGTGCCGGAGGAGCACGCCCTCGGCGCGCTGCAAGTCGTAGATTTTGATGTAGTCGCCGAAGGAGCGGAACTCCTCGAACATTTCCCGGGCGATGGATTTTGGGCGGATATTTTCCTGGCCGACCCAGGGGTGCCGGGCGGCGAAGGCATTGAAGGTGGAATAGATGAAGTCGCGGTTGGGCTTCGGGTATTCGAGCTTCTCGAGTTCTTCGAGGCGCGCGTTGTATTCGACGCCTTGCATCTTCAACTCGGCGAGGACCTGGCTCTTCACTTTGTCGAGCTGGCGGCGGAGGATGATATCCGGGTCTTCGAGAATGGACTCGACGAGCGTGAGCACGACGAGGGCGTAGTCGGGCGCCTGTGGATCCATGAGCGGCAGGGTGTCGTGGACGTAGAGCGAGAGCGTCTGGTTCATGGAAAAGTCGTCCTGCAGGGCGACGTTCACGCGGAGCTTGGCGCCGTCCGGGGTGGGCGGGATGAACTCGATGATCTGGCCTTCGACCAAGGCGCGGAAGAGCTGCCAGCCACGGCGGGTGAGGGCCTTCTTCGCCTTCGGAGTTCCATGCGAGCGGGCGATGAGTTCCCGCATTGCGCCGCAGCCATCGCCGGGGCGGCTGAGGACATTGATCAGCAGGCCGTGCGTGATCTTAAACTGACTGGTGAGCCGCTCGGGCGTCGCGGCGAGCAGGCGGGTGAAAGTCTGCCGGTCCCAGTTCACGAAGTTCCGCTCGGGTGGTTTGCGCTTCACGAATTTCTTCCCGCCGCCGGCCTGCTTTTGCTCGAGGAGCAGATTCTCGATGAAGTGGGCGGGGGCTTGGGCGACGACCCAGCCGCACTCGTCGAAGCCTTTGCGGCCGGCGCGCCCGCTGATCTGATGAAAGTCGCGGGCGCTGAGGATGGCGGTCTTTTCGCCGCTGTATTTGCAGAGCTGGGTGAAGAGCACGGTGCGGATCGGGACATTGATCCCGACGCCGAGGGTGTCGGTGCCGCAGATGACTTTGAGCAGGCCGCGCTGGGCGAGTTGCTCGACGAGCACGCGATACTTCGGGAGCAGGCCGGCGTGGTGCAGGCCGAGGCCGTGGCGGAGCCACTTTTTGATCTCCGGGCCGTAGGGGCTCGTGAATTTGAAACCCTCCAGAGCGTGGGCGATCGCGGCCTTTTCCTCCCGCGTGCAGACATTTGTGCTCATGAAATTTTGGGCACTCTCCGCGGCTTCCGCCTGCGTGAAGTGGACGACATAGACGGGGGCCTTTCCCCCCGCGACGAGGGTCTCGAGGGTTTGGGCGAGGGGCGTCTCGGCGTAGGAAAAGGTGAGCGGGACCGGGCGATCCTGGCTGGCGATGGTCGCGGTCTGGCGTCCATTGAGACGGGTGAGTTCCTCCGCGAAGAAGGTGGTGTCGCCGAGGGTGGCGGACATGAGGAGGAAGCGCGCTTGCGGCAGAGTGAGCAGGGGGATCTGCCAGGCCACTCCGCGATCGCGATCGGAGTAGTAGTGGAATTCGTCCATGACGACGTCGCGCACGGGGGCGGCGGCGCCTTCGCGGAGGGCGATGTTCGCGAGGATCTCCGCGGTGCAGCAGAGGATCGGGGCGCCGCGGTTCACGGTGGCGTCGCCAGTGCTCAGGCCGACATTCTCCGGGCCAAATTCGCGGCAGAGTGCGAGCCACTTTTCATTGACCAGGGCCTTGATCGGGCAGGTGTAGATGGAGCGTCCACCTTGGGCGGCGCTCTTAAAATGCAGCGCCGCGGCGACGAGCGATTTTCCGGAGCCGGTCGGGGTGTTGAGGATGACGTTTTTCTCGTCATACAACTCGAGGATCGCGGCTTCCTGCGCGGGATAGAGCTCGAGCTTGCGGCGCGCGAGGTCGTCGAGGAAGCGGCCGAGCAAGGTGGCGTTGTCGGGCGCGGGGCTCGTTGGGGTCAGATGGAGGAGCGTCGGAGCCAAGGCGGGTGAAGACACGGTGGGGTCTAAGTAGCCGTGATCCCGAGGAAACGCAGCCACTGATCGGTGACGCGTTCCGGGGCGAACTCGGCTTCGTAGTGGGCGCGGATGCGGTCGGAGTTGGTCGCGCCGCGGAGGATGCGATCCGCCAGCGCGCGACAGGCGGCGGTGAAATTTTCCAGCGTCACATCGCCGGGCACGAGCTCGGCGTCGGAAGGCGAGGGGGCCATCTCGGCGATGCCGCCGCGGGGTGCGGAGACCCACGGCAAGCCGGCGCACATCGCTTCCATGAGGCTGATGGGACGGCCCTCGGTCTGGCGCGTGGGAAGCACCACGGCATCGAGCCGCACCAGGCGTTCGGCGAGTTCCTGCACGGAGCTGTAGCCGCGGAAGAAATGCACGCGCGGGTGATCGCGGTAGTCGGCGGCGGGAAACTCTGGGCCTTCGCCGTGCAGCTCCCACTCGATGTCTGCGAGGGCCGGGAGCCGACTCGCGGCGAGCACGAGATCGACCCCTTTCAAGCGCGTCGGCCGCCCCACGAAGCCGAAGCGCAAGGGCGGCACAGTGCGGGCCTCGCGCGGCGCGGGCGGCACCCGGCGGGTGATGCAAGGCAGGAAGAGGGTGTCCTGCCGGGCGAGGAAATGATTCAGCGCATCCGCGGTGTAGCGGCTGCAACCGACGAGTTCCGGCACGTCGGTGAGCAAGCGGCGGATGGCCTCGGGCCAGGTGCGTGCCTCCCAGTCTTCGCAGGCGGTGTGAAAGTGGTGGACCCGCCGTCCGCCGGACCGCAGCGCGCGCCAGAGGATCGTGGCGCTCGCCCCGATGCCGTTCGTGTAAACGACGTCGGCCTTTTGCCGCAGGGCGAGCAGGTGCATCCAGAGCAGTTTCAGCGGTTGCTCGAGCTTCGAGCCGCGCCACGGAAAGGCGCGCAGGCTGACGCCAGACTCCGCAACCTGCGCCCGCAGATGATCGGCGAGCGGCACGCCGGTGGTGACGAGGGTGACCTCCGCGCCTGCCCGCGCCGCCGCCGCGCACAAGGCAACGGCATGCAACTCGATCCCGCCGTAGGCGAGGTTGCCGGGGATGAAGGTGATCAGCTTCATGGCCGACCGGTGTTCAGCCCACCCGCCTGCCCACCCGCTACCGCGCTTTCAATACGCACTCTTTGGCGGAAAGACGACGTGCCACGCGGTGCGGACGATGATCACCCAGTCGAGGAGCAGTGACCAGTTTTCGAGGTAGTAAAGGTCGGAGTGGATGCGGTCGATGAGGTCCTGATCGCGCCGGGCTTCCCCGCGCAGACCGCGCACCTGGGCGAGGCCGGTGATGCCCGGTTTGATGAAGCTGCGGACGCGGTAGAAATTCGCGATCTCGCCAAAGAGTTCATCGTGATCCACGAGATGCGGCCGCGGCCCGACCACACTCATCTCGCCCTTGAGCACGTTCACAAATTGCGGCAATTCGTCCACGCTCAGCTTGCGCAGCCAGCGTCCGGTGCGGAAGACGCGGCAGTCATCCTGCGTCGCCTGGCGCGCTTCGTCGCCATGATCCACATGCATCGTACGATACTTCAGGATTTGAAATTCCTGATTGTATTTCCCGGTGCGGCGCTGGGTGAAAAAGAGCGGGCCAGGCGATTGCAGGCGATGACAGAGCCACACCCCGAGACTCGCGAAGGGCAGGACGAAGAGGACCACCGGGAGGGCGAGCACGATGTCGAAAAGGCGCTTCATAATGCGGCCGATGGGGCACTCGAGCGGCTCCTGGCGGAAGGCGAGAAAGTGAAAGCCATCGTCCTCCATGAAGAGCACCGAGCGGTGCAACTTGTCCTCAAGATCATTCACGATGAAGAGCCGGACGCCGAGCTTGTCGCAGAGATTGCCCGTCGCGACGATTTGCTCGGGCGACATCGGCAGGTCGAGCAGGATGAGCTGGGAAGGGCGCGTGTCCTTGATGATCTGCTCCATCTCACCATAGCCACCGAGCACTGGCACCGTGTCATTCCCCGCGGGGGACTGGTCGTCCGTGATCAGGCCAACGGTGCGGAAGCCGTAGCTCGATTTGCGATCCAGCCAGGAGGAAAGTTTGCGGGCATGAGCGCGCGAGCCGAGGAGCAGGGTGGTGGCGGGATGGTAGCGGAAGACGAAGCGGGCGAGGAAAGGCGGGAAGAACTTATTCGAGATGACCAGCGCGATGTAGAGCAGTGGCGCAAAGGTGAAGAGAAACATGCGCGAGATCGCGATGTCCTTCTGCGCCACAAGGAAGGCAAGGAGCGCGCCGATGACGATGCAGGTCTGGCGCAGGCTGATGCCGTGACTGCGGACGACATCGAGATGGAGCAGATTTCCCTGCGCGAGCTTGGATCGCCAGAGATCGATAAGGAAGGCGCCGGCGATGACCAGGGAATAAGCGAAGTAACGATTCGCAGCGGGAGCCTCCTCCCCGCGGCGGATAGCATTGGAGAAGACGAAGACCCAGGCCCAAAAGAGCAGCAGCACCAAGGCGGCCTGCATCACCCAGTGCAGGAGGTTCAACCCACGGACGCGATTGGAAATCATGCGGCGCGCGGGTGGCGGTGGCTCCCGATCTGGGGTTGAGGTTCGTGGCGGAAAGGGCCGGGCATGGGGCTGGTCACTAGGGAGTACGGTTTCAGCACAAGGTCTGCCATTGCAGGACTGGCCTCCCGGTCAGGCGTCTGCTCGGCACTCCCAGGGGATTCTGGCCGGAGGGCAGGTGGGGTGGGCCTTTGCTGCGCGGACATGACGTGCAAGTGATGAAGGTTCTGCAGGAGATAACGTTGGCGCCGGTGCTAGTCGGCGTTTTATGCTGCCGGAAAGAACGCCCGATCGCAAGCCTCCTGAGACGATAGGATCGTCATCCCGAGGGGGGCCGCGAAGCGGAGTCGGAGGTCCGACTGGGCAAGCGAATCCGGGAGCTGCGGACTGCCCAAAAAAACACCGACTCGGCGGGTGTGAAATCTTCACCTGCCTCTGTCTGGAGGCACCGATCCTTAGTGCTTGTGGGCCTTGGCGCCGGGGGTGCAGCAGCCATCCGTGCCGCAGCAGTCTTTCTTCTTCGGGGCCGAAGTGCAGGCGGTCATGGAGAAGGTGAGGACGGCGAGGGCGAGGAGCAGGAGGCTTTTCATGCCAAGACGGTCGCTGGCGGAAGTCGCGAGGGCAAGCGGCTACTAGGGGGATTTTTGGGGCTCGGGACGGGAGTCCACCGCTGCGAAAAGCGCGGCGAGATGCCCGATATTTGCGGCGCCGTAGAGCGGCATCCGGGTGGCCAGGAAAGGTCGCCGGGTTTGGCCCTCGATAAGCATGGTTTCGAGCGTGGCCCGGGGCAGCCTGGCGCCGATCGCATTCAGATGGGGAGGGATGCGTCCTTCCTCACCGAGATCCGTCGGGCCGGTGCTCACGAGGTATCCGCGGCGGGACGCATCCACTCCGCCGCGGTGGTCGCGGTGGTGGCAGGCGTAGCAATTGAGGACCGTGAGGGTGCGCCGGAGCTGCTGGGCAGGCTCGAGCGCGGCGGCGAGGTTTTCCTGATTCCCGAGCGCGGAGTGGATCACGACGCGCTGCCGATCCGTGAGTTCGAAGCGTGGCCCACCCGGCTTCGGCTTCGCCGCGATACAGCCCGCTGGCTGTCGGGCCGTCAATCGCAGGAGCGGCTTCGCCGGGCGGGCCGGGAGGTCCGTGCCGGTGTGGCAGGCCGCGCAGTTGAGTTGGGCAAAGTATTCCCGTCCGCGCGCGGCGAGCGCCGGATCGACGCGGAAGGCCGCGCCCGCTTCCGGCTTCGGCGCGCGCAGCAGCCACGCCGCGATTGCCTCCGCCTCCGTCGTCGCCAGCTTCAGCGCCGGCATCCGTCCGGAAGGTCGCGACTTCAGGGGGTCGTGCAAAAAGGCCGCCAGCTCCCCGACGGTGAACTTGCTCGCGAGGTCGCCCATCGGCACCGAGCTGGCCTGCAACTTCGCCAGCTCCGCCGTCGCCGTCGCGCTCGGTGCCACCCCCGGCGGCGGCTCCTCCGGCGCGTGGCACAGCACACAGCCGACTTCGTGATAGAGGCGCCGACCGGACGCCAGGGTTGCCGGACCCACCTGCGGGTCGGAGGCCGCATCGAGTGTTTGCAGGCTCACGAGAAAATGGGTAAGCGCCTCCACTGCCTGCGCTCTCTCCTCCGTCGGGAGCGTGTGCAAGGTGTCGGGCTTCAAGGTGCCGGGCTTCGTCCCCTGCGGATCAGCCAGAAACGCGCGCAGCCACTCCGGCCGCGCCCGCACTCCATCGGCTCCGAGCCGCGGCGACTGCCGGGAAGCCAGCCGCGTCCGCACCGGCTCCGAGGCTTCATGGCACGCCACGCAGTTCATCTCGCTGATCAGGATTTCCCCCGGGGACACCTCCGCGCGCACGCCAGCGGAGAGGAGTGCCAGCACGACAACGACTCGGACCAAGGCGCGGTTCATCAAAAAAAGAAGCTGCGAGGCAGGCTCAGGCCGACAACTGATCAAAGCGGAAAACACAGCAGCCAAGGTCGAGGGTGTTGCCTTGTCTGGCCAGTCGCTGCCGAAAGGCTCCGGCGATCGAGTATTCGCGTTGGTTGCCGAGCGCCCGCAACTCGACGATCCCAGCTTCTTTCAAAATTCGCAGATGCTTCGACACATTGTACTGCGTCGCGCCCAGCGTCTCCGTGATCTGATTGACCGTCAGGCTTTTCGCGAGCAACTCCCGCACGATGCGTAAGCGCGTCTGATCTGCGAGGGCTTTGAGCGTGATGACCCAATCGGCGTCTGGCATTTGGAAATGGTGGGGCAGTGCGGTGGCTGGATCGAACAAAAAGGCCGGCGGTTTGGGAGGGAAAACATTTTCGACGAATGGCTGGACGGCGAACGCCAAATCGGAAATATGCGCACTGGTGCATATTTAAGCACGTCATTCATGAACCACCATTCTCTCTTCGCCTTCCTCTCGGCCGCCACGCTCTTCATCAGCGCGCTGGCTTCCGCCCAGGCCGACATCGGCCTCATCTCCCCCGCCGACGCAAAGAAGCTAATCGACAATCCAGACGCCACGAAGCGCCCCGTCGTGCTCGATACGCGCGGTGGCTATAAAGATTACTTCCGCGGGCATCTACCGACGGCCCATCACATCAACTTCGACACCCTGCGCGGGACCGATCAGGGCGTGCCGGTGCAATATCTGCCCGACGACATCACTAAGGCGCTGCTCCTCCGCGCGGGCGCTGATCAGGATCGGGTCCATCTCGTCTATGCCACCGGAGCGGAGCTGCCAAACGATGAGATCCTGAGCAGCACCATGGTGGCGCATGTGCTGGAAAAGTTTGGCGTGAAGGAGATCAAGATCATCGATGGCGGTCTGCCCGAGTGGAAGAAACAGGGGTTTGACGCTCCGCAGGATTACTTCGGAAACCCGATTGGGAATCTTCCGAAAGCGAGTGGAGCGGGCATCGCGGCGAACATCGGCGATGTGGAGAAATTCATCGCCAAGCCGGAGAACATTCTCGTGGACGCTCGACCGCTCAATGAGTTCCGCGGGGAAGACGACGTCTGGCTGCGCAAGGGGCACATCCCCGGCGCGGTGAGTTTTCATTGGGCGCGGCTGGTGGAGAAGGGCAACACCCATAAGTTCAAACCGTTTGCGGAAGTGAAAGCCGAACTGGAGAAGGCGGGCATCACCCCGGACAAAAACATCGTCTGCTATTGCGGCACTTCGCGGGAAGGCAGCCTCGTGCGCTTTTACCTGAAGCACGTCGCCGGATACCCGAATGTGCGTCTCTACGAAGGCGCGTGGAAGGAGTACGTGTGGCTCAAAGGCAAGTCGCTGCCGGCTGAGATCGGCGGCGAAGCGGCCGGGAAATAGCGCGCGATCTTGCTCATCGTCCTGCTCTTCTTCGCGACCTGTCTCGTCGCTTTTACCAATGGCGCGAATGCCAACTGCAAAGGCGTGGCCTCGCTCTACGGGAGCGGCACGACGAGCCTGCGCGGTGCGGTTTGGTGGGGGACGGCGACGACCTTTGCGGGGGCGCTGACCGCGCTCTTTTTTGCGCAAGGATTGCTCAAGAAATTCAGCGGCAAGGGGCTCGTGCCGGATGCGCTCACCCAGTCGCCGTCGTTCCTGCTGGCGGTCGCGCTCGCTGCGGCGCTCACGAGTTTTCTCGCGACGCGCTTCAGCTTTCCGGTCTCCACGACGCATGCCCTCACTGGCGCGCTGGTCGGGGCGGGATTCGCGAGCGGCGATCACACCGTACACCTTGGCGCGCTGGGGAAGACTTTCGTGCAACCGCTCCTACTCAGCCCGGTGCTGGCCATCGGAGTTGGCGCGCTCCTTTTTTTTCTGCTCAAAGGCATCCGGCTGCTGCCCGATCACCGCACGCCGCTGCTGGACGCGCTGCACTTTCTGAGCGGCGGCGCCGCCAGCTTTGCGCGCGGTTTGAATGACACGCCGAAGATGGCCGCGCTGCTCCTCGTGGCGCAGGCCTTCGACATCCGCTGGGGCATCCTCGCCGTGGCCGTGGCGATGGCGCTCGGCGGCCTGCTCGACGCCCGCAATGTGGCCGAAACGCTCGCCAGAAAAATCACCGACATGAACCCCGGCGCAGGCTTCGCCGCGAATGTCGCGACGGCCCTGCTCGTCACCACCGCGAGCTATCACTCGCTGCCGGTGAGCACCACGCAGGTGAGCGTCGGCTCGCTCCTCGGCATCGGCATCGCCACGCGGCAGGCCAAGTGGAGATCCGTGAGCCAGATCGCGCTCTCGTGGCTGATCACGCTGCCCTGCGCCGCGGCCCTCGCGGCGCTGGCCATGCTGCTCGGTTCTCGCGGGCAGTGAGTCCCGGGGGGGGGGGCGGGGCCGGGGGGCTCAAAAAAAAAATGCAGCGCGGCCCCAGAGAGACAAGCGAGGGCTGGATGGGGGGGGGGGGGGGG